>NZ_JAQQBT010000048.1:0-1122 GCF_028570825.1 Vibrio sp. CCUG 15886 | reverse complement strand
CGGCGAGTTTTGGTGGTGAAAGTGGTCTGCGGGAAGTTGGTTTGTGCGGCATTCACCCCTTAACGCAGCGTTATGTTCTATCGGAGTGTTTATGCTGAGAGTCAAACTCACAAGAGATAGTGTGTGTATGGGAGATGATTCCGGTGCCCCTCACTTCTTACAATTAGAATTGCTAGAAATCTCAACTATTCAAGATTTAGTTGACGCCATTGATGCTTGCTCTTATCTGGCGAAAGTGGCAGCTTTCGATCATCAATGGATACTCTTAGCTAACAATGAAGAGGCTTCTCGTTTGAAAGGCAATGACTTTGAAGTCCTAGAAAATGGTGAAGTAAGTCTATCTTCTCTTGCTGTAAACGGGGTACTCAAGATTCATTTCAAATACTTAAGCTCACGAACATAACAAACGCTTCAAGAGGGACAGCCAACGCGCGGCATTTTTACTATGCGTTGGTTTTGGTGGTTACGGTTTTATGCGGAAGCTTATAGTAGCGTTGTCTGCCCCTTAAGCGGGCGTTAGCTTCTTAAAGGCTAGAATCATCAAAATCTAAGCTCAATTGTTCTTAAAACTCAACTTCTAGCGTTCAGATCGCACAATTTGGCTTTCGAGTTTTCTGATGCTTATTTGGTAGAAAGTGTGGAATGTTCAGCAGTTTCAAGGTCGTTGAAAACCATCAAACCTCGATGCTTCAATGTTGTTGGATGCTCCACTCGGAAAGTTTGGTTTCACAAAAGGCTGTATCATCGCTGTGATCTGGCTTTCTTTGTCGCGGACTCTTAACCGTGGCCAACTTAGCCTTGACCGTTTTGAGTTTTGGCAGCCGACTTCACAGCTTTTGGCGTTGGACGTGTGCTTGTTCTATGCATTTGCGTAAAATCGCTTTCAAGAAAAGTGTTTAAAAGTTATTGGGAAACAATTGGCTACGAAGCTAACAAACGCCTCAAGAGGGACTGTCAACGCGTGGCGTTTCCAGTCCCAATGAGCCGCGGTGGTTTCGGTTGTTGTGTTTGAGTTTAGTGGTTTGCGTTGCCAGCCCCTTAGGCGGGCGTTATGTGAATGGAGCTCATCTTGAAAATATCAGTCGTCAAAAGTGGTGAAATTGAGGCGTATGAAGCGTCAAT
>NZ_JAQQBT010000047.1:0-1137 GCF_028570825.1 Vibrio sp. CCUG 15886 | reverse complement strand
TATACCTTTCGTTCTCAGTGAGGTGCGTGTATCTCATGTTTTTTACTTCTTGGCGGGAGCAAACTTCGTGATTATCGTATCTCACTGTTTTTATGTTCAGAGGTGTCGCACTTCGTACTTGAATCCAAGAAGCATAACAAGGCGTTTAAGTGGGATTTGGCACGCGTGGCATTTTCAGTTTACGTTGAGTTCGGTGGTTACGGCACTGTGCGGTAGCTTTTGTATTGCGTGCCTGCCCCCCTTAACGCGGCGTTATAAATACTCATGGATTGAGCGAAAATGAAAGGAAATATAGATTCAATAATATTCGACGCAGGTGGTGTGCTTATGTTCATCAAAGAGTTCCGCTCGTCGATTATTGAGCGGGTTCTACTCGCGAAAGGTTATGATATTGCCCTAATTGATAGAGCTCTAGCGGACTTGCAAATATTCGATCGAGAATTCTTTGCCAAGTCCAAAATCGTTGACTGGAGTGACGAGAAGCTATGGCTTCAAGAGCGCTCCTTAAGAATTTCAAATTTTGTAAATGGTGATAACTTGCTCGCAGAGCAATTATTCCACGTAGCCTTAGATACGCATCAGTACCAGTTATATAGTGAAACCGTGGAAGTTCTCGAGCAGTTGCGAGAGAAGTATCGCTTATTCGTGTTATCGAATGCGACGGCAACATTAGATTGGGCGTTTGATAGTTTAGGTATTCGGCAGTACTTTGAACAAGTTATGATTTCGTCATACGTAGGTAGTGAGAAGCCTAATCGAGATATCTACGTTCATGCTCTGTCTTCTTTTTCTTTGAGTCCTAGCTCGACGATGTTTATTGATGACAAAGTCGAAAATGTAGTTGCTGCTCAATCGTGTGGTATTCAGGCTTATCATTTACAGCGTAGTAAAGGTGAAAACTTGTCTTCTTTTGCGGAGCTTTTGGTGGCCTCATCGAAACCGTATTTATAACAAGGCGTTCAAGAGGGACTTGGCACGCGTGGCATTTTCAATTTGCGTCGGGTTTAGTGGTTAAGGTGTTATGCGGTCACTTTTGTATTGCGTGCCTGCGCCCCTTAACGCGGCGTTATACGCTTTTGAGGAAATAATCCAATATGAACAAGGTAGTGTTCAGAAATTGCGATGAAAAGAGTGAGT
>NZ_JAQQBT010000046.1:0-1171 GCF_028570825.1 Vibrio sp. CCUG 15886 | reverse complement strand
TTAGCAACAACACCAGCACCAACAGTACGGCCACCTTCACGGATCGCGAAACGTAGACCTTCGTCCATCGCGATTGGAGAGATTAGCTCAACAACCATTTGGATGTTGTCACCAGGCATTACCATCTCTACGCCTTCTGGTAGAGAGATATCACCAGTTACGTCAGTTGTACGGAAGTAGAACTGTGGACGGTAGCCTTTGAAGAATGGAGTGTGACGACCACCTTCATCTTTAGAAAGTACGTATACTTCTGATTCGAACTTAGTGTGTGGAGTGATTGAACCTGGCTTAGCAAGTACTTGGCCACGTTCTACTTCATCACGCTTAGTACCACGTAGTAGGGCACCAACGTTCTCACCCGCACGACCTTCGTCTAGAAGCTTACGGAACATCTCAACACCAGTACATGTAGTAGTTGTAGTATCTTTGATACCTACGATTGCTACTTCATCACCAACTTTCAGAATACCACGCTCGATACGGCCAGTTACTACTGTACCACGACCTTGGATTGAGAATACGTCTTCGATTGGCATTAGGAATGGTAGATCGATTGCACGCTCTGGCTCTGGGATGTAAGTATCTAGAGCTTCAGCTAGTTCGATGATTTTCGCTTCCCACTGCTCTTCGCCGTTTAGTGCGCCTAGTGCAGAACCTTGGATAACTGGTAGGTCATCACCTGGGAAATCGTATTCAGATAGAAGTTCACGAACTTCCATTTCTACTAGCTCTAGAAGCTCTTCATCATCAACCATGTCACATTTGTTCATGAATACGATGATGTAAGGGATACCAACCTGACGGCCTAGTAGGATGTGCTCACGAGTTTGTGGCATTGGGCCATCTGTCGCAGCAACAACTAGGATACCACCGTCCATCTGTGCAGCACCAGTGATCATGTTTTTAACATAGTCAGCGTGTCCAGGACAGTCTACGTGTGCGTAGTGGCGAGCTGGAGTGTCGTACTCTACGTGAGAAGTAGAGATTGTGATACCACGCTCACGCTCTTCTGGAGCGTTGTCGATTGATGCGAAGTCACGAGCAGCACCGCCGTAAACTTTTGCAAGAGTAGTACAGATAGCTGCAGTTAGAGTTGTTTTACCGTGGTCAACGTGGCCGATAGTACCAACGTTTACGTGCGGTTTTACACGTTCAAATTTTTCTTTAGACA
>NZ_JAQQBT010000045.1:0-1194 GCF_028570825.1 Vibrio sp. CCUG 15886 | reverse complement strand
TTAGCCTTGGAGGATGGTCCCCCCATATTCAGACAGGATAACACGTGTCCCGCCCTACTCGATTTCACTGAACATGCATCTACAACTACGGGACTATCACCCTGTATCGTCGGACTTTCCAGACCGTTCGTCTAACACATGTAAAGCTTAAGGGCTAATCCAATTTCGCTCGCCGCTACTTTCGGAATCTCGGTTGATTTCTTTTCCTCGGGGTACTTAGATGTTTCAGTTCTCCCGGTTCGCTTCATTGAGCTATGTATTCACTCAATGATACTGGCTTATGCCAGTGGGTTTCCCCATTCGGAAATCGTAGACTCAAGTGGCTGTTACTGCCTCATCTACGCTTATCGCAAGTTACTACGTCCTTCATCGCCTCTGACTGCCAAGGCATCCACCGTGTACGCTTAGTCACTTAACCATACAACCCCAAAGGGTCTTTGTTAAACAACCAAAGTTGCTATCTCATTATTTGAATGAGCGAGATAGCGTTGATTTTGCCGGACTCAATTTCGAATAGTCACTAAAGTGACCTTCCCAAGAACACTTGAATGTGTTTGTTGGTGTTTGTCTTAAAGACAAACATTGAGAACTTTACAAACAACAATAAATTGTTGTTTTGTCAGCTTTCCAAATTGTTAAAGAGCAATGCAATTCTCTACGAGAAACACACTTTTTAAAGACTCTCAGCGTCGAAAAATCAACCACAAACATAAAGAAGGTGGTTTTCATCAAGAAACACTAAAAATATTTAAAGAGTGGTGGGCGATACCGGGTTCGAACCAGTGACCCCCTGCTTGTAAGGCAGGTGCTCTCCCAACTGAGCTAATCGCCCATTGCGTTCAAGAATGGTGGAGCTATGCGGGATCGAACCGCAGACCTCCTGCGTGCAAGGCAGGCGCTCTCCCAGCTGAGCTATAACCCCAACTCTTGAAGTAATGGTGGGTCGTGCAGGATTCGAACCTGCGACCAATTGATTAAAAGTCAACTGCTCTACCGACTGAGCTAACGACCCATGGTATCCCGTAGGGGAGTCGAACCCCTGTTACCGCCGTGAAAGGGCGGTGTCCTAGGCCTCTAGACGAACGGGACACTAAGATACTCTAAACTTTCTAAACCGTATCAATCTGTGTGAACACTCATCGCAATAATCATCGTATAAGGAGGTGATCCAGCGCCAGGTTCCCCTAGCGCTAC
>NZ_JAQQBT010000044.1:0-1241 GCF_028570825.1 Vibrio sp. CCUG 15886 | reverse complement strand
TAACTAAGGGTTGAGATGAACTAGAAAAGAACATTTCCAAATACTCCGAAACCTAATTTAATTTTGGTACTAACGCCCAATTAAGGGGTGAACAACGCCTCCACCCAACCTAAAGCATTGTGCCATAAGCATTAATTTTGAAGTAGAAGCAAAAATGCCAAGCGTTGTGAATCCCTCTTAAATTGTTTGTTATACAAATGGTTAATTGGATTCTGCTGTCTCTTTAAAGACTAGTTTAAGAGGTTTAGCTAAAGAGTAAATCCACAAACCAAATGCTACAAAGCACCACATAAACAATGCTAGGGAAAAACTAAATATTGGCCACATTGCTAATGCTAGTAACAGACCTGATACACCCGTTACTGGAGTTTCTTCCCACTTTACAGTCTCCGCACCAAATATGGATGCGATGCCACACATCAAAAAGAAAACAAAGAAGCTTAAGCTAAAGCCGATAAAGAGCATTTTGAAAAGAGACCTTTTCGATATTTTCTTAACTGTAATTTCCATTTTCATCCCTGTATTTGTATAACGCCCAATTAAGGGGTGAGCAACGCTACCAACCAACCTAAAACATTATGCCATAAACACTAAATTTGAAGTAGAAGCAAAAGTGCCAAGCGTTGTGAATCCCTCTTAAATTGCTTGTTATGTGCGTGCTAAACGATAGCGCCTTACTGTGCCTTCATTGTCATCTGTATAGTTACCCAGATATTCACCACCGCAGTTTTCTATAACCTTTTGAGATGCTGGATTATCAATTGAACAGGTAACAATAACCGAGTCAGTTATAACATGGTCACGCACCCAAGTCAGGAGAAATGAAGCAACACCTTTGCCTCGAACTGATGGTTTAGTCTCGTAACCAACATGTCCTATTACATTCTCTACGTTCGCATTTGTCCCAGTACGAACTCGAATAGCACCTAGGATTTCAGAGTTTGAAATGCAGTAGTACGTTGTACTTGGCAAATACCCATTTGGTAATTCGGACGTTGCCTTAGACCGCTCAACCAAACCTGACAAATAGGCTTCAGGGTTTAGCTCAACATTTTCGTATTTGGGGATACCCGAATCGAAGCATTCTTTCGCATAACTGGCTAACATTGGAGCTAAATCAGGGCTAGCTTCCACTACTTCCATGTCTATTTTCCTCTAAAGCACATAACGCCCTGTTAAGGTGTGAGCAACGCAATACCGAAGCTACCGCATACCACCTTAAACACTAAACGCAACGCATA
>NZ_JAQQBT010000043.1:0-1512 GCF_028570825.1 Vibrio sp. CCUG 15886 | reverse complement strand
CGCTAACCCCATCAATTAACCTTCCGGCACCGGGCAGGCGTCACACCGTATACGTCATCTTACGATTTTGCACAGTGCTGTGTTTTTAATAAACAGTTGCAGCCACCTGGTATCTGCGACTCTCGTCAGCTCCATCCGCAAGGGACTTCACCATCAAGAGCGTACCTTCTCCCGAAGTTACGGTACCATTTTGCCTAGTTCCTTCACCCGAGTTCTCTCAAGCGCCTTGGTATTCTCTACCCGACCACCTGTGTCGGTTTGGGGTACGATTCCTTACAATCTGAAGCTTAGAGGCTTTTCCTGGAAGCATGGCATCAATGACTTCACTACCGTAGTAGCTCGACGTCGTGTCTCAGCCTTAAGAGTGTCCGGATTTACCTAAACACTCAGCCTACGCACTTGAACCTGGACAACCGTCGCCAGGCCCACCTAGCCTTCTCCGTCCCCCCATCGCAATTGTAAGAAGTACGGGAATATTAACCCGTTTCCCATCGACTACGCCTTTCGGCCTCGCCTTAGGGGTCGACTTACCCTGCCCCGATTAACGTTGGACAGGAACCCTTGGTCTTCCGGCGGGGAGGTTTTTCACCCCCCTTGTCGTTACTCATGTCAGCATTCGCACTTCTGATACCTCCAGCATGCTTTACAACACACCTTCAACGGCTTACAGAACGCTCCCCTACCCAATGTTCAAAGAACATTGCCGCAGCTTCGGTTTACAACTTAGCCCCGTTACATCTTCCGCGCAGGCCGACTCGACTAGTGAGCTATTACGCTTTCTTTAAATGATGGCTGCTTCTAAGCCAACATCCTAGCTGTCTAAGCCTTCCCACATCGTTTCCCACTTAGCTGTAATTTGGGACCTTAGCTGGCGGTCTGGGTTGTTTCCCTCTCCACGACGGACGTTAGCACCCGCCGTGTGTCTCCCGGATAGTACTTACTGGTATTCGGAGTTTGCAAAGGGTTGGTAAGTCGGGATGACCCCCTAGCCTTAACAGTGCTCTACCCCCAGTAGTATTCGTCCGAGGCGCTACCTAAATAGCTTTCGGGGAGAACCAGCTATCTCCGAGTTTGATTGGCCTTTCACCCCTAGCCACAAGTCATCCGCTAATTTTTCAACATTAGTCGGTTCGGTCCTCCAGTTGATGTTACTCAACCTTCAACCTGCCCATGGCTAGATCACTCGGTTTCGGGTCTATATCCAGAGACTATGGCGCCCAGTTAAGACTCGGTTTCCCTACGGCTCCCCTAGATGGTTAACCTTGCCACTGAATATAAGTCGCTGACCCATTATACAAAAGGTACGCAGTCACACCACGAAGGTGCTCCTACTGCTTGTACGTACACGGTTTCAGGTTCTATTTCACTCCCCTCACAGGGGTTCTTTTCGCCTTTCCCTCACGGTACTGGTTCACTATCGGTCAGTCAGGAGTATTTAGCCTTGGAGGATGGTCCCCCCATATTCAGACAGGATAACACGTGTCCCGCCCTACTCGATTTCACTGAACATGC
>NZ_JAQQBT010000042.1:0-1599 GCF_028570825.1 Vibrio sp. CCUG 15886 | reverse complement strand
AAGCTTCAAAAAACTTTTAATTGAAGAGTTTGATCATGGCTCAGATTGAACGCTGGCGGCAGGCCTAACACATGCAAGTCGAGCGGCAGCACAGAGAAACTTGTTTCTCGGGTGGCGAGCGGCGGACGGGTGAGTAATGCCTGGGAAATTGCCCTGATGTGGGGGATAACCATTGGAAACGATGGCTAATACCGCATGATGCCTACGGGCCAAAGAGGGGGACCTTCGGGCCTCTCGCGTCAGGATATGCCCAGGTGGGATTAGCTAGTTGGTGAGGTAAGGGCTCACCAAGGCGACGATCCCTAGCTGGTCTGAGAGGATGATCAGCCACACTGGAACTGAGACACGGTCCAGACTCCTACGGGAGGCAGCAGTGGGGAATATTGCACAATGGGCGCAAGCCTGATGCAGCCATGCCGCGTGTGTGAAGAAGGCCTTCGGGTTGTAAAGCACTTTCAGTTGTGAGGAAGGTGGTGTCGTTAATAGCGGCATCATTTGACGTTAGCAACAGAAGAAGCACCGGCTAACTCCGTGCCAGCAGCCGCGGTAATACGGAGGGTGCGAGCGTTAATCGGAATTACTGGGCGTAAAGCGCATGCAGGTGGTTTGTTAAGTCAGATGTGAAAGCCCGGGGCTCAACCTCGGAACTGCATTTGAAACTGGCAGACTAGAGTACTGTAGAGGGGGGTAGAATTTCAGGTGTAGCGGTGAAATGCGTAGAGATCTGAAGGAATACCGGTGGCGAAGGCGGCCCCCTGGACAGATACTGACACTCAGATGCGAAAGCGTGGGGAGCAAACAGGATTAGATACCCTGGTAGTCCACGCTGTAAACGATGTCTACTTGGAGGTTGTGGCCTTGAGCCGTGGCTTTCGGAGCTAACGCGTTAAGTAGACCGCCTGGGGAGTACGGTCGCAAGATTAAAACTCAAATGAATTGACGGGGGCCCGCACAAGCGGTGGAGCATGTGGTTTAATTCGATGCAACGCGAAGAACCTTACCTACTCTTGACATCCAGAGAAGCCAGCGGAGACGCAGGTGTGCCTTCGGGAACTCTGAGACAGGTGCTGCATGGCTGTCGTCAGCTCGTGTTGTGAAATGTTGGGTTAAGTCCCGCAACGAGCGCAACCCTTATCCTTGTTTGCCAGCGAGTAATGTCGGGAACTCCAGGGAGACTGCCGGTGATAAACCGGAGGAAGGTGGGGACGACGTCAAGTCATCATGGCCCTTACGAGTAGGGCTACACACGTGCTACAATGGCGCATACAGAGGGCGGCCAACTTGCGAAAGTGAGCGAATCCCAAAAAGTGCGTCGTAGTCCGGATTGGAGTCTGCAACTCGACTCCATGAAGTCGGAATCGCTAGTAATCGTGGATCAGAATGCCACGGTGAATACGTTCCCGGGCCTTGTACACACCGCCCGTCACACCATGGGAGTGGGCTGCAAAAGAAGTGGGTAGTTTAACCTTCGGGAGGACGCTCACCACTTTGTGGTTCATGACTGGGGTGAAGTCGTAACAAGGTAGCGCTAGGGGAACCTGGCGCTGGATCACCTCCTTATACGATGATTATTGCGATGAGTGTTCACACAGATTGATA
>NZ_JAQQBT010000041.1:0-1644 GCF_028570825.1 Vibrio sp. CCUG 15886 | reverse complement strand
CATGCGGTGAGTTTTGGTGGTGAAGGTGGTCTGCGGAAGGTTGGTTTAGGCGGCATTCACCCCTTAACGCAGCGTTAGAATCTTAAGGTAAGTTTTGAAAATATGAATAAGAAAGAAAAAGAAGAAATACCAGAAATGCAGTTTTTCAAGGATTATAGATATATCCTCAACACCCTTATTTGGGATAATAAAGAAATTGACTTTCCAGTAGAGTTATACTGTGCACATGATGATAAAGTGCTCATAAATAATTGCGACTTTAAGAAAGGTTTGGTCATTAGATTAGATGATGGAGTGCAAATAGATAATATACATATTTACAATTCCAATATTGAAGAAGGTTTAAAGATATTAGCTCATAATGCTGGAAAATCCATTAATGATGTAAGTATTGATACGTGTAGTTTAGATAAACTAGAAATCATAGGGCTTAGTGCTCCTGTCGATATTTATAAGTCAAAAATAAGTAACTTCCTCTTGGAGTCAAATAACTTCTCTAAATTCAAAATCGAACGGTCTCATGTAACAAGATTTACTTGCTACTTTACGAGGGCTCTTAAAGTTGACATATCTAAAGGAACTTTTAGCTCGGGTGGGGTTTTACCTAAGAAGGTGTTTTCAGACTTCAAAAAGCGTTATAAAAATAAAGAAGATGCGCAGGATGCTACAGTTCAAACATTAGATTTCTTGCTTGAAAATAGTTCAACATCTCTCTGTACTTCTGAATATAGTGAGATTCTCTATTACAGAAACAAGGCTCAAATCAAATCTCCTTTGCATCACTGCTTACTATGGCTATTTGGGTATTTTAATGATTTGTCACGTTACTTAACGACTGCTATTATATTTCTTTCAAGTGTTTTCTTTTCCTTGATGGCTGCATCAATAATAAATAATACATTTCTCTCTCCTGTAGAACTGGCTAGGTTGTCAATAGACTCTTTTATAGGGTTAAGTAATACATATGGTTACAATGAACATCATCTAATAAGCATTGTATTATCTTGTTCAATCGGCTTGGGAACTATTTTTTACAGTGGTTTGCTTGTAACATTAATAAATCGTTTTAGAATAAGATTCTAACAAAGCATTTAAGAGTGATTCGCTACGCTTGGCGGTTTCGCTTCGCTCAAGTATAGCCAAGCGTCGCTCACACCTTAATGCGGCGTTATATGATTTGATGAGAATCCATGAGAAAAACAAAAAACGTAGTCGAAAATCTGGACGTGAGTTTTAGGACAACATGTCCAATATGTAATAAAAAGCTAACAAGCCAAGGGTTTGAACAGCATAGAAAAATGCATCATAAAAACCTGAGACATGCGCAATTCGAGCAGTTAGTGATAGACGCGATTCGCTCTGGCAAGTTAACCGTAAAGATCTTTGACGCAGTAAACCCAAGTTTGAATTCTGCGACAAGAAAGCTACAAGATGTTAAGCATGCAAGTAGAAACAATTTTTACCGATTGCAGCAAGGTGGAAAGGTAAGTCCGAAATAAATCACTTAGTATCAAGTTTGAAGTGCGACACTTCTTAAAGATGCGCATGAATATACTCCGTTGGTGTTCTATACCCAAGCCTTTTGCGTGGGCGCGTATTTAATTTGTGTGCAATTTCATTGCAGAGCTTCTGTGTCACGTGTGA
>NZ_JAQQBT010000040.1:0-1912 GCF_028570825.1 Vibrio sp. CCUG 15886 | reverse complement strand
ATGCGTTGCGTTTAGTGTTTAAGGTGGTATGCGGCGG
Source organism: Vibrio sp. CCUG 15886 (assembly GCF_028570825.1). NCBI lineage: Bacteria > Pseudomonadati > Pseudomonadota > Gammaproteobacteria > Vibrionales > Vibrionaceae > Vibrio > Vibrio sp. CCUG 15886. Next base: position 1,875 of record NZ_JAQQBT010000040.1, on the reverse strand, counting down.
CATCGGTATTGCGTTGCTCACACCTTAACAGGGCGTTATGAGATTTCACTTTTAACTCATAGGGATATGATGAAAAAGCCTATAGCATGTTTGTTATTTTTACTTCTAAGTGGCTGTTCTGCACATGTCGACAAGTTTGGCTACTTAAAAAGTTGGAATGATAAGTGGCAACAATGCGACGAACTGGGAAAGCAAACTGTCTTGAATTTTCCCAAATCTGTCTGGTTTGAGAGTTTGAGTCTTGGCGATAAAAAAGAAGTTTTTATATACATTTACTCTCTGAAAGAGTTCGAGTGCGCTCAAGTTGAAGCCGAAAAGCTCAAATCTGTTTTAGATGATGTTGAAATTACGACATTAAACGAAGTTCTGAGTGGCTTTATTTATTTTGAGCCACCAAGCGATGAACGCATCAAGCACTTGGACAGAGTTGCTCTAGAGAATCTAGCTAGTACCATTAAAGGGCCTTTCAATGGTCTAGCAACGGCAGAGAGAATGGGGTTAGTAGAGTTCTAAGGTGAGTTCATTCTCATAACAAGGCGTTCAAGAGGGATTCATGCCGCGTGGCATTTTTGGCATGCGGGTTAGTTTTGGTGGTGAAGGTGGCCTGCGGAAGGTTGGTTTAGGCGGCACTCACCCCTTAACGCAGCGTTATGCGTAATTGATGGAGTACCGAGAATTAGATGGAAGTAGTAGAAGCGGAAAAATCGGATTTAGATTCATTCTTTGTGTATCTAGAAAATCAGCTGTCTGAAAATGGCAATGGAGAAGTTCCTCTTTTCCAGCCAATCTCCAGAGAGCAAAGTGAAGTTCCAGAAACAACAAAAGATAAGTTTATCCAAGGCTTTTCTCATCAGTTTGGCGACTTAGGTTGGAGAAAACTTTGGGTTGTAAAAGACACCTCTGGAAATATCAAAGGTCATATTGATCTTCGCCACCACAGTGATGAAAGCCGTTCTCACAGAGTTCTATTAGGTATGGGCGTAGATGTTTCTTGCCGGAAGCAAGGTATTGGTCAAAGACTCATTGATGCTGTTATAAATTTCTGCCAAGAAAAAGCTGAAATTGACTGGCTTGATCTTTGTGTATTATCAGAGAATTTCCCGGCAAAAAACCTCTACCTAAAGGCAGGGTTCAATGTTGTTGGAGAGTTCAAAGATCAATATAGAATCGACGGTTTGTCAGTCTCGGAAACAGCAATGACAAAGTACGTCAAAAATTACGCATAACAAAATGTTTAAGAGGGATTCGCAACGCGTGGCATTTTCGTTATGCGTTGATTTTTGTGTTTAAGGTGGTTTGCGGCAACATCGGTATTGCATTGCTCACCCCTTAACATGGCGTTAGGTGTTTCTCACAAAAGGAGTCGTCAATGAAAAAGCCTACGATTGAATCCAGTCAGGAGGAGCTCATAGCGTTTGTTCGAGATTGGATAGATTTATGAGCGTCAGGAGAAGCAGAGTATGCTTTTTCGTTCCTTGATGAACCATTAGATAACTCTAGAAGTAAGTGGAGTTTAGAAGATTTTGAAATGGTCAGATTTGACCATTTTGGCGACAACCAGCTCCCAGTTATAACAAGTCCTTTAACCGTCACAGGGGGTCTAAGAAACGACATCTTCGAGTACGACAACGGCTCTGGGTGGGGAGTTGAATATGATTTGCCGCTTAATGGTGTCGTTAGTGATTTCACGCTGCTTTTCGACTTCTTAAAACATGGTGAAGACCTGAGGGTGATTTTGGATGATTGCCACGTCATGTAAAAACACTTAGTATCAAGTTTGAAGTGCGACACTTTCTATAGATGCGCATGAATATACTCCGTTGGTGTCCTATACCCAAGCCTTTTGCGTGGGCGCGTATTTAATTTGTGTGCAAT
>NZ_JAQQBT010000003.1:0-346851 GCF_028570825.1 Vibrio sp. CCUG 15886 | reverse complement strand
TTCACACTACCACAAAGGCATGAACCTCGATGTTTATTCGCCATAAAAGCCTCCTTTCTTTCGATTACACATAACGCTGCGTTAAGGGGTGAATGCCGCCTAAACCAACTTTCCGCAGACCATTTTCACCACAAAAATCACCGCATACCAAAAACGCCACGCGGCATGAATCCCTCTTTAACGCCTTGTTATGTGCGCAACCCATCGATGAACATCCTAGCCTTTTTCGGGCTAGTTACCCTAACGAACTTTATATGACTGTACCTTGAATCATTCAGTAACTCATTGTAACCAATACGATTTGTTTTATACGTTTTTAATGTCCAGAGAATAATCGAATCTTTGCTAAGAAACGATTTTTTGAATGACTCAACATTACCTGCTTTACCCCAAAGCTCCTGCTTAGTAACAATACGAGTTAATGCTCGCTTCACCGCTTGGAATAGCGTCCTTGAAAATGAATAGTCCACCCAAATGATGGTGTCAGCCCTAGCCCACTTAATTTCGGCTGTCCGGTTATAGTTACCATCAAGCACCCATTGTTCGCCGCTTAGACTCTCAGTTAAATTTGCGAAGAATTCTTCGTCTGTAGACTCTTGCCAATTTGGCTTCCAGAATATGGCATCCATTTCCAAATATGGGTATTTGAGCTTATCAGCAAGCTGGCGACTGAAAGTACTTTTACCACTGCCACTCGTACCTATTACATTAATTCTTTCCATCACCAAACCTGATTTCATTCCCTAGCACATAACGTCCAATTAAGGTGTGAAGCACGCGACCACGGCACTTAAATAGACCACCGTAAACACTAAACTCACCCCAAACCAAAAATGCCAAGCGTGCTGAATCACTCTTAAATTGTTTGTTATATTTCAGTGCGCTATAGGTGATTTGGGCTATGCGCACCTACTAATTTGCTCTTTTCACTGGAGTTTCACCAGATCATCAGTAAGTTAAACTTAAAAGAGCGGTGGTTCTCCCAAAACATGGCAACACATTTTGAAAGTTGCTTAAATTTACTACTAATTTTGTTGATAATTTTCATACCCATAAGCTCTCCCTCCTTAGTCTGACTAGTTAAAAACCCCACAATTTCCGCTAAGAGAAACTGCACCACAAAAACAGGTGGATTTGACGCAAAGTAAATCGAGGCTGCCATCATCAGTCTCAGGAGACCACCACTGAGAGACGTATTCACGTTTCGGCTTTCGACTTGATTTTTAACATTATAACGTACTGAACTAAAAAGAAATATAACGCCGCGTTAAGTAGTGAGCAACGCTACCACCTACCCTAAACCATTGTGCCGTAAACACTAAATTTAAAGCAAACCGAAAATGCCAAGCGTTGGGAATCTGTCTTAAACGCTTTGTTATGCCTTTTCACCCACGGACTCCACCTGCGTACTTAAAATTTGACGCATCATTATTAGACAGAACTTCACTCCGTCTTTTTCTGAAAGCATATCCTTTAAGTAGATTCTATTTTCACCATACTCTAACGGGAAGTTTATGCTCATGTATGTCATTCGCTTTTTCTCAGACTCCCAAAACCGATATTTAACCTCTTTGGAGCCAACGTATTTTTTGAGGAACTTGTCGATCGTTAACCCCTCTCGTTGCCAATTTACTAAGTCTTTACTAACCCAAACATCATCCCATGTATCGAAAAAGGGAAAGTGAGCCAATACATTGCGAACAAACTTAAACATAGGACCACCAATCTCCGACTCCATTGGAGGACGTGTAACTTTCAAATCTTTAAGGACATATTGGAATGGTTCGTATGACAAGATTTCAGCGTAAACAGCAAAAACACTCGATACTCTGCTAAACCTATAGCGAGAGTCTTTATCCCAGAAGTCATCAGTCATGACCTCATCAAAAAGATCATAAAATCGGTTGTATCCTAAGCTAAGAAATTGCTCTTCGGCACGGTTTGGTCTTAATTCCATTATCTATTCTTCCTGATGACCCCGGAGGCATAACGCCGCATTAAGGTGTGAGCGGCACTTGGCTATACTTGAGCGAAGCGAAACTGCCAAGCGTTGCGAATCACTCTTAAATGCTTTGTTAGGCGATTTCACTGTAAGCTCAACTTTAATAAATAAATGTAATCAAAAAATAAAAAGCCCAGAACAGTTAGAGCTAAGCCGTACACTAGCATTTCCAGTCGGTCTGAGAGCTTTAGTGCGGACATATGTTCCTCTCGAAGTTGTAACAATTCTGGACTTGTTAAGACGTCATAGGAAAACTCTTCTGCATTTTCACCAAAACAACGGTCGAACTTTTCTACCATTTTTATCTCATATGACTCAAGGATACCTTTATCAGCATTTTTCATAAGTATGTATGACTTAGCATCGCGCATTGAAAAGCTTAAAAAGCGTTCATTAGAATCTTTTAAGTACTTGTGTACAATCTTAGATATAGCTTGCTTTTCTTTTCTTAAACTCTTTGTGAAAACACGAAAGGCTCTTCTTTTACCCAATAATACGAAGAGCCCTATTATGACGATATCTTTAACCAAAAATGGAACTTCAAATGGGAGCCATGATGTGAAGAAGTCAAACACAGGATGTAACCATAAGTGCCAGTACGTTGATATAGTATGAACAAACAACAATATGTAAGAAAGTACATGGTCTAAGCCAATGACACTAGCTTTTTCGACTAAATAAACACCAAATTGTTTCCACGAATTCAAATCATCGAGTACGTTTATAAGCCCCAAAACTGACAAAAAACCACCGACCAACTGGCTGGCTCTTTGCACAATTAGCTTTATTTTATTTTTATCGAACATGATATCTCATTTTACTTGTCGCCTAACGCTCTCTATACACCAACATGTTGTACTAATCGTGCACGCTACCACCAATCTTTATGTCAAAGACTTCAAGAATGCTATCACACAACCATATGAAACAAATATCAATTTTGAATGAAAGTGCGTGCTAATAGTCTCAATTAGGCATTTAGATGTAGCTTAATTTTACAACTAGCCTAACTTTAAAAGGCTGTATATATATACACATAAAAACACAAAGGTTAGGAATGAAAAATCAGTTTATTTTAAGTGTTCAAGATCATATGCGAACTCGACACTATGCCACAAAAACGATTCAGGCTTACATCAGTTGGATTAAACAGTACATCTATTTCCATAGGATGGCACATCCGTCTACATTGAATGAGAAACATGTTGAAGAATTTTTAACCCACCTCGCTGTTGAACAAAAAGTTGCCGCAAAGACACAAGCACTTGCATTAAACTCCGTTCTATTTCTCTATCGGGAATATTTCAGAACACCGCTTAATAATGAAATCAAGTTTCAGAAGTCTCTACTCGATAGAAAATTGCCAGTTGTGTTGACCAAGCCAGAGCTTCGTGCATTTATTCAACATATAGACCCAAGATATAAACTTCATATTATGCTGTTATATGGCTCTGGATTAAGAGTTATGGAGTGCGTTCGTCTTAGAATCCAGGATATTGATTACCATTATGGAGCACTAAGAGTTTGGCAAGGCAAGGGAGGGAAAAACCGCACTGTTACACTCGCTAAGGAGTTATATCCCCTCTTGAAAGAGCAAGAGGCATTAGCACTACGTTATTATAAAAAAGACAGAATTACTGCGGGTTACGCCGGCGTTTGGTTATCGTCTTCTCTGCAAAGAAAATACCAAGGAGCCGAAATGGATTTCAACTGGCACTATTTATTCCCATCCGATAGGTTATCAAGAGATCCAGAGTCCGATTTACTCAGAAGACACCACATCAACGAGCAAGCTCTTCAAAGGGCCGTAAAGAGAGCAGCAAAAGATGCTGGAATTACCAAGTCCATAAGTTGCCACACGCTGAGACATAGCTTTGCAACACACTTACTTGAGTCCGGCGCCGATATTCGAACCGTACAAGAACAGCTAGGCCATTCTGACGTTAAAACCACCCAGATATACACTCATGTATTAGAAAGAGGTGCGGGCGGAGTCCTAAGCCCTCTATCTAAGCTTTAGTTTCAGAATACAAAAAAGGAGAGCCTAAGCTCTCCTTTCTCTTAACCTAAACTCTAATTAAAGAGCTGCTTTCGCTTTTTCAACTAAAACTGCAAATGCAGCTTTGTCGAATACAGCGATATCCGCAAGGATCTTACGATCGATCTCGATAGATGCTTTCTTAAGACCGTTGATGAAACGGCTGTAAGATAGACCATTTTGACGAGATGCCGCGTTGATACGTGCAATCCACAGTTGACGGAATTGACGTTTCTTAGCGCGACGGTCACGGTAAGCGTATTGACCAGCTTTAGTAACTGCTTGGAAAGCTACGCGGTAAACACGTGAACGTGCACCGTAGTAACCTTTAGCTTGTTTTAAAACTTTCTTATGACGTGCACGAGCTTGTACACCACGTTTTACGCGAGGCATTATGTCTCTCCTAAACTAAACGATTATGAAACTAAAAAGAATTAAGCGTATGGAAGCATACGAGCAACTGCTGCTACTTCACATCTTGGAAGTAGAGAGTTTGGACGTAGCTGACGCTTGTTCTTAGTAGTACGCTTAGTCAGAATGTGACGTTTAGTAGCGTGCTTGTACTTAATACCACCAGCAGTTTTCTTGAAACGCTTAGCAGCACCTTTGTTGTTTTTCATCTTAGGCATGATGAATAACTCCGCATTGTAGTAGTTTAATAACAACGTAATTAGGGCGAATAAAACCCAGCCGCCTTTCAACGGCTGGGTTTAATTACTTGTAAGCCGTTAATTACTTCTTTTTAGGGGCCAACACCATGATCATCTGACGACCTTCAATCTTCGTTGGGAAAGATTCAACAACGGCATGTTCCACTGTATCCACTTTCAAACGTTCAAGAACGTCGACACCGATCTCTTGGTGAGCCATCTCACGGCCACGGAAGCGAATTGTTACCTTCACTTTGTTGCCTTCTTCAAGGAAACGGATCAGGTTGCGTAGTTTTACCTGATAGTCTCCGATATCAGTTCCAGGTCGGAATTTTAGTTCCTTGATCTGAATCTGTTTTTGCTTTTTCTTCTGCTCTTTCGTAGCTTTGCTCTTCTCGAAGAGGAACTTGCCATAGTCCATCACACGACAAACTGGTGGCTCGGCGTTAGGGCTGATCTCTACGAGATCCATACCAGCTTCTTCTGCTGCAGCAAGTGCTTCTTGGATCGAAACGATACCTACAGATTCACCGTCAGCGCCTGTTAAACGAACTTCACGAACGCCACGAATTTCACCGTTTAAACGGTGCTGGTTTTGTTTGACCGGAACTTGGCCACGTCTTCCGCCTTTAATAGTTTATTCCTCCAGATTGAGCTTACGGCTAGCGATTTGATCTTGGATGTAAGAAACAAAGTCATCCACTTTAAATTTACCCAAATCGTTACCTTTACGTGTACGTACTGCGATTTCTCCGGCTTCCATCTCTTGGTCGCCACAAACCAACATAAACGGCACACGCTTCAAAGTGTGTTCGCGGATTTTAAAGCCAATCTTCTCATTTCTCAAGTCCGCTTTCGCTCTAATTCCACATTTTTGTAGTTTCTGGGCGATTTCCTGAACATAATCAGCCTGTTTGTCAGTGATGTTCATGATAACAGCCTGCTCTGGTGCCAACCAAGTTGGGAAGAAACCAGCATATTCTTCAATTAGAATACCGATGAAACGCTCAAGAGAACCCAAAATGGCACGGTGAATCATCACTGGCACTAAACGCTCATTGTTTTCACCAACATAAGTCGCACCTAAGCGATTTGGTAGGTTGAAGTCGAGCTGAACGGTACCACACTGCCACGCACGACCTAGGCAGTCGAATAGTGTAAATTCAATCTTAGGACCGTAGAATGCGCCCTCGCCCTCTTGGATCTCGTATGCGATATCCATAGATTCTAAGGCCTGCTTTAGCGCTTCCTCAGATTGATCCCAAATTTCATCGCTACCTACACGCTGTTCAGGACGTGTAGACAGTTTCACCGCGATGTTATCAAAACCAAATGTTTGGTACGTGTCGTAAACCATCTTGATACAGTTGGTCACTTCATCTTGGATTTGGCTTTCTGTACAGAAGATGTGTGCATCATCCTGAGTAAAGCCGCGAACACGCATGATACCGTGTAGCGCACCAGATGGCTCGTTACGGTGACAAGAGCCAAACTCCGCCATACGTAGCGGTAGATCGCGGTACGATTTTAGACCTTGGTTAAAGATCTGCACGTGACCAGGACAGTTCATTGGCTTGATAGCGTATTCACGGTTCTCTGAAGAAGTGGTGAACATCGCATCTGCGTATTTATCCCAGTGGCCAGAGCGTTCCCAAAGTACACGGTCCATCATTAATGGGCCTTTTACTTCTTGATAGCCATATTCCGTGAGCTTCTCACGAATAAAGACTTCAAGATCGCGGAATACAGACCAACCATTGTGATGCCAGAACACCATACCCGGTGCTTCTTGCTGCATATGGAACAAATCGAGCTGTTTACCGATCTTACGATGGTCACGTTTTGCTGCTTCTTCTAGACGAGTCAGATGATCTTTCAGCGCTTTCTTATCGTGGAAAGCGGTACCATAGATACGTTGAAGCATCTTGTTGTCGCTATTACCACGCCAGTACGCGCCAGCCACGTTCAACAAAGTAAAGTGCTGACAGAAGCTCATGTTAGGCACGTGTGGGCCACGACACATGTCAATGTATTCTTCGTGATGGTAAAGACCTGGTCGATCGTCACGTGATACGTTTTCATCCAAGATTTCCATCTTGTATGTTTCACCACGAGCTTCAAATGCGTCACGCGCTTCCTGCCAGCTTACTTTTTTCTTGATAACCTGATATTTGGTTTTCGCCAGAGCTTTCATGCGCGCTTCAATCTTTTCCAGATCTTCTTGCGTCAATGACTCTTCCAAATCGATATCGTAGTAAAAACCATTATCAATGGTTGGGCCGATAGCCATTTTGGCATTTGGATAAAGTTGCTTCAGTGCGTGACCAAGTAGGTGAGCACAAGAGTGGCGAACAATTTCTAGACCATCAACTTCATCTTTCGTAGTGATGATCTCTAAACTTGCATCTTCTTCGATTAAATCGCATGCATCAACACGTTGGCCATTCACACGACCAGCAATGGTTGCTTTCGCAAGACCTGGGCCAATAGATAGCGCGACATCCATCGTTGATACAGGGTTATCAAATTGACGTTGACTGCCGTCAGGAAGAGTAATAATAGGCATTTTGATTCCTTTACAGTGGTGTTGCACACCAAGCAACACGTGTTCAGTAATTATGCTTTGAAAATCAATGTATTAATAATCAAACATAAGTGAATTTGGATAATTTGGTACAGATTTTGGTACAAATACGGATGTACCAGCCTCTGAAGCGACCCATTGTAAACGATTAGACCTAAATCACAATGATTAAAAAATTTTTCTTATCAGCAACTACACGATTTGTAAGCAGAATTGTTTTTTCCTCCCAAGGAGGAAGCCCCCTTGCCTCTTGCACAACTCAATTCGCGCAGTAATCTAATAAAAAGCAATGAGATTATTTCAGCAAGATCATATAGATATGAATAAGACTATTCTTTCTTTATCATTGAGCGGAGTTATATCACTTACCATTAGCGGTGATATCTACGCCGATGACTTATATGGACCAACGCGGAGTTACGCGCAATCGCCGATGCAGTCAAACGCGTTAAGCAATGTTTTGAGAAACGCACGTTCATTGCCTGATGACTCGATAGAAGCTTACACCTCTCTCACTGCAGCAAGCGTTTGGGCGGAAACCAATGATTACATGCTGGATTACTATCACAATCAATTGGAAGTCGGCGCGAGATGGCAAGTTAACGAACAGTGGCAATGGGAGTTGAACTATCGCTGGACGTTTGCTGCGGACAACCATTTAGATAACCTTACGATTGCGTTCCATGACTTTTTTGGTATCGGACAAAATGGCAGAGACACGGTCGATAAACACCGCTTTTATATCTCCATGCCGGAATACGGTGTTCATGAAGAGGGATTTGAAGGGGAAACGCTCAGCAGCGCCATATCCACTTATGTGCAATATCAACTCTATCAAGATCAACACCACGCCTTATCTGTGGGAGGGAGCCTCTATTACAACGATGTAAACAGTGGGCCTTTCGAAGGCAGTAGTTTTGAACAAGGTTTACAACTCAATTACGGTTACCAAAAGGAGCAACACGCAATTTACGCAATGTTTGGTATGACCCATCGCAACAAAGAAGTCTCAATTGCAGACATCCCCTACCGTAAAGACACACTCGCTTTTGCGACCGGATACCGTTATGCCTTTACTCGCCAGCATCACATTCTCGCGGAATACCATATCTATCAGGGGGCGACTGAAGGGCCTGATGATTTTTCAGACCCTTCAAATGAGTTTGTGTTGGGCTATCGTTATGTGATGGACAGTTCAGCGCTCGAAGTTTTGATGATAGAAAACGCCAGAAATATGGACAACAGTACCGATATCGCGTTTACATTTGGATATCGCTATCTCTTCAAATCGCGCGCTGATTAAGTACATATCACGAACGGTTAGGCACTTAATACTGGCGCGATGGCTTGCGCGACTTGTGAGTCCGTTGCATTTAATGGCAGAGTGAATGAGCGGTACTGATCCCCAGCTAAACTGAGAGAACGATCAATTTCCGCTAAGCAATGCACCACACCACCCTCCAGAATAAAAGATAACTCAATCTCTTTGCTGCCTAGGAAGCCATTGCTACGAAACTCGAGCTCTTGATAACAACCAGAGCGCGACGCAAAATTTTGCCCTCGAAGAAAACCTTTCTCTACATCCGCTTTCACCATGTTAAAACCGGCGCTAGTGATTGCGGCAATCACTTTTTGTACCACTGGCAAAGGTTTAACATCAATAAAGTCTCGGTCTCTCGGGTCTATTGCAAACTCAATATCTAATGAAGTTTCCAGCCAAACATGACATTGGTTTTTCAATGCGTTCACCGCAGTGACTGGCGTTTCATCGTGAAGTTTTAACTCAAACGCCACGCTTTTTTGCTCGCCCGCTTGAATGACAAACGGTTCTACGGCTTGAATTTTGTCGATGGTGAAGGTCTGGTAGCTCACACCGCTATCCGATTCGACTTTGACCTCCGTGTTGAGCTTGACCGTAATCGCGTCGATTTTCTGCTCAACATCACCGCCTTGAATATGCACCTGACCTTTTAGAGTTTGTCTTTGCTGCACACTCATTTCATCAAGAATTGTATCGACCTTCGCCGCCCCAATACCCAAAGACGCTTTTAACTTCTTAAACATACCTTTCCTTTCTATCTTTGTACTATTTCAGTCGTTTTTGTTATCTGATTCTGTTTACACAACCCCACTCAAACCTGCAAGCAAATTAGCTCACCTCGCTCGTAACAATGTGTTTCACCACAAAATGCGGCGACGAAGTTGCTTTTTCAACGTTAATTACGCACTATTTGTATAGTCAATTAGAGGAAAGATTATGCCATCACCGCTGTATATTCAGATCAAACAGTTCATTGAAACAAAAATCGACAGTGGCGAGTGGCACATCGGCTTTAAGATCGCAACTGAGCTAGAGCTGACCGAGCAATTTGGCGTCAGCCGCATGACCGTCAATAAAGCCATTCGCGATTTGGTCAATGAGGGGAAATTGCAAAGGCGACCACGTTTAGGCACGTTTGTCTGTGATAAACCAGACAAGGCAGAATCTCCACTGCTCGATGTCCGTAACATTGCCGAAGAAGTGGTCAATCGCGGCAAGACGCATCACAGCAAAGTCATTCAACAGTTGGTCCTCAAAGCGGATGATACGATTGCAACCAAACTCGGTGTAATGCTAGGAACGAAAGTGTTCTACAGTGAAATTATTCACTACGAGGATAAGGAGCCTATCCAGCTCGAGTTGCGCTGGGTTAACAGCCTCTATGCACCCCGCTATTTGCAACAAGATTTCACCCAAATGACCCCCAATCAGTATCTTTCTGAGAACTGCCCTTTGAGTGCGATGGAACATACGGTTGAAGCCATCATGCCCGATACCCGTATTCGCCAAGAGCTCAACATGAAAGTCAATGAACCTTGTCTGCTGCTCAACCGTCGTACTTGGAGTGAAGACAAACTCGTCAGCACCGCACTGCTGTATCATCCGGGTAATCGCTACAAGCTGAGCTCTAAGATTTTGTTGTAATTTAGAGTATCACACTTCGATTTGATCACATTTCAACAACATTCACCTTGTCACAACGATTATTTTCTCCTATTTATTTGTATATACATTTAGTCAATACAAATCATTGGAACCTTAATCATGGATCTGTTGCTTACCAACGCACGCCTTGTCACTTTGCAATCAGGGGAAATGGGTTATCAACCCAGCACGCCGATGTCGATTGGCATTAAGGCGGGGAAAATCCATTATCTAGGCAATGACACGGCACTGGCTGCTACTAAGCAAATTGATCTAAAAGGTAAGCTGGTTACTCCCGGCCTTATCGACTGCCACACACATCTTGTTTACGCGGGTAATCGGTCCAACGAATTTGAAATGCGATTGCAGGGAGTTCCCTATCAAGAAATCGCCCGCCAAGGAGGCGGCATTCTTTCTACCGTTTACGCGACACGCCAAGCCAGCGAAGCGCAGTTACTCAAACAAACGCTACCACGTCTTGATGGCTTGCTTGCCAGTGGCGTCACGTCGGTTGAAGTCAAATCGGGTTATGGATTAACACTGGTTGATGAAATCAAAATGCTGCGAGTGGCAAAGTCCTTATCACAGCATCGATTGGTGAAGATCACACCAACACTGTTAGCCGCCCATGCCCTCCCCCCTGAATTTACTGGCCGTGCGAACGACTACATCGAGTTTATTTGCCAAGAGATCATCCCACTGGTGGCCGAAGAACAGTTAGCCACCAGCGTCGACGTATTTTGTGAGTCAATTGGGTTTGATTTGGCACAAACAGAAAGAGTCTATGCTTGTGCTGTCGAGCACGGGCTGCGTGTCAAAGGGCACACAGAGCAACTGTCAAATTTGGGCGGAACCGCTTTAACTGCTCGTTATCAGGGGCTTTCTGCTGACCATATTGAATTTCTTGATCGAGCAGGCGTCGAAGCACTTGCCCGTTCATCGACCGTCGCGACTCTATTGCCTGGGGCGTTCTATTTTCTGCGTGAAACTCAATTGCCACCGATTGATCTATTGCGTCAGTTTGGTGTGCCCATGGCCATTGCCAGCGATGTTAACCCCGGCACCTCACCATTTTGTGATTTAACCTTAATGATGAACATGGCTTGCACCCTCTTTCGTTTAACGCCAGAAGAAGCTTTACGTGGCGTCACTCAACATGCGGCGCAAGCATTGGGCTATGCGGAGAGTCGAGGGCAAATCAAAACAGGTTATGACGCGGATCTCGCCATCTGGCAGATCGAGCATCCCGCCGATCTCAGTTATCAAGTCGGAACTCAGCGTCTCTTTGCAAGAGTCGTTGATGGTCAATTCGAGCAACACAAGGAGTGTTGTGATGAGTAAACATTTTTTTCTTCATAATGAATTTCATTGGCAAGGTCGCCACGATGCGGAAGACGGTGCCGCGGGTTTGCGTGTTCATCATGTGGTGCAGCCGATCGATTATACCCATATTGGTGAAAATCCTTATGGTGTCGCCCTGCTTGGCTTCGCCTGCGATGCGGGCGTGGCGCGCAATAAAGGCCGCATTGGCGCAAAGAAATCACCGGACTTGATCCGCCGAGCTTTAGCTAACTTAGCGTGGCATTCACCACATCCGCTCTACGACTTGGGCACCGTTGTGTGCGATGACGACCTGCTGGAATCAAGCCAGCAGCACTGCGCCAAAATCATTGCAGAAGTTCTTCCGTGTGTCCCTGTCATTACCCTAGGTGGTGGCCACGAAGTGGCATGGGCGTCCTTTTCTGGTTTGGCGCGTTATTTTGAACAACATCATCCTGAAAAAGCCCCTAAAATTGGCATCCTCAATTTCGACGCGCATTTCGACTTGCGCGCTTTTTCAAGTTCACAAGCCGATGTCAAGCCAAGCTCGGGCACGCCTTTCAATCAAATACAGCACTATTGCCAGCAACAAGGTTGGGATTTTCATTACGCTTGCCTAGGTGTGAGTAAGGCAAGCAACACACGCGCCTTGTTTGAGCGCGCCGAGCAACTCAACGTGTGGTTTGTTGAAGACAAAGATCTTGGCTCGGTCAACCACGACTACCATCTTACCCAATTGCAGCATTTTATCGACGACTGCGACTACCTCTATTTGACCATTGACTTGGACGTTTTCCCTGCGGCCACCGCGCCAGGCGTAAGCGCCCCTGCGGCAAGAGGGGTCAGTTACGACAACTTAGCGCCCTTTCTTGATCGTATCCTCGCGCACCGAGACAAATTAATGTTGGCCGACATTGCCGAATACAACCCGACTTATGACGTCGACAGCCAAACAGCGCGGCTAGCGGCCAGATTGTGCTGGGACATTGCCAACGCCATGAACGACAAACTCGAACATCAATAAACAGAACAACAATCAGGTGAACCGATGAGTTCACCGCTACGTGAAATTAAAGGAGTCTTACAATGACACAGAGCCAAGGACAAGATCCTCGCCTAGACACCAGCCGAACCATTCGCGCCCCTCATGGCACCACGCTAAGAGCCAAGTCATGGTTGACCGAAGCGCCATTGCGCATGCTGATGAATAATTTGGATCCTGATGTGGCTGAGCATCCGCACGCCTTAGTGGTGTATGGCGGCATTGGGCGTGCTGCACGCAATTGGGCATGCTTTGACAAGATTGTTGAAGTGCTTGAGCGTCTGGAAGACGACCAAACTTTGTTGGTTCAATCAGGTAAACCTGTTGGTGTCTTCCCTACGCATAAAAATGCACCACGCGTGCTGATCGCCAACTCTAACCTGGTTCCACACTGGGCAAACTGGGAACACTTCAATGAGCTCGATAAACAAGGCTTGATGATGTATGGCCAAATGACCGCGGGCAGCTGGATCTACATCGGCTCTCAAGGCATCGTACAGGGTACCTACGAAACCTTCGTCGCTGTTGCAAAAAAACACTTCGCTGGTGAAGCAAAAGGTCGCTGGGTACTCACTGGTGGTCTTGGTGGCATGGGCGGCGCGCAGCCACTTGCTGCAACCATGGCGGGCTTCGCGATGATTGCCGTTGAATGTGACGAATCGCGTATCGATTATCGCCTACGTACGGGTTATGTCGATAAGAAAGCGACCACCCTAGAGGAAGCGTTGGCCATCGTCAAAGAATCCGACACGCCTGTCTCTGTTGGCTTACTGGGTAACGCCGCCGATGTGTTCGCAGAATTGGTGGAGCGCAACATCACGCCCGATGTCGTCACCGATCAAACCTCGGCACATGACCCGTTGAATGGCTACTTACCGCAAGGCTGGAGTATGGCCTACGCAGCGGAAATGCGTCAGCAAGACGAGAGCGCTGTCGTCAAAGCCGCAAAACAGTCCATGGCGGTTCAAGTCAAAGCCATGCTTGAACTGCAAAGTCGTGGAGCCGCCACGCTCGATTACGGCAACAACATTCGTCAAATGGCGCTAGAAGAAGGGGTCGAGAATGCATTTGATTTCCCGGGCTTTGTGCCAGCGTATATTCGACCTTTGTTCTGCGAAGGCATTGGCCCTTTCCGCTGGGCGGCGCTGTCGGGCGATCCTGAGGACATTTACAAAACAGACCAAAAAGTGAAAGAGCTGATTCCTGACAATCCTCATTTGCACAATTGGTTAGACATGGCACGCGAGCGTATTCAGTTCCAAGGTTTACCTGCGCGCATTTGCTGGGTGGGTCTGAAAGATCGCGAGCGCCTAGGTCAGGCATTTAATGAAATGGTGAAAAATGGCGAATTAAAAGCGCCGATCGTGATTGGCCGTGATCATCTAGATTCGGGTTCCGTCGCCAGCCCAAACCGTGAAACGGAAGGCATGCTGGACGGTTCAGACGCGGTTTCTGACTGGCCACTGCTCAATGCCCTCCTCAATACCGCCGGTGGTGCGACTTGGGTATCACTCCATCATGGTGGTGGTGTAGGCATGGGTTTCTCGCAACACTCTGGAATGGTGATTTGCTGTGACGGAACAGAAGATGCGTCCGCGCGTATTGCCCGAGTGCTGCATAACGATCCCGCGACGGGGGTAATGCGCCACGCCGATGCGGGTTACGACATCGCCAAACAGTGCGCAGCGCAGCAAGGTCTTGACCTGCCGATGCTGAACAAAGAATTGAGCAAGTTGAAGTAAGGAATATGGATATGTTAAATCTCACGCTAAAGCCCGGTTGTCTTAGCTTAAATCAACTGCGTCAAGTCAGTCGTTCACCCATCAACCTTTCTCTTGATGCGTCAGCGATTCCAGCTATTGAAGATAGCACGCAAGTGGTTGAACGAGTCATCGCCGAGGATCGCACCGTTTACGGCATTAATACTGGATTTGGCTTATTGGCCAATACACGCATTGCCCCAGAAGATCTTGAAACGCTGCAACGCAGTATCGTCCTTTCTCACGCTGCGGGTATCGGCGAGTTCATGGCAGATGAAACGGTCCGTCTGATGATGGTGCTCAAAATCAATAGCCTATCCCGTGGATATTCCGGTATTCGTCTCAACGTCATTCAAATGTTGATCGATTTGGTCAACGCGCAAGTTTACCCTTGTGTACCACAAAAAGGCTCGGTTGGGGCATCGGGCGACTTGGCCCCACTGGCTCATATGAGCACAGTGTTACTAGGTGAAGGGCAAGCGCGTCACAACGGCAAAATTATCTCAGGCCTAGAAGCACTCAAAATAGCCGGCCTTGAACCGATCACGCTTGCGCCAAAAGAAGGTCTTGCACTACTGAATGGTACACAGGCGTCGACGGCTTTCGCGTTGGAAGGACTGTTTATCGCTGAAGACCTCTTCGCATCCGCAACCGTCTGCGGCGCAATGTCAGTTGAAGCTGCGCTAGGGAGTCGCCGTCCTTTTGACCCGCGTATTCACCGCGTGCGTGGGCACCGCAGCCAAATGGATTCTGCGATGGCCTATCGTCATCTACTGGACACCAGTAGTGAAATTGGCCAGTCACACAGCAACTGTGAAAAGGTGCAAGACCCTTATTCGTTGCGTTGCCAGCCGCAAGTGATGGGCGCATGTCTGCAGCAGATCCGTAACTCAGCTGAGATCTTGTTGGTTGAGTCGAACTCGGTTTCCGACAATCCCCTCGTATTTGCTGAAGATGACGACATCATTTCTGGAGGCAACTTCCACGCAGAACCTGTTGCTATGGCAGCAGACAACCTTGCTCTCGCAATTGCAGAAATCGGCAGCCTCTCGGAGCGCCGCATGGCATTGCTGATTGATAGCGCACTCTCTAAGCTGCCACCATTTTTGGTCGATAACGGCGGAGTCAACTCTGGTTTTATGATTGCGCAAGTGACCTCGGCGGCGTTGGCAAGTGAAAACAAAACTCTTGCACACCCGGCATCCGTGGATAGCTTACCAACGTCAGCGAACCAAGAAGATCATGTCTCCATGGCTACCTTTGCCGCCCGTCGTTTACGTGAAATGGGTGAAAACACACGTGGCATTTTAGCCGTCGAGTATCTCTCAGCGGCGCAAGGACTGGATTTCCGTGCACCGCATAAATCCTCGCCTCGCATAGAACAAGCAAAGCAGATGCTACGAGAGAAAGTCAGTTTCTACGATAAAGACCGTTACTTTGCTCCGGATATTGAAAAAGCCAACTCACTGCTGAAGCTGGCCGTGCACAACGTGCTGATGCCAGAAGCGCTGTTACCGAGTGTTCTCTAATCACGGATAAGCAAACCATAACCACAAGAGGGCATAACTTGCCCTCTTGCTTCTTATTTCTAGATGTAAACCGTTCACTTTGCACACAAATCTGTGAGCAAATATTGAACTTTCACACTGGATGGACCATTGAATCTATTCTCATAGCGTATAATCAGCCACAGTTTTGGCTATATCATACGACATATGTTTCTAACACCTTATTTTTCAAGCAATAACCATCAATTTCAGTTCACTCGCGAGCAAGCAAGCCACTTTGCGAAAAAGGTCGCGGGAGACTATAACCCAATCCATGATGAAGACAGCAAACGCTTCTGCGTGCCTGGCGATCTTTTGTTTGCCGTACTGCTCAGCAAAGAAGGCGTCAGCCAAAAAATGCGTTTCGACTTTTCTGGCATGGTCAACGATGGTGTGGCTCTTCACATTGAAAATAAGTGTACTAAAGAGAGTGCCGTTGTGGATGCTGTAGGTAAAGAGTACCTGCACATGAGTCGCGAAGGCGACGTGAATCGCGATGCGGCTTTCATTGAGCACGTGGTGACCAACTATGTTCAGTTCTCAGGCATGAACTTCCCACACATCATGGTGCCTCTAATGGAAGAGCAACAGATGATGATCAATTGCCAGCGTCCTCTGGTGATTTACGAAAGCATGGAAGTCGAATTTGAGCGTCTGGATCTTTCTCATCCAGAGGTGGCATTTACCGGCGCTACCTTTGATGTTGATGGCAAACGTGGTGTCGTCACTCTTAACTTCGCGTTTAAAGAAGATGGCGAAGTGGTTGGACGTGGCATTAAACGCATGGTCGCCAGCGGCCTAAAGCCTTATGACCAAGATGCTGTTGATGACTTGGTTAACCGCTTTAACGAACGTAAAGAAGCCTTCTTGCAGCAGTTTGCGCAAGCAGCATAAGTGACTTAGCCAAGTAAACAAACAATACTAAGAACAAAAGGGAGCTTATTTAAAGCTCCCTTTCTCTTTGATACGAGATAGTCAAAACGTACACATTACTATTCTGTTAGTATTTTCGTCTTAAGAAACCCAACAGAGCCAATAACGATAACCAACCTAAGCTACCACCACTGCTTGAACCCGAACTTGAACTTTCTGCCGATGGTAAGATGAGTGATGAACTGTAGCGAATGGCATTTAAGAAACCGCGATCTGCCCCTTCACTTCCTAACTCATCTTTCACATATACCAATTCAATTACGTTTTTCTCGCGGGGTAACACGAATGAGACCGTCCCTTTTTGCTCTCCACTTACCGACAACTCTAGTCTGCCATTGACGAAAATCTTTAATTCATCAAATTTTTCTTCCGAAGAGACAGACATGTCCAAGGCCACTTGTCCTTTTGCTATCCCTGATATCGCAATACCTGAGGATTGATCCTTTTCTAAAGTACCGGACATAATCCCTATCGCAGAAAAATCCCACTCGATACCTTGACTAAATACGGACAGTTGTTGGTTAGGAATTTGTCCCATGATCCAATCTGATATGAACGGGTCGGCCAATTGGTAAGATTGATAATGCACCGTCGATTTCACTTGGCCTATACCTTGGTTGCTATCCATTGTCACATCATAAGAAAAATCACCAGAGCCAAGAAGACTGTAGCTTGTAGTAACTTGACAATCTTCTCCGATTGCAAGAGGCTGTTCGCAAGTATTATGAACAATTTGAGCACTTGACGTCGTGGAGAAGTTGGATAGCAATAACTCACTCTCGGTATTATTTCGGTAAGTTAACGTCGCACTCTGAATACCTGGTGAGACGATGCCCTCATAAACATGCTGATCGTAACTCAGGCCTTTTGTTTTATTGGCAATCCAATCAGCGTAATAACTGACATTGGCATACACGCCGTACTTGCCTTTCTCCGCGCAACCATCACCCCAACTGACAATACCCAACTGTTTGTATTGGCCATTATCACTGACAACAATCGGGCCACCACTGTCACCTTGACATGAGTCTTTGCCGCCTTGAACCAGTCCCGCACAAAATGCCGTATCGGAAATCTTAGCGTAATCTCCTCCGACATTGCGGCATGTTTGCTGAGCAATCAGATTGACGTCAACTTGCTGTAACTGAGTTGCACCACGAAAGTTATCTGTTGGGTCTTGATCTCCCCATCCCATCACTGTTAAGTTAGTCCCAGCAGCCAATGAATTCCTAAAACTGGCTTCTACTAAGGCAACGGGAGCGCCTTCAAACTCTTCACTCAACTCTAAGATGGCGATGTCATTTCCCAGAGCAGCGTCAGCATACTCTTCATGAATATACACTTTACGCACTGAAAGACGTTGTTCACTCGTCGCTGCAGACAGATTCTGCTGGCCGATGATCACTTCAATGTCTTCACCCAAGGTTGCATCCAAACAGTGCGCAGCCGTCAGGACATATCTAGAGCCAATGAAACTGGCGCCACAAAATTGGCCTTTGCCTCCGTTGTAGCCCTTACTCACAACCGCCGCCATAAATGGCCACTTTTCGGCAGGTGCCGTAGATCCCCCAATAATTCGATTAGAGCGTTCCACAGAACTTTCCGAGCTATTCAATGAATCGAGTGCTAAAGCCTGACTATTCGCGAAAGCCAATGTAGATATGATAGCGATAGAAAGTATTTTCCGACGATACATGATATTTCCTTACAACATGACGTTAATGATTATTGTTCTTAAAAATCAATAAATCATATATCAAACGCACCATTCATAAAGAGCAAACACCATCAAGATGGAATTCATTTCACAGATCAATATCACGCTTCTCAACATTCACAATCACTACATTAGAAACACCTTTCTTTTGTATCAAATCCAGCGTCTAACTTTTTGTTTGTAAACTAAATAACGCTCACCGAACAATCCTTCTAACGCTCTTTCTTCGGGATAAATTTGAAAGCGGTTCATATAGGCAACAAATAAAGGGCAACCAGCAAAGGCCAACATATTCTCTAACCAAATCGCATAAGCGAGTAACAGTAGCAATAAAGCGAGGTACATGGGGTTGCGGGTATAAGCAAAAATGCCATTAGATACCACTGTCGAAGCACTTTCTGGTTTGACCGGATTCACCGTTGTTTGCGCTTGACGAAACGCCAATACGCCGGCAATACCAATGACACCAGACAAGCCAAACAACACACCAGCGAACCATAATCGACGACTAAGTGAAAATGACCATGAGATGAAAAACTCACTCGTCAAATACATAAAAAATATGAAGATAAGAAATACGGCAACAGGGGGGATTTTTAACTCGAGTTTGTCCATGCTCAACTCCGGAGACCTTTACGGTCGCAGGTTCTTTTCACAAAAAAGCCCAGCATAACGCTGGGCTCACGGTCATCCATTCTGGCGACAGATGGAAAGCAGTGCTTGCACCGGATGGAGAGGTTGAACGCCTTCAAAGCGCTTCACTTGAGAGCGGCATGAGTAGCCAGTGATCAAGCAACGCTCTTTTGGCAATGTCTCCAAACTTGGCTGCCAGCTCAAAGCGTAGATATCTTTCGACATTTGTAGCTTGTCACTTTCGTGGCCAAACGTGCCAGCCATACCACAGCAACCAACTGGGACGGTATTAAGCTGAGCGCCAAAATGAGCAAAAATAGTGCCCCACTCTTTTTCCGCGTTCGGTAATTTCGTCTTTTCTGTACAATGCGCCAGCAAATACCAAGGCGGCTCCGCGCTGCCTTTGGTTACATCAAACTCCGCTAGACGAGGCAGTAACCACTCGTGCGCAGTGAGCACTTGAAAATCGCCTCGTTTGTCTCCTAAGATCTCTTGGTATTCATCACGATAGCAAAGCACCAATGCAGGATCGACACCAACCATAGGAATCGCTAAATCTGCCACCAGCTCTAGGAACTTCGCAGTATCACTCGCAGTTGCCGCAAAACGCTTTAAAAAGCCTTTGATGTGTTGCGCTTTACCATTGGGTTTGAACGGCAACAATATTGGCGTCTTACCTAAGCTTGTGACTAACGCAGCAAAATCTTCAACAACCTGTGCATCGTAATAGCTGGTAAAGGGATCTTGCACAATCAAAACGTGATCGCGTTTTTCATCACTTGAAAGCGCATTTAACTGTTGTAAATCAAACTCTTTAAGTGTTGCCAGTCGCTGCTTCAAGGTTGGGACCGACAATAAAGGCGTGTCCACGTAACCGACCGTTTTCTCCGTTAAGCTTTGCATCCACGATTGGCGAATCACACCATTAATCAAGCGTGGCGCTTTAGACATGATAGGTAACAAGGTTTCGATGTTCGCAACCAGATAATCCTTCGCCGGGCGTTGATAACGGCTGTGGTAGATGTTGAGAAAGCGCGAACGGAAGCTCGGCACATCGACTTTAATCGGGCATTGGCTGGCACACGCTTTACACGCCAAACAACCATTCATAGCCTCATACACTTCATGAGAGAAGTCGTACTCATGACGCTGATTAATTCGATTACGGACTCGATCAAGCATGTTCTTAATGGTCGGAGAACCCTGTAGGGTTTGAGCTTCCAAATCCAAAATATCAATGCCCTGCTCAGTCAACTGGCGCAACCATTCACGAACCAAACCTGCACGACCTTTTGGTGAATGGCGTCTGTCTGCCGTCACTTTCATAGAGGGACACATTGGCGAGCTTGTATCGTAGTTAAAACACAAGCCATTGCCATTACATTCCATCGCCTGTTTGAAGCTGTCGCGCACTTTTACGTCGATTTGGCGATCGTAAAACCCCCTTTTGGTATCAGAGACTTTGACAAGTTCAGCATCGCTATCAAGTGGTGTACAAATCTTACCTGGGTTCATTTTATTGTGAGGATCGAACGCCGCTTTAATGCGTCTTAGCTCGGTAAACAGCTCTTGACCAAAAAAGTCAGGGCCGTATTCTGAGCGAAAACCCTTACCATGCTCACCCCACATCAAACCGCCATATTTCGCAACCAGTTTGACAACGTCATCGGACACCTCATGCATGAGTAGTTCTTGTGTCGGGTCGCATAGATCAAGTGCAGGACGAACATGCAAAACCCCGGCGTCCACATGGCCAAACATACCGTACTCGAGATTTTTACTGTCCAACAGTTGACGAAACTCAGCGATAAAATCGGCCAAATTTTCTGGTGGCACGCAGGTATCTTCCGCAAACGCGACCGGTTTGGCTCGTCCTTTCGCAGCACCAAGCAAGCCAACCGCTTTCTTACGCATGTTGTAGATACGCCCCAAGCTAGCCACGTCGTTACACACTTGATAGCCAATAATGCCAGCTTCACCGTGTTCTAGCATGCTATCGAGTTTGCTGGTCAGCGCGGCTACTTGCTCAGCGACTTCTAGCTCATTTTCACCTGCGTATTCCACCATGTTTAAACCGAGCATCTCCAGCCCGGGTACATCGGTAATCAAATCACTCACGCTGTGCCAAACAATGTCTTGCTTAGCGAGATTCAGGACTTTGGAATCGACGGTTTCAACAGACAGCGCTTTTGCCTCAACCATAAAGGGCGCATTACGTAGCGCAGCATCGAAACTGTTGTATTTTACATTTACGAGCGTGCGCGCTTTCGGAATTGGCGTAAGGTTGAGTTTGGCTTCAGTGATGAACGCCAGTGAACCCTCGGCGCCACAGAGTACCCGAGTAAAGTTAAACTCGCCGGTTTGCTCTTCAATTGCATTTTTTAAATCATAACCGGTTAGAAAGCGGTTCAATGGCGGGAATTTCGCTAAAATCTGCTGACGCTTTTCTCGACAAACGGCTTCCGTCGTTTGTAAAGCGTGGTATGCGTACTGACCTTCCTCAGGCAAGCCTTTTGAGAGGTCCGATTCGAGGACCGAACCATCGGCAAAAACCGCTTGCAGTGACAAAACATGATCAGAGGTTTTGCCATACTTCAGTGAACCTTGTCCTGAGGCATCGGTGTTAATCATACCTCCCAAGGTTGCACGGTTACTGGTAGAAAGATCCGGTGAAAAAAAGTAACCAAATGGTTTGACTGCATCGTTGAGTTGATCTTTCACTACCCCAGCCTGCACACGAACCCAGCCTTCTTGTTCATTTATCTCCAAGACTTTGTTCATATGGCGAGAGAGATCAACCACAACACCTTTAGTCAACGACTGCCCATTTGTCCCCGTACCACCGCCTCTGGGCGAAAATGTCACGCGCTCAAAGAGCGGATTTAGGCTAAGCTTGGCAATAAGCGCCACATCTTCCGTTGTTTTGGGTAAAAGCACCGCTTGAGGGAGTTGTTGGTATACACTGTTGTCGGTTGCCACCGCCAAGCGGCTCGCGTAGTGGGATTCAATATCACCGTTGAAACCAGCTTGCTCAAGTTCTTTGAGAAAACTCAGGACAACGGGATCAACATCCGATTGAGTATTAAGTCTTGGTAACATTTGCTTCCTGCCCCTACAACACTGATCCTATCAGCTACGGGTTTATGATTAGAGTTAGAAATTAATCTTTGAATTTCGTCACTTTACAACATTTAAAAAGGTGATCAAAACAGAATCTGAATGCAAAAATGAAAGTTGTACTTTCTTTTCCGGTGATACCCACCTAAAGTCATTGAAAGACCATATGTAAAGAACTTAAACAGAGCATTGATAATGAAAAAAAACAGAGTCGTTACGACCGAAGATATCTTGTTAAAACTGTGTCAGTCCGTATCTGGAGTGCTCACTTCTGCCACCTCTTCTCAAATTCACTATTCTGCAATGGTGCAGAAAATCAACAAAACCAGTCTAAAGCCTGATTTCGGCTGTTTTGTTCTTTTTGATGGTGGTTTTACTGGCCTTGTCGTCATCAACTTTACCGCAAAAGCAGCATTAGAGATTTACACCAATTACATGCGCAATATGGGCATGCCAGAAGAAGAACTGGCTGTGTTGCACACCTCCGATGAAGTGGGTGATGTGCTGGGTGAGTTGATGAACCAATTAGTCGGTGATTTCACCAATAAAATTCGCAAAGAACTGCAAACCAACATCACCCAAAATCAACCCAAAATGTTGTCTCTGAACAAACAGGTTATTCTTTCGGTGGATACCAACCTAGACCGCCCACAAGCGCGTCGTGTGACCTTCTCAACGGCAAATAACAACATCTTCTACTTAGAACTTGCAATGGATAAAACTGAATTTATTCAGCTTGAAGATTTCGAAGTCGCTGAAGATGAGAATCCGGATGATATTTTAGAAGCGGCGCAAGCAAACATGCGCGGCAAGAAAGCAGAGAGCAACTCATTAGAAGAAGAATTAGACATTACCTCAGATTTGCTTGATGAACTGGGTATCTAAGCCTTTTCGCAATATCTAGCCAGCGAAAGCCGTGTCCACTGTGACACGGCTTTTTTGTCACCGCGCCTCTCGCAAGGATTCAAATTTTGTCGAAAAAAAGGTATGATGTCCGACTTTGCTGATTGAGTTAGGTTTTTGCCATTGTCTATGGATAAACAAAAAGCGCTGAAGAAAATTGCCAAATGCCTAGAGCTAGGCAACTCCGCCAATGTCAACGAAGCGGCCAACGCGATTAAGATGGCGCATCGTTTGATGCTCAAGTATGGCCTCGACAAAGACGATATCGAGTTCATTAAGATGGGAAAAACTCAATCAACCCATCTTCTGCCTGCGAGTATCAGTTCCGTCTTACTGCGTGTTATTCGTGGCATCAATACCAAATTTGGTGTAGAAGCAGTGTTGCTTAACCATAAGGGACTCAAACGCTTAGAGTTCATTGGTGAAGCTGACCGCGCTATTTTCGCCGCTTTCGCCTTTGACATTATTTATCGTGAAATGAACGAAAGCACGGGCCAATTCCGCAATAGCTTTGCAGGCTCTGGCACCTCTTCACTTGAGGTGACACGCCGAGTCAACTCGTTTGTCTCCGGCTGGGTAGAGGGCGCATTGGAAAAACTGCCAGTGATCACGCCTGATGAAGAATCGGCCAACAAAATCAATAATTACATCGATAAAGAGTTCCAAAACATCGATCGTGAAACCTTTAAGCAGCAGTTGCGTGAGGCGATGAAAAATCTCACTGCCGATTACGAAGTGGGCCTGAAAAAAGGGCGCAAAGTGTCGGTTAACCGCCCGGTTGGTGGTGCTCAAGCGATGAAACAAATCGAAAAAAGATAACCTTACACTGACATTTCTCTCATTGACTTGCTGAATAATCCGCACGGAGGCAGCAGTTAGCCTCTGAATGTACATGGAGAGATGACTTTGAAAAAAGTTTCTATTGCTTTAGCGATTCTTCTGACTCTAAGCGGATGTCAGGCAACTCAACGTCAGAATGCAACCACTGGCGAATCTGAAACCAACTCAGCCACTAAAGGCGCACTGATTGGCGCGATTGCAGGCGCAGTCGCTGGCGCGGCAACGGGCGACAAAAAAGATCGTGGTAAACGTGCCCTGATCGGCGCAGCAGGCGGAGCCGCTATTGGTGGTGGTGTTGGGTATTACTTTGACCAACAAGAGAAAGCACTGCGTGAAGCACTGCTTAATTCTGGCGTTCAGGTCGAACGTGTTGGCGAAAATCAATTGCTGTTACGTCTTGAAAATGGCATCGGTTTTAGCTCAAGCTCTTATGCTCTGGATAGCGGCATTCACAATACCCTTAAAGGTGTAGCGCAAATCTTAGTTGAGTACCCAGATACCAGCTTAGTGATTGATGGCTTTACTGACAGCACAGGCAATGATGCCTCTAACCAAATTCTCTCCGAGCGTCGTGCGGAATCCGTCCGTAGCTTCCTGATTTCTCAAAACGTTGCTGCAGGCCGAGCCGTCGCACGAGGCAACGGTGAACGTTACCCTCTTTGCACCAACAGCACTGCAGAAGGCCGAGCTTGTAACCGCCGTGTCGAGATACAAATCCTGCCACTTAAGTAATAACGCAAAGTTGGCAATTTTGGCTTAGCTGCTGATTTCACATTAGGTTCAGTCTATAATTTGGGCTGAACCTAACCTCTAGAGATCCCA
This sequence comes from Vibrio sp. CCUG 15886, assembly GCF_028570825.1. NCBI lineage: Bacteria > Pseudomonadati > Pseudomonadota > Gammaproteobacteria > Vibrionales > Vibrionaceae > Vibrio > Vibrio sp. CCUG 15886. The sequence continues at coordinate 321,978 of NZ_JAQQBT010000003.1, read as the reverse complement.
TTTTGCGCAAACTCATTTTGCTTGTTACTTCGCTCATGTTCCTGATGCTTTCTTTTCGCTCTCATGCAGAAAGCACACAGGAGTTAACAGCAAAAGCCAATCAGCAAGATCCCAAGGCACAATATCAGCTCGCTGTTCAACTCGAACAGCACCAAGATGACACGGCTTCTGTCGATGCTTTCTATTGGTACCAACAATCCGCTGAGTTAGGTTATGAGCCTGCGCAGTTTAAACTCGCACAAGCTTTAGAAAGTGGCATAGGGACGCAAGTCAATATTAAAAGCGCCGCAAATTGGTACCTCCACTCGGCACTCCAAGGTAATCAAGTTGCCCTGCTGCGTTTGGGCAATCTGTATGAACAACACGGCAATGAATTTAACAATCTTGACCTTGCTCAACAGTGGTTTGGTATTGCAGCCCAAACTAATCAGCAAGCTGATCAAGAATACAATCGCATACTTGAACTTAAGTTCAACCAGTTGCGTGCCAAGCAAGTCTCTGCGATATCGCAGCTCGATAGTGCTTTGGCGGAACCCGTTGACGAGCATTCGCTCACATCAAACCAAACCAATTTCTCGCAAAAAAACAGTGCTTCTGTAGTCAGTGATTGGATCCCTATTGCTCTATTGCTCAGTGTTATTCTTGCAGGCGTTTCTTTGGCGCGCACAATACGAAAACGTCGACTCACTCAGCAAATAGACCGCGACTTAACACTAGAAAAGGAACTGAAAAGTCAGCAGTTCAGTAACAAGCAGTTAAAACGCCAGTTAGAAAAAGTCTTTAACGAGTACAAAAAACTGCAGAATCAACAAAAAAATCATAAGGTAGCGCTGGCTTGCGCGATGTTTGGTTACCTGCCAAGTAACATCCCTGATGAAAAGTCGATCAAAATTCGCTTCCGCCAACTATCGAAACTCTACCACCCAGATGCCAGGGGTAGTGAAGAGGAAATGAAGCGCCTAAACGGGGCATTAAAAGTACTATTACAAAATGTTACAAATAAGTAACACTGCAATTGTTGATATATCAATCAAAACGCGAAACACCCATATAATCTACTCTCGCAATCGATCACGCTCTCAAATTTTATTTACAGACATTTAACACCCATAGAAAAGTTATGGCATAATAGCGCCGCAAAATAACACCTAACCAAGACTCTAGGTGGGGAGAACGAGATGTTTACAATTGAAGGCACCTGTGATTGGTGCAAAAAGCCAAGAATGCTGACTAGACATGACTATCTTGATGGCAAATGCCATCACGCATGTGAAGAATGCAATGACATTGCAAAAATTGACGTACGCTTGTTTAACATTGGCGAACAACAGATGCGCGATCGTCAAATGTTAAGTTCATAGTGTTAAACAGCCATATTTTATCGTAAATAGACAAATCAATAAGCTTGGATAACCACACTAGGAATGAATCAAGCATCAATGGATGATTTCGATACCCTCTCTTTGCAGAGGGTATTTTTTTGTCGTCAGTTCCAGCTTCCCTATCGCGTCTTCTAACCATTATTATCTACAAACAGACAGCCGTTCGCATAACGAGAAATATTCAACTATCTTTCTGAAGCATTGTGCAATCGAATACATTTGTGACTTCACTCTAATAATGCAACATAAACAACCGTTACATTACTTATAGTGACAGGGATCACTGAAGAGTTTTCGTTCTTGCATAGAATAACCTTCCATGCAATTACAAGGATTCACCATGAAGAGTCGCTTTGAGAACGCGCTGGCAAGCGCACCAGAATCACTTTCACGCCATCTAGCGCCTATCATTTTGGCTGCTGACTTTGATGCTTCCCTTTCAACAGTTCAGTTTGATGAGTTACTCAAGCAAACAGGGATGACCGATAACCAACTACGTGTTGCGTTGCTTCCCTTTGCTGCCGCTTACTCTTACGCGCCCATCTCTGAGTTTTATGTTGGTGCGATTGTTCGTGGCCTATCTGGTACTCTTTATTTTGGCGCGAATATGGAGTTTGATGGGGTCCAGCTTGGACAAACGGTTCATGCTGAACAATCGGCTATTAGTCACGCATGGATGAAGGGCGAGCAAGGTCTTTCAGACATCACCATTAATTTCAGCCCTTGTGGTCACTGCCGTCAGTTCATGAATGAATTATCCAGTGCCAAAGAGCTTAAGATTCAATTGCCAGAGCGCGAAGAAAAGAAACTACACGACTATCTGCCAGATTCATTTGGCCCATCAGATTTGGGCATCGAATCGGCATTAATGAGCCAAGTCCATCATGGTTTCGCCACTGAAGATGATGATGCCTTAATGCAACGTGCGGTTGAAGCCATGAACCGCAGTCATGCACCTTATACGCACAACTTGAGCGGTGTGGCATTGCAGACTGAAAGTGGACGCGTTTATCTGGGTGCATACGCCGAAAATGCTGCTTTCAACCCAAGCCTTCCACCACTGCAAGTGGCATTGATCCAGTTGCTTCTCGCGGGTGAGAGATTTGACAATATTCAGTCTGCGGCGCTTGTTGAAAGCCATAAAGGCAAAATTAGCCACTTAGCATGTACCCAGTCCACACTGGAAGCCTTAAACCCCGATATTCCAGTGAGTTATCTCAGCTTATAGCGATATGTCGTCAGCCCTACTTTACGTAGGGCTTTCTTTAAAATCACAAAGCAAACGTTTGCTTTGCGGGTTAAATTGAGTATGATCGGCGGCAATTTTATTCTCTCTGATTACTTTTTAAAGGAAGCACTATGTTCGGTACCGCGACTCGCGAAAGCGCCACACGCGTATTACTTTTGGGCTCTGGTGAACTCGGTAAAGAGGTGGCGATCGAATGCCAACGTCTTGGTCTGGAAGTGATTGCCTGTGATCGCTACCCTGATGCACCCGCGATGCAAGTAGCACACCGCAGTTATGTTTTCGACATGTTAGATGCAAGCGAGCTAGAAAAAGTTATCGCCGCAGAACAACCTGCGTTTGTAGTTCCAGAGATTGAGGCTATCGCAACGGACAAGTTGGTAGAACTCGAGGAACAAGGCTTAAACGTGGTGCCTAGTGCAAAAGCAACCAAACTCACAATGAACCGTGAAGGGATTCGTCGTCTAGCGGCAGAAGAGCTTGGCCTCACTACCTCACCATACCGCTTTGCAGACAACTATCAGCAATTTGTCGAAGCCGTTGAAGCGGTGTCGATTCCTTGCGTCGTAAAACCCGTGATGAGCTCTTCTGGCAAAGGACAAAGTGTCATTAAATCTCCAGCCGATATTGAGAAAGCATGGCAATATGCTCAAGAAGGTGGTCGCACTGGCGCTGGACGAGTGATTGTCGAAGGCTTTATCGACTTCGATTATGAGATCACTCTACTCACCGTTCGCGCAGTTGATGGCGTGCATTTCTGTGCTCCTATTGGCCATCGACAAGAAGATGGGGATTATCGTGAATCTTGGCAACCACAGCAGATGTCTGAAAATGCCATCAAAGCTGCCGAATACACAGCAGAACAGGTAGTCAATGCGTTAGGTGGCTACGGTATTTTCGGTGTAGAACTTTTCGTAAAAGGTGACAAGGTGATCTTCAATGAAGTCTCCCCTCGCCCACACGATACCGGGCTAGTAACACTGATTTCACAAGAAATGTCTGAATTTGCTCTCCACGTACGTGCATTTACTGGCATGCCAGTGAACAAGATTGTTCAATACGGCCCTTCCGCTTCAGCGGTGATTTTGGGCAATGGTCAATCAGAAAACCTTCGCTTTGACGGAATGTCTGACGCGCTTGAACAACCGCAAACCCAGTTGCGTCTGTTTGGCAAACCCGATATTAATGGCCGTCGTCGTTTAGGTGTTGTGTTGACACGTCGTTCTAGCACTGAGAAAGCGGTGGATGCAGCAATAGAAAGTGCTAAGAAAATCAAAGTCATTTACTGAACATCGTTTTTCGATTCAGCCGATTAAAAAGGGTAGCTCACGCTACCCTTTGTTATTTATCGTTTTCAATAACGTAGACTTCTTCGCTAAAGCGGCTTAAGCCTTGTTTTGCAATTTTGGGATGATGTTCATCCGCGATGTCTTGATACAAACGTGTCACATGCATGCCTGCAAATAAGTGTTCTATCTCTTCTTGAGTGACCGAAAACGGAGGGCCGGCCATCTCTTGCTGAGGGTAATCTAAACTCACCAGTAAAATACGCCCGCCAGGATTTAATAGACCACGAATGCGTTGTACATACTCCACTCGCATCTCTTCAGGCAACGCAATCAGAGCTGCACGGTCGTATATCAAATCTGCTTTACTGATCGGAGCGGTGAAAAAATCCCCCGCGTAAATAGACAACTCATCAAACTGATATAGCTCATGTTGGCCGGAAATCGGTATCACCGTCGGAGTGTAAAAGTGCTCAGCAAAAAAAGATCGCACGGCAATCAAACTGAGTTCAGCACCTTCAACGTGATCATGCTTCGTTGCCAACCACGCAAGATCTTCTGTTTTACCACAAAGTGGAACCAAAACCGTTTCTTCTCGCTTCGGTGCCAACGCAGACCAAAAACGGGTCAATAATGGATTAACGTCTTCCAAATGAAAGCCAATTTGGTTGCTGGCCCATTTGTTGTGCCAAAATTCTGCATCTCTCATCGTTATCTGTATCTTTCTTTTGAACTGACCTGCGCCATAGCCTAACCAATAATTAACATTGAAAACAGTGAAAAGTGGTTTTCGTTCATATTAAGTTAATCCTTGGAATGTAGAGTGTATGACTGAAATCTGGGGATTATGCAGTGTGTGACACTGTGCACATAAGAGAAACATATACACTTATCTTGATTGTTTCCTGACAGTGCGCCCCCATAACTTAAGTAACTTGACTGAGTTTTAGACCTTTTGACTCCCCGTTTACTAAAACAACGCAAGTTAAGGAGAGTGAATGAGCTTATTTCTTCGTACTACCGCATTGATGCTTTTGGTACTAAGCCGTGCACCTGCGTTTGCAGCCATTCCCACCGCGCCATCGAACCAAGAAAAACAGCGCGAAACAAGCCAAAATGAAGTGTGCTCAAAACTGTTTAAACACAGCTTGAGTGGTTTATACGGCATTCAATCCACTGATACGCAACCACTTCAACCCTACACTGATTTTGACGTGCTTTATAGTAAAGCGCACCAAGCGCAATTTGAGCTCGAAACCATCGTAAAGAGCACCGCACTGTTGACGGATACTCAGCCCTATTTTGCAGGCGTGAAATCACAACAACGTGCGAAACAGAAAATTGCTTTGGAACTTAATAATCAACCAGAACGCATTACTGACCTCGCTAGAGCAACCATTGTAGCCGATGACGTAGCAAGCCTTGTTAGTGCCTACGAGGCTTTAGAGCGAGAAACACGCATCGTAAAAGTGAAAAACCGCTTTAAGAGCCCTGGTGAGTCTGGATATCGCGACCTCAACCTGTTGGTGCAACTACCAAAGACTAACTTAGTTGCAGAAGTCCAACTGCACCTAAAAGCCATTGCAGATGTGAAAAGTGGCCCTGAACACGATTTATATCAGCAAATTCAAATGATGGAGAGACAAGCAGCAAGTGAAACGCGTTCACTGAATGATGTCGAGTTGGCGACCATTAAACGACTAAGAAGCCACTCAAAAGATCTTTACCAACAAGCGTGGCAACCTTATTTAACCACACACTTGGAAGCGGCTTAAGCGCTTAAGCAAATAAGTTAGATACCGCTGAAAAACGAAGACCACGCAATGCGTGGTCTTTCTGTATTCATAGTTCCATTACTATTTCAGATTTTCGACACGAGCTTTTAGCTTCTGGCCTGGTCTGAATGTGACAACGCGTCGTGCAGTAATTGGAATGTCTTCACCGGTTTTAGGGTTACGACCAGGTCTCTCGTTCTTATCTCGTAGATCAAAGTTACCAAAACCTGATAGCTTTACCTGCTCGCCATTTTCTAGTGCCTTGCGAATTTCTTCAAAAAACACTTCAACCGTGTCCTTGGCGTCCCGTTTACTAAATCCTAGTTTTTCAAACAGGTTCTCTGCCAAATCGGCTTTTGTGAGCGCCATAAAACTTTCCTCAAAGCTAAGTTATACCTTGCTACACAATGGGTAGCGCCAAAGCAATTTGCCCTACCAATCAACAACATATCGGGCTTACAACGGAAAGTGTATGCCAAGCTTCTGATTTACGCCAACTTTTTATTTGATCTAAATCGCGCATTGAATTCAAAAAGGCAGCGCTAGAGTGTCAATTTTTGAAGCAATTCAACAAAAAATGTAATAAAGCAAACACTTATAAAGATTAAAAAACCAAATCAAAGCAAAATTACGAAATTTTTATCTATTTGATATTTTCGTTAGCTATCGCATGTTTTTTCACCACCCTGACAAAACTTTCCGTTTTATCAGTAAGTTGCAACCGCAATAACATGCACATAATTAGGATAACACCCTAGCGATTTGTTTCAAAAATAGTCCTGCTTCACTCGTGCAGTTGTAGTTGATTCACATCGTCGATGCAGATGACGCCAAGCGCCGTCAAGTAACTTAGCACCTGAGGGTTATTTTCTGGAAACACTGCGCGAGTTGACGCCAAATTTAGAATCACCTTAAAGTCTGCGGCGACAAGCTGTTCAATGGATTTTTTCACGCAAAAGTCCAACGCCAATCCACCCACAAGCACAGTCTCTATTCCGTGGGCACGAAGGAACTCAATTCCCCCTGTCGATAGCGTATCGGCTTGGTCATGATAAAACGCCCCGTATGGGTGGGCATCGGGATCAATACCTTTGTTCATTTGGAAATCGTACTCTCGAATAGCGGGTAAGCCCGGAAGCAATTCGACACCTTGCGTACCGACAATACAATGTGGATTCCATTTAATATCCACTTCCGGAAGGCCAATCGGCTCTAACATGTTTGCAGGCGTTTCAGCTTCCCACGCAGCTCCCGGAGGATGCATATCGCGCGACACTAACTTCAGCTTTGCTTTTGTATGATTCTGCTTTAACGCTTCAACAATCTCTAACGCACCGGAGACAGGAAGTTCATTGGGGCATAACTCACTAAACCCTTGTTGCGGATCCACGTCTAACGACGCTGTGCGATTTTTAAAGATATCTACCATGTTTAACTCCCTTTAACGCAAGCAAGTTTGAAAATAGGTTACGTGTTTATCCGCTAAGCTATAGACCTGAGCGGGTTTGCCTCCCTTCCCTTTGTTGGTCGAGGCAATTTTATTCGCGCTCACGATCACACCAGTGTCGATCAAACGTCGCTTGATCGTCATGCGGTTCACATCCACACCAAACTTGGCGTAGGCATGAATGATGTCAGAAACGAGAAACTCTTTTTCGAGTGCAAACAAGACCACCGATGTGTACTCGATCGCGGCACGCAACTTGGTCCATGCGAGGCGAATTAAATCGGCATGGTCAAAGGCCAGCGCCACTTCCCCTTGCAGCACCGACTCAAGCGCGAACCAAGCCAATTGCTGATCACACAAACCACAGTTTTGAATTTGTTCGATATTGGTTTGATTAAGCAGTGCATAGTGGGCGATGGTCACGCTCCAACCATGAGGATCGCGTTTTGGGTTACCATCTACCATCGGCTCACTGATGTAGTGAGGATAGGTATGAATTTTCTGCCGACAGATACGACGTCGCGCAGAATCAAAATCAGCGTCAGCGAGTTGTCCTCCCTCTTGGGATAAATCGTGTTCAAACACAAATCCTCCCGGAATAGACCACATGCCATGCTGTGGTCTCTCAGGATTGGTGCGCTTAATCAGCAGAACTTCCAGCCCTTTCTCACCTAGCTTCAGGCAAATCATGTCAATCGTAACAATCATACGGCAACTCTTAAATATCAAACTGGCACTACAATACTGAGACGATCCTATAGGGTCAATAGGAAAGTACACTTTTGTTCCTAACTTTGATTTATACCTAATCATTCAATTCCAGGCATGCTTCATCCGTCAAACATAAGAATCAAATTAGCCCGGCACATCCCTCGCCAGACCATGTGATGTTAGTAACAAAAATTGACAAACCATACTCTCTCATTTAGAGTTCAGCACATTAACGAACAAAATGTTCTTAACCTAAACAGGGTGAAAACAGACACATGTGCGCGCCACTTTTTCAACCAGCCATTATTCAAAGTGTTCTTGATTTAGATGTGTATAAAATCAATATGATGCAAGCCGCGTATCGATTTTATCCTCAAACACAAGTGCGCTACGAACTGATCGTTCGCTCTGATGATAACTTGTCTGATTTAGTGGAAGAGGTTCGTGAGGAAATCAACCGCCTCGCAGAGCTTCGCTTTGATACTGCCCAGCTGGCTTACTTGGCAGAGAAAGCGCCCTATTTTACGGCAGAGTTTCTCTCCTATTTAGAAACCTTCCGCTTCCACCCTCAGCAACAAGTCTCTGTCGGTATTTTCCGCAACGCACAGGGCGAATGCCAGCTCAGAGTCACCATAAATGGCATTTGGCACGAAACCATTCTCTACGAAACCTTAGTGATGAGTATTATCTCAGAGCTGCGCAATCGTCGTTATTGGGCACAAATACCCCAATCTCAACTGCACAAGGTATTAGAGGACAAACTGGACTTTTTAGATTCGGAACTTAAACGCCGTAATATTACTAATTTCCGCTTCTCTGAGATGGGGACACGACGCCGATTTAGCTTTGCTGCGCAAAAAACGATGCTTGACGTATTGCGTGCACGAGTGCCAGAACTGCTCTTAGGCACCAGTAATTATCACCTTGCTCAAGAGTTCAATTTAACGCCAATTGGCACGGTCGCACATGAATGGACCATGGCACATCAAGCGCTTGTCGCTGTTCAACACTCTCAGTGTGTCGCATTAGACAAATGGCTTGAGGCGTTTAATGGCAGCCTTGGTATCGCTTTAACCGACACCATCGGTATTGATGCGTTTCTTAGCGATTTTGACCTAGACAAAGCCACTGCCTATGCAGGCGTGAGACACGATTCCGGCAGTCCATTTGTTTGGGGAGATAAAATCATTGCCCATTACGAAAGTCTTGGCATCGATCCAACCACTAAAGCCTTGATTTTTACCGATGGACTGGATTTTGCGCGTGCGCTTGATATTTGCGAGTATTTCGCCGGACGCGCACAGATAAGTTTTGGCATTGGCACTTTCCTCGCCAATGATATGGGGAATTGGACCAATGACAAAGGCACCCGTTATCAACCGATATCAATGGTGGTCAAGATGGCGGAATGTAATGGCTCCCCAGTGGCAAAAATCAGCGACGAGCCGGAGAAAGCCATGTGTGAAGACATCTTTTTCTTGATGAACCTCAAGCAACGCTTTGGCTTAGAAGTGGACCTTGATAAAGCGACCGAAACGCTAAAGCAGATGAAACGTCAGCAGAAAAAGCGCATTCAAAGCGTCGCTTAAAACAAATTTGCCCCTGTCCTCTCATGGCGCCTTTCGTGGCGATTAACGACAGACGTAAAAAAACCTGCCAACTGGCAGGTTTTTTGTCTTCTATGTTTAAGATTAGTCGCGCAGTGACGCGCCAAACTTCTCAGACACATGTGCAACGATGGCATCTACCGCGCCTGCGATATCGGCATCTTCCAACGTGCGCTCGTTAGACTGTAGAGTCAAAGCGATTGCAAGGCTCTTCTTGCCTTCCTCAACGCCTTTACCTACGTAAACGTCAAACAGTTTTGCCGCTTTAAGGAACTCGCCGCCCACTTCTAGACATGCGTTAACGATGTCACCAGAAGCAACCGCTTCATCAACAACAACCGCGATATCACGACGGTTTGCAGGGAACTTAGACAATGCCACCGCTTCAGGGATCACTTTGCGATTGATTGCAGACCATTCGATCTCAAACACAATAGTGCGACCATTTAGACCAAACTTGCGTTCTAGCTCAGGGTGAACCGTACCAATCACACCGATTTCTTTACCATCAACAACAATAGCCGCTGACTGACCTGGGTGAAGTGCTGGATGTTTTGCTGCAACGAAGCTGTATGCTTTGTCGTTTGCAGAAAGCTCAAGAATCGCTTCCACATCACCTTTAAGATCAAAGAAGTCAACCGTGTTGGTATCGATGTTCCAATGTTCTTCACTGCGAGTACCTGCGATAACACCAGCCAGCATTGGCTCTTGGCGCATGCCGTTTTCAGCCGTGTCACATGGGATGAAACGCAGGCCGTATTCGAATAGACGAACACGTGGTTGCTGACGCTTCTGGTTATGAACCACAGTGTTTAGCAAACCTTGAATCAAGCCAAGACGCATTGCTGACATTTCTGCAGAAATTGGGTTTGGCAGGATCAGCGCATCAACACCTGGAACAACCAATTTCTGTTGTTCAGGTTCAACAAAGCTATAAGTGATCGCTTCGTGGTAACCACGGTCAACAAGCAGATCGCGAACACGTTTAAGAGGGATGTTCGCCTCTTGGTGATCGTGCATTTTCAGTGCGGCTGCTGGGTTTTGGTTTGGAATGTTGTCGTAACCGTAAATACGGCCAACTTCTTCCACCAAATCCTGCTCAATCGCGATATCGAAACGCCATGTTGGTGCCACAGCAACCCAACCTTCTGCGGTCGTTTCTACCGTCATACCCAGACGTTCTAGGATCTCAACCACGTCGCTGTCTGCAATGTGATGGCCTAGGAGGTTATCCAGTTTAGTGCGGCGCAGTGCGACTTTGTTTGGCTTAGGTAATTCCGCTTCAGATTCTACCGCCACAACAGGCGCAACTTCACCACCACAGATTTCAACAAGCAGTGCGGTTGCACGCTCCATTGCGTTCACTTGCAGTGCGTAATCCACACCACGCTCGAAACGCATTGAAGAATCCGTGTGTAGACCGTAGCTACGAGCGCGGCCACGGATGTGGTCAGGTGCAAAGAAAGCACACTCAAGTAGCACATCTTTGGTTTCAGAGGTTACACCAGACTCTTCACCACCAAAGATACCCGCGATCGCCAGTGCTTTGTTGTGGTCTGCAACCACCAAAGTATCGGCATTCAATTCTGCTTCGCTGCCATCAAGAAGGGTGATTTTCTCGCCCTGCTCTGCCAAACGAACCACGATACCACCGTCGATCTTCGCTAGATCAAAGGCGTGCATTGGCTGGCCTTGTTCTAGAAGAACAAAGTTTGTGATATCAACCACTGGATCGATTGAACGAATGCCACAGCGACGCAGTTTTTCTTGCATCCATAGCGGTGTTTTCGCTTGAACGTTAACGTTCTTCACCACGCGACCAAGGTAACGTGGACACGCGGCTGGCGCTTTCACTTCAATCGCAACGGTGTCATCAATAGAAGGCGCAACAGGAGCAACAGAAGGCTCAGTGACGTCAGCACGGTTTAGTACACCCACTTCACGCGCCATACCGCGAATGCTGAAACAGTCAGCACGGTTAGACGTCAAATCAACGTCTACGGTCACATCATTCAGTGCTAGGAAATCACGGAAGTCCATACCGATTGGTGCGTCGATAGCCAGTTCCATGATGCCATCCGATTCCACATCGATGCCTAGCTCTGTGAATGAACAAAGCATGCCGTGTGAAGGCTGACCACGTAGTTTCGCTTTCTTAATTTTGAAATCACCTGGTAGCACAGCACCCACGGTTGCCACAGCCACTTTCAGGCCTTGACGACAGTTCGCTGCACCACAAACGATGTCCAAAAGCGCTTCTTCACCAACGTCGACTTTGGTGACACGCAGTTTGTCTGCATCTGGATGTTGACCACATTCCACAACGTGACCAACTTTAACACCGTTAAAAGTACCTGCTACAGGAAGAACATCGTCTACCTCTAGACCAGCCATAGTGATTTGGTGAGTAAGCTCGTCAGTAGTAACCGCAGGGTTTACCCACTCACGAAGCCAAGATTCGCTGAATTTCATTGTGCTTAAACCTCTGGATTACTTGAACTGTTTTAGGAAACGAAGATCGTTCTCGAAGAACGCTCGTAGGTCGTTCACGCCATAACGAAGCATGGTTAGACGCTCAACACCCATACCGAATGCGAAACCAGAGTATTTTTCAGGATCGATGCCAACGCTACGAAGTACGTTCGGGTGAACCATACCGCAGCCTAGTACTTCTAACCATTTACCGTTTTTACCTTTTACATCCACTTCTGCTGAAGGCTCAGTGAATGGGAAGTAAGACGGACGGAAACGAACTTCAACTTCCTCTTCGAAGAAGTTACATAGGAAATCGTGCAAGATGCCTTTTAGCTGTGCAAAGTTCACGTTTTCATCCACCAACATGCCTTCCACTTGGTGGAACATTGGCGTGTGCGTTTGGTCGTAATCGTTACGGTATACACGGCCTGGTGCGATGAAGCGGAATGGTGGTTTACCATTTTCCATCGTACGGATCTGTACGCCAGACGTATGAGTACGCAACATCAAATCTGGATTGAAGAAGAAGGTATCGTGGTCTGTACGTGCAGGGTGATCCGCAGCGATGTTTAGCGCGTCGAAGTTGTGGAATGCATCTTCGATTTCTGGGCCAGACTCAACGTTAAAGCCTAGTTCACCAAAAAACTGTTCAATACGCTCAACTGTACGCGTAACTGGGTGAAGACCACCATTTTCGATACGACGACCAGGTAGGGTCACATCGATGGTTTCTGAAGCCAGTTTTGCTTCCAATTCCGCTCTTTGCAGTGCGTCTTTACGAGCTGCTAAAGCGTGTTGAACAACCTCTTTGGCCTTGTTGATCTCTTGACCAGCTTCGCGGCGCTCTTCTGGTGGAAGTTTACCTAGGCTTTGTAGTTGAGCCGTTAGCTCACCTTTCTTACCTAGATACTGAACTCGCACTTCATCGAGTGCGACAAGCGACTGTGCGGCATCAATCGCAGCATTCGCATTAGCAATGATCTCTTGTAGATGTTGCATCGTTTCCTCATCTACCTTCTGGTAGTGTCCATAAGGGAGTAATTGGTACTTTTTTGATAGCTGTACATAGTAGCTAAACCCGCCTCTAATGCCAAATTGAATTATTAAAAGAAGAGGTTATTGAGTAAAAAGACGCCAAATATTAAAAGAGGACAAAATCCCGGAGATCCGATTCATGGCATTTGGCTGAAAAAGAGGCGAAATGAACGAGAAGATAAGCGCAAGTTCGTGTCTGAACCATTCGCATCTAAACAGTTAGCATCTAAACAATTAGCATCAGAGCCATTTGCGCCTGAACCAAGATGGCCCAGACGCGAGTTGAGCGTGCTACGGACTAAGCGTTGAGTTGAGTCGCGTTAACGCAATTTTTACCGTGGTGCTTGGAGCGATACACAGAATCATCCGCGAATTGAATTAACTCTGTGTAGGTGCTCATCGCAGGCGTTCTTTCTGCCACTCCAACACTGATGCTGCCGCGCCATGGTTCCAAGCCTGTGGGGATAAGCAGATTGTTCACTTGTTGACGCACAAGCTCAGCGACATGCAAACCGCCCGCTAAATCGGTATTTGGACAAATCACCAAAAACTCATCTCCACCCAAACGACAAACAATATCGTCACTGCGGAAACTGTGTTTCAGCGTGTGCGCTAACTCTTTCAACACCACATCCCCGGCTTCATGGCCGCAGCTGTCGTTCACTTGTTTAAAGTAATCCGCATCAATCATGATGCACACCAACGGCGCGTCAGCCAAAGAAGCGTCATTCCACAGTTCTTTAAGCGTTTGGATGGCACAGCGACGATTGGGTAACCTGGTCAAAGAATCGGTATAGGAAAGCACTTCCAGTTGTTTATTGGCTTCGACCAGTTGCCGTGTGCGCTCCTCCACTTTTTCCTCAAGGTGCTGGTTGAGCGACAACAACTCTCGGTTACGCTCCGAGACTTGATTAAATAACGCGTTCAACGCATCAAGCAGTGGCTGGGTCGAAGAATCACTTTTTCGCTCTTCTTGTTCATAGGCTTGTTGCGGAGTAAGCCCTGATTTGATCGCTTCCACTTGTCTTGCCATATTTTGGTCAATACCCAAAATATGATAAGCCAACCAATGAATCAGGAAATGCAGTAATTGTTCTGCCGATTTTTTGTTTTCTTCCGAGATAAAGCTCTGCATGCCCATGATGTCAGACATGAAAGCACGATGAATTTTGATATGGTATTGCAAATGCTCGTGATAGACACCCGCGTTACGCATCAAGTTTTCTTCTTCTTTGAAGTGAAACTCGGCGTAACGCGACAGCTCAAACAATGCCATTTGAATGTCTTGTATTGATATCGTATTTTCTGAAATCAGCTCACCGTAACGGTTGATAAAACCCACCAGATACTGATGTTGCTCATCAACATCTGCGATGCCCGTTTCAAAGTTTTTATCCCATTTGAATGAGTTCAATTGACAGCCCTTTAAAATGTGTCCGTTCTAACCGAACACTCTAAATCCACTCATTTTTAAGGGATTTTATAGTGAATACAGCGAAAGAGCTTTATAGAAATGTTGAAAAAATGAGGTAGATCTAATTTGAACCGATATCACAAAACTCAAATCAATAGCCCACCTCAATAGATAAGGGAAATCTAATTAATAAAATCAGATAGTTATCTTTAGAAATAATAATCTAGGCCAAGTTCAATAAAGTCATCTTTACGACCAAAGTATAGCAGGTCATTCGGGGTTTCATTTTCAAACAGCCATGCATCGATACGCCACTTGAGCTGATTGTTAACTCGGCTACTCGCTTCGAGCTTGGCGTTGTATACGTCACTATTATCAAGATCTTGAGTTATACCCATTAAGAGTTCGGTGCCATCCTCATCATTAAAGGCAAAACGTAGCCCTGCAAAAGCGTCATTTTGTCCTATCGTCTGAGCATTGTTTCCTCGGCTGTCATACAAGTATTCCGCGATAAAGCCGATATCAACGACGGAGTCCAACACGCCTACCCATGTGTATTCAAAACCGGTCACAACACCGGTGTGGTGATCGTCACTGTCTCGGTAAATGCTCTCAAGCTTCCACAGCCAATCGCCGACAATACCTTGGATATCAATGCCAACTTGAGACATTTGTGCGTAGTACGGTTTTATCTCTCCCCCATCCAAACGATAGTAGGGATCACGATTGGTGCCTTTAAAATAGCTGACTCCGACATCCCAATCTCCAAGCATTTTGCTATATCGAAACGCAAAATCGGTGTGTTTCTCCGCTTGCGAAGATTGATATAACGCATCTTGAGAAATGGGCGGATTAGGCCTTAACCTGCCCTCTTCGCCTGAAAACGTTCGCTCACGAAAATACGGCAGCACAAACCAATCTGTTGTTCCCCACTCTTTTACGACCGTCACATGCACCATCGGCTGTCCTAATTTGGCTTCGCCATCTACCGATTCAACCGCATCGGTCTGGTTAATCACATCCACTAAATGCGCCGATTCCGTTACCCCCCAAAACACTTTGCCGACGCCCGCTCGCAACTCATAATCTCCCCAATAATTGAGGTAGAGTGCTTCGCGTATATCGCCATGAGAGCGCTCTTCATCCACCGCATCCCAACGATAAAACGGGATAAAAGTAAAACGGCCATTACCCTCACTTTGCTGCCAATAAAATTCAGGTTCGAATACCAAGGAACTTTGGCCTTTGTCTTGGCCTTGTAACCCTGATGAATAGAACTGCCTATGTTCAAGGCTCGCGCTGCCCGAGAGCTCAATGCCAAAACATGGTAACGCTGCGGTGACAAGCAGCGTTGAGGCCAGCAACTGGCCTCCTTTAACGATGGTTTTCTTCATGTATCGATCCCATTACTTGATGCGTTTCAGCACGTTTTGCTCGAAATCGCTTTCCGTTAAGCCCGTTCGAAACGCCATTGCATTGGTTGTCAGTTCTGTACTCTTGCCCGTTTGATGATTCACCATCGTCATCTTATGGGCTCGCCAGTATTGATTGAGGTATTGCTGGTACTCATTAAATACGAGGGTTTTGAGTAACGCATTTTTGCGATCATAAAACTCCATCTTCAAAGGACGATAATGTTGCTGATCCAGCCAAACCAGTTGGCGCGTATAGCCCGAGTTTTCATCCGTTGGCACTTGTTCGATGACAAATGCGTTTTCTCCATCTATCGATTCATCACCCAAATAGGCAAAACGGTATTTTTCCAGCTCGAACGAGCTGAGATCTTCATAGGCAAACTCACTGCCCATAAAAGGGCCGGATTTATTGCGTGACGAAATGCGTTTCACCCGTTTAAGCGCAGGTAAATAAAGCCACTGATCGTCCGCATCGCTGATGTGCGAATGGTTGAGAAACGCCGTACCTTGAACGTCTCTTGGCTCATCGAAGATGGTGAGCCCTTTGTCACCATCGGCTTCGACCTCCAGAGACTTCAAACGCATCAAACGAAGGCTACTTTCGCCTTGTGCATTTTTGAGAAGCATTTCCATGGTCGCGACCGAGTCCCCCCAACCAAGGTCACGCTGCTTGCGCTCCTTGGCGATTTCTAGTCCTTTGGCTTGATCATTGGCCATTGCTGGCGTGACTCCCAGTGCAGCAGATAGTGCGGTAAACAAAGCCGCCACCACCGCCATCGTATTGAGTTTTTGTATGCTGAGTCTTTTCATCTTGATGTCCTTATTACGCTTGATTCGGTTGAATGGGTGTTGTGTTAGGCTCTTGAGTGGTGTCCAGTTGGGCGTATTCCGTTGTATCAAATCGCATCAGTAACGATGGCAATAGAACGAAGTCGATCACCAAGGCGACGAAGATCACGATGGCGCTTAACTGCCCCATGTCTGAGTTGAGGCGGAACTGCGACAACGCCAACACCGAAAACCCAGCCACTAACACGACGGTGGTGATCCACAAAGCACGTCCGACGGTATGAAAGGCATATCGCACTGCCTGCTCTGCGTTTTGCCCTGCTTTGCGAGCATGCTGATACTTGGCAAGGAAGTGGACTGCATCATCGACGACAATGCCAAGCGTCAGAGTCACCACAACCGACAGACCTAAGTTGATTTCACCGGAGATCAACGCCCAAAGACCAAAACCAATCACCGCTGGGGCAATATTCGGAACCAAGCTGATCATGCCAAGTCGCCAAGAGCGCAGAGCAAAAATCATCAATGCAGAGATGAGGATTAAGGTAATCGGCAAGGTAGAAAGCATGCTGGCCATGTTCGTTTCACCGATATGAGCAAACATCAGCGATGGGCTTGATGCCACTACTTGATATTGCGGCGCATGGCTGGCAAACCATTGATAGATGCGCTCTTCCAAGGCCACCAACTCGACGCTGCCTAAGTTTTTCACAGTCAATTGCAGTTTGACGGAAGACTTGTCGACATTGACTTGGTTATTCAGATCTAGGCCAAATGGCAATGACATTTCGTAGAGAAGCAAGTACTGCGCGGCCAACTCACGCTCTGCTGGCAATGCGTAATAAGCATTATCATCACCGTGCATGTTTTTGTTTAAGCGCTTATAGATGTCCGACAACGATGCTACGTGGTCCGTTTCAGGCTGCTCGCGTAGCCAGTGGGTGAACTCCCCCAAAACCGCTAAGAATTCCGGACTGGCAATCCCTTGTGATTGATGCGTTTTAATGGCAATGCTCATCGTGGTCATGCCACTAATTCGTTGCTCCATAAAATCGGCCGCTTGTCGAAATTCACTACTGGTATCGAAATACTTGACCGATTCGTCGTTAACTTTGTTGTAAGGAATCAAAGCGGCACTGCCTGCAATCACCACGATGGAAAGTGGCAATAAAACGTTGCGTCTGTGCACCACAAGATCCGCTAACTTATCCATAATATCCGACGATTTCGCCGCTTGTTTGGCACTAAAACGCACTGGCAGCAGGTTAAGCAAGGCGGGCAGTAAACTCACGGACAACACACATGCGATCATCACCCCTAGCGCAGACAAATTACCAAAGTCTCGTAGCACGGGAGAATCAGACATGTTCATCATCAAGAAGCCAATAGCGGTGGTTACTGAAGTGATGATGATAGGCACAAAATTGAGCGTCACACTACGGTGAATCGCTTGTGATTTCGGCATACCCTGGCGCATAAAATGGCGCATGCTGGCAATGACATGAACACAGTCTGCCACCGCTAATGTCATGATCAGTGTCGGCACATTCACAGAGGCCACATGCAAAAACATTCCAGCCCAGCCTACAATGCCCAACGTCGCAACAATGGCGCCTATAATCACCACTAACGTCGCTAAAACACTGAGAAATGAACGCAGCATGATGGTGAGAAAAACCAAAATCACCAACAGCATTGTTGGCACTAACGTCGCACTGTCGTTTTGCGCCGCCATCGCAAACGAATGGTTCATCGCGATGATACCCGCCTTGTAGATGGTGACATCAGGATACTGTGCGCGATAATGACTGAGCATTTGTTCGACGTATGCGACCACTTCATCCACTTCAGCTGTTTCATCCACCCCTGGCATTTGCATGGTGATATTGATAACCGCAACATCGCCTTTCTCGGAGACCAAAGCGTTAACCAGTAGCGGCTCTGACATCGCAACCACACGAACCTTGGCGATGCGTTCTGCGGTAAGTGGGTACGATTGATAAAGAAGATCTTCCACCAGCAGATCATCGTCTACCGCTTCGGTATGTTGGTAGTTAGCAAGCGAATCGACACGGCTTGAATAAGGCACTTGCCACGCTTGTTCCGTCATTTCTTGGATTTGAGTCAGTGTGCGCTGGTCAAACACATCGCCACTTTTAGGCGCTAAGACTAACGCGATGTTGTCGGTTTTCGCGAAGGTGGTTTGAATCTCATCAAAGGCTTGTAGTTGAGCATTACTGCCATCAAAAAAGATATTGTAATCCCCACGAAAATAGAGATTTTTTGCCCCCATCGCAGTCGCGACAATGGCAATCAGGCTGATGATAAGGGTCCAAAAACTGAACCGCGTTGAGAACGCGAGCAGTGAAGTGCGTTCATTGGTTGACTGCTGAAGATGGTTCATCACACTCTCCATTTGTGACGTTTCGTCAATAATCTCTCTTTAAAAACCAGCAAATGCTGGTTAAGAGAGGAAGAATTTTGGAATCAACAAAGAACAACCTATTTTTGTTTTTCCAAGTTCATTTTTTGACGATTCGTCACTAAGTGTGATTTAAAAGCCAATCCTAAGATTGGCTTTGTTCCCTTAACGACCAACAGATTCGAGATAAGCGATCTCTTCAGCAAACAGTTCTTGCTCTACCCGTCGCCAGGTTTTGCGATAATCCCATTCGCTCGAAAGCGGCTTCCATCCGAGTCCATCAAGTAGCAAATTCGCGTTATGTAGCACTGTAAATGGATCTTGAAGGCGGCTGATACAGTGACTGTTTGATGCGTTTTGCGTCAAGGCATTCGAACCAAATGCAATTGACCAGTTAGCAAATACAATGGCATCAGAACCCACTGCGGGTGAAAACTTCACATCGCCGACTTCGGCCGCGTAGCTCACGAGAGCATCCGCACCTGAAATCACTTTCTCTTCAAGCTCATTTAACTCATTCACCCTCGCAGGCGACGCTTTCTCTAGCACCCATGGTGTTTTGGCCATGATGGCGCAGGTCGATAGCACAGGCTCTAGACGCGAGTAGATACGGTAACCTACATGCATCGCGATCATTTTTTCTCGCGTCGTACCTTCAAACGCTGCGGTACGATTAAAGAGAAGCGCTTCATTTTTTAGCGAATGAATACACAGCGCTAAAATCACATCCTCTTTGCTGCAAAAATGATTGTAAATCGTCCCTTTTGAGTACGGACTGGCCGCTGTTAGTTTGTCCATCGTAAGGTTGGCAAATCCTTCCTTCTGTACAATGGCTTTTGCTAACAGAATTAATTCAACTTCTCGATCAGCGATAGCTTGCTGTTTTTTCGTCTTTCCAGCCGAAAATCCACACCCTTTTTGCTCATCACTTTTCTTACAACCAAAGTTAAACATCATTCACTCTTCCGTATCGACGTACTCCCGCTGCGATTGTAACACGAATCCCTATTAAAGGAATCTCACTCATTTTTGACGAATCGTCATAAATGACACTTCGTCATAATAGTACATTTATTGATCTAATCAAGTCATTTTTATGAGAAAAATTGATGAAGGTTATGTGTCAGCCAAGCAGAAGTGCAACTCACTCCATATGCAGCAAGGGTTCAGCAATTAAAAGAGGCGATTGGAGATCAAAACAAAACGATTAACATTCGAGCAGGCTCACAAATTAGTACTGGTGACACAAGATATTGATACTTTCCATGAATAGATGTTCTTCTTCCAATGATTCCTCTAGTATCCGTCAATCATAAAAAACACTACATTAATCACAAATTACAAGGAAAGTAGAGTGAAACAGTGTCATATTGCACTGTGTGCGCTAACTGCATCTTGCTTGCCGTTTACAGTTCATGCAGAAGATGTCGCCGAATCTATGGTGGCGCCACCGACTCAAAACAGTCCGTGGAATTTGACGTTTTCGACTTCATACAGCCGAAACGCCTACCCCGACAACAGCTATCTTGCATCACGTTCTCTCGACGCCAGTCTCGCCGTGAAATATGAAACGGAAACCAACTGGCTCTTTAGCGCCAATTTCAGTGGCGTTCATCAATTCGACGGGCATGAGGGACAGTATTGGCGAGATGTATGGTTACGAGCGGTTTACCGAGATCTCTACCAACCAACAGAAAATCTCAATTTTTCTGCGAGTATTCGGGGGTTAATTCCTATCTCTGACATCGCAAAAACCACCGACCTTTCTACTGCTTTTCGTGCGGATCTCAATCTCAGCTATGACCTTGGCTTTTTGCTTGAAGGGCTACAACTAACAGATTCCGTTCGTCTAAGAAAAAATTTCCATCGTTACACCACGGCAGGCAATCTCCAGCTCGAAGAGTATCGCCTGAGTAACAGTTTTGGTTTGAGCTACGAATATGGTGACTGGTGGATCTCCACCACCATTGACAGTTCAAAATCGTGGACCTACCGAGGTTCAGAATATTCTCCTGAATTCTCACACGCCGAAGAGATTGGTTACAACGTAACTGAAAGCTTTTCTGTCGCTGCTGGTTTAACCAACAGCGCCCGGTATTTCGATACCGACCGAGGACCAAACCCAATCGACACCTTATTCGACTTGGACAAGCCAACTTACTACTTAACACTCACATATAACTATTAAACTGGTGCACAACATGTATAGAAAGTTATTACTCGCCACTATGGTGTCTGTGGCATTGTATGGCTGTGGCGCAGAGGAACGCGCATACGAATATCAACCGAGAGCTGAAGAGCAAATAACTAAAAGCTCTTTAGATACTGAAGCGCTTTGGCTTTATATGCCATCGACAGGCGCGGCGCCACGCTACGCGGCAACCCAACGAGGCTTTTTTCAGGGGACACCCAAATTAGTCACGCTGCGTTTTGATAAAGCCAATGGCATCATCGCAGAAGAAGTAGACCGCGATACCATTATTAATGGCAAGCCAAGCCGATACGAGAGCAGCATCAACCTTGCTCCGGTTCTTAAGATCCCTGGTGAATTCCAGCAATATCGCTGTGCTGAAGATCAGTTTGATGAGTGCACCAACAAAGAAGAGCTCAACACAGACGCCAGTCTAAACTGGCAAGATACCACTCACTTCACTCCCGATTACGCGGGCATCAAGTCATTGGCCGTTGATACCGTTGACGCATGGTGGACTGCTGACAATGTCACAGAAACCGCCGAGCCTCGTTTAGTGCATTGGGAATACGACGCGACTGCCGGTGTCATTAACGTTGAAGTTGAACGCACATTCACCGCCAGTGCTGATGATATGTATCAATTTGGTTCTCAACTGGAAGATCTTTCTTTCAAAACGCGTTTTTTCTACTCGCTGGTGAAGCTCGACAAGCTTGCTAGCCCAGATTACGAAGTGGTCCACTACCCAGGCAAAGACTCACAGCGTTATGGTTTTTTTAATGATGAAAAAACACCGCTTTCAGTCAATGGCGAGGCCAATCTACAAGGTGAGAAGTTCCGACTCATTAACCGCTTCAACCCGAAAAAAGAGTCTATCGATTACTACTTAAGCGACAGTTATTTTTCACCTGAGGGGAAGGAGTTTCTGCAAACCACTCTCGATACGATCGAACACATTAACCAGATTCTTGCTGGTACTGGTGTGCCAAAAATCAACATCGTCAATAAAGACAAACCTGCAGGCAAACATCCCGGTGATTTGCGTATCAACATGTTTAACCTGATCACCGATCCGGTTGATAACGGATTGCTAGGCTACGGCCCATCAGCAACCAACCCGCTCACAGGTGAAATTGTCCATGCGCATGTGAACCAATATGCAGGTGTGATCCGCGCTTCGGCTCGTGAAATGTGGCGCAGACTAGCGGTTCACTACAATCGCCAAGAGATTGCCCGCCCAGCAGAGTTCAAATTGGATGAGACAGACCCAGCGGTCAACAATGGAACCGATGACTCTGATGCAGGCACCACCTCCATGACCTTTGGTGCCGAAAGGGTCTCTGACTTCATCGTAGATAAAAATATCACCAATATTCAAACGTCCCTACCCTTGGTGGCCGCTAGCGAGCCAGATTTCAATGACGGCGTAGTGACTTGGCTTCGCCCAGATATGCAGAGCGAATACAGCTTCAACAAACAAGCTTTATCCTACGCAAAACAGCGCCAAGCCTACGCTGAGCAAAACATGTATTCTGATCAGTTCCTGTGGGTAAGCACTCAATCAAAAGGGTTGATCAAAGGTATTGATTACAAAGCGGGCGGCTATTTTGACAATGCTCATTTAGACCCTTCTGCGCCAGATTACGCCGACAAGGTCAACACCAAGCTCAAAGCGTGGGAAGATCTCAACGCCGATCAGCAAGCGCAAGTAACCAAACAGATTTCGCAGCACATTTATACGTCAACGTTAGTCCACGAGCTTGGCCACAACCTCGGTTTGCGACACAACTTTATGGGCTCAATGGATAAAAGTAACTTCTATAACGAGCAAGAAATCACTGCACTTGGCTACGACAAAGTCCCCGCTTACAGTTCTATTATGGACTACGGTGCGTCCATTTTTGACGAGCTGCCAACTTACGGTAAGTACGATATTGCCGCATTGCGTTTTGGCTACCAACGTCAAGCGGAAGTTCAAACGCTTGATGATAAAGGCGAAACGACAGTGGCTTACGTTAGCTTAAGTGAAATCGACGAAAAAGTGCGTCAAAACTACCGTGCTTATCCACTTGGTACTTTGGAAGTACTTAAAGAACAGCTGAAAAAACAAGATGATAGCCAACCGACTCAAAGCGTTAAAAATTACTACTACTGCTCGGATGAAAACACTAGCAGCACAACCACCTGTAATCGTTTTGATGAAGGCACCAATATCCTTGAACTGACCGAATTCCGTATTCAGCAATACTGGGATAGCTATGAGTTCCTTAATAAGCGGAATGGACGTAACCAGTTTTACGAATATCAGGTGCATAACTACACCGTCGCGCGCCTCAATCAGTTCAATGAAATTCGCAAAGTTATTGAAGATTTAGGTGAAATTGACTACTACTTCGCGCAACTTAAAGGGGAAGAGGAAGAGAGTTACGGGCAAAACGTAGCAAATTTCTACACAGACAACTGCCAATATAAGTTCCGTAGAAGTCAACTACCACAAGGGGCACAGATGATTTGTGACACCTTTGATGCAGCCTTATTAGCGGCAGATTTCTTTGTCAAAGTGATGGCACAACCTAATCATGTTTGTGAAATTGAAGTCGCAAACGACGATCAACCGCTATATCGTTTTGTCTCGTTGAATGATCTGTGGACACAGTATGGCCCTCGTATCGACTATAAAACCACGCTTCCAGAGTCATGTTTCGACCAAGATTTGGTCGCTGAGTTAGCAAAAGGGTCACAGCCAATCAAAGTACTCGCTGAGACGCGTGATGGCCGCCCGTATGCCGATATGAAAGCCAACAACCCGCATCAGTCCTCATCCTCCGCCATTGATTTAATGGGAATTTGGCCTGATAAGCTGCTCGCCGCACAGATGCTGGTCAAACGAAATGATTGGAACAGTGTGAGAGCTAAATCCAATATGGCACTAATGGATGTTTCCGATGTTCGCAGTGGCACTAAAGGCACACCAAGAAAAATGAAAGAGTACCTTAGCTACTTGGGTTTCGCCGATGACAAGTTCCGTTCTCCTGTCTTCGTTGATAAAACTGGTGAGTATGTTGAAACCAAGTCACGTTACGTACCAGATCTGCGTAGCTCTATTGAGGTGCCGCCATATCTCTATGGTATTAAAAGCTACTTCCAGTTGTCACAGAGCACCGTAACACCATATTTTAATGCGTTGCTGACCAACTTAGTGGCATTCGGCCAAGCTGAAGAGTATGGGCTTTCTGATAGCTCGCAACATTTGATCGACGATATTACTCTGACGAAACCAAGCTTATCTGTCGACTTGAAAGGCGGTTACGAATTTACTTGGAAAGCACGTAAGTACATGGTGACACGTCGCAATGGTCTGGCAAAAGAGATTGCTAAAAAAGCCATGTTTATTGATGGAAGAGAACTACACCTTGAGCTTTTGAATAATTTGCCTAATCCAGTAAATACATACCTTAACTTTGCTAAGTTAGGTATCCGTTCACAAAAGGACGCTACATTGTATTTGTTGCGAGACAGTAACACCGTTGAAGTACTGAATGGTGCTAGCTCATTTAACAGCTTATTTAACCCCTTTAGCCCCAAATTTGTCCATGATAAGACAAACAACTGCTACTACCCTAAAGGGCAAGATGCTGCCAATGGCTGCCACAAGCAAAACGACCTTTTGGTCGCTTGGCAAGCTATTGATGCCAATAAAGAAAGTGCTCCTGAATACCTTGAAAATCTACTTGCCTTTTCCGCACAAGCTGAAAAAGATATCGAGGAACAGATTAAGAAGAATCCAGACTACGCACAATATTACGCTATTCCAGTGGAAAGTATTTGGCTGTGGAACTCTGGCGAGTACCGTCGCTACCGTCGCTCCATTGAGCAGTTGCCCGTAATGGATTAAGTACAAAGTAACAACGTCAGTAAAACAAAGAGCCGCCACGCTTCATGTGACGGCTCTTTTTTTAGTTTTCATTCAAGATAGCCAAAGATTTCGTTTATCCCACTCTAGAGAGCAAGACTCGGCTTATCGCCAGATTTGTCAATCGCATCTTTGATTTGGTTTAAGAAATCATTTGGCAGTTTTCCAATGCCATCAGAGAACATCAACGGTTCATGCGGGCTCGCGATCAAGAGCACGTTTTTGAAATCAGACACTTCAAAATTACCTTCCGCCATGTTTTCGCTATGATACTTCAGCACTTCTTTGGCAATCACTTTACCAATCGCTTTAAGTTGGTCATCGGTCAAATTCATACGTGAAAAACCAATTTTGACGCAATCTTTGTACGCCGTAGTCTGCTCTTTCAGTGTTTGTGTGTACTTTTTGTTGAGCTTAGAGTTGTCCGCAAAACGATAGTACATTGGGCCTATCAAACTGAACTTGTGATCTTCACTTAACTTGATCAAACCTAACATTTCCAAAGCACGGAAATAGGAGTAAGTGGTTGATTCATCAAGCCCATGTTTTTCTTTCATCCAACGAAATCCGTCTTTATCGCGCAAATGACGAATTTCTCGGTAAAAGTCGTAAAGTTCCGGAAAATTGAAAAACACTTCGTCTTGAGTGTGACTGAAGTAATTTTCATCGTTAGTTTGTAACTGAACCGCCAATTTTTGCAGCTCTTCTAGCGAAGTATCTGTCTCACGGCAATATTCCAGCAGCTTATCGAGCGAAATGTTCGAGCTATAAAGGTGTCTTTTAAACGTAGAAAGAGGTATTCCTAACCTGTCAGACAACTCTCGATATGTCAGCCCCTTGCTTTTGATCGCCTGTCTTAAAGCAGCCAACAGATACTCGGGAGTGGTATCTTGCATATCTTCTTTCCCTATTATTAGTATTTCCGGGCTACATTTGTAACCAGTTCCAAATCTTTCGCAACTATTTATGTTGATTTAGTTATAAATAATGTGCTCAAAAACGTGTTTTACCATTTATGGAACAAATATCACTAAACACACACATTTTAAGTAGTTATCTCGTTTATTCATTAAAAACAATAACAAAGAGAACATCATCCTCTAATTTCATCATTTAGAGTATTTTTTCTAATTTCTGTTAAGCATGGCTACTTTTTAACCTTAAATTGGTACAGATATCGAAAACAATCGACCGATTGACCATGCAAGATCACATAATTTGCGATCAGGTTCATCTGCCTAAAACCACACTTTTCGAGCACTCTTTGCGATGCAAAATTATCAGAGGCAACCACGGCAAGCACGCTTCTAAAGCCTAAGTTTTCCAATACCACCATCGATTTCGTCACCATTTGTGTAGCAATGCCTTTTCCTGCACTCTCTTCAGAAAATCGATAACCGAGCGTCGCAACGCCACGGTTAAACTTGATGTCGTGAAAATTCACGCGCCCCACAATGGCACCCTCATCCGATTCAACAATCATCGGTAGCATTCGCTTGTGTTGGTATTCTGATAAACAATAATCGATGTGTTTTCGGATCCCCTGCTCAGAAAACATCGACGCGTCTCGCGGTGTGATGAAACGCTCAAACCAATGCCGATTTTCGTATTCAAATACCAGCAGCGATGCGTCATCGCTACCACTTAGCATTCTCAAATGAAAACGCCCTTGCTCCACATTTGTCACTGATGACCTCATTATTGATTCCACTGATACTCCATTTGCTTGGCCGTCTGACGAGCCAAACCCTCGCCTTTCAGCTTGGCGACCAAATAGAGGCTCATATCTATACCAGCAGAAATGCCACCACTGGTGGTGTACTTTCCGCTATCCACCCAACGCCGTTGCGACAAAACCGTCAGCTGGGGATAACATTGTTTTAAGTCTTCGATGTCTTCCCAATGCGTCGTGACTTGCAAACCATCAAGCAAGCCAGCTTCCGCCAGCAGAAAGCTTCCGGTACACACGGAGGCGACTAAACTCGCCTGCATTGCCGTTGTACCGATCCAGTTGACAACATTGCGTTTCTTGACTTCATCACGATGATCGCCCCCGACAACCAAAAGCAAATCTAAGTGAGGGTGATTGTCGATGGAATAGTGAGGCTGAACATAGAAGCCACCTCGCCCTTTCACCGGCTTGCCTGTTTCGCCAATCAATGCGACTTGCCAATGGTTTTCACCAAAACGGTTGGCGGTTGAAAACACTTCAAATGGCCCTGCAAAATCGAGGACTTCCGCCTCATCATAAATATAAATTCCAATGTTCATCCTTGCCTCACTGATTATCCATTGTTTCACTTCCAAGTGGTTTAAGCGCTTTTCTCAGCACGGTTAACGCTGCGAAGTCACTGCTCTGATTTACCTATCCCATACGGGCATCAAGGGCCACCATCGTTATTATTTACTTTTTTGTAAATATCAAATGACCTGACCTATATTCAAATGGCTAACGCTCATTATGTTGAGCATTGAGGAGAATGATCATGAGTCAGGCTGCGTTAATAACTCGATTAAATGAATTACCACGTATTCAAAGTCTGCTGCAAGAATTACTGGAGATGGTTAACCAAGAAGAGGTTAACTTTGGCGCTTTAGCGAAAAAGATATCAATGGATCAAGTGCTCAGCGCCCGATTGCTACGTATGGCCAATTCCGCCCACTTTGGTGGTACGAAATCCATCGCCACCATCAATGATGCTTTAATTCGTGTCGGCACGGGCCCAGTGAGAACGTTAGTGGTCGCCTCGGTACTTTCCAGCGCTTTCCCACGGGTCAAAACCTTAGATATGGAAAAATACTGGACCGACACCTTCGAGGTTTCGGTCATCTCGTCCAAATTGGCGGCAGAAGCGGGAATGGACGTCAATGAAACCTTTACCACTGGAGTCTTGCACAACATTGGCGAGTTGATGATCCACACGTTAGTACCCGAACAAGCCGTAGAGATTAACCAACGCGTTAATAAAGGGGCAGACGCCATTGCAGTACAAGAAGAGCTACTGAATGTTTCATCACCAACATTAGGGGCCAAATTGGCACGAAGTTGGAAGTTTCCTGAAGAGATGGCGGATGCAATTGAACATTTCCATGAACCCAGAGAGGCCGATGTATCACCAAAGCTCGCGACCATTATCCATTTCGCTCGTGCAATAAACAAAAGTTGGGATGATTTTAAAGATCCCAGTGAAAAAGCACATTTCCTAGCCAATCATCCCGATTCACGGCTGCTGTGTATCTCCGCCGCTTTTGTCGACAAGATTGATAAAGTGAGAGGAAACGGGCGTGATTTGGCAATGCAAATGGTGGCCGCTTAGCCGTGGCTGAGCTAACTTGATTTAGTCTTACAATCAAACAATCGGGTGAACAGCCATGACAGCGTCTTCACTCGGTTGTTTTCATTTGACCTACCGCTTTTCGTTGCAGCCCTCTTTTATAACAACAAACTTTCAAGCGCCTGCAACTGGGTAATGGCCACGACCTGAGGTGGCGGTGTATGCCGGTGATGATTCAACCAAATGGCGGAAAGCCCTGCCTGCTTGGCCGGAATGATGTCCTTCTCTAGACTGTCTCCAATCATACAAAGCTCTTGGGGCTTTACCCCCAACGCAGAGGAAATGGCGAGATAAAAGTCACTTGAGCCTTTGAGAAACGGAATGTTTTGCCGATTAAAATAGCCTTTAATGAAAACATCGATTTCAGCACGTGCAAATGCTGCATGAATATCTTTAATTGTTGAATCGCCAGCACCGGTTGCAATGTAAAGTGGATAGACAGAGCTCAGTTTTCTTAAGGTCTCAGAAGCACCATTAACCAATTGAATTTTATCCCAATACCTCATCTTTCCTTGCTGAGTTTTATCATCAATCATGAGAGTATCTCCCCAATCAAACAAGATCGCTTTATGCATTGTTCCTCCATGAAAATTCGCTGGCCTTTTTACCAACCTCTCAATAATAAACTCTTGTCGTAATAATCAATTTTATTCATTAGACTCAAGTGATAAATTGTCCGTTAATTCGCGCAACACGCGTTGCGTGCCAGGCCATGAGAGGGACTTTCCACTCATGTTTTGTTCTTAATATCCGTTGCTGTATTTCGGATATACTCTGTGAGATTAGATGTGGAACAAACATCCAAATTAGACCGCGTTCGCGCCGACTACAACGTGCACTACTGGAGTCAAGGTTTTTACGGTATTGACGACCAAGGCGAAATGTACGTTTCCCCACGTAGTGATAATGCCCACCAGATTCAGCTAAGCAAAATCGTTAAGCAGCTAGAAGAGCGTCAGCTCAATGTACCTGTGCTGGTTCGATTTCCGCAAATCCTGCATCAACGTGTGCATTCAATCTGTGACGCGTTTAACCAGGCAATTGAAGAATATCAATACCCGAATAAATACCTGTTAGTGTACCCAATCAAGGTAAACCAACAGCGTGAAGTGGTAGACGAGATTCTTGCCAGCCAGGCACAACTGGAAACCAAACAGCTAGGCCTAGAGGCAGGCAGTAAGCCTGAGCTTCTCGCCGTTCTAGCCATGGCTCAGCACGCAAGCTCTGTTATCGTTTGTAACGGTTATAAAGACCGTGAGTACATCCGTTTGGCACTGATTGGTGAAAAACTTGGTCACAAAGTCTTCATCGTACTTGAGAAAATGTCCGAGCTAGACCTTGTGTTAAGAGAAGCAAAAAGTCTTGGTGTGACACCCCGTCTTGGCATCCGTATTCGCCTTGCTTCTCAAGGTGCAGGTAAATGGCAAGCCAGCGGTGGCGAGAAATCGAAATTTGGTCTCTCTGCATCACAAGTGCTGAATGTGATCAGCCGTTTGAAGAAAGAAAACCAACTCGATACCTTGCAGCTCGTTCACTTCCACCTAGGTTCGCAAATGGCGAATATTCGCGATGTGCGTAATGGTGTGAATGAATCAGCACGTTTCTACTGTGAACTGCGTACATTGGGTGCCAACATCACGTACTTCGACGTGGGTGGCGGCTTAGCGATTGACTATGATGGCACTCGCAGCCAGTCTTCCAACTCGATGAACTACGGCTTGGTGGAGTACGCACGCAATATCGTCAATACCGTGGGTGACGTGTGTAAAGATTACAAGCAACCAATGCCAGTGATCATTTCTGAGTCTGGTCGTTCATTGACAGCACACCACGCAGTGTTGATCTCGAACGTAATTGGTACTGAAACTTACAAACCAGAAACCGTGACAGAGCCAGAAGAAGACTTCCCTCTTCTACTGAACAACATGTGGCGTAGCTGGTTGAACTTGCACAATGGTACCGATGCTCGTGCACTGATCGAAATTTACAACGATACGCAAAGCGACTTGGCGGAAGTGCACTCACAGTTTGCGACCGGGGTATTAACCCTTGAGCATCGCGCGTGGGCAGAACAAACATCGCTGCGTATCTACTATGAATTGAACCGTTTGATGAGCACGAAGAACCGCTTCCATCGCCCAATTCTTGACGAATTGTCAGAGCGTTTAGCGGATAAGTTCTTTGTCAACTTCTCACTGTTCCAATCATTGCCAGATTCATGGGGTATTGATCAGGTCTTCCCTGTTCTGCCACTGTCTGGCTTACAAAACGCCGCTGATCGCCGTGCAGTGATGCTCGACATCACCTGTGACTCAGATGGCGCGATTGACGCCTATGTAGATGGTCAAGGCATCGAAAGCACACTGCCAGTACCTGCATGGAACGAAGATGAGCCATACTTGATGGGCTTCTTCCTCGTGGGCGCATACCAAGAAATTCTTGGTGACATGCACAACCTATTTGGTGACACCCACAGTGTTGTGGTGAACGTGGGCGACCAAGGTGAGATCAACATCGATTTCATCAACGAAGGCGACACCGTCGAAGACATGATGCGTTACGTACACATCGATGTAGACCAAATTCGCAAAAATTATCACTCTTTGGTATCGCAGCGTGTTGACCAAGAGGAACAGCAACAGATTCTAGCAGAGCTCGAACAAGGTCTCTCTGGTTACACCTATTTAGAGGATTTCTAAATGAATGATTTGTTTACTAAAACTGATTATTCACTCTACTCAAACTCGATGAGTTTTGTGCGTCGTCCGTATGTCAAAGATCCTGTCGCAGCAGACGCTGACCTCGTTGTTTTTGGCGCACCGCTAGACATGGCAACCTCTGGTCGTCCTGGCGCGCGTATGGGCCCAGATGCGATCCGTCGTGCATCGGTGAATCTTGCATGGGAAGGTAAGAAATTCCCTTGGGATTTCAACCTATTCAAAAAAGTGAAAGTGATTGACGGTGGCGATCTTGTCTTCGATTGTGGTGATGCAGAAGACTTCACTTACCGTATGGAAGCAGCGACCTCAGCGATCCTAAAAAGTGGCAAAACAATGCTTGGCCTTGGTGGTGATCACTTCATCACGCTGCCTATTCTGCGCGCTTACGCAAAACACTACGGTGAAATGGCACTGATCCACTTCGATGCGCACACAGACACGTACGCAAACGGCAGCAGCTATGACCACGGCACCATGTTCTACCATGCGCCAAAAGAAGGGCTTATCTCTCCTAAGCATTCAGTACAAGTCGGTATCCGTACTGAGTACAAGCAAGAAGGTCACGGCTTTAACGTCATCAATGCGATGCAAGCCAACGACATGAGCGTAGAAGAGATCCTTGCAGATATCCGCCGCATCGTGGCAGATAAGCCGGTGTATGTGACATTTGATATCGACTGTCTCGATCCGGCTTTTGCACCAGGAACTGGTACACCTGTCTGCGGTGGCTTGAACTCGGACAAGATTTTGAAAATCATCCGCGGCCTAAAAGACGTCAACATCGTTGGTATGGATGTGGTAGAAGTCTCTCCTCCATACGATCAAAGCGATTTGACGGCACTGGCTGGCGCAACCATTGCGCTGGAGTTGATGTACGCTTGGGCAGCGAATAAAGAGTTTGAATCAGAGTTCTAAGCGAATACTCTAAAGCAAAATAACGAAATCCGATAAACAGGGTTTATCGGATTTTTGTCTTTCTAGCCTATCGTTTTCCCCACCTTTTATCACTTTTCCCACGAAAGAGATCGCCCCTCTAATCCAAAGAGCACCACGCAGCGAAGTGATTTTGCACCGATGGCATGCCGACTTTACCACCTTTAAAACAAGACCCTCTCGCTCACCCTACGTCACCAGCTTACGCTCACTTACATAAATACTCTAATGTCATGAATGTCATTAGCGGTAACATGGACGCGGTTTATTAATACCCAAGCTTATAATTTTTATATTTATTTTTTCTTTTAGAAGGATGTCTGCATGATGTCACTGTCTATTCGAGGGAAGGTGCTTGCACTATGCCTTCTATCGTTATTCGGATTTGCTAGCATGTTGTCCATTAGTGGTTCCACCCTGACCAATAACACTGAACAGGTTCGTCATATCGACAAACTGTACTATCCCGTCATGAACTCCGCAGCGCTCAACTTAGTGCTGCTCTCCCAACTTACAGAGCGCTTTAACCTTGCGGTTACCCTAGGCGATGAAGAGCTGCTGGATTTGAACCGCACCACGCTTGAAGAAATCGTTGAGAACCTTGCGTTACAGGCGACATTGCAACCCGTGTTACGTGAACAAACCACCACGTTGCGTCGGCTTTTAAATACTTACTTTCAATCAACTTATGATGTGGCTCTCGGCATGATTGATGGCAACCTTGATCTCTCCGCCGCTGCGCAAAAAGCAGACGCCAATCGAAAGACGCTTGACGCACTAAAAAATCAGATGCAGCAATTTTCACATGCTCGAGTCGCGGATTTTGAACGCTCCGTGACGGAGCTTGAACAGAACAATGTCGCGGCGACTCAACTCATGCGTGTGTTGGGCGCCACTGCATTGTTGCTCACCATTTTGATGGGTTGGTTTGTCACTCGCGGCATTAGACTAGATTTAGGCTCATTCGCAGAAAAGATGCGTGATATTGCCGACGGCGATGGCGACCTTACTGTTCGCATCCGTCACGAGAAAAATGATGAACTGAAACCCGTTGTCGATTCATTCAACGCTTTTGTCACCAAACTTCAGCACAACGTCACGCAAACCATTGAGAACGTGAGCAAACTGGACCAAATATCCAGCACTTTGGTTGCTTCCAGCCACACTACGGCAGACTTGTCTGAACGCCAATATAAAGCGATTGAAGATGTGTCCCATTCACTTGGCCAGTTGTTCGACGCAGCGAAACACATCGCCTCGCACGCCAGTGAAGCCTCCACATCCGCCAATAGCGCGAGTGAAGAAGCTGCCAACGGCGAAGCGCAGGTCCAAAGCACGATTGTTGCCGTTCGAGAACTGACGGCCGAAGTGAGAAATGCCTCACTCGTGGTTCAGCAATTGGATCAAAATACGCAAAACGCAGGCTCGATACTCGATGCCATCAGTGCCATCGCCGAACAAACCAACCTGCTCGCCTTGAACGCAGCGATTGAAGCCGCCCGAGCAGGAGAACAGGGGCGTGGGTTTGCCGTCGTTGCTGACGAAGTCAGAACACTGGCCTCTCGTACTCAATCTTCCACCCAAGAGATCCAATCCGTTTTGCATGAGTTGCAAGAACAAACCAAAACGGCCGCAAACATCATTTCTGAGAGCGCTTGCCGCGCAGAAGAGTGCGTGCAGAAATCGTTGGTCGCAGAGCAATCCTTACAGCGCATCACCAGAGACGTTTCCGACATCAGCAGTAAAAATGGCCTGATTGCATTTTCAACCGAAGAGCAGGAACGTGCCTCCAGTGACATTGAAGCCATTGTCGACAACATTCGCAGTATGGCACAGGGCACCGCTGACAGCGTCGGCGAACTTGACGCAGTAGCACAAAACATCAACGCAATTACGGCAAACTTATCCGGTTTAACCGGACACTTTAAGGTGAAGTAATCCTTCGCACTTGCCTTGGCACTTGGTCGTGTTGACCAGGTGTGGATTGCTGCACCTTAAATTTCATAAAAAGCAAAAATAACGAACACAGTAGTGGAGTTCAGAATGAAAAAAACCATGTTAGCAAGCCTCATCGTTGCTACCACTTTTAGCACCAATGCTGCCAATCTTGAGGATCTGTCCATCAGTGGATTTGGCTCCGTCGGTATGGGCAAATCAAACAACGATATTGGTTACGCGCGATACACAGCGGAAAAAATCGATTGGGAACAAGAAACCTTGGCGGGTCTTCAGTTTGATTTTCAAATCAACGACAAGGCGAAGTTTGTCACCCAATTGGTGGCAAACAGCCGCTATGATTATGCACCTAAAATTGAAATGGCCTACGCCTCTTACGAATTTGAAGCCTTCACTGCTCGCGCGGGTAAACTGCGTTTGCCTTTGTTCTTCTATTCTGACTACATTGATTTAGGCTACGCCTACCCGATGATTCATCCGTCTCAAGAGACTTACGAGCACATCGTACTTAAGAGCTACACCGGTGCAGATCTTCTTATCCCGGTTGAATTTGAGCACTCAAGCCTACTGCTACAGCCCGTTGTCGGCATTGCCACCATCGATGAGGATGATTCAAGCATTGGCGAAGTCAAACTGGACAAAATGCTCGGCCTTTCTGCTAACTGGAACTACGGCGACTTCTCGCTGCGCGGCTCTTACTTTATCGCCGAAGCCAATCCTAAATGCGACAAAGGAGATACCAACTCGGCCCCTTGCCAACGTGCTGCGTTGTTAGGCGTTCACAAGCAAGATGGCCAGTTCATTTCACTTGGCGCGCAATATGATAATGGCAGCCTGCTCGCGAACATCGAAGCGACGGACGTGAAGCTCGATGGCAAGTTCAGTGATACCCGCTCTGCTTCGGGCTTGCTGGGTTACCGAGTGGCCGCCTTTACGCCATATTTAGCGGTAAGCTGGATGCAAACCACCGATAACGATGAGCGACCAGCACCAACTCCTGCCCTTGCCGCAACAAACCTTCCTGCGTATAAACAAGCGCTCGGGTTGAATCGCTTGATGAACTATGAGCGCTTATCCTACTCCATTGGTAGCCGTTGGGATTTCGCCACCAACATGGCACTGAAATTCGATATCACGTACGCCGATTATCAAAACACCAGTGGCGGCTTTAAGAGCAACATTGATAACACTGGAGCGTTTAATGAAAAAGACAGCGTGGTTTACTCTGCCCGTCTAGATTTCGTTTTCTAAGGAGCCTCTCATGAACAAACTGATTCCATTTTTTGCAGCATCCCTACTCTCTTTCAATGCGATGGCAGGCATGGTTGTCATTGGTAATGCAGCGGGCGTCAACTCTCTTTCCCAAAATGAAGTCAAAAAGCTCTTTTTGGGGCAAAAAAATCTGCTCACCAACGGTGCAAAAGCACGCATTGTTGAACTTAGCGATGGCTCAGAAGGACGTATTGCTTTTCACAACCTAGCCACAGGGCGCAGTGAGTCTCAGCTGCAATCCGCATGGTCACGATTGGTCTTTACTGGCAAAGCAGAAGCACCCATCCAAGTGGCCGACTATGCAGGTGTGATTGCGGAAGTGACCAGCAACACAAACGCGATTGGGTACGTTGACGAGTCAGCATTAACGGCTGATGTTAAAGTCCTACTCAAACTTTAGCAGGCCAGCCACAGACAATCCGTTTCAAGCACCTCTTGGGTCACAGCTGAAGACGAGCAAAGGGCGCGACATTTCGCGCCCTTTTCATTAACCAAGAACCAATAAACACTACTTATCATTTTTTCATTTGCACTCCTTGCTATTTAACGGCCCTAAATGCTCTTTCGGTATCTAATTACTGCAGCGTTTTCATCGGGGCTAAGTCTAAACACCAATCAGGCTCTTGCCACAACCAAACAGTCATTAGTTTTTCTAATGTAAATGATAGATTTTTATCTTGCTTAAGATCACATTTCCGGATTGATCACAACGCCATCAACGACTAATATCTCGCGCCGTAAATCCCTATAAAACTTATCATCTGGCAGTCCTTACCGATCTGTCATGGTCTTTTTCGTTTTTAATTTAGCCGGAGAATTTGCGCAGATGTCCGCGTCATTTCCATTAGCCAAGCTTACCTTTTTGATCGCTATTTTGACCGCTGTGGGTCAAATGACTCAAACCATGTACGTGCCGTCAATCGGTCACATGGCCAGTGAGTTTTTGGTATCGCCTGCTGCACTGCAGGCCGTCATGGCGTGCTATTTGATCCCTTACGGATTATCGCAATTTGTCTATGGTCCACTGTCGGATCGCCTTGGCCGCAAGCCGATCATCATCGCCGGTCTATTGATTTACATTGCCGGCACTATGCTGTCACTGTTTGCTCACGAGTACACTTGGTTCCTTGTCGGTAGTTTCGTTCAAGGCTTGGGGATCGGTTGTGGTGGTGCAATGTCTCGCACCTTGACTCGTGACTGTTTTGAAGGCGCTGAATTACATCGCGCCAACAGTTTGATCAGCATGTGCGTGATCTTTTCACCGCTGATGGCTCCTGTATTGGGCGGCGTGCTAACGGAAACCTTTGGCTGGCGTTCAAGCTATTTGTTTTTGGCGCTATTTGCTATTGCGGTCATTATTACCATGATGACCAGCATGATGGAAACGTTGCCAAAAGAAAAACGTAAACACGAGCCTGTTGCTCGCAGCTACCACTACGTTTTATCCAACAAACGTTTCCAAGGTTATTTACTTTGCCTAGTTGCGACCTTTGCCGGTGTGGCGGTTTTTGAGGCAGCGGCGGGCGTGCTATTAGGCGGTGTGTTAGGGCTGCCTGCGACTGTCGTCAGCATTCTATTTGTATTGCCGATCCCGGGCTATCTGATTGGTGCGGGCTTATCCAGCTACATTGCGCAGCGTCGCTCACAAAAGCGTGCTCTGAACGTTGGCTTGGTCGCAATACTGATCGGCGCAGCCGTGGTGCTGATTCCAGGTCTGTTTGGTCAAACAACGGCACTGACGTTGGTCGGTGGTGCAACGATTTACTTCCTTGGCGCAGGCATTTTGTTCCCAGCGGCGACCACGGGAGCACTGGCTCCTTTCCCTTATCACGCGGGAACTGGTGGCGCTATTTTGGGCGGTATGCAAAATCTAGGAGCAGGTATCGCGACATTAATCGCCTCCTTGTTCCCAGCCCAAGATCAACTGCCTCTTGGCTGCCTCATGCTCGCAATGTCCATCCTTGCAATGTTAGGACTGCGTTTGGTTTATCGTAAACCTGATTCTTCCAATGAAATGCCGCTGGCAATCTGATCTTTCTAAGAGGCGATTTCATCGCCTCTTTTTTCATTTGCTGCGATAGCGATTATCCACCATCTGCAATGCGTTCAAGTGCTTCAATTCTGCGCCATTGTTTTGCGTCGAAGCTGGTTTCTCTCAACATTGTGATTTGTTGGCGCTTTTGCTCATCGCTCAAGCCGAGGTCATCAAGAATCGCACTGCGTTGCACTAAGTAATGTTGAAAAACGCGATCAAACTCGGCGCGATTTTGGTCCAACACTTCCAGTCGCTGTGCTCCAGCCTCACCTACGAGTTCCACTCGCTTGAGATAAGTGGTTTGTGCATCTTCTCCTTGCGCTAATTCACTCATCAATCGGCGGTTGGCGTCACTTTCTTGAACGTATTCCGGTTGCAGCGCCAAATGATCACGCCAGAGCTGTTTCTGCT
Organism: Vibrio sp. CCUG 15886; assembly: GCF_028570825.1. Classification (NCBI taxonomy): domain Bacteria; kingdom Pseudomonadati; phylum Pseudomonadota; class Gammaproteobacteria; order Vibrionales; family Vibrionaceae; genus Vibrio; species Vibrio sp. CCUG 15886. The sequence continues at coordinate 284,208 of NZ_JAQQBT010000003.1, read as the reverse complement.
CTTCTGCTGAGTAGCCCTGTTCACTCAAGCGCGCTTTTTCCAGAGCAAGCGCCCTTAATTGGTTCTCCTCGCCAAAAATCAGGTCGATTTGTTGCGCTGAAAAGTACTCTCGCTGTAAATCGAGTATCGCTTGATGCAAGGTTTCTAATGAGGTGATGTCTGACCCCGTTATTTCAATATCTAAATCAGCAAGAGCTTGCTTGTAGCGAAGGTAAAGTGCGAATAGCTGCTCATCCAACTGCAATTCGCCTAACGCCCTCTCTTCGCTAACCACATCTTGCGTTATTGTCTGCAAAGGTTTTTCACCTAGCGTGGAGAGTGAGTAGTCCAAAAAGGCCTTGGGCGATGTGTTATCAATCGAGGTATCGTGCTGAGAGGTGGCGCGAATGTCTTTTTGCGCAGCGGGCTCCGAAGGTAAAAAATAGACCGCACCGAGGCTCCCCAAGGCGATCGTGATAATGGTCAGTGCGGTCTTTTTCATAACGTTCCCTTTGAGGCTACAGCCCTTGTAGTTTCAGACGATTGGCGTGCTGGCGATAAAGGGTGACGGGATCCGTTTCAAACAAATGATGAATACCCAACAGACCATTGATCTCATCTAAGTGATTCATTTTATAGTCGTCACGAATCACTTTACCCAAATGGGTACTACACGCACCAACAAGGCCATCATTCGCTTCACCGGCAAACGCTAAACCAAGAATGGCCATTGGTGCGTCGGCGGGATCCAAAACGTTGGTATAGGTACTAGAACCCGTCCACGAATAGTAATAGACGCCATTGCCAGCCAACATCTCACCCTCGCCGCACTCGGTTTGAGGCAGTCCCTCTGGGTAGAATTGGTTAAAGCGCAATGACCCTTGCGTTGTAAGTGCATCCAGTGACGCTAGCGGATCTTGATCCAAGCCACTGCCACCGGATAGTAGACCAATTAGACCGCTAAGCCCCTCCGCGAGCTTCACTGCCAGTGCTTCGGTAAGCGAGCCTTCAGAAACATGACCTCGGACTAAGTCTGCCACTTTAGAGCCCTTGTTGACCCCACCAATGCTGGTAACCGACGCCACGAGATCAGGCCGAACAGACGCAACATAACGAGCAGTCGGCCCACCATGGCTGTGACCAATCAAATTGACCTTTGCTGCGCCAGTGGCTGCCAACAGCATTTCTACTTGTGATAGGAGCTGCTCACCACGCACTTCACTGCTGTTGGTAGCAGAGACTTGCGCGACATACACCTTGGCACCATCTTTGGTTAAGGATTCAGGAATACCATAGAAATAATCCACGCCAGCTAACTTATCAAAGCCAAACAGACCATGGACTAACACGATAGGGTAACGCGTTTGCGTATACCCCGTTTGATTGAGAGATGAGGTGCTGGTCCCTGCGAGGGCAGCGGCACTCATACACCAGAGAGCAGCGAACAATATTTTCCGTTTCAAGTTATTTTCCTTCTACTAATCGGACCTCTGAGGAGCCAATTAAAGGTAGAAGGGAAATTCAGCGAAAGCGGCATTAATGAGTAACATTAATTTAACATTCGTGAGCGTGTCTTGCAGTTCAACAAGAATGGTGAACATTACACGATACCGCATAAAGTAAGGTTTTGTTTTTATTAGCTTTTACTAAATTTCGGTAACCACTTCACTCTTCACGGAGTTCGCAATAAAGCAGTACTGGTGTGCTAAATGATGCAGTTTTTCCAAAGCGTGTCGATCAGGCTGCTTGTCACCGGAAAAACGGATGGTCGGTCGCAAAACCACTTTGGCCACCCACATTCTGCCCTGCTCATTCTCTTCCATGATTCCAACAGCGTCGTCGATGTATTCGTCAATCACGTAGCGCTGTTTCGCTGCGATACCGAGGAACGTTAGCATGTGGCAGCTTGAAAGAGCAGCAACAAACGCTTCTTCAGGATCCACATTTTCCGCCACAGAAAGCGGCAGTGGCACCACATGTGGCGATGCCGACGCAGGTACCTGCACACCACCATCAAATTCCCACATGTGACCTCGGCTGTATTGATTGTCTGAGAACACTTCGCTCGCCTGACGCTGCCACACTATTTTCGCTTTGTACTCCGCCATCTTCCCTCCATGAATGGCAAAACCGGCTTTTGACACCAAAGTTCTAATTGGAGAGAAACACTACGCCACTCTCGGTCTCTAATGCAACTCTGTCTTCTTGTAGCTTGATGTGCAGCAATAAGCCGTTGAGACGAATAGTGTGATCTTCGTATTTATAGATGCTGGTGTAGCCTTCTTCCCCACCGGGATGGGAGTAAAGTGCCGTGCGGGTTTGGGTATCAAACTCAATCACACTTTGTTCTAGGCAAGAATGACAACGGATTGTCTCTTGCTGCGGATATTGCTCTACAAAGACACGCCCCATGATGTACTTATTGAGCATGCTCTCTTCCATAGGATCAGACCAAGTGTCGTTTGCCCAAACCACCGAAGAAAAAAGCATAACCACTACAATAAAGGTTAGAAATGCAGAATGGATGTAAATGGTATGTGTGATTTTCATTGTTTTTCATCTAGTTAGCTTTATAAAAAGATGATTATAGAAAACCCTTTTGATATCAAGACAATCCCGATTCTGATATTTTATGGCCTCATAAGCCAACCAGAATAACGCGAATTGATTCACTTGCTTACTCCGCCAAACCACGCTTTCACGCAGAACTGCGTTACAATAAGCCCATCCGATTCGAGTTTACTGTAAAGCCACATCGCATTTATGTACGACACCCATCTAGAACTGCAGCACATCTTGTTAGAAGTGAAAGCTGAACGTTGGCACGCCATCGAGCGCTTCCTTTTCCCTTATTATTGCTATCAGCACCAGTTGCTCACGCGTCAAGGCAAGCCTGATTGGCTCTTAGCAAGAGAAAAGTTGCCTCGTTCGTCTTCGGTTATCACCACCAAGCAATGTGTCATTGAGCCACTCGTGCCTGAGCAGAGCATCGTCGGTTTGCTGAAAGCCTACTGGAAAGACCATGAGCAGATCTCTTTGCTATCACTGACATCGCTGTTTGAGCAATGGCTGCACTACGCTGTGATCACCAAAGATGAACAAGCAAGTCTGAAAGAAGCGGGGTTAGAAAACGCCATGCCAAAGGAATGGTATCAGGATGAACAACCGTCGGTGGAAGCACGTTTTGAGAAAGTGAGGATAAAAATAAACCGCTAACAAGGTAGCGGTTTATAGGAACAATTTCGCGTCAGCTTATAGGAAGTGTAGCGTCGCGTTCAGTGAGAAAGTACCCACATCATCTTTGTCCATGGTGTAGTTCATGTAGCTTGCGCCGACAGAAAGTGGACCAAAGATAAAGTATTCAGCGCCCACACCGTACATGATATCTACGCCGTCATCATTGGAAGAAGAAAGACCAGTCACTTCTTTGTCCCATGAGTGCAGACCACCTTTTGCCCAAATGTGCAGTGGGCCAAAATCGATGCTTGGTTTTAGCGCCGCATAGTAAGAGCTCAACTTGGTGTCACGCTTAGTGCCTGAGTAATCAATACCAAATGTACCGTGTTGAGTGATACCACCTTCAATACCGATGATAGGTAGAATACCTGTACCTACATGCAGTGAGTAAGACGTGTCGCTTTCGCCTTTGTAGTCAGACTGACCTACACTCGCACCGCCGTAAATCCATGAATCTGCCATCGCAGTTGATGACGCGCCGATAAGCGCTAGTGCTAAAAGAGTCTTTTTCATTGTTAACCTTCTCTTGTTTACTAGTCAGTCATTCAGGTGGCATGGTTTTGCCACCTGACCGACATATCAATATCCGTTATTATAGCGTCTGCAAATTATATGCCTACAGTAAACAACGTATTAGCAAGCTTCTATAGCGTTTTTTACTCGTTTATCGGAGACCGGATAAGGTGTTCCGAGCTGCTGAGCGAAGAAACTGACTCGCAGCTCCTCGATCATCCAACGAATCTCTTTCACATTTTCCGGTACCGCTAATCCTTTCGGAATCTTGTTCAATAGCTCTTTGTAGTCTTTGACTACCGACTCAATCTTCAACATATGTAAGCGATCTTTGTTCGGGTCGATAGGCAGTTTTTCCATTCGACGCTCAATCGCTTTCATGTAACGCAAGATGTCTGGCAGTCGTTTCCAACCACATTCCGTGGCAAAGCCTTTGAAGATCAGACCTTCGATTTGCGCTTTGATGTCCGACAGAGCAAATGCCATGGTGAAATCAATCTTACCTTTGAGCTTTTTGTTGATGTTGAAGGCCGTGGTCAAAATCGTTTCCACTTGCTTGGCGATATCCACCACCGTGTCGCCCAATTCTGCGCGCACGTGTTCCTTCAACGCTTCAAATTTTTCTGGCTCCCAAACTAAGCCGCCCTGCTCTTCAATCAGCTTGTCAACGCCACAAGCAATGCAGTCGTCGATCAAATCAAGCACTTTGCCATACGGGTTAAAGTACAGGCCCAGCTTCGATTTGTTCGGCAAGTTCGCATGCAGATACTTAATCGGCGATGGCACATTCAACAAGATCAAACGGCGTTGGCCGGCTTTCATTGCACTGATTTGCTCTTGCTCGGTTTCGTAGAGCTTGATTTCTACGCTGTCTTTGTTGTCGACCAGCGCAGGGAACGCCTTAACCTGATAACCGCCACGTTTCTGCTGATATACCTGTGGCAACTCGCCAAAGCTCCATGTATGTAAGCCTTGTTGCTCGATGTCGTCATCCGCCACTTTCGATAAGGTTTCTTGCACCTTCTCTTTTAGGCTTTCTTTTAACTCATGAAGATCTTTGTGCTCTTTCAGTTTACGATTTCTTTCATCAACCGCACGGAAAGTCACTTTCAGATGGTCAGGAACTTGATCCAGTTTCCAATCTTCACGCAGCACCGTCGCCCCGGTCATGCGGCGTAGCTCTTTCTCTAAAGCATCGAGCAACGGCATTTCCATTGCAGTAACGCGAGATAGGAATGCATCGGCATAATTTGGTGCAGGCACAAAGTTTTTGCGCAGCGTCTTCGGTAGCGACTTAATCAAGCTCACCACCAATTCATGACGCAAGCCCGGGATTTGCCAATCGAAGCCCGCCGGATCGATTTGGTTCAAAATCGGCAATGGAATGTGCACCGTGACGCCGTCGCTGTCATCCCCCGGCTCAAACTGGTAGCTCAACTTGAGTTTCAAGCCATTCTGATGCCAGAAATTCGGGTAATCCAAATCCGTCACGTGGCTTGCATCGCCTTTGAACAGCATCTCTTTTTCAAAGTTCAGCAGCTCAGGCTCTTTCTTCGATGCTTGCTTCCACCAGGTGTCGAAATGGCGTCCAGAGACCACTTCCGTACCGACGCGTTGATCGTAAAATTGGAACAGCTCTTCATCGTCAACCAAAATATCGCGACGACGAGATTTGTGCTCCAGCTCTTCCACTTCGAGCAGCAATTTACGGTTTTGTTTGAAGAAAGCGTGTTTGGTTTCCCAATCCCCTTCCACCAGCGCACTGCGAATGAAGATCTCACGGCTCACTGACGCATCGATATTGCCATAATTCACCAAGCGCTTAGGCACAATCGGAATGCCATAGAGCATCACTTTTTCGTACGCCATCACGGCCGCTTGCTTCTTCGACCAATGGGGTTCGCTGTGGCTACGCTTAATCAAATGCTTCGCCAGTGGTTCAATCCATTCCGGTTGAATCTTGGCAATAATTCGGCCCCACAGTTTCGAGGTTTCGACCAGCTCTGCCGACATCACCCACTTTGGCTGTTTCTTAAACAGACCAGAGCCAGGGAAAATATGGAAACGGGCATTGCGTGCGCCGTGATACTCATTTTTCTCCTGATCTTTCATCCCAATATGCGATAACAGGCCAGTCAAAATCGCGCTGTGCACCGCATCGTAAGAACCTGGTTCACTATTGAGCTTGAACTCCATCTCACGCATCGATTGATGGATTTGGAAGTAAACATCTTGCCACTCACGCACACGCAAGTAGTTGAGGTAATCGTCTTTGCACTGACGACGGAACTGGTTGCCCGACAAGGCTTTTTGTTGCTTCTGAATGTGATTCCACACATTCACAAAGGTGAGGAAATCAGAATCTTCATGGTAGAAGCGACGATGCTTATCATCTGCCGATTGCTGTTTGTCTGAAGGTCGCTCACGCGGATCTTGAATCGACAAGGCCGCTGCAATGATCATGACTTCTTTCAAACAACCAAATCTTGGCGCTTCCAACACCATGCGCGCTAAGCGAGGGTCAATTGGCAAACGAGCCAACTGCTTGCCCACCGCGGTGAGGCGTTTTTTCGGATCTTTGGCGTTGCTGTTGATGGCGCCCAACTCTTCAAGCAAGCGTACACCATCAAGAATATTGCGTTTATCCGGTGCTTCAACAAATGGGAACGCTTCAATATCGCCAAGGCCCAGCGCGGTCATCTGTAAGATAACCGACGCTAAGTTGGTGCGCAGAATTTCAGGATCGGTAAACTCCGGACGCGAATTGAAATCGTCCTCAGAGTAGAGACGAATACAGATACCTTCTTGCACACGACCACAACGACCTTTTCGCTGGTTGGCACTGGCTTGAGAAACCGGCTCAATGGGCAGACGTTGTACTTTGGTACGGTAGCTGTAGCGGCTAATACGCGCGGTACCAGGGTCAATCACGTACTTGATGCCTGGCACGGTTAACGAGGTTTCAGCGACGTTGGTCGCCAAGACAATACGACGGCCAGTATGTGGCTGGAAGATTTTGTTTTGTTCGCCCGCGGAAAGGCGCGCGTAGAGCGGCACAATCTCAGTATCTTTGAGCTTACGTTTGGCCAGCGCATCTGCGGTATCGCGAATTTCACGCTCACCATTCATGAAGATAAGAATGTCGCCCAAGCCTTCGTCGCACAGCTCGTCAACCGCGTCAAAGATGCCTTCAAGTTGGTCACGATCGTCTTCGGTTTCGCCACCTAACGGACGGTAGCGCGTTTCCACAGGATAAGTCCGTCCCGACACTTCAATGATCGGCGCGCCGCCAAAGTGGTTGGAGAATCGCTCTGGGTCAATGGTTGCCGACGTGATGATGACTTTCAGATCAGGACGACGTGGCAGCAACTCTTTCAAATAACCCAAGATAAAATCGATATTCAGGCTGCGCTCGTGCGCTTCATCGATGATGATGGTGTCATATTGATTGAGGAAACGGTCGTGTTGGATCTCGGCCAGCAAGATACCGTCTGTCATCAATTTAATTTGAGTGTTTTCAGAGATTTGATCGTTAAATCGAACTTTGTAACCGACGAAATCCCCCAGTTGCGTTTCCATCTCTTCGGCAATGCGATTGGCCACCGAGCGTGCCGCTAAGCGGCGTGGCTGAGTATGGCCAATCAAACCAAACTTACCACGACCTAATTCGGCGCAGATTTTTGGTAGCTGAGTGGTTTTACCTGAGCCCGTTTCACCCGCCACAATCACCACTTGGTGATGAGCAATGGCGTCTGCAATGTCATCTTTCTTCTGACTAACAGGCAGGATTTCTGGGTACTCAATTTTCGGTTGATAGCGGCTGCGCTGTTCCACTTCCATCATGGATTTGGCGATGTCCAGTGCGATCTCATCAAACACCGCGTTGCGTGCCGATTCTTTATTAATTTTACTGGCACCTGCAATGCGCTTACTCAGGCGAAAGCGATCTTTGATCAAACACTGACTGAGCGCCTTGCGTAATGACGCGGCGCTGTTTGCTTGAGCCTTTTGCTCAGAAGCATGGGATTCTGTATTTGGCTGTGACGAAGTCAAAGCATTTCCTATTCATTTCATGGGATAAAACTGCGCGGATTGTATCACACCGAGGCTGGCCGCGCGAAGTGCGCATCTCGCCTCCTTTCGCTTTATTAATTTATCAAATCAATAACATCAACAACTTCGATAAACACCAATAGAAAACGGACCTTTCTTGTCTCTATCTGAGCATAAGATGCAATTGTGACATTCCACCAGAATTTGCAAATTCGTTGTCAATTTACAAGCCAAACCACTAATTTGTAAGAATTTTCCTTCAATCAAATTGTTTTATCTCGAAGTACTATTTCCTTCGAAACCAAGCTCATTGGAAAGTGAAACAATAGGGAAAAACCATGTACAGAAAAACCACAACACTCGCCAGCTTGATGCTCACGGTTGGGTTCGCATTGAATCCAATCTCTGCGGCATTGGCAGAAACGGTGCAAATCGGCGTGCAAGCGCCTTCAGAAAGCCAATGGTGGAGCACTTATCGTGTGCAAGTGAGCAACGCCGGTGATAGCCAAATTGACATGCGTGAATCGAACATCGAGTTTGTTTTGCCAAGTGCGGTCAACGATGTTCAATGGGCGTCAGAGCACCTTTCTTACCCAAGCAGCGCCATCACTCATCAACCCATCCAAGGTGGTGTAAGGCATATCGTGACGTTTCAATTTCCTCAGGGGGATTGGGTCAAAACCACTTTGCAAGCCAATCAATCGTTTCAGTTGACCATAGGTTACAACGGGCAACTGAACGATTTGGCCCAATTTGAACAGAGCATTAAGTTCAATGGCGACGGGGGCACTCTTCCTCCGGTGGACCCTGAAGTTGAACTCACCATTCTTGCACCTGTTGAAGGTGCCACGCTAACCGTATCAGAGCCGACTTCTATCTCCATTTCTCTTTCTGGTCCGGCAGACAAAGTGGAGTTTTGGGCCGAAAATCGTCGACTTGGCGAGCAAAAAGTGGACCAAAACACGCTGGAATACCAGCAAAGCTGGACACCTAACATCACAGGTACGCAGACTGTTACCGCGCTGGCGTTTGACCAAGCAGGTAAACAGCTGGAATCGCAAAGCGTGTCTGTTTCCGTCATTCCGGATCACCAGTACAGTGCGCCAGAAGTGCGCTTCCTGACACCACAAAGTGGTCAAAGCTTTAAGAAAACAGAACGTATTGTCATTGCGGTTGAAGCCTTTGACGCCGATGACGATTTAAAGAGCGTCACCTTGGATGCCAATGGCGTAGAGATTTGCCAATTTGAACCTGCCGAAAGCACGCCTTTCGAATGTGAATGGCAGCCTGACCATGCTGGTAGCGTGACGCTGTCGGCCACCGCGGTTGATGAACAAAAGCTACAAAGCGTAGCGCAAGTTAACATCTCGGTGACCGAGTCCAATAACAGTTGTGGCGATGTGCCTCGCTATCAAGATGGCGTAAATTACCAAGTGGGCGATCAAGTTACCAATGTCGGCGAGATTTTCTCTTGTAAAGTGTTTGGCTGGTGTGGCAACCCTGTATGGGCACCTGGAACCGGACACCCGAGCTACCCGGACGCTTGGAAAGATGCCTGGGATCAAGTCGGTCAATGTGATCCTAATTACGCGCCAGAAGTCGATCTGCTTTCACCATCGCATGGCGATCGCCTCACACCAAACCAACCATTCGATGTCATGTTAACCGCGACTGACCAAGACGGTGATATCGAAAAAGTCGACGTGCTACTTAATGGAAAAGTGGTGGCAACCGCTGACGGGCAACAAGGTGTTGACACTTATCGCCTCACAATCGCGGGGCAAGCTGAGGGCATGTACCAATTGACGGCGATGGCCTATGACGACAAAGGCGCGAACAGCGAAACGTCACCAATTACCTTGGCAATCACGGATAAAACACTGGTTGTAGGGCTCACCTCACCAAGCGATGGTTCGGTCTTTACTCAAGGCCGTGCGATCACGTTGACCGCCGATGCGTCGAGTTTTGTCGGAGAAGTCACGCAAGTGCGTTTCTACGCCGATGACCTGCTGATTGCGACGGTTACACAAAGCCCATACCAACATGAGTGGTTAGGGGCACAGCTTGGCCAACATCAGCTTTATGCAATCGCGACGGATTCCAAAGGCAACGAGCAAACTTCGGTGGTTTCGCACATCGAAGTCAAAGAAGCCAAGCCCGATACTGGCTTGCGTGACAACCCAGATCGCAGCATCACCTATCTTACCTCTTGGGGTTTGACCAACATCGAAGAGCTTCAACGCTCTCAGGGTGATGCTTACTTCCTCTCCTTTGGTAAGTGGGACAGCGCCGGCAATATCCAAATCAGTGACGACATGCTGACCCCAAGCTACAACTCCGATTGGATGTCACCAACGTATCAATCGTGGACGGAACTCAAACATGCCCAACCGCGCAAAGCGATGATGGTGGCCTTTGGCGGCGCGACCTACGAAAGCATGTGGAACGACATGGCGACCGAGCAAGGCCGTCAGAATATCGCCAACAGTTTGGTGAAACTGATGAACCAACCTTACCCAGTTTACAAACGCAATTTGAAACCGGAAGAGATGGTTGGCGAGTGTTTGGCGACCGATTGGAGCGGCCAATGTGACTACAGCAAGTATCAGCTGGCAGGTTACGTTTCTATTGATGGTATCGACTTCGACTACGAGACGACCGCGCGTTTGACCGAACAATCGAATCGCAATTTGGAAGACCTGATTCAACGTATTCGTGCTCAAGTGGGCGACAGCAAGCTGCTCTCACTGACCACCTATCACGTCGGTGCGGATCCAGAAGCGTGTTCAAACCCAGCGGTGTTTGAGAACTGCTCATTTATTGAACCTGCACGCTCTATTCATCACGGTGAAGTGATCTCTTTGTTGCAAAACACCAAACAGAGCATCGATTTCTTCAATGTGATGGCCTATGACGCGGGGGAAAACTTCCGATATGACGTGGCAATGGCCAACTATGCTGAGCACGTAGGCGATCCGTCGAAAATCATCCTTGGGGCGACCATCAACAGCCAATGGGGACCAAACGGGCGCTTTGTGGAAACCCGCGCAAACAACATTGAGCGTGCACGTTGGCAAAAACAGAATGGCTATGGCGGCTTCTTTATCTGGACCTTAGGTTCCAATACTGAAAGCCTTTCAATGGCAGAACAAGTGGATTACTTCAATCAAATGATCGAACAAAACCAGTAATCGTCTGCCTCTCTAGAGCCGCATCTGCGGCTCTTTTTCTTTATCTCTGTCGTATTTAACGCCACGACTACATTAGCAATAACTCATTCAGTTTTTTCGAATGAGATGAGCGAATTTCAACGCTTCATCCCTAAGATGAACTCGATAGAATGACTTCATCGTTTGAACACCCATCTAAGGAATTCACTATGTCTCGTTTACTAGTATTAAAATCAAGCATTCTTGGCGATTACTCACAATCAAACAAACTGGTTGACGAGTTCATCAACCATTTCGACCAACAGCAGATCGTTGTACGCGATCTGGCGCAGCAACCACTGCCGGTTTTGGATTTTCAGGTGGCAACCGCTCTGCGCGCTGCGGGTGAGTTGACTGCCGAGCAACAAGCAATTGTGACCCTGTCAGACACCTTGATTGACGAAATCAAAGCGGCAGACACCCTAGTGATTGCGGCACCTATGTACAACTTCACCATCCCGACTCAATTGAAAAACTGGATTGATTTGATTGCGCGAGCAGGGGTGACATTCACTTACACCGAGCAAGGCCCGAAAGGTCTGATTGAAGGCAAGAAAGCCGTGATCGTGACAACACGCGGCGGAATTCATAAAGACGCAGCTTCTGACATCATTACACCGTACTTGAAAACCGTACTGGGTTTTGTTGGCATCACAGAGGTTGAATTTGTCTACGCTGAAGCGCTGAACATGGGTGACGATTTTGCCAATAAAGGTCTGGCTTCAGCGAGTGAGCACCTTGCAGCGCTAACGGCTTAAGTACGCTAACAGCTTACGTCACAGCACCCGTATAGATTCCACTGCCTGGCACACCAACGGATTGATAGCACCTTGCCCACTTCGTGCCAGTTTGTTTACGCCCTCACATGATGTGAGGGCTTTTTTATCTAGCGCTCTGCTTCCCTTACGCTACTCAATGAGCGAGCTACTTATCACTTGCTCTGCGATCTGCTCAAACACCTTTTCAACGCTAAACAAACTCGCCACGTGGTAATACTCCGGACCAGACGCACAAGATTGCATCAAACGTTCACTTGCCGCTCCACCAAAGTTAACCGTCATGACCTTAACACCACGGCCTGGCTGCTTGAGCTGTGTACAAATTAGCTTCATTTTTTTGTCGCGAAACGCGGGATCAATCAAATGATTGCCATCAGAAAACATCACTAAGTATTTGTTGCTCGTTTCATCACTGTATCGGCGTGGCAATTCTGGACGGGTTTTATCCCATATCCCCTGCCAATACGGAGAGAGTAAACGCATCGCCCACACCATTCCTTCCGCATTATTGGTGTTCATGCCGGGCACGAGACGTTGGACGGTGGATTCAAAGTGTCGACGCTCGGTGATAAACGGCACAATCGGATTTACGTGACATTCGATGTCATCAAAAATGGCTTTGTCTTCGTGAAAAGGACGATAGTTATTGCTCGGATTGGTCGACGGATAAACAGGCGGATCCAGCGGTGTTCCATCATCAAAGTGCAGTACCGCTGGCTTGTGAATTGGGCGGATAATGCGCTTTGAATTGTTGCTGGCAAACTGAGGCGCTTTCTCGAGGTTACGAAAATAACGTAAGCCTAACGTCGCGGGATTGTTTCCCTCAAAATCAAGATCGCGGCACATCGCGTTACGTTGTCTTCCCGGTACGGCTGGCGTTCGCCCACTGGCTCTATCGAACATGTCACTCCAACGATTTTCACGTTTGACTTGCGCGTGATCGTAGCGGCGAAACGAACCCAGATAGATTTCTTCCATCGGCCCGGTATTGACGTTACCTGACGCGGGCACAATGCTGACCACGTAATTTTGATTGCGGTTACCACGAGCGTAAAGCTTGTCCGCAAAGGCCAGCAACGCCTCTTTGGTTTTGTTCATCGGCTCACCAGACATCGAGTTGGAAACATCGAGCATAAAGACGATTTCCGCTTTGTTGCTACTGATGCCCGCTTTGGCGTTGGTGCGGATCGGCACACTCTCTTGCGCCGCGATGTTGAGCGAGTTGGGCACAAAATCCAACACCACTTGCAAACTTTCCTCTTGCTCATCACGCAGATGAGTCAGACGCACCTCTTCCACATAAGGGCTTGCCGCTCCGGAGGTAAGGTTGGCATGCAGCAGTTCCACCGCCGTACTTTCTGGCACCTCACTGATGATCGCCGACGCGAGTGCGGCATCCGTCGCGTTCGCCATTTGGTTATGCACACTGTAGATACGCATCACATCCATCACCCACGCGGCAAACACCAACATGCTCATCAACAAGACCAACATGAACACCGAAATTCCACCCGTTTGCTTGCGCATGTTATCTCCTTTTGTAAATCGCATGGCTAACAAGAGATTGCTGTTCACTCAACAGCACCAATACACGTGACAATAAGTCTTTGGGTGCAGGTTGGTAACACACACTCACCATCCACAGATCCACCTCGGTCAGCTCCGCTTGCAGCTCTGGTGGCTGGCACGCCCCTTCTGCCAGCACAAAGCTGTTTTGCTCAGAGAGAAACTGGACTTTGACTCCGAGCACAGAGCCGGGCTTGGCCATTAGCTGTTCCGCCTGCTGGAGATAGGCGGGCATCCATCCGCGCAGTTCATTGCCATCTTGGATATCCTGCATTGAGATCGCTCGAACCAAGGTATGGCTGATATCTTGCACTTTATCGTTACTGCGAATCAGCGAAGTGAGATCGACAAACGCCAGCGCCATCACCAGCAACAAAGGGATAAACATCAATGCTTCTACCGCCACACTGCCAGTTTGAACACAGCGGCGAGAGAGTCTATTCAGTTTCAAACGCTTTCTCCGGAATTAAGGCCACTTGGTTTCGGTAGGTGTACGTCATCTCGCGTTCACTCAACAGAGGAATCGCTAACGCGGGTAATGAGAGTGTTACCGTCAATACGATCACCCCTTGTTGCAATCGCACCTGTGTCGTTTCCTCGATTGCGGCCACGCCGAGCCATTGTGCAATCGAAGGGTGCCATTGAGGCTCTATGGTGGCTTCACTGGTTAACTCCGGACTGTGTAACAGCAACTGTTGCGAAAAATGTTCAATGAGCGCGTTCGGATCAGCCTCTTGCTTGAGCTGGGTTGCCCGCCTCGCTTGCTGAACCGCATGATCGAGGGATGAAAAATGCCACTGCACGCGGCCAATTTCGAAAAAGAGCAAAACCAGCGCTAACAGCACCGGCATGATCAGCGCCGCTTCCACGCTGACACTGCCGTTTTGAGATTGACGGCTTCTCATTGCAAACGACTCAACTGCTGCTTCAACAGAGCGATATCATGCTCCGCTTGTTGTTCTGACATACTGCGACTGAGCAGCGCAAACGCTTGTTGTTCTTGTTGTTGTGCCAACAACACTAAGGCGTAATGTTGCGTGACGAAGTCCGGCACTTGATTGCCTTTCATCAGCGGTTGCAATAACAACTGTGCTTGCTTGAACTGCCCTTGCAATAAATAGTGAAACGAGAGGTTAACGCGAAAACTTTTGCTATCGGGCTCCAGTTCCATGGCACGGAGGAAATGCTGTTTGGCCTGCGCCGTGCGTTGTTGCTCATCTAGGGCAATCGCAAGCAAATTGTGCAGCCCTGCGTGCTGCTCATCCAATACGAGGCCTTGTTGAAGATAATTGCTGGCGCTGAGTGCATCCCCCTGATTGAGCTGATAACGGCCAAGAATGAACGCCGCTTCCGCCGCATTGTCGGCATTTTCTGTCAGCAGTTGCTGCAATTGACTTTGCGCCGCATGCGGCCGATCTTGCAAGAGATCGATGCGCGCCAGCATCAAGCGTGCATGCGGTTGTTCAGGATACACATCAAGCACTTGTTGATACTTGCTTTTGGCAGAATCGTAACGTGCATACTCAAACGCGGTATCGGCCAAGCTGTTGAGTGATTCTGCGCTGGGTTGCGATGCTGGCGCAGCGCATCCCACGAGCAAAATGCTGACAACGGAAAGAATAAGTTTTGAGGCAAATTTCATGGTTTGTTCCTAAAGGAGCACAGAGGTACTGCGGTCCAACATTGAAGCTAGGCCAGACTGGCGAGAAGTTGAGAAAGAATCGGCGAAATCACCATCACCAACATCGGCAACATGATCATGGTCATCTGAATCAACGTGATTTTGCCCGGCAATTTACCGGCTCTTTCTTCAATATCGAGCGCGCGTTGTCGACGCGCATCTTCACTGATTTGACGTAAGGTATCAGCCAGTGGCGAGCCATATTTGTCCGCCATCGTCAGTGTCGTGGCTAACGTATGTAACTCTGGGATACCAGTTCGCCAGCTTAAGTTATTGAGCGCTTGAGTGCGGTCGTTCAGCAAATCCAATTCAGCTGAAGTCACGCGAAACTGCTCCGCCATGGGCGCATGTTGCTCTTGTAGGTAACGAGCCACGCGTTCAAAGGCGCGGTTGAGCGACAATCCCGATTCCACACACAACACCAACAGATCAATCGCGTCGGGGGCGGATTGTTTGAGCTTCTTGCGGTATCTGTCCGCATTTAAGTTCAACCACCACTCTGGGCCATTGGCGCCCAACACATACCCTACCAGCACCAAGGTAAGCGACCACATGCTTACGATCGCTTCGCCATTGATGGATTGGCGCATCAGCAGCAGGAGCGCCACCAAAATGCCGCTGCCAAACTTGGCCAACAATAACCACGATAACGCCTGAGGTTTATGAAAACCCGCGTTCGCCAGTAAGCGACTTAAACGCGCTTTTTCATTTTGCGTGATCCAGTTATGCACCAAGGGATAATTGGAGGACGAAGCCGTCGCTTGACGTTTCACATAGTGTGAAAGACGCGCTTCACGACGCTTGCGTTGACTCGTGTTGTGCCACAACAAGCTTGTCACCACCAACAGCATTAGCGCGCTAACCAGCATTACAATTTGTGCGATGACCATCTTCTACCCCTTAAATTTGGTCAGTTGACGAATCAACAACAAGCCAGTGACGACGCTCAATACCACATAAAGCAAGATCCACTGCCCGGTTGCGTCACGTAGCAAGTAGTCAAAATGCTCTTTGGCCGAGCCGTACAACACCCCAATCAACGCCGGTGGCAGTATCGCCAGTACTTTGGCTGAGGTGCGAGATTCCGACGTGATGGTTCGCACGCGACTTTCCATTAAACTGCGCTCACGCAGAGTTTGGCCAAGCTGTTTAAGCATGTGCGACAACTTACCGCCAGTTTCACTTTGTAGGCTCAGTAAAGTCGTTAGGAAGCGAAACTCTTGGCTGGGCATTTGCTGAGCGGCGAACTGCATCACTCTTTCAACACTATGACCCAGTTTGAGCCGATCATGCATCGCCAGAAACAGACGCTTGGCACTGCCTTGATACTGCTCGGAAAGCGCGAAAAAGATGTCATGCAAAGGCGCACCGACTTTAACGGCACGCTCCATACTGTCGATGATGTCTGGCATTTGCATGTTGAACTCGTTAATAGCCAGTTGCTCAAAATGGCGAAACGCCAACACCGTCATCATCACGGAAATGACCACCACCAAAATCAGTGTGGTCAGTGGCGCCATTCCTTGTGAAAGTAAGGTGATAAACAGCCCTACAGTGAGCATGACCAAGTACAAACGGTACTTTTGCAAGCGAGATGTACCCAATAAGGTTTCCAAGCGCGTGTAAAAAGCGAGCCATTGCGGACGCTTTTTTTCCACCGATACCAAGGGTTTAAGGTAGCGGTGACGCTGCTTTTCTCGTTTCGCATTCTCACGTCGAGTGCGTATCAACCACGCACCCAACGCGAGCCAGACGAACAAAAACATTAGCCCTAGCATGGTTCTCTCCTAGCGCTCTTCGTTTGAAAACAAGGCTTGCCATTGGCGGTCGAGTGCGAAATGGCGCGCACGTTCGAGTAAATTTCTCGGCAATGTTCCTTGCTGATACGCCCCCTGCCCCTGGTCATCTAAGCGATACTCAAACAGCGGGTGCACGACAATCTGACCTTGCTCGATCCCGCCAACCGCGGAAATGGCGGTCACACGACGTTTGCCATCATGAGAGCGCTCAAGCTGCACTACTAGATCCAACGCTGAGCTGATTTGCTGGCGCAAAACCGCTGACGGGATCTGTTCTGCCCCCATCATCAACATATTCTCAAGACGCAGCATGGCATCCGCTGGCGAGTTAGCGTGCAATGTACACAGTGAACCATCATGACCCGTGTTCATCGCTTGCAACATGTCAAACGCTTCGGCACCACGTACCTCGCCGAGAATGATGCGATCTGGGCGCATCCGCAGCGCGTTCTTAACCAAATCGCGCACCGTTACAGCCCCAGTTCCTTCTGAACTGGCGGTTCGTGTTTCGAGCTGAATCCAATGTGGCTGGGTCAGCGACAACTCTGCGGCATCCTCAATGGTGATGATGCGTTCATCGTCGCTGATTGGCGTGCTCATGGCGTTGAGCAAGGTGGTTTTACCTGCGCCAGTTCCGCCGGAAACAAGAATGTTCAAACGGCAACGTGCGGCGAGTGCGAGGCATTGCGCCATCTCTTCACTCAAACTGCCAAACGCGACAAGCCCCGGCAGATCGTATTGCCGTTCTGGAAACTTACGAATAGAAATGCACACGCCGTTTAGCGCTAACGGCGGTGCAATAATGTTGACTCGGCTGCCATCTTCCAAGCGTGCATCCACCAACGGAGTAGATTCATCGAGGCGGCGACCAACGGCGTTGACGATTCTCTGCGCAACATTAAGCAGGTGTTTTTTGTCGCGAAAACGGATGTCTGTTTTCAACAACTTGCCTTGTCGCTCAATGTAAATTTGCTCAGGTCCGTTAACCAAAATGTCACTCACGCTGGGGTCTTCCACCAAGCATTGAATTGGGCCAACCCCGAGCATGTCATCACACAACTGCTCCACCAGAATCGCCAGTTCACTCTGGTTGTATGGCAGCAACTGCTGTGCCGACAATTGTGCGACCGCTTTTTTGATCTCTTGTTGCAATTGCTTGCGCGTTAATTTGACCGCTTCGGAAGGTTCTATCAGCTTTTCAAACGCCGTTTGCGCCGCCTCCGGCATCACGAGAGGGTTGCCTCGTGAAACATTAACCATTTGGGTTTTATTGCCGAACATTACGCCATCCCCGCCAAGCGAGTTTTGAGTTTGCCAATTGCCTTTGCAAGCTTGCCTCCTCGGATCACCAATGGCTCGCCATGGTGCTCTGCCGCCTGCACCGCTTTGCTGTCGAACGGCAATTCGCTGAATTGAGTGATCGACCACGCCTCAAACAACTGTTTCTCACTCCACGGTTTGTGCGATTTCGATCGGCTCTGATTACCAACGAGGTGAACATGGTGCAAATACCCATCCAGCTTTGACAAAATGCCATCGGCTCGGCGACCCGCCTGCAATGAGAAGTCATGCACCAGCAAAAGGTTGTCAGCGGAAACCAACAAATGCTCTACTTTTTCAATCAAGTAATGAGGCACATCCAAAATCACATAGGCGAACTGTTGCTTCAGTTTCGTGACGACATTGATTCGCTGCTGCACCGATAACTCCTCCTGCCCCTCTGCATAAAACAGACTCAACTGATGTCCGATATTTTGGCCAAATTGCTTAATCAAAACGGCGTCAACTCGCTCAACATCATGAACCAGACGATCAAGCGAGGGTTGATAGTCAACCCCAAGTAAAATAGGGTGTTGGGTGAAATTCAGGTTGAAGTCCACCAGTGCGACCGAGCGATGCTTAGCCAGCTCCACCGCTAAATTGGCCGCAACGGTCGAGGTACCCACCCCGCCACTAGTGCCACTGACAAGGTAAACCTGTCCTTGCTGGAATCCCTTTTGCGCGTGGATCCCCAAAAGATGCAATAAACTTTTGTGCAACGCGGTCGGGTCAAGTGGCAGAGCCAAGTAATCCGCAATGCCCATCTGCATCAGATGACGGTATTCTGAGAGCGATATTTCATCGCCAAACAGAATGACCTGACAACCCGGAGGCGTGACCTTCGCCAAGGCAGGCAGTTGTTCCAAATCCTCTCGCTCAACTTGCAGCAGCAAGATCTCTCCGCAGTGACGCTCAGCCAAATGGGAGATCGCTGCGCTCATGCTTCGCGCGTGAATTTGACAGTCAAGCTGAGGAATGCGATCAACCGCCGATTCAATCACCGTCAGTTGCGCGCCCTTTTTGGCAAAAACCATCATAGATTGGCGTTTAGTTTCCACCTTCACCTCCCGAACCATCGGTAATTTTTGCAGGGTCATCGGCGATTCTCACGCTGCCTTGGCGTAAGCGTTCAACCGCACCAACTTCTAAGCTACTTTCGGTAATCAGCAATGGCGCCCCTTGTCGATAATGATGTTGATTAGCCATCGCTATTTGTAGGCGACGTTGATGGCGACACTGTGCTTCGGTTAATTCCAGTTGAGGTTCAAACCGACAAGTATTTGGCTGCAACGAAACGCCGATTTTCATCTCCACTTGTGCTTGGTCCACTTGCTGCCAACGAATGTCGACAGGCAAAGAAAGGGTGTCGCTGAGCTGTTGTTGCCACTGCGACAAGCTGTTGTGAGAGAGTTGTTGTGTGCGAATCAGCACCGAAACTTCCCCTTGCTCTAATCTGTGCTGTGTTGGGAGAAGCAATTGTTCAAGGGTTGGTAAAATGGCCTTGTTTGAGCGCAGCGTCACTTCGCGTTGCTCGGTAAACTCGGAGGTTGACGTGCAACCTGCCGCCAACAGCACCGCCGTCGCAAGCATCCAAAGATGCGATCGTTTGTTCATCATTTTGTTTATGATCCTGTTAGTAGCGATAGCCGTAGTCACCGATGAGTTTCGGCGTGTCTGTGTGACCTTCAAGTTCACCAAACAGCAAACGTTCTAAGCGTGTTGGTGCACGGAAATGGTCAAGTGGTGTCGGGATCGACTCTATATCACCCGTTGGCTGCACCAGACTGGCCGTGGCGATGATCACCAATTCGCGCTCTATCTGCTGATTCTTATTGGTTCGAAACAGGGCACCAACGCCTGGCAACTCGCCTAAAAAGGGAATGGCATCCACCGAGTTTTCTTCTGACGTTCTCAGTAGCCCTGCCAAGGCAAAACTCTGTCCATCGGCCAGTTCAATAGTGGTAGTTGCGGTTCGCTTATCTAACCCAGGAACATCAACACCATTGATTTTGATAGAATTTTGACGGCTGAGTGCGCTCACTACCGGAGTGACCGTGAGTGAAATGCGGTTTTCAGATAACACCGTTGGCGTAACCGAAAGACCGACACCGAAACTCTTAAATTCAACGCCGACAGATTCGCCATCAATGCTCGGGAAAGGAAATTCTCCCCCCACCAAGAACTCCGCTTTTTCGCCGGATTTTGCCGTAAGATTCGGTTCTGCCAGCACATTGACTAAGCTCTTGGAGGCCAAGGCGTCGATAATGCCCATAAACGCTGATTCTTTGATGAGGTTATCGGGGTCGGTGAGATCAATTCCCGTGGCAAATTGGTTTCCGGGAGAAACGCCCAGCATCCAATTCGGATTGACTGATTGCCAGCGGATCCCCAACTCTTCGCTGGTGCTTTTTGCCATTTCCACCATACGAATAGAAATGTTGACCTGCGGCGCAGCGTTGATTTTCAACTGGTTGATCACCAAAGGAAGCACCGACTGACCACCTGGGCCTTCCGGTGGGTTTGCCGACTTACGGCTGGCATCGGCATTGATCTCTTTTAAACGCTCTTTGTCGGCAACCTGCCCTACGGCGAAATTGTTCACCAAACTCAAAATATCCGCCGCCATTTCTGGGCTGGCCACCGTCCCTGCGACGGCAATCGAATCGCCCACCGATTGCAATGTAATACGATGTGACGGATAGAGGGTTTCTAAATGGCGTTCGAGTTGGCTCAAACCACTGTTTTTCACATTCAGTCGGTAATGAGCGATCGCTTCACCCTCTTTACCAACGATCACCAAATCGGTTTTTCCCACTTTGGCACCAAACACCAATGCGCTACGCGCAGAAGGGGTTTTGACATCCGCGACCGTCGAATCAACGATGTAAACACTGCGCATCTCTTGCGACAACGGAATCAGGCGGCTTTGCCCCACCTCCAAATCGATCTGTTTGGCTGCGTGCGCCAAAGGCACCAGCAAGCAACACACCACAACAGACCACCACTGTTTTGCCACTTTCATTATTATTGTCCTTCCTTCACGTTGCCGCGGATCACTGTGACCGATTGGGTTGGTTGCTGTTCGAGGTCATACGCCCCAGAGATATCTTTTGCCCACTTCAGTGGTTTGTTCGCGACTTCCGTTTGATCGTTGTTACCTCGCAAAACGAGCGACAATTCACCTAACTTGCTCGCCAGCACGAGCTTTTCCGCATCTTGCAGAGACACTTCGAACGTGACTGAAGTGGGATCGTAACTTTTAGCACTTTTCTCCGGCTTTTGATGGGGAGAGTATTGATTGCCAATCGCAAGCAAATGAATGTTTTGTAATACCGTTTCGACGGCCATGTTGTTGTATATCGGCGTGCCATTGGCGTCTTGGTCAATTTCCGACTGGCTTGTTAGCAAGACATCGACTTTATTTCCCGGACGAAGTAAGCCAAGCCCCGCAGCCATCGGATCCAACTCTATCGAAATCGCTCTCATGCCCGGTTTAACTAAAGCCGAGAGAAAATCCGACTGCTCTGGCCTTAACAACATCTCTGGTGACAGTACGCTGTCCGCCGGAATAAACTGCACCGCCACACTGCCGGCGATCTGATCCAGTTCAAATACAGGTTGGAGAAAAACCTCTCCTAAGCTCTCGCGTTCAGCCAACGACACCTCTTTCCATACCAAGCTCTCACGCTCAATAAACGAGCCCTTCGCCAATGCACGGTTGGTGGTCAGCACTTTTGCTTTGTGCTCCACCGTTGAGAGGGGTTGTGATGGTGGTTGAGCCTGTGAGGTATCTAACCAAACAAACCCTGCGAGAAATAACGCAATAGACAAAGCTGCAAAAACAGCCATGTACCAACGACTCATGATGAAAAATCCAAATTAGAAAAGAAGGTAAACGGTCGACGCGGAAATGGAGACACCAAGCGGAATCGTCCCTTGATGGTTGTTTGACATGGCCAAACGCTGACGCGCTAACTGCCATATCGCCAATACCCCAGCGCCAAGCGCACTCAGTAAAATCAGCTCACCCCAGTTTGGGAAAACCATCCAGACACATATCACGGCTAGCTTCACATCCCCTGCCCCAAGCAACCTGCGTTGCCAGAGCAGCATGCCAATCAACAACGCCAGCAGTGCATACAATGTCGCATCCAACCACATTGCATCGGGTAGTTGATGGCGATAATACGTTGATACGCAGACCAATACGGTGAGATTAGCGTTGTAAATCTTTCGCTTTAGCACGTCACTTAACACCACCATCGCAAGCAGTAGCAGCAAAGCGACGAGGACGACAATGTCTGGCTTCACGGTTTATTCACCAGCCGGATTAAGGCTGTTTACAATGCCGAGAAACTTCTCTTTGAGTGCAGAAATAAACACCCCATCAGAACCGAAAATGGCCAATACGCCCGCCGCTAAGCCTGCCGCTAGGATTCCATACTCAATCGCTGTCGCGCCGCTTTCATCGTTTATGAATTGTTTCAGCATCATTACTCCTTTTTGAAACAATATGTAAATAGACATGAGAATCAATATCATTTGCAAATGATAACATTTATATTATTATGCGCAACAAATAAAGCGATGAATATTTTACAAAATGACATTTTGCCAGTGTTTTTGATCGTATTTTTATTATTAATCAGATCATTGATCTGAAATGTAGAGTATTTATTCAAATCACGGCGTCATTTCCCTTCTCATCTATCGAGCAAATTTTTCAATAAGGAGTGAAAATGCGCTTATTTGCCAAGAGTTTGGTTGCATCAACCATTGCGGGTCTATTGACCGCGTGTGGTGGTGGCGACGGTGGCGGTTCCGCGACCAGTCCAACAACCCCTTCAACCCCAACTAAAGTAACGTTAACCGGCTTTGTCACGGAGTCTCAGCCAGTGAAAGTTACGGTCGATCAAACCGTCAAAACGGAAGTGAGACTGCTGGTGGCTGAAGAGGTCGTGGCGCGTTCAGCGATCAAAATACACGCGGGAGAGCGTCAACCTCGCTATCTTTTAGAGGTGGATCCAGCCACTCTCGGCGAGGGGCTCCCGATGACGATTGAGGCAGTCAGCGTGATCTCCCCACGTGAACAAGAGGCCAACGCGCGCACTGCTGAAAAAGCACAAACGGAAGATCAAGCGTCATCAGAAACTCGCGAAGTGTTGCTTTATCGCAATGCCATTGGTACCAAGTTGCCGCTACTCGCCGCAGATAAAAACAACGATAAATTCATTACCCATGATGAATGGCTGCCACTGACTTTCTCACAAACCAACTCGTTGTTTGTTGCACTCGATCCAAGTGGCGAACAAAATGCACTTGAACTGATGAACGAACATGGGCGAGAGAGAATCATGGCCATCACCGCGTTGCTGCACGCGATCGCCGATCCTTTTGATCGTGAAGAACAAATCGAACTCACCTCGCTCAATCTCTCGACCGCTGCCTTAATTGATGCCCTGCTTAAGAATGAAAACATGGCCGCTGCCACAGCCGAGGAAGAGACGCCTTGGTTGGATAGAGTGAGCGACACTTACCAAGCGATGGCACAAACCCATCAAGTGGCACTACCCGACGGTTGGCAGAAGCGCATTAAAGACAAATGGATCGAGATGCACGCGGTCAAGCAAAGCAATGTACTGCGCGAAGTATTAGATAACTCTTACCCAACCCGCACCTTGGTACTCCGTGGCGAAACGGTTTCAGGAATGAAGAACCCGCAGATTTCGCTACAAATGGGTTCTTATCCTAACGATCCTTTAGCAAACAGCCATTACGACAACCCACTCAAACCCAAACGCCCATTGCTGGTACCCATTACCCCTGTGGGTGAAGAAAAATCGTCGACGGCTATTGAAGGGGCAAATCGTCAATTTGAGTTCCGCGTAACGCTTCGCGATACCGCGCAAGGCTTTGAAACTTGTCAGCCCACGGCGAATGGCGTGTATGTTTACTACGATAAAAACGCCGATCTGACCAAGCCAAGCGCCCATCCGACCGACAATATGCAAGATTTGCTGACCGTGATTGCGTTTGATCCAGACAGCGGTGTCGAGATGCGTTCCTACTTGGGCGCCTTCTGTGAACTGGCGAGAGCTGATATCGACAAGAACCAAGATGGTATCGTCACTGCCGAAGAGTTTCCGCGTTTAAAAGTCTCATTTGAAAACAACGCACACGCCCTTTTGGCTGAACGCAGTGGCTTGATGCATCACGGTGGCGGCCAATATGCCAAACCCGTCAAACAGACCGCGATCGATGAACTGTTTGCCAAGCATACGCCGGAAATGGTGCAGTTGATGAGTAGCATTGTGGCGATGCAAATGGCATCAGCAGAAAATCAGGCACTACCGGCCATCGACAATGCCTCAGACTTTTTCCGCACCGCTGCTCAGTTGCTCGATCTCGACTACAACGCTCAGTACCGTATGTACAGTAAAAGCAACATTCTGCCTGAGCCGTTTCAAGTCATCCAACTGCTGAAAAACATCGCCGATGTCGCCCATCATATGGAAGATAACGAGGCCACCATCAACACGCTGTTGACGTGGAGTGCGCAAGCTTTCACTCACCTTAGCCAATTTGCTGCGGACAACCAGATCGCTGCCGACTTAAACACGGCAATCAACGCTGGCAACAGTTGGCTACCCGCCGAGCCAGTGAATGGATTGGAGTCTATTTGCAGCACCGAATTTGCTGAAGACCAAATTCGTGGCATTGCACTTCGTGGACGTGGGGACGATTGGCTCACATTAGAATGGCTGCCGCAAGGAACCAGTGGCTATACCGTCTACTGGGACACCAAGCCGTTTAGTCAACTTAGTGAAGCGACAAATCAGACTAAGAGCGTAACGCACAGAGTGACATTAGATGGTTTAACGCCGTTTACTCGCTACTACTTCCAGATCGCGCACGATGGCACGCCAAGCGCTCAATTCAATGTTCGAGTTAGCGATGCTGGCCTAACCAATCCTCATCTCTTTGATTCGGATTTTAGCTGTGACCCAATGAGTGGCTATGCACGCAACTCCAACATCGATGGTTACCAATCGCTTTCTTTCCTAAAAGTGGATGCGCAAGGTGAACGTTTGAGTCGACAAGACCTACCGTATGTTGCAACCCCTCACAGCTGCGCCGTTGAAACCAAAACTGGCCGAACGTGGGCCGTGCCAAATAGCGAGATGGTGGAAGGTGATCGCATTCGTCACTGGTACAGCATCGATAACCGATATCTGCATGGTGACAACTTGCTGGTGACTGACGACAAATACAACGGTTTTTGTGTCGCCATCAACGGTGAGGTTTATCGCCAAGACAAAGCACGCCACTGTACGGTGAACCAGCTTGTTCAACGTGCTAACGAAGCCAAACTCTGCGGGATCACCGATTGGAGGCTGCCAACCTATCAAGAAACCATCAACATTCTGACGTTGAAAGGCAAACCGCAAATGAATTTTGATGACGATTTCTTCCCAAATATTGACGGCAACATGCTGTGGATGAAGCAAGAAAACCCTGATGTTAAAAGCCTAGCAAACCTACTTTTCCCAACCAGTTGGGACGTGCGAACGCAATTGGAAGGCAAAGAGGTACCTCACCAGGTGATGCTGGTGAGCGATGGTTTAAAAGTGAATCAGGAATAAGGAAGCACATATGAAAACGACTTTTCTCATCTCATTAGCAGCGGTACTCTCAACTCCGCTCTATGCGCAATGCCTTCCTGAAGAGGGGCGTTTTGAAAAAGCCACGATCGATTACCACGGCACAAACTATTGGGTGATCAACGACAACAGAACCAACCTTCAATGGATGATGTGTCCAATGGGTCAGCAAGGTGAACAGTGCGTAGGTGACGCTATTTTGGAAAAACGAGGGAATCTTGTCGAACTCATTGAAACCTTCAATCAAGCTGAGAGTAACGCTGCACTCACATGGCGACTGCCTCATACCCAAGAGCTGATTACCATTACCGATCAGAGCTGCCGCTATGGGACTTATCCTGAGTTCTTTAAGCTGTCACAAACGACCGAAGCACTGGAGCAGTTATATCAAGCGGTTGCTCCGTACAAAGAGAAGTTCGATATTCTCTACCAACGACACCAAGACAACCTGGTTGCACTGGAGAAAAAACGTCAGTCCAACCCGGAGGTAGACGAAAAGGTCGTTGAGTGGTTGGAAAACAGCCATAAGCTTCTAAATGGTGAATGGTCACAAGAAACCTCAGATTACGTTTATAAAGAACTGGTTCCTTGGCTCAAAGCAAATGCGCCAGAGTGGGTTGCCGCCACAACAAGTCGCAACAAGTTTTCAAATGCGTTTCACTGGGGAGATAAAGAGTTGGGGCTGGAGAGACTGAGCAATCACTATAGCGACAACTACTACCTACTGAACCAACTTTTTGCCACTCAAGCAGGCTACAGCGTCTCGTTCAAAAACGTGCCGAATCTAGGCACAACAAGTGACAATCGCTTACATGTTTCATACATGTACACTTTATATACATTAGGAAGCCTATCGGACTGGACACAGTATTACGTGCGTTTGGTTAGGCCGATACCACAGGACAATCGCTAATCAAAAAGCAGGGGCATTCGAGCCCCTGCTTTCTATTGTTTGCAACACGGGTTAAATGATCAATTAAAAATCAAACTGCAAGTAAACCGTATTGTAGTTGCTGCCGCCTTTGATGCGCCCAAATTGAGAGGCTTTTTCAAAGATCGCAGAACGATGATGCAAGGAATAGCCAAACCAAACGTTCTTCCAATCGTTCTTACCCACCAAATCACCCACATTCACATCAAACGAAAAGTCGAGGTAATTGAGCAGATGGCTTGGGGTATAACCCTTGCGATCCATTTCACTCTGTTCGATATAGGTGATGTTGTCGATATAAGACATCCCTTCTGCAACACCAAAGCGCCATTGTGTCGGCCAGTTAAAGGTGTAATACGCTTTGATAGACACCACGGTCTCTGTGCTTGAGCTTTGCACCTCTGAGCTCCAGTGGTGCGCAATGCCCGAATGCAAGTAAAGATCTAAAGGTAGCCCAAACAATTCATCCGTTAACGGATGGCCATAGAACAGTGACGTTAATTGGTTATTGTAAGGATCTTTTTCACGTTCAAATTTGAATATTTCACCAATGTTCGACGGCGTTCCCCAACCGTGTGCCACACGCAGATACGGCTTGTTTTTCAGGTTAGACTTTCGTTCTTTGGTTTTATCGTTAAAGAAACCAAAGCCAACGTAAAACTCACCCTCATAACGATCTTCCACCGCATCACTGTTGTAAGCATTGTTATCTAAACGTGTGATGCTGGTTTGGCCGAGCAAATAAAGATTGGAGATAACGTGGTAACGGCCTTTCAACGCGATATTGGTGTCCACACCCGCGCCAATGTTCTGCTTGGTGATATCAGAAAACGCATAGTAAGTGCTGTTGAAATCAGCGTCTTTATAGCGCAGCGTGACTGAAGGCTCTAGCTCCCAGTCGCCAAAGTCATATTTGGCGGCCAAGCGGTAGTTGGTGTGAAAACGGAAACTGTCGTCAGACATCAGTTCCACTTCAAAACGCCACTGGTCGTCAATTTGATATTTCAATTGTCCACCGAAGTCCGCTTTGTCACCTTCGATAGAGTTTTGTGCAATCTTGGGAATATCGATAAAACGTAGACGCGTCAGCGCATTAAATTGCAATTGTTGCTCTTCTGACTGCCACAAGTACGCGCCCCCTTCGATGCCGCGAATGAACACATATTCATTGTCAAAAAACATCATCGGTACAAAGGTACTAACGGTTTGATCGCCTCCTTGCGTATCAAAAGGAATCGACGCTGTGCGGTACATTGCGGCGATGCCCCAGTTTTCCTCTTGTGCAGCCAAAGCGCTTTGTGTCCCACCTAAGCCAACAAGTAGGCTTAAAGCCAGCCATTTATTTTTCATTTTTGTTTAAATTCCAGTTAATTACGCTGATTAATTCATCAAACAGAAGAAAAGCTCTTATGTTCATTATCAATTAGCCGTTACAATAATAGATATTGTCATTTATTTGAATTTAATGTGAAAGCCTCAGAACTGAAAACTTTTCTCCTTAGCTTGCCAGATGGTTACGATCCTGATGTTGTGATGGGAGAAGAATGGCTGCCAGAAAGGCTGGTAAATACGCGCCTTGACGACAATTTGCTGTTTCTTGAATTCGATAATGCTCCAGAAGAAAACCAAGGCGATGAAGAAGGTCGTGGCTTTGTCGAACATGAAATTGCCATGATAAGACAGCGCTTTGAACACATTCTCGATGAAGCCAGTGACACAAAAACCAAAGCCGACGCCATGTTGGCTCTCTTCCTGATGGGCCATGAGCTCTCAAGCTCTGAAGTGATCGAAATTCTCGAAGAGAACGACGACAGTGATGGATATTAATCTTCCTCACACCTTGTAAAATGACGCAAATGACTTCATGTTGTAGTTAACCTCGTTTGCTGGTGAACACTATGTTTAATGTATTAACTTCATTATTTAAGGAGCTTATTGAGGGTTCTGACCTCAGTAAGCACAAAGCGACCAACCCAAATTTGGCCATTGCGAGCCTACTTTGTGAAGTCGCCGGTGCCGATTACCAAATCGATGACCGTGAGCAAGCCGTTAAAAGGCAGTTACTCAAACGCCTACTCAATCTCGACGATACCCAAGTAGAAGCGTTACTTACGCAAGCACAAAGTGGTGTCGCTGAATCAGCCTCTTTGTATGATTTCACCTCTCAGCTTAGAGAGTTGTCTCAAGAAGTCCGCTTTGATTTGATTAAAGGCATGTGGGAAGTCGCCCACGCAGATGGCGAGATTGATCCATTGGAAGACGCCGTGATTCGTAAAACCGCCGAACTGCTTTATGTCGACCACAGCGAATTCATTCGTGCCAAGCTTCAGGTCCTCGATCAATAGCCGACGTAATAGGCCACTAGACATCAACAAAAAACGCGCCGTAGCGCGTTTTTTGTTTGGTGATTTGGTTATAACACCGGAGATTGATGCCAACGATAAATCAAGCCACTCCCACCTACTATCACTATCGCCCACAACACTATCCACGCTGTCATTGTGATCACCCTGCCAAGCCAACTTTGTTGTTTTATTGACGACAAGTGTAGAGAGCAAAAATGGCGATATTGCGACAGCGAGATGAAACAAACATGACGGTAAAAAAGGTAAGTTTAGCCCCGTTAGAACATGGTTAATGCCAGTTTAGCGAGGTTATAAGCATCTACGTAACCAGAATGCTGGCGCCCTTCCCACTCAATGCCTTTGGCTTCTTGCGCGGCACGATGGCCAATACGCTTGTCCTTCAAGCGATGTTGAATTCGGTACAACGTCGCAATATTAATGAACTCATTAAATGGCGCATCTATGCCTTTTTCTTGGCATTCTTGCATAAGGATTCGGTCATCACGCCCCCAAGAAGCGTAGATTTTATTGCTGCCACCGAAATTTTTGATCATCGATTTAATCACTTCGGCCAACGGCCTGCCCTGCTTTTCGATCTTACGTGGCGTAATACCTGTCAACTCAGCGCAAAATAGCGACACTTCATCATGCTCAGGCTTCACATAGTATTGAGCACGCTTGACGATTTCACCTTTGAGCAAATCAATCTCTGCTAAACCGATTTCAATGATTTCGCCCGTGCGCCCAACGCCATCTTCGTTCCAGCAACACATTTCTAAATCAAAGCAAACAATTCGGTTATGGTTCATAAATCGCCTTTCGTTTCCCAACCAGTTAAAGCGCGGAAGTGTACCTTAATCAAAACAGAAACTCGACTTACGCGGCTTCGTTTGGCTAATTAGGCTGCAATTGTCACGCAGTTTCGTCCCTTATCTTTACTTCGATAGAGCTGCACATCCATTTTTTGCACCAAATCCTCCAACTCTTCGTCGCAGTGGACGGCAGCCCCAATACTCAGGGTGCAATGAATCTCGGTATCTTGGTAATAACAGGCCGTTTTCTCTATACGATCACGGATGGCTTCTAAGTAACACTCCAATTCAGAACGCTCTGTAACAGAAGAGAGAATACCAAATTCATCGCCACCAAAACGATAGAAACGATCCCCCTCTTGCAACACAGTGCCAATCACATCGGCAACATCAATCAACACTTGGTCGCCACCTAAATGGCCATAGCGGTCATTGATTTGCTTAAAGTGGTCAATATCAAAGCCAATCAGACTAAACGCCGCCTGCTTTTCTAGCATCTGAGTCAAATCATGACGAAACGCACGGCGGTTAAGTGTGTGCGTCAGTGGATCGTGATCCACCATAAATTGCAGCTCTTTGGTTTTTTCATTGAGCATATAACTCAAGCGTTGTTTCTCACGCGTCTGCAAGTTGACAATATGCGCAACCAAGGTGGCGATCACCACGCCAATTACCGCAATGCCGATTAAAACCAGTCGGTCCCATTTCGACAGCCCTTTCTCGAGCTTAAATTCGATGCGCCATGAACGGTTTGGTAAGGTGACCGCTTTCACGACGATCTCGCCCTCAATGCTTGACCAATTGGGGCTCTGATACAAAATGGGATCGTCCTCCGCATCAAAGCCTAAGTCCGTCACTTTGACCACCATGTTGAGCTCAGTCGCTGTTTTCATCACCAGCTCTTCGAAATAAACGGTACTGCGAATCACACCAACCACCACACCAAGCAGTGACTCTCTACGCTGGTCAAAAACGGGGTGATAAACCAACAAGCCAGTCTTATCTAGTGATTGGTCGTAGCCGTCTTGCAATAGGCGTACTTTATCGGAAATGTTGGCTCGGCCTGTGCTAAAGATGTCGTCCAAAATCAAATCAAAACGCTGGCGAGAAGAATAGAAACCCAGCAACTCAATGTTTTTCGGCGTTCGAGGGTAAATATCGCTCGCAATGTAAATGGCCCTGCCATCGGAAAACACGTAGCCGTAAGTTTTGGGTTGATCTTTAGGGACGGTAAAAACCGAAAAATCGGGGAAAGTTTCACGCACATTGGCAATGTGCTGTTCCAGTTGCTCAGGCGCCACCTTTTGCATCCACTGCAAACCAATCAAACTTTGTGAAGATGAAACGGTGTGGCGGGCAAACACTTCAAAGCGGTCCCAATCCTCAGGCGCGACAGAATAGAAGAAGTTGGCTCCAGAGCCGATATAATCCAAATCGTTTTTAACGAACTCTTTGAGGGCTTCGGCTTGTCGTTCAGCCAAATTATTAAACATGGTATGGGTATAGCGCTGCTGGATATGACTTGCAATGAGCAAAAATACACAGGTTGCAAATAACGTTGCGACAAAGGCAAAAATCGACGCCGAGTGCCTTCTAAACCATCGATAAGACAAAAGAGAAACTGGTTGACCCACTTACAAATCCATTTAAATCCAACAAACCGAATCCAATGCCAATAAACACGATAACCACACAAACATCAAGCCATTTAACAGAATGACAAACTGTTATGTCGTTTTTTTCAGCAAACAAACTCAGAATTCTGCCCTAAAAGCGCTTTTATTACAGCCTACCAACTTGAATATGCTAATATTCGTCACCATTTTTACGTCTAAACTAGGTGCAAATCGCAAATTCGCCCGTCTATGTCGTCTATCGCGAGCCAATCTATGCACCTTTAAATCAATCGAATAGAGAAAAATTAGCATGAACATTGATTTAAACCTTATTCCTCAAACGTTCGATATGCTTCACGCAGGTCTAGCGGCATCGAGCGTTTTATTACTACTCGTGGCGGTTTCTCGTAAATCCAAAGTGATCGAGAAAGTGGTTGAGAAGCCTGTAGAAAAAATCGTTGAAGTCGAAAAACCGGTCGAAAAAATCGTCGAAGTAGAGAAAGTTGTTGAAGTTGAGAAAGTGATTGAAAAAGTGGTTGAAGTGGAATCTAAGCTTGCCACCGCATCCACCGATTCTGCGATGCAACTGCTTTCTATCATGCAACAAGAAGCTCGCTTGATTGACTTCCTACAAGAAGATCTCACCTCATTCTCTGATGAAGAAGTGGGCGCAGCAGCGCGTGTTATTCATAGCGGTGGCCAAAAAGTCCTAAAAGAGTACGTAACGCTTGAAGCGATCCGTAACGAAGACGAAGAGAGCCGCATTGTGGTCGAAGAAGGCTTTAACCCTCAAGCGATTCGTTTAGTCGGAAACGTAACTGGTCATGCGCCATTTAACGGCACCTTAATCCACAAAGGTTGGAAAGCTTCTGCAATGACGCTACCGAAACTAGCGGAAAACTACGACGCTTCGATCATCGCACCCGCTGAGGTTGAGCTGTAATGGAAACGATGATGACACCCGCAACCGAGCAAGTGGCAAAATTCAGCGTTGGTATCGACTTAGGTACCACGCACTGTGTTATGTCATTCATGGATACCCAGGATGAGCAAGCTCGCGTACAAGTGATGGCCATTCCACAATTGACGGCGCCTGGCACCGTTGAGTCTCGTAACCAACTTGGTTCGTTTCTTTACCAACCGCATGAACATGAAATGAACCCTGCGTCACGCGTGTTGCCATGGACGACAGAGCCAACTGCTCTTGTCGGCGCAATCGCACGTAATCTGGGTGGCAAAACGCCTTTACGTTTGGTGGCCAGTGCGAAATCTTGGCTTTGCCATGGTGGCGTGAATCGCCGCGATGCGTTTCTACCAGCTGGCAGCCCAGAAGAGATTGAAAAAGTCTCACCACTGCGCGCAACCGAGCTTTATTTAGAGCATCTAAAGCAAGCGTGGGATCACGCACAGCCAAACCATCCGCTATCAGAGCAAGACGTGACCATCACAGTGCCGGCATCGTTTGATCCAGCAGCGCGCGATCTGACGGCAGAAGCGGCGCGCAATGTCGGTTTTGTCCATCTTACCTTGCTGGAAGAGCCTCAAGCCGCGCTTTACAACTGGATCGACAACAGCAATGACAAATGGCGCGATGAAGTCACTGTGGGTGACATCGTGCTGGTGGTGGACATCGGCGGTGGTACTACTGACCTTTCTCTGGTGGAAGTGACCGAAGAAGAAGGCAATCTGACCCTCAAACGCATCGCTGTCGGTGAACACATTCTGCTGGGCGGTGACAACATGGATCTTGCCCTCGCCTACAGCTTGAAGATGAAGCTGGCTCAGGAAGGCAAAGAGCTGCAACCTTGGCAAGTACAAGCCATGACGCACGCTTGCCGCGACGCGAAAGAAGCGCTGCTCAATGATGCAGAGCTGCAATCGGTACCGATTGTCGTGCCAAGCCGAGGTTCTAAATTGCTCGGCGCTACGCTGAAAACCGAGCTGACGCAGCAAGAAGTGCAGCAAATGCTCGTCGATGGCTTTTTCCCTAAAGTCGCCATCACAGAACACCCAGTTCAACGTAACCGCGGTGCACTGACCCAGATGGGCCTGCCTTATGCACAAGATGCAGGCATCACTCGCCACATTGCGGCTTTCTTGTCAAAGCAAGCGAATGCCAACAGTGAAGCGGCACCTGCACAAGATTACAATCCGTTTGTTGGTGGAATGCCGGGTATGCCTGGCGCTCAACAAGCTTCTGTCGATTTCATCAAACCGACTGCGATTTTGTTCAATGGTGGTGTGCTGAAATCAGCTCTCTTAGCAGAACGCTTAGAAGAGACCATCAACGAATGGTTGCTTGACGCTGATGCAGAGATGGCAAAACGACTCACTGGTGTCGATTTGGATCTCGCGGTGGCGAGCGGCGCGGCTTACTATGGCGCAGTGCGTCGTGGTCAAGGTGTACGTATCCGCGGTGGTATTGCTTCAAGCTATTACGTCGGTATCGAGAGCGCAATGCCTGCTATTCCGGGTATGGCCCCTCCAATGGAAGCACTGTGTGTGGCACCGTTTGGCATGGAAGAAGGCACCAGCGTTGATGTACCAAGCCAGCAGTTTGGTTTGATCATCGGACAGCCAGTGAATTTCCAATTCTTTGGCTCAACGGTTCGTCGCGACGATCTTGCAGGAACACATTTGGACCATTGGGGCCAAGATGAGCTTGAAGAG
Organism: Vibrio sp. CCUG 15886; assembly: GCF_028570825.1. Classification (NCBI taxonomy): domain Bacteria; kingdom Pseudomonadati; phylum Pseudomonadota; class Gammaproteobacteria; order Vibrionales; family Vibrionaceae; genus Vibrio; species Vibrio sp. CCUG 15886. The sequence continues at coordinate 250,037 of NZ_JAQQBT010000003.1, read as the reverse complement.
TTACCAGAAATTCAAGTGACGTTACCGGTTTCCGAAGGTCGCCGTGAAGGCGAAGTGGTGCCGGTGACATTGGCCTCACGCGTGACTGAACTTGGCACGCTGTATTTAGAAGCGATTGCGGCGGATAACGGTCAAAAATGGCACGTGGAATTTGACGTGCGTGACGATGCCTCTCTGGCAGAATAATCGAACAAAGCAAACGGCATCCGAAGGGTGCCGTTTTTAAATCAATCAAGGGTTTGTCATGGCATCTCCTCGCTATCTTGTCGGCATTGACTTAGGCACCACCAACACGGTGGTTGCGTTTTGTGAACTGACCGAGAACTTACAACAATCCAACGTCTCCCTTTTCGATATTGACCAGCTTATTGGCCCCGGTGAAGTGGTTCGTAAACCGCTACTGCCCTCTTTCCGCTACCACCCTGCCAACGGGCAAATCGCCCCGGCGGATCTCACCTTGCCGTGGGAAAGCCAAACTGTGGCTGGCGACATTGCTAATGTGATCATTGGTGAATGGGCGCGTGAACTGGGCGCAAAGGTGGAAGGGCGTCAGGTTTCAAGCGCTAAGAGCTGGCTGTCTCACCAAGCGGTTGATCGCCATTCAGACATACTGCCGTGGGCTGGGGTTAGCGATGTTGAGAAGGTTTCCCCTGTAATTGCCAGTGCCAGTTACCTTAATCACATTCGCCAAGCATGGAATCATCGCCACCCGGGCAATCTGCTCGAAGATCAAGAGGTGGTGGTCACCGTACCGGCGTCGTTTGATGAAACTGCACGTAAGCTGACCCTCGAAGCCGCTCAACTGGCAGGCTTAAGCCAAGTGCTTCTGCTCGAAGAGCCTCAAGCGGTTTGTTACGACTGGTATGCTCGCCACCAGCACAGTGCCGCAGAGTTATTAAAAGAAATCCCGCTGATTTTGGTGTGTGATGTCGGCGGCGGTACCACTGACTTAAGCTTGATTGAAGCAAAATTTAACCAAGACGCCCTCGCCTTGGATCGCATCGGGGTTGGTGAACACCTCATGCTCGGTGGTGATAACCTAGATTTGGCCCTCGCGCATTTAGCGGAGCAGCGCTTTAATCAAAGCAAAAAACTCAATGCGGCCAGCCTCACCAAACTGATTCAGCAAACACGCAAAGCCAAAGAGCAACTCCTCTCAAGTACAGCGCCGGAAGAAGTGAAGATCACCATGTTGGGCAGCGGTTCCAAACTGCTTGGTGGCACCAAGAGCATCTCGTTGAATAAACAAGAAGTTCATCAAATCGCCCTCGACGGCTTCTTCCCGCTTTCTGATTTTACTCAAACGCCGGATAAACGCCGCAGCGCCGTGGTCGAATTTGGTTTGCCTTATGTCGCCGACCCCGCGGTGAGTAAACACGTGGCCGAGTTTTTATCTCAGCACCAACAAGTCTCTCACGCTGCGTTAGGACAATCAGAAAGTGATCAACCCGCCATTCCGGTAGGTCTGTTGTTGAACGGCGGCGTGTTTAACAGTGACCTCGTCACTGCGCGGATGACAGAGTTGCTCGGTCGCTGGCGCGGCGCACCGGTCACCGTCCTTGATAACCCGCATCCAGATTGGTCTGTGGCATTAGGCGCTGTCGCGTTTGCCAAAGCCCGCCGTGGGGCACAACTCAAAATCGGTGGCGGTTCTGCTCGGTCTTACTTTTTGCATCTGCAAGAAAAAAACAAAATGGGCAAAGCGCTCTGTTTGCTTGCAAAAGGCACCGAAGAAGGACAAGAAATTCGTCTCACTGGACGACGTTTCTCGCTCACCCTTGGCGAACCCGTACGCTTTAACCTGCTTACTTCAACGCACGATGCCTTGTCCCATCATGTGGCGATTCAAAACGGCGTCATGGCGGATATCGACCCTGATATCTTCACCCCACTTCCTCCGTATATCGTTACATTGCAGGGGGAAGGCGCAGAATTAGAAGCAAACCAGAAAGAACGTGTGGAAGTTCAACTCGCCTGTCAATTGACCGAAGTCGGCACCCTGAAAATGGAGTGCGTCAGTGTCGAAGAAGAGGACAAACGTTGGGCACTGGAGTTTGAAGTCCGCAACAAAAAAGCGGAAGAACAAGAAAACGCCACACTTCACCCACGATTGAATGAGTGTAAAGAACTGATTACCCGCCTCTATAGTGGCAACAAGAAAAGTGGCGAAGGCAATGAGATCAAACTGTTAGCCAAAGAGCTTGAACGCAAACTTGGCAAGCGAGATGAATGGGACTTCACCACCCTACGCCATTTGTTTGATGCCTTTGCACAAGGTCGAAAACGTCGCCGCCGCTCTGAACAACACGAAAAAAACTGGCTACGTTTAGCAGGTTTTTCTCTTCGCCCGGGCTTTGGCGATGCAACCGATTCTTGGCGTATCGAACAAGTTTGGGGGCTCTACCAACAAGGTATCCAGTTCCAAAATCATCAAGGTTGGACCGATTGGTGGGTATTCTGGCGTCGTATAGCTGGAGGCTTGAACCAAGAGCAACAAGAAACACTGCTTGCCGACATTGCCAAGTATTTACACCCTGGCGCGATGAAAAACCCACAAACGGCAAAAGCCGCGCAAGATATGGGCTACGAAGCCATGGTTAGACTTGCCGCGTCTCTAGAGCATCTTGAAGTGGAAGATAAAGTCTTGTTAACCAGTTGGTTTTTAAGCAAGGCTCTGAATCAAAACCAATTTGAGCAAGCACACTGGTGGGCGATTGGGCGTTTGGCCTCTCGTACACCGCTCTACGCAAGCCAACATCGTGTTATTCCACGTGAGCAAGCGGAACAATGGTTACCGAAACTGTTGGATCAGAACTGGCAGAAAGAACCGATGATCGCCTTTGCTGCGGTGATGATTTGTCGTAAAACGGGTGATCGTCTCTTTGATATCTCTGAAGATTTCCGCCAACAAGTGCTCACCAAACTGAAACAGAGCCGAGTGCCGGAAGCGTGGATAAGCTTGGTCGAAGAGATCAAAGAGCTTTCTGAAAGCGAGTCTAAACGCGTGTTTGGTGATGCTCTCCCGAGCGGGTTGCGTCTGGTGACTCAGTAAACCGTCGTTCGTAAACCTCCTAATCAGCCAGCCTCATGCTGGCTGATTGTTTTTCATCATGCACCAGCCAATTAGCATCGCCCTTTCTTTGCCTGTCCCGGAGGACAAAATGATTGGCTTTCCTCGTGGCTGGAACTCTTGTTCTTCAGTTTCACTTCCACGTCTTTGTACTCCCCTTCAACGCTAGTTAATTGGCAGCCAGATAAAAATGCGCATAGACCTAGCGCAATCCATGTTTTTTTCATAGTTTTATAACCTCATGTTTTGTCGCAGACTTTACTGACTCTTGCTTTTAAAATGTCATTCGTTAGTCAACATATCGTTTGGCTTTGTTAGTCCTCGGTAAAAGCGCATAGAAAGGGAGATTGAGATTGTGAATCTAGAAAAATTTGACGACATCTATCAACGAGCCGCCGAGCGCAAAGGTGGCGAAGCAAAGCTTGAAGCCCTTTTGTCCAAACCGCTCACCCAAGCGCAAATTGCCGCTATTCCGGATGATCGTTGGTTATCTGCCTTCAGTATGAAGATTTTCCAAAGTGGCATATCTTGGAAAGTCGTGCGGAACAAGTGGCCAAATTTCGAAGAAGTCTTCTTTGGTTTTAAAGTAGCGCCTTTGTTGATGCTTTCTGATGAACAGTGGGATCTGAAAGCGGCGGATACGCGCATTATTCGCCATCATGCCAAGGTCAAATCCATTCAAGCGAATGCGCAAATGATGCACGAAGTGGGGTTGCAACACGGCTCATTTGGCCAAATGGTGGCGAACTGGCCGAAAGAAGAGATCACCGGACTATGGGCGTTTTTGAAAAAGCACGGCAGTCGACTCGGTGGTAACACCGGCCCTTACAGCCTGCGTCAGCTTGGCGTCGATACCTTTATTTTGTCTGGGGATGTAGAGGCGTACTTGCGCAGCTATAAAATCATTGAAGGCGGAAAAGAAACCAAGCGTTCGTTAGAAGCCGCAACGCAGGCCTTTACTCATTGGCAACAGCAAAGTGGTCGCAGCCTCACGGAAATTAGCCAGGTTATCGCTTATAGCACGGGAGATAACCGCGTACAAAGTGCGATTGAAGAGTAAATCATTGGGCGGGTGCGTCAACCTGATAAATCATTTCAAGGCAATCTTGCTTGTCGTTACTAAGGTTGGGGAACACCATCCACGACCTTAGTCTCCTTGCAGGTTGAAAGCCGGCCTTTTCTAACACACACAGACTCGCCGTGTGCTCAATATGAGCATAGCTCCAAACCTTGTGGTATCCGCTTGATTGTAATGCGTTCGCCATGGCTCGACACATTTCTGTCGCGTACCCCTGACCGCTGTATGTACGGTTGAGGCCAAAATGGATCTCTATTGCCGTTCCTTCCCGCTTAAGCACCATGATACCGATGGGTTGCAGGCTGGCTTTCAACACCACACTCAGCACTCGTGTATCGGCCTGCGCGTCATACCTAAATGATCGCCAAAGTTCGATGCTTCGTAAGGTAACTTCAGGATTCGGGTGTGCGGCTCTGCCCAAGAACTTAGACGCCGCAACATCGGAAAAATAACCTTGATACAAAGGCCAGGCATCGCTTATCTCAGGCCAACGGATCCTGAGGCGCTCACTTTCAACTTCCACTGTTTATTTAAACTCCTTAAGTAACGCCATATCAGGCGCTTGTGCCAGAAAACGGCTAACAACAAAGTCACCATTAGCGTTTTTGGCCTGGTACATGTCTTCGTCTGCCAGCTTCACCAGCTCCAATATTGAACTGCTCTGATCAGGATAACAACTGATACCAATACTCGGCGTTACTTGCAAGTGGTGGCCATGAAAGAGAATTGGCGCACTCATTTGTTCAGCAAACTGCTCCGCTTTACTTATCACACCGTCATAGCTCTTCAACAAATCGAGACAGACGACAAACTCATCTCCCCCTAGCCGGCCCAAGATGTCCGAATGCCTAAAACAATCAACCATTCGCTCTGCTACGCGACACAGTATTTCATCGCCAGCATCATGTCCGTAAGTGTCGTTAATTTCCTTAAACTTATTGAGATCAATAAACAACAGTGCCATTTTCAGCCCACTTCGGTTGGCTTTGATGGCTGCGTCTTCTAAAGCGGTCATAAATGCCCGTCGGTTCTTCAAACCCGTTAAGGGGTCACGCTCAGAAAGATAAACCAACTGTTCTTTTTGTGCTCTTAACTCGGTCGTTTGGCGCAGCACTTCCAACTCGAGTTGTTCTCTGGTCACGGTGATCTGTCTGAGTGAGGTTTTCATCGAATTGAAGCGATCTGCAACCACCACAAACTCTTCATCTATCCCTTTGCTACTGATGCGGCTTTCTAAATCACCGTGACTTAGTTGGTTGAATCCCGATTGCAATACTGAACAACCTTTTTTAAAACGTTTCAGGATCAGGAAAGTCACAACACTGACCAGCAGAGTAAAACACACCAGTGAGATGCCGCTTTTAACGATGACATTGGTTAACTGCCCAAGTCGTTTTTCCAACACATTTCTTTGTAGAAATGAGAGTTCTTCGTCCATTGACAGCACAATCATGTTATATCGTGAGTGCAAAAGCTCTTTTGCCGCATAATTGGCGTTGCCGAGTGAGCGCTCGTGAATCAGCAAGTCTTGAAAGGTTTTGCACATTCGTTCCAAGTTGCTCATGGTGCGGTGAAAGCCAGATGTTTGTTGAATGTGTTCTGATAACTTCTGTTGTGCCACAAACAATTGATCGTAGCTTTCCTCATCTTGGTACTGAAGAAACAAAGAGAGCTGATTTCTCAATTGTTCGAGGTTTGACTGAGTAAGATTGATCACCGCCATCTCTTGCCTGATGCTATTCTGTTCTTCATAGACGTTAAGCAAAGAGTGCGCGACAACCCCAACCACCAGCAAGGTGGAGAAAAAGAGCAGCGTCAGTTTTTGCGTTAATGAACCCATCCTTGCCACCTTTTAGTGCTGTATCGCACGCCATAACTGTGTTCGATCGATGAGTTTTCGGTAATCGGGCATCTCACCCGCCACCAATCCATTTTCTAGCGCCCAACGAGCTTGGATCTGCAAGTTTGAAAGCAAGCTATTACTCAACACCAAGCGAAATGCGTAGTCATCCCAAGTCCAAGACAACTGCCCAATCGGAATATCCAAATAACGTGCGACGATCTTCTGCGTCTCTATGGGATGTTCATGCATCCACTCTAGCGCTCGGTCTAAGGCTACCAGCACTTGCTTGTTCTCTTGAGATGCGGATTCCAACGTAGACTTTAATGCCATAAGGTTAAAAGAAAGATGGTAGATACCACGAATACTCAAATCGTGAATCTGATGAGACTTTTCATTTTGTAGCTGGTAGCCGTAGGGCTCCCAAATAGAGATCGCGTCCACTTGATGATCCAGTAACGCAATACTCATTTCGTTGGGGGGAAGGTAATGCTTTTCTATGAAAATATCTGGCGTAACGCTCGATTTGATCAACGCATCAAGATAATACTCACTGGAACTGGCTTTTATAACGCCGACCTTCTTACCATCGAGTTGACTAATTTGTTCGATATCATTTTCTTTGAGAGTGAGTAACTTTAAATCATTGTCTGACTCCACAAAGCTCGCCAACACAGCAAAATCATTTCGCTCAAAGCTGGAAAACATGACTACCGATTCCGACGCTGTCGCATATTGAACCTCACCATTAAACATCAGCTGAGCACATTTCACCCCACCATAACAAGGCAATATATCCACGCGTAGGGTTTCAGAGTCGAGATAACCAAGCTCTTTGGCAATAATAAACGGGGCGGAAAGTGGCGTTTGAGACACCGCGATGGTGATCACCGAATCAGAGTCATAAAGAGGCTTTTGACTGCTCAACCAAACAACAGCCCCTACCATGACTAACAGTAGTGTGACAAACAAACTTGCTCGGAACCGAACTAACATACTCGCCAACCAAATGAAACAGGACTCATATAAGCATAGTCTGAATTTCACATAATACTAAATGGTTATTTTTGTGCCCAAATTCACTTTTTAATCACTTAAGCATCAATTAAAACCGCAAAAGAAAAGCTTTGATTCACGTTCTAAAAATGTTGTTGATTCAAGTGTGGTTTTTCTCAGATATGAAACGTGATGTTGATTAATCTGGTCTTACACTCATATTTCGATACTTTTTTAGGACGACTTATGGCCAAAGCGAAAGGCTTTACTCTCATCGAACTGGTGGTCACGCTGGTTATCATTGGTATTATTGCCGTTACCGCAGCAGCGCGATTTCTGGATATTCAGACGGATGCTCGTATTGCGGTGCTCCAAGGCGCGAGAACGGCACTAGAAACGGCAAACAGCCAAGTGTACACCAAAGCCATTTTGCAAAACCAAGAGTCCGTCAATGCGCAGTTGGCTCCGAATATCGATCTGGACGGGGATGGTCATCCCGATCTCATTGGCTATTTTGGCCTGATCAAATACGTTATTCCGGCACAAGATCTTGCAGGGCTCGACCCTAAACTCACCATCAATAAATGGTATGGTGTGGATAACCCGGCCGAACCCTATTTTTTAATTGGGTTTGCAAACAAGCCTGTCGGTCCTACCCATCTGTGCTATGTTGAAGTGTTTTACCCCGCCAGTGCGGGAGGTGATGTCATCTATCAACTGCAAACTGCACACTGTTAAACGCAAAGCGAATCAAAAAAACACCCCAAAAGGCTCGGTGCCGTTTGAGGTGTTTTTTTTCTGAAAGGCGTTATTGAATGCTCAACTGAGAAAGTCGATACCAACCAGAGGCTTGTTTACCATCATTAGCCAAGTTCAACGGTAGCTCACCATGGCTATCAATCAATGCCACTTCAACAGCATAATCTCCACGCGTAAGAGCGTCTGGCAACGTTAAGCTGGTTCTTGTCGCGTGCTCTCCGGGTAACCATTCATTCACGTCATACTTAGATATCGCTGAAAACACGGTTTCTCCTTCACTGTTACGTAGACGATACGCTAAGTTACGGTGAATATAGGGCGGTGCGACGCCATCATTACTGAACAAGGTTTCAATAACCCAAGTGCTGCCCGCACTGAGCTGCTGCTGGTGAGACAAACTTTTGATTCTCAATCGGTAACCTAACTTGCTCAACGCGTTGTCCAGCAGCGGGCGATACTCCTCTGGGATCGGTTTCGATTTAAGATTAAGCGAAGAAGCATGCTGTGCAATGGCCCAATCTAAGCTTGCTTGGATTTCCTCTAACGTGTAGTCCTGCACGCTTCGCCATTCCTGCATGGTTCCGCAGGTTTCTAAGCTTATAGGCCCGTGTTGCCACGCCTCTTTAAACTGGCTGTCTTTTTGTTCGGCTTGCTGCAGACGGTATGGATAGTCATCTTTCATATGACTCCATGTCGTCGAGAAATGATGCCAATCTCCCCAACAATCGGCGCGCCACCCAGCCCCTTTACTCACCGCATAATTTAGGCTGTTCTCACCGCTGATAAGCATGACTTTGGGGGTTTTGGGAAACGCTTGAAAGTGCAAATCCACAATGTGATTGAGTGTTGCATCACTGTAACGCTGATGCAGTGGTGCTAGGTTGGAAAAATTACTGTTGTGCCACTCACCCCAAGAGCCAACCATACCAATATCAACGTGGCTGAGGTTAGGATTGCCATCGTAACGTTTGCCAAACGCGTTCAACAGCTTCGCCATGTAACTCATGTACACGCTGTCTTCAAGGCTCGGAACGAAAGTGGAACCATCTTCACTCCAGTCGCCCGCGATCCCTTTATTGATCAACCAGCTTGGGATTTTGCTGCCAGTATAAGGCTCATCGGCGGTCATAAAACGTATCGCAATCATCTTCGCTGGTGATTCCTGACGATTTTCCGCCAAAATTCGATCGAGCTTATCAAAAGCATATTGCCCTTCAACAGGCTCTAACTCATTCCAATAAAAACGATAGTAATCAATACCCGCTTCTGGATATTGTGCCGTGCTTAGAGTCGCGCCCCAATTGTTATGAAACGTTTCGACCCCCATTCCGGGATTGCTGATTGGCCCTGATAATTCCCTTGGATAGACCGTGACGATCCCCTCTTCAACGGGATCCGCGCCCTCAACAACGGAATTCTCCGGTTTGTTTGCACCGTTTTCCGCTTGGCCTTTTTTGGCATAGCAAGCGGTAACGGGCATGCTAATAAGCGAAGCCAATAAGAGTTGCTGGTAAAATCGAAGTTTCATTCCGTACCTTTTCGTATTGAGTATGAACTCGCTGACAACACTAGTGAATCAGACCTTTAAACCAGTCCCATATTCCTAGCGAGTAGTCTTTGAAGATATCAATCCCTAACGCTGACTTAAGCAGGTATAAAGCCAAGGCAGATAAGCCAAACAAGGTCAACAATGTGATGACAACAAACGTCACCGTAAAAAAGTTAGCCAATGCCGACTCTTCCGCTCGAACTTGTCCACGGCGGTCACGACCGCAAAGGAGAACCAAATAGTAGCGCTTGCCAAACCAGGGCAAGCTCTTACGAACATCGAGTGAATGCCGAGCCACTAGGCCGATGGATTGCACCGCTTGTTCAATGTCGCGCTTCTGTTGCTCAGTTAAGCTCTCTGCCGTTTGCTTGTCCAGCGCATGGTAAAATTGTGCCACTGCCTTGTTGGCTTTTTTCACATCCACGTTTATTTCTCCAACGCCTTCTGATAAACCGCAATGGTTTGATCCGCGATTTTATGCCAGTCGTACTTGGCCAAATAATCATGGTAATCCACGGTTTCAGCTTGCTCTGCTTGTTTTAATTTTTTGCTCAGCGCCACCACATCACCCACTGGAAAATAGTTTTCTTCCGGCAACGCAACTTCTGCATTAGCAGGAATATCACTCACAACGGCTGGCAACGAATAAGACATGGCTTCAAGCAAGGCAATCGGCAACCCTTCATGATAAGACGGCATTACAAATGCGCGCGCCTGAGAAAAGACGGCTTTCAGCTCATCACCATTTAAAAAACCGGTCATATAGACGTTTGGTGTGTTGCGTGCTTTTTCTTTTAGTTCGGCGCTATACTTCGTTTCATGATCGGTATCGCCCACCAATACTAAAGGCAGAGTGGAACCAGACTGTGCATAGGCATCAATCAGATCATGGAACCCTTTTTCTTCAACAAAGCGCCCTACCGCCACAAAATACTCTTTCACCAGCAAGCCATGCTTGGTCATCACGTCTTGTACTTGCTGCTCATCAAGTTGGCCTGACGCTTCCACACCGTTGTAAATCAGGTGGGCATCGTAACGATGGTATTTCTGTTGGATTAAATCGTTAATCACATCCGAGATCACGATCACTTCGTTTGACCAACGCACCGCGAGCTTTTCGCCAAGCATCAGAATTTTCTTAGCAAAACCACCCCATTTTTGGCGATCATAGTCAGGTCCATGGTGCGTAAAAACGACTTTCTTACCCAGTAAACGCAGCAGTGGCACTACTAAACCCGGACCAATGGCGTGAACATGCACCACTTGCGAGCGATCCACCCAGGTCGAAAGTGCCGCTAAGGTCGAGTGGATGACGGCTTCCAACGATTTTTTCTTTGGCGCCCACACCGATTTCGTCTCCACCCCTTGATACTGGGAATGTCGATAATCGACATAAGGAGAGCGTGCCAGTACGCAGACTTGAGAATCGGATTGTTCGACAACTTGAGGATATAAATGCTGACAATGTGTTTCGACACCACCTAAAACATTGGGAATACCACGCGTGCCCAATACGGTAATTTTTAATGTCATGCTTCTCACTTATTGATTAGATTTCGGTAAAGACTCATTAAGCTTTGTTGATGACGGGTCAACGAGTAACGCTGTTCTAATCGTTGACGCGCATTGTGGCCTAATTGAGCCGCCTTCTCTGGATGTTGGGCAAAAGTGTCCATTACCTCAGCCAAAGAAGTAGAGTTCCCTGCAACAAATAGATGCCCTTCCGTTCCCTCTCTTACCTGCTCTGGTATCCCTCCAATATTGGCTCCAATCACGGGTTTTCCATACGCCATCGCTTCAAGAACGGACATTGAACAGTTCTCATAGCACTCTGACGGCACCACGATCGCACTGGCTTTTTTAATCAGTTGATGTAATGCATCGCCAGATTGAAAGCCCAGAAATTCGATCATGCTGTATTGCTGTTTTAACGTGTCATGCAGTGGGCCATCCCCCACTACTTTGAGCGGCAACAAGCGTTGTGACTGCTGATAAGCAGCCGCCAGCGTCGCTACGCCTTTTTCCTGACTTAATCGTCCTAGATAGAGAAAATAACCGTCATCACTGACGTCGCTGCAATCGACGTTTTCGTCGATGCCATTGACAATCACTTCAATGTGGTTTTCTGGTAACTTGCGGCGCAAGATGCTCGCAAGAAATTCGCTCGGAGAAATAATCACGTCAAGCGCGCGATAATTTCCCGCTAAAGATTGATAGGTTGCTTCGAGTGAAAGCAACACACTTTTAAATAGAGATCCTTGTTGGCAACGGTAACGTGTCGCGTTCCAAACACTGCCATCTAGGCAGGCTTCGCAAGTTTTACCTTGGCGATACATGGTGTAACTCGGGCAAGCAATTTTCGTATCGTGTGCCGTAAGTACCGTTTTGCAACCCGCAGATTTTGCCACTTTAATCAGTGAGGGTGTCAACTGATGGTAAATATTATGAAAATGTACGACTTGTGGCTGTTCTTGCTCAATCAGTGCTTTTAGCTTGGCACACGCATCACTGTTGTGAATAAACGCCCAAGCGGTCTTCAAGCTACTGCTGATCCCATGCCCTTGGTGGTAGTCGACGTTGTCGACAAAAAAGTCGCTGTATGAGGAAGTGAGGTTTTTCTCATGCTTCATCGCGAAATCGATGATCTCGAAACCCGCCGACTGAAGCAGCTCACGCTCTTGAAAAAACACCGTCTCAGCACCACCTTTCAAAAAGAAGAACTTGTTAACCAACAATATTTTCATGCTTGCTCTCCTTTCGTTAAGGTATTTTGTGGTGCTTGATGTGGATCGTTATGAGCGGAAAACAGCCCTCGAACCAACCCTGCCGAAAAGACAGTTAGGTTTATCACGCTTTGCGCTGCATCGCGCACAGAACGATTTTTGAGCGCTTTAAGCAGAAAAAAAGCGCCAAGAGGCATGAGTGCCAGCGCAATCACCACAGGCTGCAACGTGCATAGTGATGCCAGCAGTACGCCGAGATAGAGAGTGAATATCGCTTCGTTTTTAACCGTATGCAGAGCATCGCGGAAATGCGGTTTCCCCCAAGCGCTTCTCAACAGCTCGCCCGGCGCAAATAAATACTGGCTGCGCCAGCGATATTTGAGCAATTGCCAAGTGGAGAGATCATAAGAAGTGTGGTGAAAATAAGGCTGCGCTAAGCGATGCAACTTATAGCCTGCGTGCTTCAAACGCATGCCCAACTCGGCTTCTTCATACGCGTGTAAGTTGCGGTTCGTGAGATATCCAATGCCATCAATGGCACTTTTGCGGTAAAGGCCACCTCCGCCGAGATGCGTGCAATCCCCCAGAGGGTAAATTTTGTGTAGGCGCTGCTTGCGTGATTTGAATTCGTAGCTAATGGCATCATCCATCTCGACCATACCAGCCACACCGGCATAAGTAGGATGAGAGCGCAAAAAGTCGACACCCGCTTCAATAAAGCCGGGAGCCAGTTCCATATCGCCATCCATCAAGAGTAGAAATTCACCTTTGGCATGGAGATAACCCAATTGATGGCCCACTCCACAACAACGCTCACTTTCATTCACTAGGCTGACAACGGTTGCACCCTTGGCTAGCGCGATAGATGGTGTTTCATCGGTAGAAAGGCTGTCCGCCACCAGAATCTCGTGAGGAAAAGCAGCAAGGTTTTGGCGAATACTGTCGATCGTATTCGCGATGCCTTGCTGTTCATTGTAGGTTTTAATGATGACACTGATTAATGGCTTAATGGTCATATCTCACTCTTTTTATTGATCATTCTGTGTTATCTAGCTGCGTATTACGCTTCATCACGCATCGCAAAATCACAATGGGTTACTTGCTGCCTTACCGATTGGCGAATCACCACCACCGCACCTAACGCGAAGTAAAATAGAAACTGCAACATAGGAACTAACATTAAGATTTGGCTATACGGCAGGCTGAGCAGCACGGCGATAATGAAGGCGATAAACGCCGGTTGTGATGCCAGTAATCGTCGGTCTTCATCGTTGATTGACTCGATATCGAGTTGCGGTGTTGGCAAGGCAACCCACACGATGGTGCCCACGACCGCAAAAAACAGCAGTAAACCAGCTAGCCCGAGCTCCCAAAGCATCATGCTTAGCGAGGTGGAATCCAGCAGAACATTGAACATCTGATTCAAAAAGCCCGGCGCAACTGAGCTGCCGTGGTTGGTGGCATTAAGGCCATAGCCAAACCATTGGCTTGGCCAGCCATACAAATCGCTGTTTTCTTGCCAAAAGAACAAGGTGGTCATTCGCCCCAACTCACCAGAAGGCATGATGTAATGAGGATCAAACGCGTAGGAGAGAGAGTCGATGAACACCATCAACGCTCCTTTGCTTGGGTCACCACCAAATGCCGACGCATAAGAGGCTGCCAACACCAATACCGCGATGGTGATCAGAGCCAACATCCCGCAGAGGATGATCAACACCATTTTTAGTCCGTATCGGCGCATGCCTTTCAAATAGCTGGGAACAAACCACGTAAAAGCCAAAAGCAGAGGCGAAATAAGAATGACAAACTTAATTTCACCCAACACGCAAACCGCAAACGCGGCAATGATGTGTAACAGCGTGCTGCGCTTTGTCGCGACACCATGTTTGTACTCAGACAACTTGAGCAACATGATGAGTAGACAAAACAGCCCCAGAGCGGCGGTGTTTCCGCCTCCTAGTGGATCACCGCCAAACGTGCCCACCACAGAGTCCCACTTTTCGTATTCCCCCATCGCGGCAACGCGTTTTGGCACCATGACCAAAACTTGATAAGCAATCACCGGAAATTGCAGGTAGAAAATCCAGTACAGCGTTTGAGTCACACGATAGATTTGGGATTCGCGGCAAAAGCCAAGCAATAAGCACAGTGTTATCAGCGCCATCGCCAACTCGTTTTTAAAGCCCACAATGGTGACGGTCACGCCGTTTTGTAACACGGTCGATAACAGGGCCAAGATAAACAGGGCCACAAGGCCAAACAAGATAAGCTGCTCTTGTGTATCAAGCGAAAACTGGCTGAAACGTGTTTGCATCATCAATAAAATGACCATCACACAGGCCAAAATAAATGGTAGCCACAGCACCGAACCGATGCCCGTGAAATACTGTACCAAACCGCACACCACTAGGGTTATCCAAGCGAGTCCTTGTAAGTAAAAGCCATTATTGAGTGTCACGCAGCACCTCGCTATCGCTCATACTGCGCGCTCGTTTGTTCACCGTGAGATAAATAAAGCCGTAACGCAAGGCTGATAAAGCGGCAAACGCGATAATCGACGCTTCATAGCTGGCCGACCAATACGGCATGATGACGAACGCCACCATCACCACGGCAAACTGCTCACACTGAATTCGGAAAAAATACCTCGGAGAGCCAAACACCAGCTCCACCACGGTCAGCGGACAAATCGCCAGAGCAGTGAACAGATACGGCAACATGTATTGTGAGGTAGGAACGGAGTCCAACCACTCTTGGCTGACCCATTGCTGCGCGGTGGCAAACTGCATCACCAACGGATAAAACAGGTAAACCCCAGCGGTTGCCGCCATCCCCATCATAAGCAACAACTGTCTTACCTTGAGGAACTCTGGGTAATTAAAGCGTTGGTGGCGAAAATCCACCGACCACTTTGAAAAAATCGAGTTGCGCACAGCGTTGCCAACAATCACCACCGGAGACAAACAGAAGCGGCTCACGACCGCAAAGTAGCCCGCGATCAACGGCGAAAACCAATAAGTAATCAATACGATGGGCAGATTACCGTTGACCATCGCCATGACTTCCGCGCTGCCAATGCCAGCAATATGCTGACGATGCTCACGTAAAAAGCGCCAATTAGACACCCAAGAGAAATGGCGAAGTTGGATGCGTTTAAATGGAATGGAATAGAGAAGCCACAGCGCGATCAGCACCAATAACGCCGCTGTCCACGCCCAGTAGATCTCTGCTGGCTCACGAGAAAAGTAAACACACAAGGCGACTAATACCGAAACCATCAGTCTTTGTGTCGCGAGCAGCGTGATCTTCTCATCTCGCATCAGCAGGTTTTCAGAAATCAAAATCCACGCATGGGCCAAGGTTAAACCATAGACCCAAAGCAAAGATTGCTCGAAAAGCGCGACCACAACCACCGCATAGGGCAATGCCAACACGCTGGTCTGCACAAAGCAAAACACCACATTTTGCCCTAATTGCTCGGATGACTGCTTTGGCAGCAGCAATTGCGAAGCAAAGGTCGCAATCTGCGCGCCAATCAGCACAATACTATAGGTCAGTGCGTATAGCCCTACTTCCGCCATGCCGTAGCGGTGCGAAATCAACCAAATGGAAAACGCACCAATGACTTGCGAAATAATGGATGAGCCTGCGACCGTGGTGATGCTTTTCAATAAACTCATGCTATCGACCTAGGTTATCGAGTGCCGACAATGCCCCATGCGTAACAAAAGCAAGTGACTCTTCGCTGATCAGTTCATCGGCATTCACGCGATTAAGCACCCCACCTAACAAGCAAACTCCCTCTTGCTCAAGCTTGGCAAGATCATGACGAATTGCCGTCGCCTGACGCGTATCGGCTTGAATCACTACCAACACTTGGTCTAGCCATTTAGCGATCAACTGTGCATCTTTGTTCTCATGCAGGCTGGGTAAGTTCACCACCACACGGTCGTAATGGAGTGCGAGCTGCTCAAAAGCGTGCTTGGCTCCTTCTTGACCCAGCAATAGCAACGGCGATTGCGTTAGCACTCCTCGTGGTAACCAATCGCCGCCCTGCTCCATTGGCTGTACATAATCAGACAAGGTCAGCGTTGTTGCTTGTTGCTCGGCGCCCAACCATTGCGCAAAACCTGTTGCCACAACGGATTCCTGTTCTGATTGAGACTCAAACGACAACGATAGCCCCGCTGGAGTGCGATAATCGAGATCCACCAGCAAGGTTCGATGGTTTGCCGCAAGGCTTTGTGCCATCAACTGAGCTACCAAGCTTGCCCCTTCGCCCTCACAACTGGCAACCACGCCCAAGGTTCGAGCCGTCGGTGCTTTCAGCAACACCGCGCTGTTAATGCCGTGAATGGTTTCCATCGCTTGCTGATTGCTGGCAATCAGTTTAACCAAAGCCGCGCGTTCAACGCCCTCAGCAAACTCAGGTAAATCCGCTAATGGTGCAAGGCCAAGTTTGCTAGGCAACTGAGCCAATGTGCTGACCGTTTGGTTCATGGCGGTACGCACAATCACAAACAACAAGGCGATCATCAGTGAGAGTACAAACACCATCACCAACAACAGTTTTTTGTTTGGCTTTTGTGGACGCTCCGCCGCAACCGCAGGGTCATAAATCAGTGCATCGGGTTCGCGATACTGCGCAGTAAGCGATTGCTCTTTGCTGCGTAAAAACAGGCTCTTATAAAGATCTTCCGTCTTTTGCAAATCTAGCTTCATGCTCTCGTATTGGTCACGTTTGGCCACCAAGGTGCGGAACTGCTTTTTCTGCTCGTTGAGCAGAGCTTTGTAGCGATTCTCTTTGGTGAGTGCCGCTTGATACTGCTTGTACAAGCCGTCTTTTAGCTCATTAAGCAGGTTCTTAGTTTGGCCTTCGATCGCTTGAATTTGCGCCTTGGCTTCCAGCACCTTGTTATGCTTTGGACCGTATTTGTTTTGCAAGTCGAAGAGCTTACGCTTGGCTTGAATCAGGGCAATTCGCAGATCTTGCAACTGTGGGTGACTTGAGATCTCAGGAATCGCGGCAATGTCTTCCAACGGCGCATCGATATTGTTGAGCACAATTTCATACTGAGCTTGAGCCGCCAAACGACGCTCTTTCGCATCAGCCAGTTTGTTGGTGGTGATGCCCAACTCTTCCGTTTCAAAGCCATCAATGCCACGAAAAGTTAACAAGCCCTCTTTGTCGAGGAAGTGCTCCATCTCTTTCTTTTTGGCTGCGACTTGTTCACGCAGCTCCGCCATTTGGCTTTCATTCCACTGTTGAGCAGTTTGCGTTTTTGCCATTTTTTGCTCAACGCTGTAGTCAATGAAACCCTGCGCAACAGCGTTGGCAATGCGCGCTGCTTCTGCGGCGTCTGACGATTCGTAAGAGACATAAACCAATTGCGTCAAACGCACCGGCGTGAATGTGAGCCCTTTACGCAATGTTTTGATCGCGTTGTCCATACGCTGTTGCTCTGGCAACTGCCAGGTCAAGGGCGACTCTGAGATTATCTTGTCGCGATTGTATTGACTGTTTTCGTCCAGCTTAAGCTGCTTTACCACACGCTCAAGCACCACGCGAGACTGCATCAGGTTCAGTTGCGTTTCGTAATACTGAGCACGAGTTGAATCGTAGCCATCGACCTGCTCAATCGGCGTGGCGTTGTCAGCTTGTGCTTTAAGCAACACCGCCGCGGTCGAGATGTACTTTGACCCCATCGACATGATCAAAGGCACGCAGGCTCCGGTAACCAGCGCAGTAAAAAGCACTATTTTTAATCCATTCTTTTTCAACGCTTTAAGAAACGGCGTAAAATCGATACTGTTTTCAACTTTCTTGCCGCGCGCGACCATTCCTGCTGCCATATTAGAAAAAGCTCTGTTCTACAATTACAGTGTCACCCGGGTTCACAGGGTGCGTGAGTTCAACATCTTCAATCAGCTCCAAAGTCGAGCCTGAACGGATATTGATATCGCCTTTGTCGGCGCGATCGGTAAAGCCACCCGCCATGGCGATGGCCTGTTCAACGGTTAAACGAGGCTGGTATTCATAGCCATTTGGCTGCTCAACCTCGCCAGAGATATAGAACAAGCGAAATGACTCAAGATTGACCGTTACCATCGGGTTAAGAAGGTAATCTCCGCGTAGACGGTTTTCGATCTCAGTTTCAATCTCGCTCGGCGTTCTACCAGTTAGCTTCACTTCACCAATGTAAGGGAAGTTCACTAGGCCAGCTTTACCAATTTTCAGTTTCATCGATAAATCGTCTTCACCATAAACGATGATCTCGATTTTATCGCCAGTGCCTAAGAGGTAATCATCCAACGATGCATCGCGCTGTTCTTTCTGAGTCACTTGAGGAGATGAGGGGGCGTCTAACGTTTCCGCCATCCCTTGCCCAAGCCATAACAGACTGAATATTAAAAGAAGTACTCTTTGCATCTTTCCAAACCTTTTTATATCTGCAACTTCAATTGCAATTCGATGAACGACTGGTCGTATCCTAATTGGCGCTCAACCCACTCACTTGATCCGTTGCTACCAATGTTGAAACGGTCAACGTCTTCGTTCGAGTCCATTCCATTCCACTGATAATTCATCTCGAGACGAACCGACGGTCTAAAGTCGTAACCCAACGACACTTTGACGATCTGCGTTTCATCTCGGCGGTCATTGTTGGCCATACGATAATCTTCCGCTTCATAGCCATACTCGATTCGCGATGATAGGCGTTTCACCCACCATTGATGCTGCCAAGCAACGCCGTAGTGACTATTGAGGATGTAGCCCCCTTCTTCACTCGGATCTTTGATGCGTTGCCACGTATACAAAGTAAACATTGAATGTTTCACTGGTCGCCAATTGGCTTCCACATCCCAGTTAACCCCTCGAAACGTCTCAGCTTCGCCGTTGTTCGGGAAGCTTTTTTGCAGCAATGCTGTCTCCGCTTCCAAGGCCGTTTTGCCGGTCAGTTCGGTTTTTACGCCAAACAGCAAGTAGTACTCGTTGCTGTTTTTTCTCTCGTTTTCTTCATAATGTCGTTGATTGGTGATGAAGCTATAACGAAAGCGGCTATGACTGCTCACTTGGTCAAACAAATCCACCACTAAGCTGTCTTCACGCCACTGCTGCTCTTCAACGTAACGGAGAAAATTCGCATTGGCTTTGGCAATATCGTCGGTATCACGAAAGCTGAGCTGCTTGCTTTGCAACATCACTTCCAACTTGCCACGACCTTGTAATGCGCCGTAGCTGTAGCGCAAACTGGTATCAAACATACTATTTCTCAGGCCATGCTGAGAAAATCCGTATTGTTCAAACTGACTTTCGCTAAACCCTTGCGTGAGTTCATCACCCCGCTCTTCTTGATCATAGGTTTGCGAGATGTTCCATGTTAGCCCGTGTTTTTGGCCAAAACGCCATGCTCCTTCGAACTGCAGAAAATGCCGTGCATAATCATCAGCCGGCGAATCGGCGTATTGGCGGTATTCTCCGCTGTAAGCCAACAGATAACGATCTTCCCCTCGAACACCAATCGCCTGAAGGTAAGGCGCTAATTGAACATAGTCAGATTGCGGTGCCTGCTGAGCATCTTTCTGATACGTCACATTGTCATTTGAGCCGTAGCTCGCAGCAAGCTGCGACTGAAAATCGATGCCTGCAATGCCAATATGCGACTTCGGGGTTAGCTCTGCATTAACTGGCAAACAAACGAGCAACCCGAAGATGGCACTAGTAAGCTGTCTCACTAACAAAGCCTTTGAATACCGTCATGAAAATAATTTTGATATCCAACCACAAACTCCAGTTTTGCATGTACTGAATATCGTATTGGATTCTCTTTTCCATTTTATCGACCGTTTCGGTTTCGCCACGGTATCCATTGATTTGCGCCCACCCCGTAATACCAGGCTTAATTTTGTGTCTGATCATGTAGTTATCGACCAACACTCGATATTCTTCATTGTGAGCAACCGCGTGTGGTCGAGGCCCAACAATCGACATCGAGCCTTGCAGTACGTTGATAAACTGCGGCAGTTCGTCTAGTGAGGTTCGGCGGATAAAAGCGCCAAATTTGGTCACGCGCGGGTCATTCTTGGTGGCTTGCGTCACGACCGCATCGTTTTCCATCACGCGCATTGAACGAAACTTCCACACTTTGATTTTCTTGCCACCAAGGCCATAGCGGTCTTGCTTAAACAGTACCGGGCCAGGAGAGCTAAGCTTCACACCAACGGCAACCGCAACCAGTACAGGCAAGATCAAAAAGGTGATCAGCGAACCAATGATGAGGTCTTCGACGCGTTTGAAAAACGCCCCCACCCCATCAAAAGGCGAGGCAAAGACGCTGAAGGTTTGCACACCACCTACCGATTTCACCTTAGAAACCGACAAGTTATAGGTATAAAGATCTGGCACCAGATACGTATCCACGGTGCTGTCAGACAATGCATCGAGATAGTTGCGGATGCGATCTTTGGCCACCATGGGCAACGCTATGTACACTTCATCCAGTTTGCGTTCTCGAGCAAGCTCTAACGCAACGTCAACTTTGCCCTTGTACGGCGCCTGCGTTAAATACCCAAAACGCTCTTCCTGTCTGTCATCATAAAACGCCAGCTCAATATCATTTTCGTTGTAGTCTCGCACTAATGATTGGGAAATCGCCAATCCCGCTGGCGTAAGGCCAATGATCGCAATGCGTTTTTTACGATTAGCCAGCTTAATAACCGCTCGCACAACGGAAATGATAGAAACTCGGAAAAGGCTCAAGAAAGCCAACACCAGTACATACCAGTAGTTCAACAGTGTTGGATTAAGGTTTGTGATGGAAATGCCTTTTAGTCCCAAAAAACCAAATCGCACAAACACCATCATAAAAGCAGACAGGAATATTACAGCGCACAGTCTGGCCAGTGATGCACGCACTCTGCGTATGCGAGATTGCGAATAGAGGCCCAGATATTCACCGCCAAGCAGAAAGATAATCGAAAAGATAAATCCTGCAGTGACATCAATGGCGGTTTCCTCTTCCCCGAGCAAAGCAATGAAGATGAAGAGTGAAAAGTTGATGAGAAGGAAGTCGGCTATTTTCAATAAAGTAGCGTATCCATCATCGGCAAACTTTAGTGCTTTATTTGAAGTCATTACGAGAACCTATCTACAACCTTGAAACACATAGACCTTGTTAAAAAACACAAGTCGATATTGATACGAATGATTGTTTGGATGAGAAAAAACGGTCGCAATGTACATAAATTTGACACAAGCACTGTCAAGAAGTTGTCAAATTAATATTTCAAATAATCGACATTGATCACTCAAATAAGTAACAACACTAAAGCATTCGTCGCACCAATGAGACGTTGCGAATTCAGAAGCATATTACCGAGCACGAGCGAATAATGCGAGGAGATATGGCGTAAATCGTTGAATACATCCGATTTTTAGATCTTATCGTTGGTAACAAAAACACCAAAGAAAAAGTCGACACACAGAATTGCCAGCACGCCGACCCACAATAACAAGGCGTTGGGCAATCGCATCTTTGACTTTGATTGCCTGTCTAAATACAAACTAATCACTTTGGATCAAGTAATTTTTCGACGAACATCACGTAGTGACGGGTAGATCATAAAACTATCAATATGTGTTGCAAAATTGTTACCACTCAGAATAATGCACAATGTTACAAAAAGGTAACAACACAACATCAGATAATAATTATTCGTTTCTATTAAAGAACAGACAGGATACACAATGGTAAAAAATGTAATGCTGGCCATGTTAGGCAGTACTGTGGCGTTCAACGCTTCAGCAGCCGGCTTGGATGAAAAAATCAACGAGGTCGTGGCACCTATCGTCAACCCCTTTGTTGGAATGATCTTCTCGACCATTCCATTCCCTTTTTCTGACGTACAGGTTCCTTGGATTGTATTGTGGCTCGTCGTTGCTGCGACGTTTTTCACTTTTTATCTCGGCTTCATTAACGTACGCGGTTTTAAACACGCGATTGATCTGGTTTCGGGCAAATACTCTGATCCTAAAGCCAAAGACCAAGGTGAAGTTTCTCACTTTCAAGCCTTAACCACCGCCCTTTCCGGTACGGTTGGCCTTGGTAACATTGCCGGTGTTGCCGTCGCGGTCTCTATCGGGGGTGCAGGTGCCACATTCTGGATGATCCTGGCAGGCCTACTGGGCATGTCGAGTAAGTTTGTTGAATGTGCACTGGGCGTGAAATACCGCAATACCAACCCAGACGGCTCAGTGTCGGGTGGTCCTATGTACTACCTCAGCAAAGGTCTCGCCGATCGCGGTAACGCAGCGTTTGGTCGAACTCTTGCAGTACTCTTCTCCGTATTCGCCATTGGTGGTGCTTTGGGGGGCGGTAACATGTTCCAAGCCAACCAAGCGTTTAAGCAAGTGGTAGAAGTGACGGGCGGAGCATCTTCATTCCTTGCTGACAAAGGTTGGCTATTTGGTTTGATCCTCGCCGCCATCGTCGGCGTCGTGATCATCGGTGGTATTAAATCGATCGCAAAAGTGACCGAGAAAGTGGTGCCATTTATGGCGGGTATCTACGTTGGTACCGCATTGATCATTATCGCGATGAACTTTGACCGCATTGACGACGCATTCGCGGCGATTTTCAATGGCGCCTTTACTGGCGAAGGCATCACTGGCGGTGTGATTGGTGTATTGATTCAGGGCTTTAAACGTGCGGCATTCTCGAATGAAGCAGGTGTAGGCTCAGCGGCCATCGCACACGCGGCGGTAAAAACCAAAGAGCCGATGTCTGAAGGTTTTGTTTCGCTCCTTGAACCCTTCATCGATACCGTCGTGATTTGTACTATGACCGCCTTGGTGATCATCATTACTGGTTACTTGGATAACGGCTCTGGTCTCGCGGGTGTTGAACTGACGTCTGCCGCTTTCGGCAGTGCCATTAGCTGGTTCCCATACATCCTAGCGATCGCAGTGGTGCTGTTCGCGTTTTCAACGATGATTTCATGGTCATACTACGGCTTGAAAGCCTGGACTTACCTATTCGGTGAAAGCAAGACTGCAGAACTGATTTTCAAAATTAAATTCTGCATGTTTGTGGTGATTGGCTCTGCCATGAACCTAGGCCCAGTCATCGACTTCTCTGATGCGATGATCTTCGCCATGGCATTGGTGAACATTGTTGGCCTGTACATTCTTGTTCCTGAAGTTAAACGCGATATGAAAGATTATCTAGCTCGCCTACAAGCAGGCAAAGTCTACAAAGTACAGCAGCAAAATATCGAAGAACCGACACAAGCGTAACTGTCGGATACTCTCGTTAAAAAACAGCAACTTCGGTTGCTGTTTTTTGTCGATTAATCAAAATATGACGATCCACCAACATCTTCTCCTCCAATGGTTAAAAATGATGAACTTCGTCGCTGGATAACGCTCGCGGCACTACTTTGTGCCGTTTTTTCAAGAGTTCAAAAAATCATCTTGTAATTCTATTCAGACGACGAATAATTGAACATTCCCGATAGGCTTTTTCTCTCTCATACCAGACGTTGAGCGCTCACTTGCGTGCTTATGTCGTCCGGTAACTCGTATTTGTCACCTAGGTGTCAATACCACACACGATCTCAAATCGCATCTCGTCGGGTCTTTACTATTCAACATAACAAAACTCCGCGATGAGAAAGCAGTATCACTCTCATCCAACGAGCAACAAACTCTCTTTACAACGTTTGAGGTAACATGAGGCTCACGCCTCGACATAACGTGAAGCGCTCTCTTCGCAACGTGTTTCTCCTTCGTTTAGTTCAAGAGACGTCACAATCAGTGCAGGAGGCTTAAGTGAAAATATTCTGGAATTTAAGGTGGTTTTTCAAACTCAGGTGGAAGCACTATTGTGGTTCTATTCTGCTTTTTATGCTCATCTCTGCGATGCAACTGGTAACGCCCAAAGCAGTGGGTCACATCGTTGACGGTATCGTTGCCAATACCATGTCCACCACTGAAATGCTGCAGTGGTTTGCCGGTTTAACTCTGATTATGTTCGCCATTTATGGCTGCCGAGTGTTGTGGCGAGTGTGGCTATTTGGCGCCAGCATTGAGCTTGGCAGCATTTTGCGAAATCGTCTCTACCAACATTTATCAAAACAGCCACCCCGCTTCTTTGAACGCTACAAAACTGGCGATCTCATGGCTCGTGGCACCAACGACGTAAAAAATGTCGTCGTTACCGCGGGTGAAGGCGTGTTAACCGCGGCGGATTCGCTGATCACTGGCATTGCGGTGTTGATCATCATGGTGACACAAATCAGTTGGAAGTTGACGGTGATGGCGTTGCTGCCAATGCCGTTTTTGGCGATCACCATCTTTTACATTGTGCGTATTTTGCATCAGCGTTTTCGCATCGCTCAAGAGGCATTCTCTGAGCTTTCCGATCTGACTCAAGAGTCTCTCAATGGTGTAAGAATGTTGCGCGCCTTTGGCTTGGAAGAGCAAGAACAAGCACGCTTTGAGAAAATGGTCGATGAAACGGGTGACAAGAACATTGCGGTCGCGCGTGTGGACGCACGATTTGACCCAGCCATTCAACTCTCTATCGGGCTTTCCTTTTTCTTAAGCATCAGCGTTGGAGCCTATCTCGTTCATCAGAAAGCGATCACATTGGGCGATCTCACTGCCTTTACGATGTATTTAGGCTTGATGATTTGGCCAATGCTGGCGTTTGCTTTCCTATTCAACATTCTTGAACGTGGATCCGCTGCGTGGAATCGTCTCGAGGAAATTTTCCAACAAGAGCCAGAAATTAAAAGTGGGGATTTGCCATTAACACAAAATGCTCAGCCACTTGCGATCGAGATTGACCACTATCACTGGAATGCTGACTTACCCGCCGCACTTTCTCAGTGCCACATTACCTTGCAGCCTGGCGCAATGCTTGGTATCGCGGGGCCCGTTGGCAGCGGTAAATCAACCTTGATTGCCTTGCTGCTTCGTCAACAAGAGCTGAAACAGGGTGACATTCGCTACGGTGACATCTCGCTCAAACAAGCAAACCTTGAGCAGTGGCGCGAGAAATTTGCCGTTGTGAGTCAAACACCCTTTCTGTTTTCATGCTCTATCTATGACAACATCGCGTTAGGAAGGCCGGACGCAAGCCAACAAGAGGTATATCAAGCGGCCAAATTGGCCTGTATTCACGATGACATTTTGAAATTCCCAGACGGCTACGACACTGAAGTTGGTGAGAAAGGGATTACGTTATCCGGCGGGCAAAAACAGCGAATTGCCATTGCCCGAGCGATGTTGCTCAACGCAGAAATTCTTATTCTCGATGATGCACTTTCAGCGGTAGATGGACGAACCGAGCACGAAATTTTGCGTAACCTTGAGCAGTACTATCGCCACCAATCATTGATTGTGATTGCCCACCGACTGACAGCGTTAGAGCAAGCCAATGAAATTGTGGTGTTTAATCACGGGCACATTGCCGAGCGCGGAAATCATGCCAGTTTAATTGGCGCACAAGGTTGGTATGCAGAAACGTATCAATATCAACAACTCGAACAAGCAATGGAGGAGGCAAACTAATGAAAAAGACCACGTTGAAACGTTTATTTGCTTATCCATTGGCGCAACCAAAACCCATGATGACGGGTTTAGTCTTTTTGTTGATTGCGGCTGTCAGCAATGCGGGTGGCCCTTGGCTCATCCAACACTTTATTGACGAGCACATTACCAAAGACGATTACACTCAACAGACACTTATCTTACTTGCTAGTGGCTATATTGGCCTGCTGCTTTGCTCAGCTTTGTTTCAATATCTCCAAGGTTTGCAATTTAACATTGTCGCGACAGGCATCATTAAAACCATTCGCAAGCAGGCTTTTAATCGTGTGATCAAGCAACCTTTGTCGGCTTTCGATTACACCCCTACTGGCAAGCTGGTCTCAAGACTCACCAACGACACGGAATCTCTGCAGCAGTTCTACGAGTTGTTGATCGCCTCCGTGGTTAAGAATCTTGTGATGATTTTAGTCATGCTGGGAGTGATGCTGATTTTGAGCTGGCAGCTAACGTTGGTAGTCTTGGTTTTGCTGCCCGTTGTGGTTGGTTTTATGGTGCTATTTCAAAAGCTCAGCACCCATGCATACCGAGTGATGCGTGACTTGCTTACCGACATCAATGGCAATATGAGCGAATCGATCCAAGGGATGAGCGTGATCCAACTGATGCGCCAAGAAAAACGCTTCAACCAGCAGTTTAATCAACTGACCGAGCAGCATTTCAATGCGGGTCGTAAAGTCATCAAGCTGAATGGTATTTTACTTCGACCCTTGATGGATTTATTGGCGGGCATCGCTTTGCTCACCCTGGTTGCCATTTTCGGTTTCAGTGGTACCGAGCTCATTGGTGTTGGCGTACTGTATGCATTTATCAGCTACCTTGGCCGTATTACCGAACCATTAATTGAAATGACGCAACAGCTAGCGCTACTGCAACAAGCTTTAGTGGCCAGCGAGCGTATTTTTGAAATGATGGATGCACCGGAGCAAAGCTATGGTCATGATCAGCAGCCACTTAAAAGTGGTTCCATCTCCATAGAGAAGCTGAGCTTTAGCTACGATGGTAAGCAGCAGGTATTGAAACAGATCGACATTAATGTGGAACACCAGCAATTCGTTGCTTTGGTCGGCCACACGGGTAGCGGAAAAAGTACCCTCGCTTCGCTATTGATGGGCTTTTACCCAGTAAGCCAAGGCAAACTGAAACTGGATGGACGCCCTATTGCTTCATTGGCAAAATCGGTGCTGCGAAAAGACGTGGCGATGGTTCAACAAGATCCACATATTCTGCCAACCTCGGTCAGAGAAAATATTGCCTTGGGAAGAGAAGTCTCAGACGACATCATTTGGCAATCTTTAGAACAAGTAGGTTTGGCTGAGCAGATCAAACGCTACCCTCAATTGCTGGACACCCAACTGGGCCAAGGAGAAACCAACCTCTCTGCTGGACAAAAACAGTTGTTGGCCATGGCCCGAGTGCTTATCGCTAAGCCGAAAATTTTAATCCTCGACGAAGCGACGGCAAACATCGATTCAGGCACCGAGGCGCTGATACAGCGCAGTTTGAATGCACTACGCCATGATATGACGCTAGTGGTGATTGCACACCGCCTTTCCACCATCATGGAGGCCGACAAAATCGTGGTTTTACACCACGGAGATTTGGTTGAAATGGGCAGTCACAAACAACTGCTTGCCCAGCAAGGGCGCTACGCACAGATGTACCAGTTGCAACAAGCAGGCCAGCATATCAAGGAAATTGAACAGCAGGAGGAGCAAGAACTGGAACAAGCCAGCTAACCCCGCTTTTTGCACTTGATGCACACACAAGCCGTGCCAGAATCTAAGGCACGGCTTATCCTTGCGTTAATTCCACGTGATTTCTTAATAAATTTACAATTTACCCCTAGGTTAGAAGCGATAAACCACTCGCATTTCATGAGATATTTATTGTACAATTTTGTCGTCTCACGATTTTGACTGCTTGTGAAGCCGTTAAATACCTATACTTGAGTGAGACTGTCAGTGTCTTTCATCTTTAAATAACTACTCCAACAGAAAGACTGGTTGTTATTCGTCATATCTATCACCTTTAACTACTGTGTAATATGTCCATGAACGAAGACAAATTTACGAATATATATCGTTTACCAGGATCACTGCAGATTCGTATTGCCAAATGGCAACAAACCTTTCGCGGCACGTCTGATCTTGTTTTGCATCAAGCCCTCACGGTACGTAATAAACAGTACCAAAAGCACGACTTTTTTCCGAAAGGTTGGTGTATTCCATTGGTCGATGAGAGCGAAAGTTCCATCACACATCATGGGAAATATATTCAAACCGCCATGCGTACCATGGTGGACCGAAAAGTCTCCTATAAGCGAGTCTTCCTCTCTCGTATGCCACAGGAAGAAGCCGAGAAAGCGCTCGCTTTATTTAAGAAAGAATGGATCACTAAACACAACAAAATTGCGCGTCAATACAACCAAATTAAGAAAAAAGAGTTTATGAACTACGCTTGGGAAGAGTTAGAAACGCTTTATCCTGCGATTCCCAAAGAAAATTTCGACAAGCAATTGTGGAATCGATTGGTGTTCAAGGAATTTGGTCCAGAGAAGAAATACAAAAATCCTTACTTTGTTAAAAAAGCCGATTTTTAACTCGATACGATGTGATTTGTGCCCCCAATCGACCCCATACAAAGAAGCCGCTATCTTTCGATAGCGGCTTTATTGATTTTTAATGTTGGTGGACATCGGGTCTTGTCCCAAATTCTGATTGCTGATAAATGTCGGCCAAAGATTTTGGCTTTTTCACTCTGCGCTTTGTCCGTGGACAATAGACAACTTCCTGCTCACTAAGCGCTTTTTCGTGTTCTTTGGCTGACTGAATAAACTCAGGATTCGCCATGGCTTCCTGCCTGAGTCGGTTAACACGTTCTAGAGTATCCCAAAACATAACTGCACCTCCGCAAAGAAACTGTATGTATATTCAGTATAGTCAATTTACTCCACTGGTCAATAAAATACTGTTTATTTATACAGACAATAACAAGTCGCGTAGCGCGACTTATCATTGACTGTTTGCTAATGGCGCTTTATTGGAGGTAAGCGTTAAGCATCCACAACAGTTTTTCTTGCTCGCGGATGTAATCTCCCATCAGCGCAGCGGTACCTTCATCTTCTGCTTCGCCTGCTTGCTTAAGAATGGCACGTTGCTTAACCAACAACTTACTAAAGCCATCCACCAAACCAGAAACAGACTCCTCGCCACTGAACACATCTTGATGTTCAGCAATCTCACTGTTTAGTAAGTAGGTGCTAAAGCTGTGTTTTGGTGTAAAACCAAGCGTTAAAATACGCTCTGCCAATTCATCCACCTTCACCTGCAGATCGGTATAGATTTCTTCAAATTTTACGTGCAATTCGAAAAACTGCTGACCTTTGATATTCCAGTGGTAACCACGAGTGTTCATGTAAAGCACTTGATAGTTTGCAAGAAGTTGATTGAGTTGTTCTGCCAACGCTTGAGCTAGCTGCTGATCGAGACCGATATAATTTGTATTAGACATAGCATCACCCTTATTTATTTTTGCTAGAGAAGCCTTTCTTCTCTCAATGGGTGTAGTCTATGCGAACGAAGATTAGAGGTAAAAACGATTGAATCTATAGATTTAATTGTCTTTACCTATTAAAAGTAAGGTCTTTAGTAGAAACCATCTTTGGGGTCGTGCTCTGGAAAACGCGCCACAACATCACGCAGCTCTTCTTGGTGTTCACGCAGCGCATTCACACAGCAGCGATCCAGTTTTCCTGCAATCACCATTTTTTCAAGCTCTAGCAAGGCATGCGTCACCGACCAAGCTTGGCGATAAGGTCTGTGTGTGGTGAGTGCATCAAACACATTCGCCACCGAGACAATTCTTGCAGCAGGAGGGATTTCCTCCCCTTTCAAACCAAATGGATAACCTGAGCCATCTAAAAACTCATGGTGATAGGCCATGATTTGCTGCAACAGCGTGATACTTGGGTGATGAGGATTGCCCAGAGATTCAAGAATACGGTCCATGATTTCAATGCCATTTTCCACGTGATTACGCATCGTATTGCGTTCTTGCGCATCCAGCGTATCGGTTTTGCACACCAGTTCGATGTCGAGTCTCACTTTACCCAAATCGTGGAAGCGGGCGAAAAGAGAGAGGTGCTCTATGGTTTCGTCGTCTAGCGACCACTCCGCCGCCATGTCATGGGCAATAATACGGGTGTAATGACTCATGCGCTCTTTGTGGGCACACGAATCTTTATGGTAAACAGGAAACAGCGCTTGAGTTCGTTCTGCACAATCCGCAATGGCGTGCACGATCTGATATTCAGAGACAATGGTGAATTTCACCATATCAATGTAAGGCTGAAGTTTGTCGATCAGCCCTTCATCAAACGCGTCCACTTCTCGCGAGTTCAGGAAGAGAAAACCCACAAACTTGTCTTTTTCAAAGCATGGAATGGCAGCCGATGAACGATAGCCTGCATGAAGTAGCGACACCACGTGCTTGCTGCATGCCAAGCTGTTTAAATCCGCAACAATACGGTGGCTCTGCTCTTCGACACAACGCTGCAACATCGGCAGTTCATCCAAATAGGCACTAAAGTGAGCCAGTTCAGGATACAAACCACTGCTGTCAGCATAGGTTTTCAATTGGTTGTCATCTTCATCAAACAGTGCAAACGAAATCCGATCGATACTAGGCTCATGGATACGCATGCGATCACGAATGCTTTCCAGTTGCTCATTCAATGAATTAGCGTGATGAAAATAAGCACAATTGTTGACTTCACTTAGCAGTTCCATTCCCAGCTCCTTTACACGCAGCAAAAGAGGGCCAGCCTTCACGCTTGCCTATTGCTCCGTCTATTTTGTCTCCCAACACTCCTAATTGTAGAAACAAAAAAGAGCACTCGCCTGACGGAAGAGCAGCAAAATGCAGATTGTTTGATCTACATTAACATCCATTTTTTTGACTAAAAATAAGCCATTTATTTTGATGAAGTAATCAAAACGGACGACATTTTTCTGACTGGTCTTATCACTGTTATAAAACTAGAAGCGGTTGGCAACTTCAATCAAGTTCATGTCCGGATCGCGAATGTAAACCGAGAGAATCGGCCCGGTAGCGCCCGTTCTTTGAACCGGCCCCTCTTCAATCTCAATACCACATTGTATAAACCACGTAGCGACCTCTTGGATAGGCGTATTGGTGAGAAAACAGAGATCGGCACTGCCAGGTTGCACATGACCCGCCTTAGGTTCAAATTCGTGCTGCCACTGATGAAGGTTGATCTTCTGTTGCCCAAAGTTGAGTGCAATACGTCCACCAGCAAATTCCTGCTTCTCCATCCCCAAACAGTGGGTGTAAAACGCCACAGAGGTCGGTATGTCTTTAACGGTCAAGACTAGGTGATCGAGCTGAGTCATCGCTATCATGTTGCACCTCTGAACAGTTGATACAAAAAGGGCTGGTTGTGTTAACCAGCCCAACATCATCACCATTATTACCCTAACGCAGGCAGAACCCCAACGGTTATCAGGATCTGGGCAGCAACAATCACAACCCCGGTCACACCTGTGAGCGTTAGCGCTAATTGTCCACCAGCCACTTGGTAACTCCCCTGCTTCTCTGGTGATTTACGTACTTTGTTTACCATCACCACCGGCAAGAAAATCGCCAAAACAGCTAATGCAATTGCGGCGTAACCAAGCGCCATAATGAAGCCCTGTGGGTAGAAAAGCGCAAACATCAGCGGCGGTGTAAATGTCACCACAGCAGGAATGACGCGATTTTGTTTCTGACCACTCTTCTTGATGACATCGCCAAGAAACTCAAACAAACCTAGGCTCACCCCTAAAAATGAGGTTAACAGTGCCAAGTCCGCGAACACGCCTACCAATTGGCTTAAGTAAGATTGCTGAACTTTCGCGGCCAACTGGGCAATCAACGCCGTCAACCCTGAGTTATTAAGCAGTACCTCTTGATTCACCACGCCGAGCGTGACCAGTTGCCAGAACACATAAATAACTAGAGGGATGGACGAGCCAATGACAATCGCTTTGCGCAGCGCTTTGGTGTCCCCATCAAGGTAATTCACAATAGCAGGAATGCTGCTGTGGAAACCAAACGACGTAAAAATGACTGGCAGAGCCGCGACAATCAACCCTTGTTGAATCGGCATGCTGAGCAAGTAAGACTCGGTCACGTTAGGAGCAAGAAAGAAAAGCACCGCGACCATGGCAACCATTTTCAAACCAAATAAAACGCGGTTTACTTTATCGACGGTTGCTGTACCACTGGTCACCACCGCGGCCACAATCACGGTAAAAATGACCGTTGCCACAGAGGCATCCATTTCGATGGAAAACCAAGCAGCAAGACGCTCACCAAACTGTGCACCACCACCAGCAATGTAAGCCGCGCAAAGCGCGTAAAACAGAAACAGCATAGCGAAACTGGCAACCCATTTTCCTTTCGTGCCTAGAATTTGTTTTGCCAGCGTGTGCAGCGTCGCACTTCTATCTGCCTCTTGATGGAGCTCCACCATCAACAACGCGGTATACGACATCAAAACCCAAAAGCCGATCATAATCATGACGGAGGTGGAAAAACCAATCCCTGCTGAAGCAAGGGGCAATGCAAGCATTCCAGCACCAATAGTGGTGCCTGCAATAATCAAAGTACTACCAAAAATCTTTGAACGGCTCATAGTGTATTCTTATATTTACGGAACAGAGTATAGGCCTAGAGACAAATGGTAGAAAAGAGAATCATCACCACCAAATTAACTAGGTTGATGGCGATTTTGTAGCATCTTCATTTTTAGATCAAGCAAAATGTAATGCATTTTATCCAAAAGTGTAAACTTAATAATACACCCAATTCTAACGCCTTGTTAGTACTCGTATAGCGCAAGGGCGAAGCGTCAGCCGAGCTGGCAACTCTCCAATCAATTCACCATCGCATTGGAACAAGGCAGTATCTTCACCTGCCACTAACAGTGCGCGCATTGTTTCCGCTTGCACTCGGCTGTGCTGTTCGATTTTTCCATTGAGTAAATACGGCAAACTGAAAAGACGCTTCAAAAACGGCATATCTTCCACACAAACGGCGTGTAATACACCCGATTGATGGTGCGCTTTCGGGGAAAAATCCATCCCGGCACCACCATAACGGCCGATGCAAAACATGCTGAGTAGGACCGTTCTGGCAACATCTTGCGAAGAAGAGTCATCCAAACGTTTGAAGTGCAACGTGCGACCTTGATAACCATAAAGAGAACTCAGCAGCGTAGAGTAGTAACGCAGTGACTTACCACCCGCGCATCCCATTTGCTGCAATATGTGGCAATCAAGCCCACTGCCTGCCATATTGATGAACGCATGCTGCTGTAAAAAATCGTCACCATACTCCACCACACCCACATCATGTTCGACCACATTGGCTGCTTGAAGAAATTCAAGCCACGCATTTGGACTTTTGGGAATGTGGTGATAGCGCGCCCAATCATTGCCCGTCCCTTGCGGCGCGACGGTAAGAACAAATTCTTGTAAATCGCAATCAGATTCAAAGATCCCTTGAAGCAGTTCATTAACGCTTCCATCTCCCCCGATCGCTACAAACGCGCGTTCGCCTTGCTCTGCCAACTCTTTGCTGAGAACTTTGGCATGCCCTTGGTATTGAGTTTGATGAAAATGATGCTTGATATTGTGTTGAGAAAGTAAAGGCTTGAGTTGCTGCCAAAAGCGAAGTGCTTTTCCTCCGCCAGCTTGCGGGTTGAGAATAAAATTCCAGATCATACCGATTAACTTCAATGATTTATGGCGCTATTTTAACTTGTCGCTCGTAGGGAAAAAATCAATTGTTAATTTGTTGTGATCAACCACGGCGTTTTGCACCAAGCAATGTCATTTCTGCGAGTTCAACCCACTTAGCAAAGTGAGAACCTAGCCTTTCAACCTAGGGCGAATGTCACGACAAGTCAGTTCGCTTTGCTACACTCTAATAACCCGTTCGTCAAAGCGACGCTTAACGACGGTCACCTCGTTCGACATAAAACCGAGTAGAGCACATTGATACATAAACCGATCTTGTCACTTTGTCTGTTCGTTATGACCGTTAACGGTGTTGTCGCCGCAGCGCCGCCTAACCAGCCGGACGTCGTCCATTTTGCGATTGGCGAATGGGCACCTTATACCAGTGAGCATCAAGGTACACTGGAGAAAATCATCAGCCAGATCTACACCAGTCAAGGTTACGAAGTGCGCTACTCATACCATCCTTGGGTTCGTAGCACTAAACTTGTCGAGCATGAAAAAGCAGACGCCACTTTCCCTTGGTATAGCAATGAAGCACGCCGACAGATTTTTTACCAATCTCCTACGCCAATCGTCTTTGCAGAAACGGTGATTTTTTACCGTGAGTCGATGCCCATTCGCTGGGGTGCTATTTCTGATTTGGCTAACTACCGTATTGGCGGTGTAGAAGGTTTTTCCTCGACGTTGCTGTTGAGACAGCACAAAGTATTTCCTCTCATCAGTTCCAATCAAAAAGAGAATTTCCACAAACTTCATCGGGGGAGAATTGACGCCGTGCCCGCTGAAAAACGCGTCGGACGCTTACTCATCAACCAAGTGACGGGGTATGACGAACGCGTGATCATGACGGATCCCAAGCCGCTTCTCAGTGAGCCTATGTTCCTGTTGTTTCAAAAAACACCGCGAGGCAAAGCGCTGCTCGATGCCTATGAAGACGGTATGAAAAAGCTCATTGCCAATGGTTGCTATGAGAAAATGCTCGATGACCAAGATTGTCCGTAGCGCTCAAATCGAAGCCTCTAAGCCCAAGCCCCACCATTCACTCAGCCATTAATAGACGCCTCCTATTTCAACGATAAACACAACCGACTACGACATCCCTCCCGGTTGTTTTAGCCTTGCAGACTAGAGTGAATCTAAACGGTATAGAAAGATGAAAGCACTGGTCGTGGAAGGGGGCGCAATGCGCGGCGTATTTGCCAGCGGCGTATTGGACGCATTTTTACAGCAAAATTATCAACCTTTTGATCTGGCTATTGGGGTGTCGGCAGGCGCATCCAATTTGGTTGGCTATTTGGCGAACGCTCAAGGGCGTAGTTTTAATGTCATCACTAAATTGGCCACATCTCAGCGTTTTTATAACCCAAAACGCTTTATCAAAGGGGGCGATTTGGTGGACGTAAAATGGTTGGTTGACGAATCCATGCGTCGCTACCCCATTGAGGCAGAACGTCTCTTTACAAACACGCGTTTGTTGGCAACCACCACTGACATTGCAACAGGGTTACCACGCTATCAACAGCTAACTAAGCAGAATGTGAATCAATTATTGGAAGCGAGCTGCGCCTTGCCTATTGCTTATCGCCAACCACCTTGCTTTGCAGGCAGTTGTTTTACCGATGGCGGGGTCTCGGATTCCATTCCCGTGAAAGAAGCGTATCGCCAAGGCGCTCGTGACATAACGGTGGTGTTGTCGCACCCATTGAGCTACGAGATGCCAGAAAGTCGCCACACTTGGCTCACCAACACCTTGTTGTCACGTCAACCCGCTATCGCTAAAGCGCTGCGTCAACGAGCCCAAAATTACAATGCGGCATTGGCGTTTATTCGCTTCCCACCGGCCGATGCCACTATTCGAGTGATTGCGCCAGAAGAAGGTTTTAAGGTGAAACGGTTAACGATGAATCAAAGCAAACTTCATCAAGGCTATCAAATGGGTATTACGCAGGGAAAACAGCATTTAGCAAGGTTGGCCGGCACTGATGGACTGACACGCGAAAACTGCCCTTTTTGCGTTTAAAACGGACATTTTCCGCGCAACGAGATCCGACCACGTAACAAAAGTGTCACCGACTTCAAATTACTCAACAATAGCTTGTTTCAAAGATGATAATTTACATATAAAGCAAGTATCATAAATGAAAACTATTACAAATAAGTCAACAACACTTAATAACAATATACCCAAACCACTTGGAGTTTAAGGTAGTCAGCAAGTGAATGAATCCCCATGAACGTAGCCAACACTGCCGCCGCTTCAAGTAGGAAGGGGATAACGTAATGTCGGAACATCAATGAACAATACATGTGAGTCAGACTCGCTTCATTTTGAAGTGGACCTCAAACAGGCTCTGATTTGGGTGGCACGTGCGTTGGATTATGTCGGAGTCGATGACACTCACCATAACCACCGTGTCGCCTACATCGCTTACCAATGCGCGCTTGCTCTGGGTTGGGATTTAAAAAAAGCGGAGTTCAGCTATTTTGCTGGAATGGTGCACGATTGTGGCGTCTCAGAAACGAAAGAGCATTTAATGCTGCTAGAAACGCTGATGCCACAAGACGCGCAAGCCCACTGCATTCGTGGTTATCAATCTTTGCAACAGTGTAATATTCTGGCCCAGTTTGCTGAGTCAATTTTGTATCACCACACTCGTTGGGATGAGCTTGAAACCTTAGAAGTCTCCCCATTTAACAAAGACATCGCGGCACTTTTGTATCTTTCTGATCGCCTAGATTTTCTAAGGGCTCAATTCACTGATGAATGTCATAGCGATATGGTGACGCTGCATGAACAAGCCATCGCCGACACCATCATGGCCAATGCGGGTAGCCTCTTCCATCCTGGAATGTGCGACGTGATGGTAAAACTCATCATGACTGACGGCTTCTGGTTTGCAATGGAATCGGAAAACATCGAAACCATTGGACTCGGCTTCTCACATATCGATTGGCTGCAAAAACAGCTCACTATCGGTGACTTAATGAGCTTGGGGCTTTTTCTCGCTCGCATTGTCGATGCCAAAAGCCCCTTTACTTATCAGCATTCACAGAAAGTCGCCGAAATCTCACGCTTCCTCGCTGGAAAAATGTCGCTTTGCGAACACGACCAAGAGATGATTTTTATTGCCGGCTTAGTGCACGACATTGGCAAGTTAAAAACCCCTGATGACATTCTTCATAAGCAAGGAAAACTCAATGATCAGGAGTACACAAGAATCAAACGGCATACTATCGATACCGAGCTTGCTCTGCATAAAGTCTTCCCCAACTCAAAAATTGCTGAGTGGGCATCCAACCACCACGAAAGGTTGGACGGCTCTGGTTATCCATACCACAAAACGGCTACCGATCTGGATCTGCCGTCGAGAATTATTGCCGTCGCCGACGTCTTTCAAGCACTGTCACAAGATCGCCCCTATCGTCCAAGAATGCCCCAACATGACATTGAAGCCTTGATGACGGCAATGGTGGATGAAGGCAAACTTTGTCCAACCGTTTTTGGTACGTTAAAGCGTCACTTAGATGGCTGCTATCAAATGTCCATTCAAGACAGTGAGTAGCTTTCTCGGCTCTCTTCAGCAAAATCGTTTGACAAAAAACCGCCAAAAGGCGGTTTTCATTTTAAATAGGCAGGGTTGCACACTGGGTCACATCATAGTGCAGAGCGTAACCGATGCCCTATTTGGAGATATCCAATAGATTGTCTCGCACGCCATTGATGCGAAACCACCCTGCAATACTGTAACGATTTATATGGCTGGTGAGCACTTCGTGGGGGAACAACTCCGAGAGAAAAACAACCAGTCTCCCACTCTTCGGCGCGATGATTTCCAACAAATTGTCCTGAAGATCGTACAGATGTAATTCACCGCCATCTCCCGGCTGCCAATGCTCATTCATATAAAACACGGTCGTAAGTTTTCGGTTTTCTTGTCCTTGAAAGCTGTCTAAGTGCTTTTGATAGAAATCTCCGGGCTCATATTTGGCAAAGTGAGCTTCATACTCAAATAAACCTAAATACAGATGGCGATTCACCTGCAACCGTATGTGATCCATGAGTGCCAGATAATGATTAACCGCCTCACCCTGATGACTTTGCAACCATTGAATTTTGTCGCTGCGAATCTTCGTCGCTTTCAGCAAGTCGTCGTTGCGGCCAATTCTCGCCTGCTTCCAGTTTTCTGGTATCGCTTCTCGTAAATCCGCGACGGACTGCGACTCTAAAAAATCATCCCAAATGTAATAACCATGGGTAATTAGCGCATCTATCAACTTTTCCATTCAGCTCATTCCGCACAATTCAATACGCATTTTTGCGCTCGGCTTTATAACGGTGAACCGCGGAAGAAGACAGACAAATATCTTTATCGTATTGATTAAATGAATTAATAATTTTCGAAGATACAAATTGACAAAATGCTTGCACACGCCTAACGCAGTGAACATTCGCGTTCAAAAATAACGACTATAATTGATAGTATCATCAGTTGTAATGAGATATGTGTAATGAATGGACTAACTAAATCTGCAATTTCTTCTGTCGCGGCAGCGCTACTCTTAGCTGGCTGCGGTGGTAGTGACGGAGGCAAAACCGCCAATGTCTCTTTTTATGTGTCTGATGCACCCGTTGACAGTGCTCAGTCCGTCTCCGTGGGCTTCACTCAGGTTGAGTTAGTGGATAACGAAGGCAACTCTGTTTTCCTTGACGTCGTACCTTCTACTGGCGTGGACTACCAAAAAATTGACTTGCTTGACTACCAAGGTACCGACTCCGTATTGATGGTCAGCACGCAACCGGTCCCTGTAGGCAGCTATAAAGAGCTGATACTGCATGTGACGAATGAAAATGGGGTCAATTACGTGATTGATGAAAATGGCCAACAACCTTTGAAACAACCGAGCAACAAGTTGAAGTTAGGCAGTTTCGATGTCACTTCTGAGGCCGTCCAGCTCTACACTATTGAGTTTGACCTTCGCCAGTCTTTAGTGATGCGCGGCAATTTAGGCAGCAACAATGGCTACATTCTTAAGCCTCATGGTGTCTCTATTGTTTCTAATGCTTCCGCAGTGAGTATCTCAGGGAATGTCGACGATAACCTTCTGACAGGGGACGAAAGTTGCACGGCTGACAGCCAAGCGTTTATCTATCTCTATGAAGGTGAGGGACACGATAGCGCCAATCTCATCGATTTGGTGGATGAAGATGACCCGGAGTTCGACAGTCAGAATCCTGTCCCAGAAAACGCGGTAAAACCCATTGCATCGGCAGGTTTGGATGAAAACAATAACTACGCATTTGGTTTCCTAAATGCAGGGACTTATACCGTTGCATTCAGTTGTAACGCTGGGGATGACAACCCCATTCAATATGATGGTACCGCTATTCCATTACCCACAGGGCAAGTCGGCACCACCACGTTAGCAGCAGGAGAAAATGGCACAATTGACTTTGTACCAGCCCCATAAACCGGATCATTGCTGAATTAACCGTGACTTAGTGCGAATAAGTCACGGTTTTTCTTTTTATTGGCAACATCTCCCACCAACAACGCTTGTTTCCCCATGAAAATGTGGTGTAATCCATGAAACGCTGAGTTGAAACACATTTTATGGATTACATTTCTCTTTCTCGAATTAGCCTTAAGCATTTAACCGTTTTGCACGTTTTGTTAACCACTCACAGCGTGACAAGCGCGGCGGAGCAACTTTGCGTCACCCCCTCTTGTGTAAGCAAGATTTTGTCTCAGTTACGCAGTGTGCTAAACGATGAACTCTTTTATCGCGATGGAACCCAACTGATCCCCACCTCTTATGCACTGAGCATCGGTCCAGCCATTCACGGCATTCTTTCTAGTATGAACGGGGTGATTCACCAAGGCACATTTGACGCAAACTCATACACTGGGACCTTCTCACTCTCCATGCGTGAAAGTACCTTTGAAGTGTTTGCTGACACGTTCAGCCAGATCCTCCAACAAACCCCCAAAGCGCATCTTCATATATACGCTAAGGAGCAGCATGGCTTTGAGGCTCTGCTACGCGGCCAGGTTGATTTTATTCTGTTGCCCCACGACATTAGCCAACCTCCAACCATGAACCGTGAGTTGATTTGGCATACGATCAAACGCGACGAGATGATCTGCTTAATGAATAAGGCACATCCGGCGCAGCAAACCGACTTTACCATCGAGGATTACCTGTCATTCCAACACATTGGCATTCACGACAAAGAGTTGGCGACACCCTACTTCGAGCAAACCTTGATTCAGAGCCATAAAGCACGTGAGATCGCCCTTTCGGTCGCAGATTTTGGCGCAGCGGCAGTGATGTGCCATCGTACCCCATTGCTTTTTACTTGCTCAAAACTTTGGGCAGAGACGGCTTTACAAGCCAAAGGGCTTATTCAGAAGAGCTTGCCGTTTGACTATGGCCAAGTGGCGTATAGCTTGGTGTATAACAAACAGAGTTTGAATGATCCGGCGCTGACTTGGTTAAAAAGCCAGCTTCATCAACTCAATGAGAAGTAGCCGTTTCAACGACTAAGCAATGTCTCGATAGAGCGGCGTTTTCGGTAAGGCGATCCGATGTCGGATTTTTCGTTTCAACGCCTGATAGAAGCCGTTCATCGACTCTCTATCACAAGCAGGCCAGTTCAATGCCTCGCCTATCACACCGTGGTGAGCAAAGCCATTGAGGCGAATCGTGACCCGCTCAGGCAACGTATTGAGAAACTGAGCTAACGCCTCCACTTCACACGCGAGATCGCTTTTTTCGGGGATGTACAGCAGGCGAACTTCATGCAGCTTGCCCAGTTCAACAAGATATTTTATCGACAATATGACTCTATGATTATCTCGACCCACTAACCAACGATGCGTTTCGGATTGCCATGCTTTCAGGTCAATCATGGCACCGTCGAGATAGGGGGCAATTTTTACCCAGCCATGAGTTGTTAGTGAACCATTACTGTCGATGAAACAGCTTAAATGTGCCAATTCAACGTCTTGTTTTATCGCTTTGAATAACTCGACAATAAAGCCAAGTTGTAGGGTTGCTTCCCCACCGGACACGGTGACACCATCGATAAACAGGTGGTGTTTACGGATCAAATCGATCATGCCTAAAACCGTCCACCCTTTTATTTTTGGATTCGAGTGATACGAACAAGTTTCAAGACAACGATCGCAGTGGGTGCAAACCTCTTCTAGCCAAACAACGTTGTTGTTTTTCTTTATTAGGGCGCCTGAAGGACACGTTGTCACACAGTCACCACAATGGTTGCAGTGGTTAATTGTGTGAGGATTGTGACAGTTTAAGCAGTTGAAATTACATCCCTGCAAAAAAATCACCAGGCGATTCCCCGGCCCATCAACGCAAGAGAAAGGCAGTACTCGACTCACTTTCCCTTTCTTGTTGAACTGAACAGCTGACATTTTGATGTTCAGTTACATTCTGCCTGCTCTTGATACACAGGCGTTGTTTCCATACTCACGATACGCGGACGTCGCGCGAGTATTGCGGTTTTTTTTGCTGCTTCAGCACCTAAGAAGGTGGTGTTGCTGCGCGAGCCCAATTGAGCAAACTTCTCAATGTCTGACAGCTTGACCATGTAACCCGTTACTCGCACCAAATCGTTGCTTGCAACATTGGCGGTAAACTCTCGGTAACCGGCGGCTAAGGCGCCTTTACAAAGGTTATACATCGCCTCCGGGTTATCTTTGACCGTTTCATCGATGGTCAAAATATCGCTGATACCCGATGGATAGAAGGCATGATGCGGCGCGTTTGCCAACACATAGCTCACTGGATCGGGCTCATGCCCATAGGCGATTCTCACTCCCGGCGTCACATCAATATCTAAGCTAATGCCTCCCTGAGCATGCAGCAGTGCGCGTTGTTGCCAACCATATTTGACTGGCCGCTCTTCGAGCAATTGAGCCAGTCTCTGTGAAATCTGTACACCCAGCTGATTGGCTTGTGAATCGAGCCCATATTGACCTGATAACGACGATTTCGTTTGTAACGTGTCAACCGCTTCCGCCATACCATAGATGCCAAACATAGGCGCAAAACGCTGTTCATCAATCAGTTTTTCTTCAACCAAGAAGCTGGTAAAAAATCCTGACTGTTCATGCAAATATGTAGTTCGCGCGTCAATAAGTTCAATGGCGAGATCCACATAACGTGGCAACACGGCCAGCATAAAATCGCTTACCGACTCAGCGCGCTGGGCCACTTCTTTAAGGTTTAAACGCACTAAGGTGTTCGCACCACCGGCCAATGGCAACGAGTTGTAACAACTGACGATACCAAACTGCTTATCGCCGTAAGTTTGCGCATGCATAGGGTAATTGGCGATATGCGGTTTACTGCACTCACAAATGTTGGCACAGGCCACTCTGAGCAGATCATTCGGCGTGACCTTAGGGTCGTACATAAAGGTTAAATTCGGTGCAATTTGCTTGAGTTCAGCATCAATACGCAAAATTGTGCGGCAGATGAGGTTATCACTCGGTCCAATATTGGCGTGCATAAATGCATCAGGCAGCGTGCGATCCAACATGATCCAAAAGCGTCTGAGCTTCTGATAAATCTGCGCATCGCTCAGTTGACCAACATAAGGCATGAGCAACTCATCGAGTTGACCAAGATACACCGGAATATTGGTGACGGAAGGAACGTGATGGTAAAGCACTGTCAACATATTGAGGGCGTCATCAAAATCGTTCGCGGCGTCTAATTCGAGAAAAGCACTGCCTTGAGAGAGGTAACGAGCGTAGTCTGGCAACACGTAGCGCGGTTTAAATGGCGCGTTGCCCTCAAACATGTCGCAGATAACTCCCTGCTTCATCGCAGACTGCACGCCATCGGAAACAGGCATGTAATCAAGTAAAGCTTCCGCTTCTAATGCGAGAAATTGGTTTTTCTGCTTAACCGTCAGTTTCGGATCATTGATAATTTGGCGAAAACGGTCGGTATTGAGGGCTAAACTGTTGCTCATAAAAGAGAAATCCTGAAGAGTTTTCAGCAGTCTAGCCCTAATTGATAATTTCCACTATTGAAAAACCAAGAAAGAGTCTTTTCCGTTTTGGAAACCCTCTGCCTCAGTTAGATGCTCATTGCATAGACACCCATTGCATAAACCCCAAAGCAGAACGCTTACTGTCGATCAAACGCCTTCAGCGCCTCCGATTCCGGCATGGGCCTATAAAAATAGTAGCCTTGGATTTCGTCTACGTGCCAAATTTTGAGTTTACGTAATTGGCTGGCGGTTTCCACGCCTTCGGCTACGGTGGTTAAACCGAGCTCTTTTGCCATGGACGCGATACTGCGAATGAGTGTTCTCGCTCTATCGTTGTTCTCCAACTGATCGATGTACGATTTATCCAGTTTCACGATGTCGAGCGGGAAGGAACAAAGCGTACTAAATGAGGAATAGCCCGTGCCGAAATCATCCAATGCCAGTTGAATTCCAAGTGACTTGATCTCTTTGGTTCGCTCCAACGTCTCTGACTCAATGCCAAGTAACGTGCTTTCTGTAATCTCAATCACCAACTGACCCGGAGCAATGTCAAACTCGTCCATGACATGACGTAGTGCGTCTGGCAAGCGCGCGTGGTAAAAGTGCATCGCACTCAAATTGACATGCACCGTTAAAGGGTTCAGTCCGTTGTCCGCTCGAGTGCGATTAAGCGTGGATATAAATTGGCACGCCTGACGAAGAATGGACTCGCCAAGCTCTACGATCAATTGGTGCTGCTCTGCGAGATCAATAAACACATCTGGCGGAACAAACCCCAACTCAGGGTGAATCCAGCGTGCCAAGGCTTCAAAGCCATTGACCTTGCCACTTTCTGTATCCACTATCGGTTGATAATGAGCAATGATCGCTTTGTCTCGAATTGCCTGAGAAATATCTCGGCTGATCACCAGAGCACTTTGCGCCCGCTTCGCTACATCCGCACCAATTTGTATCACCTCTGTCACCGCTTTGTGCTGGAATCTCTGCACCGCAAAAGAGCCCGATTGCAACAAATAGCCGAGCGAATGGTGGGTGATTTCAGGATCGGCGATGGCAATCTGACAGCTCAAGTCCAACTCGATACCTAAGGTGTGTGTTTTACGCGAAAGTACATCCATAAAATGCGTTGCACACTGGATCGCATCATCACACTGTTCAACGTCTTCAATTATGGCAATAAATTCAAATTCACTAATCCGGCCCACTTCAAACGGCCTTAACTCCGCCCCAAACACCGCAGCAATATAGTTAATCGTGTCATCAAAAATGAGATGACCATACACTTCTGACACCTGTTTCAATCTGTCGATGGAAATATAAAGGAAGGAGAATTGGTTAGGCTGATGTTGGATAAGGTCATCTAAACGCGCAAGGATAGCCGGGCGATTATACAAACCTGACACTGGGTCTCGACCAACCAAATCTTTAATCATTCGCGCTTGTTTCTTCTGTTCACTCATGTCACTAACAGAAAGCATGAGTGCTTGTTGGTTTTCATGATGAATGAGATTCACATCAATCAAACATTCAATTTCTTGCCCTTCTCGAGTGAGCATCGTGGCTTCAAACTGTGTGACCCCATTTGCCAACGCTTGGTACATTTGATCGACTTTGCACTCAGGTTGACTCTCATCCACTTTACACAGCACGTTGAGCTCTTGGTGTACCAAATCACCTTTCTGATAACCGAGTAATTCTAAGGCCGCCTGATTGATGTCGATGATTTCTTTGTCCACCACTAACAACATGCCCATTGAGCGATGTTGATAGAGTGCGTCAAATTTTTGCAGTGTGTCCTGCAACTTATCTTGCGTTAAAGAGGTATTCTCGGCCAGCACTTCGACTAATTGAGTAATGCGTTCAAGTTCATCCGTGCGTCGATTAGAGAGATCATCCAACTGATATTTCGAGAACAACTGCATGACACTTTGTTCAAAATCGGCAAATCGAGTGGAGACGCGTTTTTTAAACAGCATGAATGTCGCTAAGGCGATCAAGCCTGCCACCAACACCACAATGCCAATAAGGTACAAAAAGAGCCGATGCCCTTTCAAATAGTGAACACGCAGCTCCGTGGTTTGCAAATAAGCCACCTGTTCACCTGACATGCCATAGACCAAAGACCACTCAACCACCGTCTCTTTATCACGATGGACCCATGTATTTTCAGACAGCTGCACGCTCTCGCTCGGCAGTTGTAACTGACTCAAGCCCAACAATTTGTTGTCTGCAGTTAGGATTGCATCGAA
The DNA here is from genome assembly GCF_028570825.1 of Vibrio sp. CCUG 15886. Lineage (NCBI taxonomy): Bacteria > Pseudomonadati > Pseudomonadota > Gammaproteobacteria > Vibrionales > Vibrionaceae > Vibrio > Vibrio sp. CCUG 15886. The sequence continues at coordinate 205,328 of NZ_JAQQBT010000003.1, read as the reverse complement.
GTTACCAGGAAAACGTTCGCTCAGATTTTGCCCCCAAATCAACCACCCACTGGAGGCAGACACTCCTTCACTGTCGCGTACTGGCGTTAAACTAATCACCCACAATTGCTCATCAATCAACAGCAAACCCGCTTCACTTTCACGATAAAGATCAAGCATGCTGTTCATTTTCGTAAAGTGTGACTTAACGCTGTCATTCGCCACTATTTGGCTCACCAGCGGGTTATAAGCACTGTCACCTTGGGCGCGCACGAGCGATTCAACCACCTCACCTTTTAAGGAAACAAACGCCATCATATCGAGGCTAAGCGTGTCTAAACTTTCTTGATATAAGTTGCGATCACGGTAACCAGCAATATCCCCTTCCGTGAACAGTTGATACGTTTCATCCCAATACGCCCAATCGTAGGAGCGATCTTCTTGCAGGCTGATCATCATTTCGATGACGGCCTGAGCTTGTTTATTGGCGCGGCTGACTTCAAGATTTTCCAGCTCATCGAGACTGTAAAGGAAAAACGTTCGGGTAATAAAAAGCGTGCTCAAGATGACGCCAGTCAATCCTAAGCCAAAATAGAGCGCAGTGCGGCTGCGTAATGTTAAGTGCAACAGACGAAATCGAGACATTGATTTTAATGATTATTAGATTAATGACTTAGAGTGTAAGGCAAAATAGCGGTGAATGGTTTGAGATAGATTCAATTCTGTTGCGTAACTGTTTCAAACATACAGATTACTTCGCATTATGGCTCACAAATTTAAAAGCGCATCCACCTGTGATGCGCTTTGACTCGAAATCTCTTTGCGTTGTTTAATCGTAGAAAGGTTTGGCGTCCACTTCCAAGCTTGAGGGCGCCACCGCTTTTTCAATTTTTAGCGAACTGTGTTTTAAATCTACCATCGCCACATCGACAAAACGTTTGTATTTACGTGAGTAGAAACACTTTACTTCCGGCTTCAAAGGCTGAGTCGGGTTAGAGGTCCAGACGATTCCGACTCGACCATCGTTCAATTCGACAATAGAGCCCACTGGATAGACGCCAATGCAGTTGATGAATTTGTAAACCAGATCAGGATCTAAGTGAAATGGGGTTAAGCCGAGTATGATTTTAAACGCTTCGGCAGAGCTCATGCCTTGCTTGTAGCATCGGTCTGCCGTGAGCGCATCATAGATATCAACGATACAACTCATGCGGCCATGAAGTGGTATTTCCTCTCCTTTTAACCCTTTGGGGTAACCGTTTCCATCAAGCTTTTCATGGTGCATTAAACAGACATCACGGCTCACATCGCTTAGCCCTTCAACATGCACAATGATCTCTTCGGCAAACACCTGATGGAGCTTCATGTGTTCAAACTCTTCAGGCGTTAATCGCGCGGGTTTATGCAACACTTCATCATTTACTTTGATTTTGCCGATATCGTGAATGATCCCACCTATCGCCATCTGCTTGAGCGTTTCACGCTCCAAGCCCAAATGTTTGCCAAAGGTCACTAACAAACAGGCGACATTCACCGAGTGTTCCAGCAAATAGGTGTCCTTTTGGCGCAAGGCAGAAACACACTGCAAGGCGTCTGAATCCACCAATGCGGCTTCAATCATATCCTCAGCCCAGTCCTCAATCTCATCAACCAGAATCACTTTGCCTTCAAAGGTTTGGTTAAGAAGCTTTTGAGCGAGGCCTTTGGCTTCTGCAATCAGCTTTTTGGCTTTCTTTTGATTTGAGGCGCGACTCTTTGGCTGCTTACGTGGCGTTGGTGAATGGGATTCTGTCACGACTTGCGATTCAGTGTTATCAACCTTTGGCGCTGGTTTAATCACACAATTTTTAGCCGATAAGCCTGCGTCTACCCACACAAACTTCACCCCACTTTCAAATAAGCGGGTAATCGCTTTTTCTGACTGAACACGCCCTGCATTCGCCAAATTAACCCGCTCACTATTTTCAATCGCGGTGACAAACATGCCAATCGTTAAGTTTGAAATATCTACTTTTATTGATTTTTCAGGGTCATACTGCATATTCAAGACAATTTCCAACACAAACTTTTCTCGACTACCTCAAGTATATGGCAATCTCGCTAATACGACCTGCCGAGGACATCGAATAATTCACATTTTTTTACAAGCGTTCCATTTGCCCAGAGAATACAAATTTAAAATATATTTGCAAACTCTAATTTACAACATCTTGAAGCGGCGATAATCAATGGATTGACTAGGCAATAACGCTCATAGCTCGGTGGTGAGCTCATGTTTTTCAACCAGTTTAGGTGACGAAAAACACATCACCTGATAGCGTAAAAACAAATCCTCTTCAGGAACGTCAACATGCTCATCAAAGTTATTAACATTTTATTCCCCGTTTTTGCCTTAGCTGGCGTCGGCTTTTTGGTTGGGCATTATTTGAAACCTGACTTTAAGCCGATTAACCGCATCAATATTGACGTTTTCCTACCTGCTTTGGTGTTTTCATCTCTCACCACCATGCCGCTAGACACCCAGCAGCTCCCTTTGATATGGGCATCGCTTGTGGCGGTATTGCTGCCGGGGCTACTGATGATACCCATTTGCAAACTGGCTGGGCTCTCTTTTAAGACCTGGGCACCGCCGCATATGTTTCGCAACAGTGGCAATCTTGCCATTCCTCTCTTTGCCTACGCATTTGGCGACGCGGCACAGTCAAGCGCTGTACTGCTTTTCGTTATGTCATCTTGCATTCACATTAGCTTAGGCATTGCGTTGTTGAGCCGAGGCGGATCACTCTTACAAATGGTCAAAATGCCTGTGTTTATTGCCGCGTCTGTGGCTGTGTTTTTTAATCTCAACCATGTTGCCGTTTGGTCACCGCTGATTGAAGCAACCTCCTTGCTAGGTCAAGCCGCAGTGCCAGTCATGCTCCTTTCTCTTGGGGCACAAATGACCCATTTGAAATGGTCCGGCCTCAGCGTTGGGCTCTACTCAACGCTCCAATCTATCGCAACAGGAGCGATAGCATTTGCGGTGATTTACTTCTTTATCCCCCTTCCCCCGCTGCAAATGAAAATGATGGTCCTGTTCACCATGTTGCCAGCGGCGGTGATGAATTATCTTTTTGCCGAACGTTTTCATATCGAACCCGAGAAAGTGGCCTCAATTGTATTATTCGGCAATTTTTTCAGCATCTTAACCCTACCTGTATTGCTTGGATTTACCCTCTCTTTAACGTGATGATGAATTTATTTCATCATTCGTTTTAGATTTGAAATATTCCTTAAATATTCTATGGATATATTTATTAATATGATAGAAAGCGGATTCATCATCACAAAAAATGAAGATTGAAATAAGAAAACGTTATATTGCACAAAATAAAATCTAGGAATCGCTTATTTATCGCATATTTATCTGTTATTGATTGATTAGAGCAAATACTCTAACTATAATTATCCATAGTAATTGTGATAAAAATAACATTTATTCACTCATTTTATAAATATCCCCCTAGTACTATTGGCGACTTTGGTGATATAAAGATTTGAAACATTCTGAAACATTTAACCGACATCGTACAGCGATCAAGTAAAAAGAAGTAACCACCATTCAGATGACAGACGACGTATCTATTGCAGAATCAATCCTGCCAGACTTTGAGCACCTTATGGAAAGTCGCTTTATGCACATATTTGATGTGTTCAGCGAGGGGCTATTTCATATGGATGAACAAGGCGTGATGTCGTTCTATAACAAACAGTTTTACCAGCAGTTTGGCATTGAGAGCGGCATCATCGCGTTAGATACTTGGTTCGAATTGGTGCACCCGCTAGATCGCTCCAAACTCTCTGCCCGAGTTGATGACCATTTAATGTGTGAAGATTTACGTGTTACTAGCGAGTACCGCGTACGTAAACCTAATGGTCACTACGTCTGGATTGAAGGAACGGCGGTCACACGTAAGACTGACTCCGGTATTTATTTGATCGGCAGCCACAAAGATATTTCTGAGCGTAAGCTGATGGAGAGTTACATCCATCAAGTGGCTTTCCATGACAATGCATCTGGTATGGCCAATCGCAGTCGCCTTTTGCTCGACATAGAGGAATCTTTTCAAGCCTCTTCCCTGCCCTATGCCTTGATTTACATACAGATTGAAGACATCAAATCGTATTTGAGCCATTACGGCAGCGAAATCCTCAACCATGTCGTGCAAAGCATGCTTACTGCCGTCAGCCATCTGCCTGGCCAAGTTGCAAGACTTTATCGAGTCCGAGATGATGATTTCGCCGTGTTGTTAGAAGGTAACTTCACTGAACAACAGCTGCTGAACATCTGTTCGACCATCAAACAACGCTATCACGATACGGTTGTGGAGCAAGGGCAATTGCTGGGCACGGGGATCAGCATGGGTCTGATTCCTCGCATCGAAAATACCCACGAAGGCGAAGAGCTACTAAGAAAAGCAGCTCGTACTGGGCAATATGCCAGCAAGAAAAAAGCAAACAAAATTGCGCTCTACAGTGCTCGCACGCAGCAAATCGTAGACCGTTATTTCTTTATTGAGCAAGGATTACAAAGTGCAATTGAATCCCAATCGCTGAATGTTAAGTTCCAACCGATTGTTTGTGCCAAACACCTAGAAGTAAAAAGCTTTGAAACACTAGTACGTTGGCGCAGCAAAGAGTTTGGTGAAATCTATCCCGATGAATTTATTACTGTCGCAGAAAATAAGGGGCTTATTATTGATCTTGGCTATTTTGTTTTCCGTAAGGCATGCGAATTTATTCAAAAATACAACCAGACCAATAATAAAAATATTCGAGTCAATGTAAATGTCTCGGTATTACAATTGCTCAATAGCAATTTTCCTCAACGTATTCATGAAATGGCCAGTGAATATGGCATCTCCCCCAACTCTATCGTTTTGGAGCTTACGGAAACCATTATATTAGACAATAACGCCGCGGCGATTGAACAATTGAATCAGCTGTCTAAATTGGGTTTTCATCTTTCATTGGACGATTTTGGTGCGGGTTATAGCTCACTCAACTCCTTCTTTGATTTGCCCATGAAGCAGATCAAAATCGATAAATCGATGGCTTGGCGCAGCCTAAAAAACCCTGATTTGACTGCCTATCTCTCTTTTCTGATCCAACTTTGCCGCAACAATCGGATCGATGTTGTCATCGAAGGGATCGAAGATGCCGAAATGTATCAAACGTTCAGGAATATGGGCGTGAGTTACCTTCAAGGCTACTGGTTTTCCAAGCCATTGAGTCTCGCCTCCGCGAGTCGCTTTACCTTATCAACCATTGATAAATCATAACTCGCACCACAGAGCATTGAGAAAAATGCCTGTCTAGATCGCAACCTACTTCTTTGTCATAAAAGCTTCACCTTTTCTTCACCTAATAGCACGGGTTGTGCGGCATATTGGTGATTCATCAAGTTTGGCCCCACGCCAGCGCGATACTCAAACTAGCGAGTGCAACAGGTAGACAGAAAGTAACTGATAAATATATCTGGAATCAATTTGCACAACCGAGGATGGGTTTGTCGGTGTTTGAGAAATAGTCAGCATGGTCCTCTATCAATCAAAATTGTCGCCATCAACAGCAACCATAGAATTACGCAGCTTACTGATTATGATTGTGGTTATTTTTGTTTTTAATACGCCACAAAACCTGATTAAAAGAGAAAAAATAGAGACCGTACGATTACAACTGAGTGCATCATTAGAATCTTTAAATACACGAAAGGAGTTAATACAAAGCTATCTATCTTTAGCAGACAGTCAAATTGCACAGCGTTATTTTTCTGACTCCGCCGACTTTATTGATCTGGTCCAAAACTTAATTCAGCATCAAAAAATCATTCGCCGAATTCGGATTATCGATAAAAACCCAACTGAGCAAGAGACCTATTCTAAGCGTATTATCAGTTTCAATCGCTTTTACCAAAATGACTTAAACCGCCGCCAGAGACAGACTATTTTGGATATCGAAAATGCTCTATTTGTCGAGTTCTCACCCATTTATCAACATAACCGTTTAATGGGCTATTTGACTGTTGAAGTCGACCTGATTCACTTTACCCCTTTGTTTCGCGACAACATGCTCCATGTTGATCTTGATGGTTTTGTCTATTCCAGTTCGTATGCTGATATCACCGCCTTTACTTACCTCAAACATCGCGAGCAAACCTTACTTCAAGAGCTGAATCGTACTCACAAAACATCCGGCGTATTGGACTTTCAAGGAAAAACCTTCGTTTATCAAAACGTAGGGCAACTCAATGGCAAAACGAGTTATTTGGTCAAAGTCATTGCCAACGAAGAACTCATCCCTAAATATTTCTACTTAATTCCACTGCTGCTTGCCATCACGGTAGGCGCTTGTTATTACCTGTACAAGCTGAATAAGGCACAAAAGAAGCTAAAAGAAATCAGCTATTTAGACCCACTGTCCGGGTTAAACAATCGACACTTTCTTGCTGAAGTCGAAAAACAACAGCTTCCGCTTGAACATTATTATGCCGTTATGCTTGATATTGACCACTTTAAGAGTGTCAACGACCGATATGGGCATGACATCGGCGATCAGGTCATTCGCCGTGTGGCAAAGGTGGTGAAAAGTCGTATCCGCGTCAGTGATTACGCCTTTCGTATTGGTGGTGAAGAATTTCTGTTGCTGGTCAAAACCCCTTCGTCCAATGAAGCACGGCAGGTTTGTGAACGCATTCGCCAAGATGTTGAGAACATGACTCAAGCGCCGCACGTCACGGTATCCATTGGCTTTACTGCTTTACAGACACAGCTCGACGAGACCATTCGCATCGCCGATTCACATCTGTATGACGCTAAGCGCAACGGGCGAAATCGTGTTTGCCCTAACGCTTAGCGCCCAGCTCAACTCTCAGTCACTCATGCCTTCCACACCGCCATCTTTGACTCAAGGATGCAGATGTTTCAGCACGCCCGCTTGATCCAGTTCATCATGCCAAATCTGGTAATCCAGTCCCTGATCGAAAATAAAATCGGTCACCAATTCGCGAATGCACTGTACGAGTTCTTGTTTTTTCCAAGGTTTTTCGAAATAGCGCACAATACCAGCGGAATTGATCGCTTCGATGGTATCGCTATGCGTGGCTTGCCCTGTGAGCAATACCTTGCGTGTTTTGAAGAATCGAGCATCCGTGTGCAGCGTTCGCAAAAGCTCGACACCAGTCATTCCCGGCATCACGTGGTCTGAAATCACCACAGCGATAAACTCGCCATCCGCATCAAGCTCATCGATCAGCTCCAACGCTTCATGGCCAGATTCACACTCTTCAATATTTAGCCAGTCAGCTAAACCGTCTAGATCCTGCACCACCGCATTAAGCACTTCGCGCTGATCATCCACGCATATTAGGTTCAGTTTCTCCATGATTTCCCTCTGTTGGCAATTTGATTCTAAAAATAGTGGCTTGGTCATCGCTTTTCACCACAATCGAGCCTCCTAGCCCGGTGACGATTCGCTTCACAATCGATAACCCTAAACCCAGTCCAAATGACAGCCCGCCTTTTTTGGTGGTGAAGTTAGGCTGAAAAATTTTGCGTCTTGTTGCCTCATCTAAGGCAGGGCCATTGTTGGCGATCGTGACCAAAATGCGCTTGCCTTCTTGATGAACACGTATCTCCAACTGCGGCGATAGCGTGTTTTGCATCGCGTCACAGGCGTTCTTGATGATATTGACCCAAACTTGCACCAATTCGGTCTCCGAAGCCCAAATCGACTCGACAGGAGATGGACGAAGACGCACTTCGACACGGCGCAGCTCACTTTGCAAAAGCGCGATGGCTTGATTAATGGTGTCGCCAATATTAACTTTGCTAATGCGATCCGAATCCGCCCTACCGAGCTGTTTGACCGATTTCACAATACCAACCGTGTGTTTGGCCGCCAAACGCAGATCGTGTAAATCACACCCCATTCCCCAATAACGAATGGCTTGATCTGGGTTGTTCAACCAGTGTGGGTTAACCAAACCATCAGGTATCGCTTTCGCTAACGCTTTGGCCTGTTTTTTCTCCAAGCCATATTTCTGCTCCAACAACTTGGCATTTTGTCTTGCCGTGCTTGTTGGCACATTTTGTCCCGCAAGCAGGCCAATATCGAAGAATTGGTTCGCTTCTGGGTGCAGTTCTTCAAGCAGTTCCAGAATAATGGTTTCGAGTCTTTCGGCTTTGCTACTGACCACCCCAATGGCGTTATTAAGCTCGTGCGCCAACCCCGCCGCAAGTTGGCCTAATGTGGTCATTTGCTCGGCGTTATGTAACCTCTGTAACACCTTCTCTTTGGCCACCGCCTCTTGCGTTGCTCGCCTTTGACGACGCGAAAGCTCATTCACTATCACCGGCATAAATTGTGTGGTAAGCGGGCCGAACTCTTCGACTTCAACGGCAGGCGTGCTGCGATCAATCCAAGCCAGTGTTACTTCGCTCTTGGCCATCACCGTCGACGATGCTGTCCAAGTACCAGAAAAGAAACTGTGCACGCCAATAAATGCCCCTTGCGAGGCAGAAAAAACGCGTACTTGTTTCTCCTCATGTTCAGAAAAGTAACCTTCCAGCTCACCTTGAAGAACGAAAAACAGACGGTCGTTGTAGCCTTGCTGCACAATGACGACCGATCCCGCTTCCAACGTAATTTGACGCTCTGGATTACAGAAGTAACGCTCAATCAGTGCTTCTAATTTGCTCAAATACATGGGGCTACCCGATGTGTCCAACCATATGAAGGATCCAGACCATAACAAAGCTGAGCAATACGCCAACAACGCCCAAAATCACGCCCACACGCGCCATTTGATTACTTTGGACATGCCCAGTGGCATGTGCCAATGCATTAGGAGGCGTACTGATAGGCAGCGACATGCCTAAGGAAGCGGCCATCGTCACCACTAAAATCAGTGTCACTTCTCCGCCCAATGGCGTTAATGAAGTCATAGAAATCCCCAATGCGGCCATGATTGGCATCAGCAAGTTAGCCGTGGCGGTATGCGACATAAAGTTCGCCATCACTAAGCAGAGGAATGCCGCGCCAAACAAGACGATATAAGGCGAGAACTCATCAAATGGGATACTGTGCACCACCAACTTGGCAAGGCCTGTTTTATCCAGAGCCAAACCAAGAGCGATACCGCCCGAAACCAGCCAAAGCACATCCCAGGAGATTTTCTTTAGATCTTCTTTGTTAATGATGCCAGTGATGGAAAAGACCGCGACAGGAATCAGGGCGACGGTGTACGAGTTCATGCCGTGCGCTGAGCCCATCAACCATAGAAGAATGGTTAAACCAAAGGTGATGTAAACCACGATTGCTTTCGGCGTTTTGAGAAACTTGCCTTTGATGGAAAGCTCAATTTTGGGAATTTCCGCTCGGTACATCGCCGTGATCAAAAACCAAGCTAACGCCATCATCACCACAACAAAAGGCACGCCGAACATCATCCATTCGCCGAATGTAATCAGGTTGTCACCCACCAGATATTTTAGAGCGATGGCGTTGGGAGGCGTGCCGATCGGGGTGCCAATACCACCAATGTTAGCCGCGACTGGAATACAAAGTGCAAAAGCAATTCGTCCTGGGTCTTTGGGGCCAAACACCGCAATCACTGGCGTTAAGATGGAAAGCATCATGGCCGTCGTCGCGGTATTGGACATAAACATCGAGAAAATCGCGGTGATCAGCATCAGCCCCAACATAACGAATTTAGGGTCTTGGCCAAATGGCTTGAGCAGCACGCGTGCCAAGTTCACATCTAGGCGGTATTTGGTGGCCGCCATCGCTAGAAAGAATCCACCTAAGAAAAGCATGATGATTGGGCTGGCAAAGGTTGCCATGATTTCACTGTAAGACAGCAATTGCCCAAAGGTTTCACTGCCTTCGTTTAGCCGGAAGAGGTACAGCCCTTTGTCGGAAACCAATAAAAGCTCTAAAACAATAATGACGACGGACGTGGCATAGATGGGAATCGGCTCAAATACCCAACACAACGCCGCCAATAAGAAAATGGCAATCACACGCTGCTGCACGATGGTCATGGCTTCAAACGGAAAGACTGACAATGGCAACAACAGCACAATCAACGGAATGATAATAGGGATAATAAACTTCAGATACGGGCGCATAATACAACTTCTCTTCCTGAGATGGACACCTTAGAGCTTTGGCTCTACGGGGATAGACAAGAAATTATGCGCGCGTGTTTCAAAACAAAATTTGGCGTTAGATCAATGAAACTGAAGTCACACGAAAAAACTTACTGAACTGTGCCTTACCTCACTAAACGCTCATAAAAAAAAGCAGCGTAAACACGCTGCTTCTAGTGACTAAGCTAATGATTAAGCTAATTATTGACCGACTTTGGGTTGATCAGCTTCTTTGCCCCAGTTTCACTGTTCCATCGGTAGCAAACCACAGAGCCTGCTGGCGACGTCTACCCAGCAAAATCGGGCCATCATCGTAGAACAAGAAGTTTTTCCAATGTTTGCGAAAAATGACCCACTTGGTTTCAATCACGTTGTATTTTTCGTAACAAAAATAGACCGTCACATCATCTTGCCAATCAATATGCTGAAGAATTTCCTCTGGCATGTCTGGTTCATCGGCTTCCCAAGACGCCATCCAGTCAATTTCAGCTAACCAATTACTCTGTTTCGTTGGCCAATCATCGCTACCAAGACGTTCTGCATCTGGGCTATGAGCGCTGATGTTCTCTTTCCAAAACTGCGCAGAGCGTGCCTGATCCATCGGGCGAATGTGCGCGAGATCTTCTTGTGGCACTGGCATCGACGGATGCGTAAAAATCCATTTTCTTTGGTATTGGTCCAAAGTTAAATAAGACATTCAGGTTCCTTAAGCTTTCAGCCACCCATTTTGGGTTGCCTGTTCAATAATTTCTTGCGCCTTATCCCATAACACATGGGAACCAAGGTCGATTTTCTGATTCACCGTCAACGCTTGCTGGCGAGTCACGCCATGCTCTTGCCAACTTTGTCCTTGGTTGTGGTAGTTAAGCAGCATAGGAATGATTCGATCTAACGCCTTGCCAAACTTGGCATCTGCCGTTTGCGCGGCTTCAAACTCTAACCAAAGTTGAAGTAATTCTTCTCCTTGGTCAGCCGGCAACATGCCAAATAAACGGCGAGCGGCTGCTAGCTCTTTTTCCGCTTGCTGTTCTGACGCGACCGCATCGTACACAAAGGTATCGCCAGCATCAATTTCTACTACGTCATGCAGCAGCAACATTTTCACTACACGGCCGATGTCGACAGGCTCATTGGCATGCTCTTCCATCAATAACGCCATCAAAGCGACATGCCAACTGTGCTCTGCACTGTTTTCCAAACGTTTATCTGCGCTTTTCACTCGCGTGCGACGCAGTACCGATTTCAGCTTGTCCAGCTCCATCAGCAATGCCAGTTGCTTGTTCAATCGTTCCATTACTTTTCAACTCGCCAGTTAGGGTTGATTAAGGAGGTCAAGACGTGGTCTTGCCACTGCCCATCAATCAAAAGATAGGAATGCGCAAAGCCCTCTTTGCAAAAACCGAGATGCTCTAGCACACCAGCACTGCGGTGATTATGCGGCATATACGCGGCTTGAATACGGTGCAAGTTTAGCTGCTCAAACATATAGTCACACGCCATTTTTAATCCGCGGCGCATGTACCCTTTTCCTTGAGCCTCTTCAGCTAACGAATACCCCACATTGCAGGCGTAAAAAGGAAACTTCGACAAATTGCTAAATGAGATGGTCCCAACCATCTCATTCGTTTGCTCTTCAATCAAAACGCAGTAAAAGCCCAATTTCATTCGATGTAGCTCATGGAGTTTGATCAGCTTTTGCGCCCACCCCGCTTCGGTGAAAAACGACGCTTCACGTGTCGGCTCCCACGGTTTCAAAAAGGTTTGATTGCGTTGAAAGTACTGAGAAACCATCGCGGCATCGCTCACATTAACGGTTCTTAGTACCAATCCTTCGTCAACTTGATAAATGAAATGTTGATCAGCACCCATATCAGTGTTTCTTAATTCCGTAGTCTCTTAGCTTATTGGCTATCGAGGTGTGTGAGACATTCAAGCGCTTCGCTAACTTACGGCTGGATGGGAAAGATTGATACAAACGTTCCAATACTTGCGATTCGTAATCTCGCATGATCTCATCGAGTGAACCGTCCAGCTTCACTTGGGCATTAGATGCGGCTACCGCAGCCGGTTGTGGCAAATGGAAATGCTCTGCTTTCAATACATCGTCATCCATCTCGGTAAGCGCACGCAACACCATGTTGTCCAGTTGGCGCATGTTACCCGGCCATTGATAGGCAGTGAGCTCGTCCATCAGTTTCGCTTCGTATTCTGGCTTTCTAATTGCCAATTTTTGGCAATGCTTGGCAACAAAAAGATCGAGCAAAGGGCCAATATCACTGGAGCGAGAACGCAAAGATGGGATCGACAAGGTCAACACATTGAGTCGGTAGAAAAGATCTTCTCGAAACGATCCCGCTTCTGCCAACGCAGCCAGATTGTGTTTGGTGGATGCGATGATTCTCACATCGACGTGCATCTCTTCTTCTGCGCCAACGCGGCGGAAATTGCCATCCTGCAAGAAACGCAGCAGCTTAATCTGCAAATGGGGACTCATTTCACCGATCTCATCGAGGAAAACAGTGCCACCATTAGCCTGCTCGAAAATGCCTTTGTGGCCTTGCTGATGATTGAAAGAACCCGGAGCATGACCAAACAACTCGGTTTCTGCCACATCATCGGGCATGGATGCACAACTCAACACCAAAAACGGCTTACCCGCACGATGAGAACGGTTGTGACACGCTTTCGCCAGCATCTCCTTACCCGTTCCTGTTTCCCCTTCAATAAGCAAAGGCTGATCGAGTAAAGCCAGTTTTTTAGCTTGACCAATGAGGGCTTTATGACGATTGGAAACGCCAACAAAATGCTCAAAACCCAGCTCACTGTGCGGGGAGAGTTGATGACTATCCACCGAATTCGCTTTGGCACCGCGCACCATCACAACCGTACTTGCAAAGGTGGATTGTTTGGATTCATCTTGGATATAGACGGGCATGAACTCAAGCAGATAATCGAGGCCATCGATCACCATGCTTTCTCGCTGGCGGTGCTGTTCGCCTTCTGACCAACGGCTAAACTTCAAACTGGGTAGGAGCGCGGCTATCGGCGCGCCAATCACCTCTTTTTCAGTTTTACCAATCAGCGCCAACGCTGCTCGGTTCGCCATGTCCACCGCGCCCTTTAGGTCTATTGCTAAGACGGGATCGGGCAAGTTGTTGACGAGTGAAATCAACTCGGTGTTATGGCGTTCCATCGGCATAAATTGGATTTTACGCACGTCTTTCACGCCAGAGATTCGACGAATTTCTGCCATCAGTAGACTGAAGGTATCAAAGTCTATATCAGGGCAATTGAGATAAATGATGCCACTGATATCAATTTCGATACCTCGTAAATCGATATTTTTGGAGGCTAATATATCGAGCAGCTCTCGGGTTAAGCCGAGTCTGTCTTCGCAAAAGACTTCTAGGCGCACGGAAAATCCTAATTCACACTGTCACGAAAAGTTGACAGTAGTTTCTACTATGCCCGCGTTAGCGTCAAGATACGCCCGCTGAAACTCTATGGTTTTAGCGTGATAGAAGCGACTTTCGACACAATTTCTTTGCGAATTGCTGATAACTTAACCTGTGTTTCGGTTTGCCAAGGAATCGGCCTTAGCAATGCCATCGCTTTCAAACCCAGTCTCGCAGTCAAAATCCCCACACCAACCCCTTGCCCTGCTCTGGCAGAAAGCTTGCCAGCGAGATCCATCGACATCAAATCCATACCCGCATCAATCACCAGCTCGCTGGCGCCCGCCACCGCCATGTTTGCCAACACCAGACGCAGCAAACGAATGCGAGAGGCGTAGCCAAGCTCGATGCCATAGTTCGTTGAGAGCGAGTCAATCATCTTGAAGTTACGCCAAGCCACCAGCAGCATGTCTGCGATGGCGAGTGGGCTAATGGCGACCAAAGCCGCAGACTCTGTCGCAAAGCGTGAGATCACTTTGGTTGCTTGTTTGTCTTGTTGAGTCACGACCATCGCATCGTACATCTGCAAGATTTCTGCATCACTGTGTGCGGTATTGACGCTGTTTTTCCAGCGGTCATAAGCAGGATTCTCTTCTGCAACGCCACTTTGTTTCGCCACTTGCTGGCAAAACGCTTTACCTTGCCCAACACTGTCACTTTGCAACAATTTTTTCCCTTGCTCCTGCACGGAAAATAGGTGTCTCAATTGGCGCAGTTTCCACAGTTCTTTGCCCATGGCCCCAAGCCCCAAGCCGGCAAGCACGGAAATAAACCCAGACCAGCCGAGCGTAAGCCAATCGCCATTTTGCATCGCACTGAGTACGCTATCAACGGCTTGCCAACCCACCAATCCTGCGAAGGCAGCAAACAGCCCTCCCGCTAACCACTTGCGACGACCTGATGGACGTATCACCTGCTCCAAAGCGTCTTCAAGTTCAGGTTCACTCTCTTCAATCGTGGTTGGAATGAACGTCTGCTGCTGATCAAATTGCTGCTGCGCAGTGAGCTCTGGTTTGTCTTGCTGAGAGAAAATCGTCTCTTCAAACACTTGTTTTGGTTTTAGATCGCTCATAGCAACTTATCTCCCAATAAAAACTCTAGGGCTTTATCAACTCGAATATGCGGTAAAGGCTCTTCACGCTTGCCTTGCATTGGCCTAAAAGAGGTAAATTCAAACCCTCGCTCTTGCCAATAGTGCTCATCAGGCACTTTGCGAGGCACTTCGCCAGGAAAGAGGGTTAACGCTTGCCCTTCTAACGTCATCCCCTGAATGGCCGGTGTGCTCTTATCACCATTGGCAATAAAACCGGCCTGAGTCGCTTGTACCGACGCCATCGACAAACAACCCATTTCGATATTTTCGTATGCTGCGGTTTGCCATGCGGGGTGGATCATCTGTTGCAGCAAGGCAACCAAATTAGGATGCTGCTCAGGCGTCACATGATCCGCTTTGGTAGCGGCAAACAGTACTTTGTCTATTTTGGGTGCAAACAGACGCTTAAGCAGTCCTGAGCGGCCATAACGAAAGCTGTGCATGATTTGCTCTAAGGCATCACGCATATCATAGAACGACTCACGGCCAGCATTGAGCGGCTGCAAACAGTCGACCAACACTATTTGGCGATCGAAGGTTGAAAAGTGATGCTTATAAAATGCTTTCACCACTTTTTGTTGATATTCCTGATAGCGCTTTTTCAACATCGCCAAATTGCTGTGTTTGCCGGTTTTGTCCGCGTCATCAAAGCGGCAAGGGAAAAATTGCAGCACTGGCGCACCAGCAAGCTCACCCGGTAGAACAAACCGCCCCGGCTGCACCCAATGCAACCCCTTTTCTTTACAGCGGTGCAAATAGTCAGTATACGCCTGAGAGATGCTTTGCAGCTGTTTTTCATTTAGTTCCGCATTGAGATCTAAACTGTCGAGTTGACTAAGCCATTCACTTGCCAAATTCAAACGTTCGCCTTTTAGTGCATCAAACTGCGTCTGACTCCAAGTGGCAAAATCGAGCTCCAACAATGGTAAGTCCAACAGCCACTCCCCCGGATAATCGATGATATCCAGATGCAAGATCGCGGTTTGACCCAGTAATTTCTTGGTTCTTTTCTTCGGTCGATACTTAATGGCAAGGCGGATTTCACTGACATCTCGCGTCGGTTCAGGCCACATTGGCGGTACACTGCAAAGCTGCTCCATCGCTTCATCGTAAGCGAATCTTGGCACCATCATGTTACTTTGCGGCTCTCGCTTCGCTCCAACGAGACGTTTATCTCGCGCACTGCTCAGTAGGGGCATATTGTCGTGCGTTGAGGTATGGAGAAGTTGATTCACAAGTGAAGTGATGAACGCAGTCTTCCCGGCTCGGGAGAGCCCCGTTACCGCCACACGAACGTGGGAATCCATACTGCGGTGGATAAAATCATTCACTTCTCGGGTAATCTTCTTCATAGCCCTTCTCTTACTGTCAAACAACACCATTCACTGTGCGCCAAAGTGCACCAACAATCAAAGGGATTTCTCGGCGCATCTCATTTTCTTCTTTAGCGTGGGGCGAACCATAACCCTACTAATATTAATCGCAGATGAACAAAAAGCCCCTGATATAAATCGCAGATGAACAAAAAGCCCCTGATATAAATCAGAGGCTTAGTATAAGAACGCGAGGGATGCCGAGATTAATCGTCCTCAATCAGTTTGTAGATAACAAACAGAGCGATTTCCAGAATGAGCCACAATACGCAAGTGATGGTGACGTATTTCTCATCAAAAATGCTAATGCCGTGCAGGATCAAGTCATAACCGACAAAACTACCGACAACCACAGCGAGAATAATTTGTAATATTTGAATAAAGCGAGGCATTGAGCACTCCTTTTTGCTTTGAGTAGTGAGTGTTGAGCAAACGACCAGATGATATGGAACTGGTTGGTATTATACAAAAACAAAGTGCAGCTTTCGCTGCACTTATGTCAAATGTTTGCTAACTAAATCAGCACTTTGTCACATTCTTATTTTTGTGATTCCATTTCTTGGATTTTAACTTTCCAAGTATCAGGACCAATTTGGTGAGCATTCGCACCGCTAGAATCCACCGCGACCGTCACTGGCATATCTTCGACTTCAAATTCGTAAATCGCTTCCATACCGAGATCTTCAAAAGCAACAACACGCGCTTTCTTGATGGCTTTCGCTACCAAGTACGCCGCACCACCGACCGCCATCAGATACACCGCTTTATGGTTCTTGATTGACTCAACAGTGGCTGGACCACGCTCCGCTTTACCGATCATGCCCATAATGCCCGTTTCATCCAGCATCATGTCGGTGAACTTATCCATACGTGTTGATGTGGTTGGGCCTGCTGGACCAACCACTTCGTCACCCACTGCATCCACAGGGCCAACGTAGTAGATAAACTTCCCTTTAAGGTCAACGCCTTCAGGTAGGCCTTCGCCATTTTGCAACATGGTTTGAATGCGTTTATGCGCGGCATCGCGACCGGTCAGAATCTTACCTGAGAGCAAGAGTGTTTCACCGGTTTTCCATTGCTGAACGTCTTCTTTTGTCACGGCATCGAGGTTAACACGGCGCGCGCTTGCACCCGCATCCCAAGTGATGTTTGGCCAATCTTCTAGCTTCGGTGGCGTCAGTTCTGCTGGGCCAGAGCCGTCAAGTGTGAAATGAACGTGACGAGTTGCCGCACAGTTCGGGATCATACACACTGGCTTGGACGCTGCGTGCGTAGGGGCGGTTTTGATTTTCACATCCACCACCGTTGTCACCCCACCGAGCCCTTGAGCACCAATACCTAAACGGTTGACACGATTGAAGATGTCCAAACGCAGCTCTTCTTCCGCATTTTGCGGGCCACGCTCAATCAGTTCATGGATGTCGATGTGCTCCATCAACGACTCTTTAGCCAGTACCGCCGCTTTTTCTGCTGTGCCACCAATGCCAATACCAAGCATGCCCGGAGGACACCAGCCCGCGCCCATCAAAGGCAATGTTTTTTCTACCCACTCAGCAATATCGTCTGAAGGGTTGAGCATCACCATCTTGGTTTTGTTTTCAGAGCCGCCGCCTTTTGCCGCGATCTGAATTTCTACGGTATTGCCCGGCACCATATTGATGTGAACAACCGCAGGTGTATTGTCTTTGGTGTTAATACGTTTACCTGCAGGGTCCATCAATACCGACGCACGCAATGGGTTGTCAGGATTGGTATAAGCCTGACGCACGCCTTCGTCAATCATCTGTTGTACGGTGAGATCCGTTGAGTCCCACTGAACGCCCATACCGATATTGACAAAACACGTCACGATTCCGGTATCTTGGCAAATTGGGCGATGCCCTTCCGCCGACATACGCGAGTTGATCAAAATCTGCGCAATGGCATCTTTGGCCGCTTGGCTCTGCTCACGATGGTAGGCTTTTTCTAGGGCTTGAACAAAATCGAGTGGGTGGTAGTAAGAGATGTACTGAAGTGCATCAGCTACGCTGCTGATGACATCTTGCGTGCGAATTACAGTCATTGCATGCCTCGTTATAGTTATGCTTCCATAAACTTACTTAGTTGTATCGATTGTTGAGCTAGTGATCGAAAGAATCCATCCGATTTTTTATGAGTTCCCGACTGAACTAAGTAAGCGAAATTGTTTCGTTTTATGATACTCTTGCTTTCCATCACGCGCTATGCAGCAATCGAACTCTTTGTCACAAATTAAACAAATGAATAACAGCATAAATACGGCCATTTCTTCAAAAACACTGCCTTATCAAACGGACCTTGCCCAACAGTGGTTTGACGCCATCCAACATCAACCTTGGGCAATGCTGTTGCGTTCGGCATCACCAACACATGTTGACAGCCGTTTTGACATTCTCGTCGCAAAGCCCGTTGCGACATTAGAAACACGTGGTGCGGTGACTGAGATCAACACCAATGATGAAGTCATTGAAAGTAAAGATGATCCTTTCACGCTTCTTGCGCGTTATCAACAGCGTTTTACCCCTGCTCTATCCTGTGATGAAGAGATTCCTTTTATTGGTGGCGCTCTGGGTTACTTTAGCTACGATTTAGGTCGTCGCGTTGAAAAACTGCCTGAGATTGCAACACAAGATATCGCTGCGCCCGACATGGCAGTGGGCATCTACACATGGGCGTTGATTGTCGATCATCAGACGCAGACAGCGCAACTGGTTGGCCAAGACGTAGAACAAGCTTATCAATGGCTGAGCACGCAAACAAAAGCGGATGATGCGACGTTTGCCCTGACCAGTGATTGGCAATCCAACATGAATCGTCGTGATTACCAAAGTAAGTTTGATTGCGTACAGGAGTACTTGCTGAGTGGTGACTGCTACCAAATTAACTTAGCGCAGCGCTTTCATGCCAATTACCAAGGCAGCGAATGGCAAGCTTACCAGAAGCTAGAGCAGAGCAACCAAGCACCATTTTCTGCTTTCATTCGTTTGGAGGACGCGGCGATTTTAAGTGTGTCGCCGGAGCGTTTTCTCGAGCTCAAAAAACGTGTCATTGAAACCAAGCCGATCAAAGGAACTCGTCCTCGTCATAATGATGAACAACAGGACAAACAAGCGGCACTTGAGCTTGCCAATGCCGAAAAAGATCAAGCGGAAAATCTGATGATCGTCGATCTGCTGCGCAACGATATTGGCCGTGTCGCCAAACCGGGCAGTGTGCATGTTCCTAAACTGTTTGACATCGAAAGCTTTCCCGCCGTGCATCACTTAGTCAGCACGATTCGAGCTGAGTTGGCAGCGCAGTATACTGCCGCTGACTTACTGCGAGCGTGTTTCCCGGGAGGCTCGATTACCGGCGCGCCGAAAGTGCGCGCAATGGAAATCATTGAAGAGCTTGAGCCTCATCGACGCTCAGCCTATTGCGGTAGTATCGGTTACATCAGTCGCCATGGTCGCATGGATACCAGCATTACAATTCGTACCTTAGTGGCGGAGCAAGGTAAGTTGTTCGCTTGGGCTGGGGGCGGTGTAGTGGCTGACAGTCAATGCGATGCGGAATATCAAGAGACGTTAGATAAACTGTCGAAAATTCTACCAACATTGCAATAATCACCGTCACATCACATTGGATAATTAGCGCGAAGTCGCCCTTTTATTCTGAATAGTGTTGTTCACAACCGCTTTGTGTTGAGTCGCTTTGTTCGAAAAATTGAGCATTGCAATTTCAGCCAATAAAAAGAGAGAGAACGGTACGCCTTCTCTCTTCTTTATTAAATTCTTTGCGTCTTTCTCACGCTTTCCTTTACTGCCCTTTCCTTTATTGCGCATTCCGCTATTGCTTATCCGCTCACTAGCCACTTCAGCATGATCCGTTCCACATCGTCTGCAGTATAGGGCTTGGTCAAAATGTCGTTCATGCCACTCACTAAGCACTTTTCCCGCTCCTCCAATGTCGTGCCGGCAGTCAGTGCCACAATGGGAATCGCCAGCCCCTGCTCTCGTAAATAGTGGGTCGCCTCATAACCATCCATTTCTGGCATGCGACAATCCATGAATATCAGATCATAGTCTTGCTGGCTAACCGCCTGAAGCGCCTCCACACCGTTGTTTCTCACGTCCGGTGTGACGTGTAGCTTTTTCAACATTTGATTGATGATGACCTGATTCATGCGTATGTCATCCACTACCAGTACTTTCAGTGCAACCCAATCCAACTGATGACGCTCAACCTGTTCAGTGTGTGGTTCAAGCAACGGCTCATCACTTGCTGGCAGTGGAATGGCAAAATGGAAGCAGGAACCTTGACCTAACTCGCTACGAAAACCAATCTCTCCTCCCATCAAATGGCAGAGGTTTTGGCATATCGCCAACCCCAAACCTGACCCTTCATAGTTACGCTTGCTACTGCGGTCTGCCTGGACAAAAGGGTCAAATAAGGTGCTTTTAGCCTGCTCGGCGATGCCAATCCCAGTATCTTCTATTTCCACTGACAACACATCGTCTTGCCAATGAGTACGAAACGTAACGGCCCCATGTTGAGTAAACTTGATCGCGTTGCCAATCAAGTTCACCAAAATTTGTTTGATTCGCTCAACATCTCCGCATACGCAGCTAGGCATGCCAAACTGTTTCTCAATGTGAAAGCCAATCTGTTTCTCGCTCGCTTTGGCGGCAAATATCCCTACGATGGACTCCTCTACCTCTCGCCAACGAAACACTTTCGGCACAATTTCCATCATGCCAGCATTCATTTTGCTGAAATCGAGCAGATCATTGATGATGACTCGCAGCAGCTCTCCCCCCTGACGTAGGTTTCTTAAATAGAGTTGCTGCTCATCATTGAGGTAGGTGTTACCCAGCAGTTCTGCGCTGCCTAAAACACCATTTAACGGGGTGCGTAGCTCATGATTGATCATCGCGACGAACTCTTTGGTCGCTTTCTCTGACTCTTCTGCTCGCTTGCGTAGCTCCGTTTCTCGCTCCATCCAGAGCTGACGATTGAGTGCATTGCTGACCAAATCAGCGATCAAGCAAAGCTGGTTGGAAATAAAATCGAGATCGATATCGAAGTGATCAATGCTGAAAACCATGCTACCAACATGTTCACTTTCTAAAATGATGGGAATGCAAAGCGCGTCGCCAAACCACTCAGCACGCGTTCGGGTATCGTCAGCTCGATAGAGAAACCCCGTCGGCTTCAGCCCATATTCAAGGCTTTTTAGCGTAGTTAGGATGGGCTTATCCAGCTTCAACCACGCTTGACGAATCACTGACGCACGAGAAAGACGCTCCAATAGATTGGCCATTAGTAAGTCGTCGATACCATCGACAATGAAGACTCGACCAAACGTGATTAAGGTGTCATCAATTTGCTGCTCAAACTCAAACTTGAAAAGCTGTTGTTCCGATTTTAACTCTAACTGCTTCAACGCCAGTTTGAGTTGTTGATTGGATTGGTAAAGCTCCAAGCTTTTTTCTTCCAACAGCCTTTCCGCTTCTTTTCTTGAGGCGATGGCGCGTTGGAGTTTGCGATTGAGATGCAAAGAATCATCCATCTTGTTTACCCTTTACCAAAGCAACATTGAAACGAACGTGACTGCCTGTTGGGTTGAGTGTCTCCATCTGTATCGCCAGTTCTTCGCCAAAATGCTTGGCACACCCTCTCATCAATCCAAGGCAAACATGCCCCATGCAACGCGCGCTTTTGTAGTCAAACACCATCTTCATTCGATCTTGTTCGATGAAGATAAATTCCGGTGGCTTGGCATCGGGGTAGAGTTTCTTCACCTCAACATGGATATACTCTTCCACATGGCGAATAAACTGAAAGGTTGAGTGACATTGATGCAGGCTTGAACGATTAGAAATGGACGCCAATAAGTTGTCGAACACGGCCTCACCGAAGACCTCTTGCAACAGCTCAACAGACAGACCCGTCACTTGGCTAAGATGCACAATCAAACTAACCAGTTTTCGGTGGTCGTAGCTCCCTACTGCGGTGTAGACACCCTCATCTCCTGCCCTGTCCAAAATATCGTCCAGTACGGTCAAACCAAATTTCTCTTCGACCAATTCCAAAAATTCAGTGAAAATGATTCCCTTCATTTTTTGCGCTACCCTGTAATTAGACGCTATGCCAAATAAGCATGGTGTATAAAGTAGGTTTGATCAAATGACGGGCAGAGGTAATACCTTGTTTGAGCTTAATAAAAATCAACTATTACAATCTTTTCAGTTCAATCTGCCTCGCGGTTATCACGCAGAGTCCACCGCACGTGTTGCACACTTAAAAGGCAGTAAGCTTCGCGATGCCGCCGTGTTAATTGGCTTTGTTGAACGAGAACAAGGCTTGAATGTGATTTTGACTAAACGCGCCTCTCATCTGAAACATCATCCGGGACAAATCAACTTTCCGGGTGGCAAGTACGAAGAGAGTGATCGTTCTTTACAAGCAACAGCGTTGCGCGAGACCCGCGAAGAGATAGGAATTGCACCCGATGCGATCTCCATTTTTGGCCAAATGCCGGAATTGGTTACCGTCAGTCGGTTCAAAGTCACGCCAATATTGGCGTTTGTCGAACCAAATTATCAAATCGTCATTGATAAAAATGAGGTCGATGAGGTGTTCGAAGTTCCCGCCAATCACCTACTTGATACGCAGAAACTGAAAAGTGCCCAGTTTCGCGTGAATCAATCTCATCATCGAGTCTTTGCCATTCCCTATCAGCATCATTTTATCTGGGGGATGACTGCCCAGATAATCCAAGCCATGCAGCAACAAATTATGAAACGAGGTTAAGAGTTGTTAACGGCCTCGTTACCAAGCATCAGGTTAGTTATTTTAATCCCCGCCAAAGCAAACGTTTGGCATGAGAATATTTTGTACAAACACCCATTCAAATTAGTTTTTCTAATGCCATGCATTAGCAATAATCACGTGTAGCACATCATTTTCGTGATAATAAACAGGTTTTTGACATATCATTCAATAAGCACGAGCAATACATGATTTAGATCTAATTTTCTTGCAACAAAAAAGTGCAGAATTGCGGCCGACTTATTTCCTGTTCCCAAAATGAGTAATCAAAAATGAAAACAACTTCAACTGCGGCTCCTGCCGTACAATCTTCTAGTAAGTTTACTTACAAAGATTTCACTTGGTGTCTGTCCCTTTTCGGTACAGCGGTAGGTGCTGGTGTACTTTTCCTTCCAATTAAAGCGGGTGCTGGCGGCTTCTGGCCATTAGTTATGCTAGCGCTACTTGCAGCACCAATGACTTGGTTCGCTCACAAATCTCTCGCTCGTTTCGTTCTTTCTGCTAAGAACCCTGAAGCGGACATCACTGACACTGTAGAAGAGCACTTTGGTAAGACTGGCGCAAACCTTATTACTTTTGCCTATTTCTTCGCTATCTACCCAATCGTTCTGATTTACGGTGTTGGTATCACAAACACAGTAGACTCTTTCCTTGTTAACCAAATGGGTATGGAATCCATTCCACGTCCACTGCTATCTGGCGCATTGATCCTTGCAATGACCGCTGGTGTGGTATTTGGTAAAGAACTGATGCTAAAAGCAACGTCTGCAATGGTTTACCCACTTGTATTTGTACTGCTTGCACTTTCTTTCTACCTGATCCCAGATTGGAACACGTCAATGATGCAAGTAGCACCTGATTGGTCTTCTATGCCTGTTGTCGTATGGCTAGCTATCCCGATCATCGTGTTCTCATTCAACCACAGCCCAATCATCTCTCAATTCTCTAAAGAACAGCGCCTACAGCATGGTGACAAAGCGGTTCAGAAAACCGATGCGATCACTGGCGGTGCAGCGATGATGCTAATGGGCTTTGTTATGTTCTTCGTTTTCTCTGTTGTACTGTCTATGTCTCCAGAGCAACTGGCTTCTGCGAAAGAGCAAAACATCTCTGTACTTTCTTACCTAGCGAACGTGCATGAGTCTCCACTGATCTCTTACCTTGGTCCACTGGTTGCGTTTGCAGCGATCACTTCTAGCTACTTCGGTCACTTCCTTGGTGCGCATGAAGGTCTAGTTGGTCTGATCAAATCTCGCTCAAACAGCCCTATCAGCAAGATCGAGAAAGCGTCGCTACTGTTCATCGTTATCACTACTTGGATCGTGGCTATCGTTAACCCAAGTATCCTAGGCATGATTGAAACAATGGGCGCACCAATGATTGCGGCAATCCTGTTCCTAATGCCTGTATTTGCAATGCAAAAAGTGCCAGCGATGGCGAAGTACAAAACTTCAGCAGCTGTGCAGATTTTCACAGTTATCTGTGGTCTTGCTTCTATTACTTCTGTAATCTACGGCGCTCTTTAATCTCACTCCCCCTGTAAGATGAGAATAAAGACAAAAGCATAACGATAAGATAAAGCCTCCCTCCTCCTTGGGAGGCTTACTTTTGAGGTAATCAAAATGATTAGTGTATTTGATATCTATAAGATCGGCGTTGGTCCTTCAAGCTCACACACTGTAGGTCCAATGAAAGCGGGTAAAGAGTTTATTGATGATCTTCGCGCAATGGGAAAATTACGTGACATCACTAAAATCACCGTTGATGTTTATGGTTCATTATCACTGACAGGGAAAGGTCACCATACGGATATCGCCATCATCATGGGCCTTGCTGGTAATACACCAGAGAAGGTGGATATCGATTCCATTCCGGGCTTTATTGCTCGTGTAGAAGAAACTGAACGCCTGCCAGTTGGCATGCATTGTCATACCGTTTCCTTCCCTCGTGAAGGCGGAATGAACTTCCACAAGACCAACCTTGAGTTGCACGAAAACGGCATGCAAATCCACGCTTGGATTGATGACGAAAAAGTATACTCAAAAACCTACTACTCAATCGGTGGTGGTTTCATCGTGGATGAAGAGAACTTTGGTAAAGACAACAACAGCTCTATCAAAGTCCCTTATGAGTACATCTCAGCGGAAGAGTTAGTCAACCAGTGTAAAGAGCACGGTTTGTCTATCAGCGCACTTGTGATGAAAAACGAGCACGCTCTGCACTCAGATGAAGAGACTCGTACTTACTTCGCAAACATTTGGCGCACCATGCGCGAGTGTATGGAGCGTGGTATGAACGAAGAAGGCATTCTGCCTGGTCCACTGCGTGTTCCTCGTCGTGCGGCAGCACTTCGCCAGCAACTGCTAACCTCAGAAAAAACCTCGAACGATCCTATGGCCGTGGTTGACTGGGTAAACATGTTCGCTTTTGCAGTAAACGAAGAGAACGCTGCAGGTGGTCGTGTTGTGACTGCACCAACTAACGGCGCATGTGGCATCATCCCAGCCGTTCTAGCGTACTACGACAAGTTCATCCAAACAGTGACAGAGAAAGATTACATCCGTTACTTTGCTGCATCGGGTGCGATTGGCGGTCTGTACAAACGTAACGCTTCTATCTCTGGCGCTGAAGTTGGCTGCCAAGGCGAAGTAGGCGTGGCTTGTTCTATGGCAGCAGCTGGCCTTGCTGAGCTTATGGGCGGTAGCCCAGAGCAAGTGTGTATGGCAGCAGAAATCGCTATGGAGCACAACCTTGGCCTAACGTGTGACCCAGTTGCAGGTCAGGTACAGGTTCCATGTATCGAGCGTAATGGTATTGCGGCGGTGAAAGCGATTAACTCAACACGCATGGCACTTCGTCGCTCTTCTGCGCCTCGCGTCTCTTTGGATAAAGTGATTGAGACGATGCTGGAAACAGGCAAAGACATGAACGCGAAATACCGTGAAACATCACAAGGTGGCCTAGCCATTAAAGTGATTTGCTAATATCCACAGCGTAATGAGATTTAAGCCCAGGTATTTATTGCCTGGGCTTTTTTTGTGCTGTTCTCTGTTCGTCGTTCCAAGCGGTTGCTCGCCCTTTAGACCGCTCATTTCACCCTGATTGCTACGCTCTGAATCGTTTCATTTATAAAACTATAAAAAATTCTAAAATCATCACTATATCCAATTGTTTAGGATATCCCCGTAAAAAATCACATCCCAAACCGCAATTTATTGATAACGTAGCCAAAAGTTTAATTTGGAGCCCCACAACACATGATTAGGTTTGAACTAGGAAACCAAATCTGCGTTTGCTTGTCCGAAAACGAAATTTCACTAGAGCTCAATAACACACTCCACGACGCTATTCCCGTCACACAAAATGAGTATGCCATTCTGTCGATTATCGCCGCACACGGTAGCCTAAATGCTCCCGTCAGTCAGCGCTCTGTCGAGAGAAAAATCACTCAGCAATACAAGGTGGCACTGCCCGAAAATGGGTTTAAAAATGCGGTGGCCGCTTTAAGAAAGAAGTTTCGCAAGCTCACGGAAGATCACTTCACCACTCATAAAAACATCATCGAAAACATTCATCGGACAGGATATTTCATTCCATTTCTTATGCAGCATCACTACGACAACGGCCTTTATCAGCAAGAGCGCATTAATCGACACACCAAAAACAGTGTCTGGAAAGCGCTGGCCATTGGGCTGAAGAAGCGCAAGATCTACTCTGACATCACGCTGGTCATGTTGGTGACGGCATTGATTTTTTTCGCCGTATGCTATTACGCCATTAACAGCATTGTGCGACACAACTACCTAGACAGCTCACTCGACATTGCGCAAAACCTGTCTGAAATGAGCTGTTTTGCCAACGAAGCGGCGCTAAGAGAGCAATTTGACAATGTTAAGTTGGTGGAGTCGAGCATGATGCTCGATAGATTCAACATACGATGCTTGATCACACCAGAGACGGTTTCTCCAGTCAGTGAAAAAGCCTTCAACGAATGGAGCAAAAATGAGAACTACACCACCCAAGCCTATAAACTCAATGATGCTGTAGTGCTGGTGCGAGTCAAAAACATCAATCTGTCAAACAGTGTCGAAAATCATATCTCACGCTTTTTCCTCGCGGGAATGAAACTCTCCACCAATACCGGTACGTCCCTTGAGATCGGCAATACCAAAGAGCGCTTTTTTCATTTTAAAACCGACAACAACGGCTACAAGGAAGTGTTTTATGTCTCTGGCCCGTTTCAGAGCATCTTGGCTTTAAGTACGTTCTTTTTGTGTGTGCTTCGATACAAGTCGATCCAAGCTTTTCTGTTCTATCTTCTCGCTATTCGACATTTTAGTATCCGCCTAGAGCCGATTTATAACACTTCGACACAGAAAACCATCCATTTTGAAGCCTTATCCCGATTTAAGGTCAAAAACACACAAAAGTTCATTGAAACCCTGATTGGTAATGGCTTGTTGCTTACTCATACCATTCTGGTTATTCGGGCCATTTATGCCAACCAACCATCACTTAAAGTACCGATTAGCATCAATGTCTGCCCCACATTACTGCAAGGGCATAATTTCTCCGCACTCTATCGTGAACTCGCCAGCCTCGATTGTCGTTTGCTGACCATTGAGATAACCGAGAATGCCTCTATGTATTACACTGCCGAAATTTACCAAAATGTGGCCAAGTTAAAGCAGCTCGATTGCAAAATCAGCATTGATGACTTTGGAACTGGCAACAATAACGTCGCCTTGATCAGCAAGATTAATCCTGACTATCTCAAAATCGACCGCGAGTTTGTGATTGGGGTAAAAAGTGATGACAAGAAAATTGAAACACTAAGACAATTAATTGCCATGGGTAAAACCTACCACTGCACTGTGATTGTTGAAGGTGTTGAGACGGCCGACAGCGCCCATTTGCTCACCACCCTTGGAGCCTATGTGCATCAGGGTTACTACTATCCGCTTCACTATTAGTACTTTGCTTGTCACGGTGAGTGTCATTTAGTCAACAGTACAATCACCGTGAACAAACTTTGCACGAAATGAAAGCCAGCAGTAATGAAGCCAATTATGAATACAATCAAATACCTAGACGATAGCATTGATTGGAATTTATAATGCAGCCTCGCACTTATCGTTTCGCTATTTACTGTCATGATTGCAATAAAGCCTACTAAGCTACGAGATTTCGCCAGCTTGATGCAATTGGATGTGCATGAAGAACAAAAAGGATTTTTTAAGCCTTTTGAGCAGGCTTATCAAAAACGCCATAAGTCCGAAGCGTTTTTTACGATTTATTCGGACAGTTCGACGGTTGGTTATTTGGTCATTGATAAAGGGTTTTCTCAGCACGCGCCATTTGCCAAACGCCATGAACTGGGGCTGAACTACCTGATGATTGATCGTCAATACCAACGTCAAGGTATAGGGACTGAGGCACTGAAAAAGCTGTTTGTGTATGCGTACACCATTGATCCAGAGAGTAATTCTCTTTGCCTGACTGTGCCAAACAGCCACAAAACGGCCAATCAGTTTTTCCTCTCTGCTGGCTTTACCAATACCGATAAAGTCATCTATGGCGAAGTAGAAAAAGAGTGGATTTTACGCCACCCACTGGGATAAACGTTTTAACCCAGCTCAGAAACAACAAAGGCAAGATTGATGCTTGCCTTTGTTTCAATTTGCTAAGGGAGATTACTCACCTTTGTAGATGCAGCCTGCGGTGCAGGTTTCCTTGATTTCCACTTTGCTCAGTAGCGGCAAATTTGGCTTAAGTTGTTGCCAAATCCATTTTGCCAGTACTTCGCTGGTTGGGTTTTCTAGGCCTTCAATATCATTTAAGTAATAGTGATCTAAGCGGTTATAAATCGGTTTAAACGCCGCTTTGATTTCAGCAAAGTCCACTACCCAGCCCGTATGCGGATCCACTTCACCTTCAACATATAAACGAACTAAGAATGAATGGCCATGTAGGCGACCACATTTATGACCTTCAGGAACATGTGGAAGATGATGGGCAGCTTCAAACATGAACTCTTTATACAATTCGGTTCTCATCACGATACTCAGGCTTTTTCAAAGAGTGGCAATACTAAGGATTAATTATAGGAGTGACAAGCGTTGGCTGTGAATATCGAACAATAATCTCCAGCCAAACGTTTCGCTCTGTGGATTAGACCTAAGTCGCATGTCGGAATAATGACCATTACGTCAATAATACGTTCACAACGTACTCACATCACATTTACAAAAACCTTATTTTGTCTATGGTCACACTGCAGAAATCTCATGATCGCGACACTTTAAACGTCAGCTTAAAATATTGAGGTCTATTCCAAAACTCAATTATAAAAACTATGCGCTCAACCATTACGTTCAAATTACTTGTTGCCCTTATCACCGTCTTTACCTTTGTCCTAGCGGTATCGACAGCGTATCAATATTATCAACAAAAACAGCTTATTAACTCTGTTTTAAGTGAACAACTGCACGACAAGGCCAGTAACTATTTCGACAGCCTAAATATGATGATGCTCACGGGCACTATGGCCCAGAAAGAGACATTGCGACAAAAAGCCCTCGCCCAAGATGGTATTGAGCAAGTCCGTGTATTACGCAGTGAGTTGGTGAGTAAGTTGTATGGTCCAGGCCAAGCGAATCAAGCCCCACAAGATGACATCGATCAGAGAGCGTTGAATGGTGAGTTGGTGATCGAACCTGTGGAAGCCGATTGGGGCAAAGGTTTGGTCGTCGCTCTGCCAATGAAATCCAGCGAGAATTACCGAGGCACCAACTGTGTAGCCTGTCATATAGCTGCAGAAGGCGAAGTCTTGGGTGCAATTCGTTTGGAATACAACTTAAGCCATGTCAATTCGATGATTAATAAGCAAGCGATGTTTGCCATTGCGATTATGTCTTCGATTGCTTTTGTGGGCTTTTTGATCACCATGACGCTGATCCGCAAGATCATTGTACGCCCTATTCAAGCCACATCGCACTTTATGACCAAAGTCAGTAAAAGCAAGGATCTCGCCCAACGCGTTACCATCGCTCAAAATGACGAGGTGGGTGTGCTTGCCACATCAATTAACTCCTTTATGGACACGGTCACAGAGAGCCTTAATCAAGTGCAATCGACCTCTCACTCGCTCGCTAACTCAGCGACCCGCCTAACACATGTGGCCCAACGCACCGACTCTGCGGCAAACAACCAACAACAAGAAACCAGTGATGTACAAAACGCCATCGAAGCGATGCAACATCAGCAGCTTGAAGTCGAACAAGCCACCGTCAATGCAACCGAGTTGGTGAATCACACCGTGGAAGTGGCAACCACCAGCTCCAACCAAGCGCACAATGCCAGTGAAGAGATCAAAAATCTCGTCGGCGATATTGATAAAGTGCGAGACCGGATTTCACAGTTGAATGCGCAAACCGACGAGGTTTCGTCAATTTTAAGTGTGATTCACGCCATTGCCGATCAAACGAACCTGCTGGCATTGAATGCTGCCATTGAAGCCGCTCGCGCCGGAGAACAAGGCCGAGGCTTTGCCGTGGTTGCCGATGAAGTACGCAGTCTAGCCTCCCGCACTGCCGTCGCCACAGGTGATATCGGCTCGATCATCGCTCAATTCCAACAAGGCAGTTCCGACTCTCTGCGCGCGGCAGCGCAAGTCTCCGAGCATGCCCACCAGCGCTCTCTTGAAGTAGAAGCCTTGTCTGACACCATGCGCAAAGTGGTTGAGGAGATGCATCAAGTCCTCTCGCACACCAAGCACATTCAATCGCAAACGCAAGCAACCAGCCAATCCAGCCTTGCGATACAAGCCAAGATTGGCACCATCACCCAACACGCCGATGACACCTCGCATTCCGCGAGCCATACACGTGATATCTCCGTCGAGTTAGAACAGCTTTCAGAGCATCTAGAGCAATTAATCAACCAATTCACCCTCAACAACCGTTCGTTTCAGTCGAAATGAAAGAATTTCTTGGCTGGAATGAACATTAAAGGTTGAAGCTGGCGAATTGACAGGTAATATGTTCCGATGAATCTGTAAAATTCTATCCAACCCAATGTTTCGCTTAATTTTTGAACGCTTACGTTTTTGGCAAACATTGGGTTGTATGTTTACCTCAATGGAGATTATTTAAAACATGACTTACGCGCCTGTAAAAGACGTATTAAGCGGTAAGCTGGCAGTGGACAGTGAAGTCACTGTACGCGGCTGGATCCGTACACGTCGTGATTCCAAAGCTGGAATCTCTTTCCTTGCCATCTACGACGGCTCTTGTTTCGACCCGATTCAGGCCGTGGTCCCAAATAATCTTAATAATTACAACGACGAAGTACTCAAGCTAACGACTGGCTGCTCTGTTGAAGTAACGGGTAAGATTGTGGCTTCGCCTGCCGCTGGTCAAGCGTTTGAGCTTGCAGCGACTGACGTGAAAGTGGTGGGTTGGGTTGAAGATGCAGATACCTACCCAATGGCGAAAACACGTCATTCTATCGAGTACCTACGCGAAGTGGCTCACCTACGCCCACGTACTAACGTGATCGGTGCAGTTGCACGTGTTCGTCACTCGTTGTCTCAAGCTATCCACCGTTTCTACCACGAGCAAGGCTACTACTGGCTATCGGCTCCACTTATCACCGCTTCTGACTGTGAAGGCGCTGGTGAGATGTTCCGTGTGTCAACACTGGATCTTGCGAACCTACCTCGTACTGAGAGCGGTGACGTTGATTTCAACGAAGATTTCTTCGGTAAAGAGACATTCCTAACCGTTTCTGGTCAGCTAAACGGCGAAGCGTACGCGTGTGCATTAAGCAAAATCTACACATTCGGCCCGACTTTCCGTGCAGAAAACTCAAACACCAGCCGCCACCTAGCGGAGTTCTGGATGGTTGAGCCAGAAGTCGCGTTTGCTGATCTGAACGACATCGCGAAGTTGGCTGAAGACATGCTGAAATACGTGTTCGCCGCCGTACTTGAAGAGCGTCGTGATGATCTCGAGTTCTTTGCTAGCCGCATCGACAAAGATGTCATCAATCGCTTAGAACAGTTTGTGAGTTCTGATTTCGCACAAGTGGATTACACAGACGCGATTCAAATCCTGTTGGATTCTGGCCGTGAGTTCGAGTTCCCAGTTGAATGGGGTATCGACATGTCTTCTGAGCACGAGCGTTTCTTGGCAGAAGAGCACTTTAAAGCTCCGGTTATCGTGAAAAACTACCCGAAAGACATCAAAGCGTTCTACATGCGTATGAATGAAGATGGCAAAACGGTTGCGGCGATGGACGTGCTCGCACCGGGCATCGGCGAAATCATCGGTGGTTCACAACGTGAAGAGCGTTTAGACGTACTGGATGCTCGTATGGTTGAAATGGGCATCGATCCAGAACACATGAACTGGTATCGCGATCTGCGCCGTTACGGCACCGTACCGCACGCTGGTTTCGGTTTAGGCTTCGAGCGTCTTGTATCTTACGTCACAGGCATGGGCAACGTACGTGACGTGATCCCATTCCCACGTACACCGCGTAACGCAAACTTCTAATCTTTTAGAATTGTCGTTGAAATGAGAAAGCCTCCCAAGTCGGAGGCTTTTGTTTTTTAAGGCAATATTACTCTTGTGCATCATTTTCGATATCCGCATTCAAGGCATACCTCACGCCTAGTAAGCACAAGCCAAGCATGAAAAAGGGAATGATTGCCGCAGTGTATTCAGTCCAAAATAGCTGTGAAAAAGATTTCGCTAGTATCAGGTGTGCAAACACCAATAAAAAGGCACTAAAAATAGCGACAATCATCAGTTTAATTTCTTGTTTTGCCGGTTGTTTGCTCCGCTCAGTTGCCATCCATCATCACTCCTTTTGTCAGGGAGTTTTATTGAATCACACCGTCGTTTCTCTCTACAGGCACAGTTGTGTGGAAAAATCCCTAATCAGTTGCGAGACGATTAATCGTCACCGCCAAACATCGGATTGCTTGCACAAGGTCATCACTTTCCGGCAATGAGCAATTGATACGTAAATAATGGTCAAACCGCTTTGTTTGGCTAAATAAACCGCCATAAGCCGATAGCACACCCTGCTGCTTCAGTTGTGTGTACACCTGATGCGCTTGAATAGGTTCAGGCAGTTTAAGCCATAAAAAATAGCCGCCCGTCGGCGATGAAAATTGCACCGTATCAGGCAATTGTCGCCTGAGTTCGTTCATCATCCATTGCTGTCGTTGTTTTAGCGTGCTACGCAACTTGCGCAGATGTTTATCATAGCCATCGTTTTGCAAGTAATACGCAACGCCTTGTTGTATCGGTGCGCTGCCCGATAACGTAGAAGTCAGCTGCAACTTTTGGATTGCATGGTTAAAACGCCTTGTCACGACCCAACCAAGCCGATAACCGGGGCACAAGCTTTTCGACAGTGAACCACAATGCAATACACGATCTTCCCGATCATAGGTTTTAAACGAGCTGGGCTTATCTTGTGAATAGTAGAGCTCGGAGTAAACATCGTCCTCGATTAAGTAAAGCTGATAACGATGAACGAGCTCGACCACCGCTTGCTTCTTTTGCTCGCTCAATGTCACGCCTGTTGGATTTTGGAAGTTACTCATCAACCAACACGCTTTGACTTCATTGTTAGCAAGCACGTGCTCGAACTGCTCAAGATTCAGGCCATCACGCTCATCAACATCAACTTCAATGACGTTGAGCCCAAGCCGCTGAGCGGCTTGGAGTGCGCCATAAAAACACGGAGATTCGACGACGATGGTATCTCCTGGCTTTGTAACCACTTGCAAACTCAGATTTAGCGCTTCCATTGCGCCCGAGGTCATAACGATGTCGTGATGGGTCAAATCCATCCCTTGCTGGATATATCGCTGTGCAATCAAGCGTCTCAATGCTTCATTGCCTGGCGGTAAGTTGTTGAGCAGATCATTCGCAGACATCTTACGCCCCGCACTGGCTAAATTGCGATTGAGGGCTTCTAAGGGGAAAAGATGAACATCGGGGAAAGCCGAACCCAGTTTCACCGCCTGACTCTCACTTTGATCTTTCAGAAAGTCATACAACTCGTCACTAAATGACGGTGGCGCACTCACGGACGGTTCTCGTGGTGCCGTGAGTCGTTGCAAATCAGAGGTGACAAAATAACCCGATTGCGGCTTTGCAATAACCCACCCTTGCGCTTCAAGCAATTGATACGCCTGTAACACGGTACCCGCACTGACACCATGATGCTTGCAAGCCATTCGCACTGAAGGCAGTTTTTCTCCCGCTCTCCAAGTTTTACTTTCGATCTGCTGTCTAAACGACTGTGCCAGTTGGCGATAACGATTCATACATCCCTCATAAAACGAAGCCGAGCAACCATATCACAGTTTGTTGAGCTGAAATTGCGCAACGAGCAATTGTTCAAAGTTAGTTGTCACATTTCTTGCTACAAATTGGCCATTTTTGTCCCATACTGTCAGTGAAATCATGCATCTCTTAGGAGGAACAATGAAAGTTTTTACATTAGACGATCTTTCATATAACGGCGTGCATCAAGGTGTTCATAGCTGGGATCACCCTCAAGGCGACAACCCCTACTACTGGCATCCGGACTGGCTCCATATTGCAGAAGACGCGACAGGAATGTATCCCAAACGCGAATTAGACGTGCCTGCTGGTGAAACCGCCACAGAGCAACACGCCGCTGAAGCGATTGTCAAACATCTCAACGGTGAGTAGCTTACTTACCATCGCAATGAGCTTGCCAATCGTTCGAAATGAGAACTAGAACAGATTGTCAAAAAGACGCACGATAGCAACGAGATTCACTTCACGTTATTTTTGCGCGCATCTGTTACATTTACGCAGCTTATAGTGATTATGCGCACAGCTGTCGCAAAACAAGAGATGATAAAAATGAAAAAATACAACTCAGATGACATTCAATACAAAGGCGAAACCAATGGCGTCCATAGCTGGACTGCCCCATCTGGCCAACCTTACTATTGGCATCCAGATTGGTTGCACATTGCGGAAGACGCGACTGGCTCACACCCAAAACAAGAGCTAGACGTAGAAGAGGGTTCTCAGCCAACAGAGAAACACGCGATGAAAGCGATTCTTAAACATATGAACGATTGGGCAGCGAAAAAACTAGCAAACAATCCTGACATCGAAACCAACGCAATCGAATCAGAAATCAACCTGAAGAAATAAACGCTTTCGATACATCACCTAATGAATAAAGCACCGAATGATCGTCGGTGCTTTTTTTATTTTTCGTTGTAAAAATGTATCCTTTATTGCAATGAGAACATAGAATGCTCGGTCTTTTATTTGCAACAAGAATGTTTTTGCTTGCTTGAATATTCCAAGCTGATGCGAGGCACTCTTCTACACTAAAGTGAGAAGAAGGTTCTTTTCTTTGAACAATCAGCGTAATGCTGAAGGTTCAATCAAGCAGAGAATTGGCCAAGTCGCATTTGCTGCGAATGATAATAACAAGGGCTTACACAATGTCTCATTACAACGCGCCATTAACTTTCAAACTCTATGCGCTTGCTGCCATCGTTTTTGGTACTTATGGCGGTCGCGTTTGTCCTATGCTGGCAACGCTGTCACCGCTAGAAGTGCTGGTGCACGTTTCTATTACTTTTCTTGCTGTCTTTGCAGTCCGACACTTTCTCTTTGCTCAACACCGATGGATCCGCGAGCAAAAACACGCGCAGCTCGATACCGTGTTGTTTTTTATCGGCAGCTTACCTCTTGCCTACTACTACAACAGCCAATATGACTTCACCATTGATAGCAATTTAAAAGTGCTGTTTGGTATGACGTTGTTTGGCTTTTTTACTGGACTGATCCTGCAACTCAAAGCCAAATTACTTCGCTTTGAGCTTCTTGAGGAAAATGCCACTCGCCAAGATACCCTGAGTGGCGAGCGACAATCGATTATCAAACAGCTCATTTTGATGATGACGCTGCTTATCATCGCGTTGACCACCATGCTGACCATGGTGGCGGTGAAAGACATTTTTTGGCTGGAGCACAACCCAGAGAGATTACTCGATGGCAGTGGCAAAATCAGCATCATTAAAGAGTTCATCTATTTAGGCGTAGTACTAGGTGGGTATGTCCTAGCCATTCTCCTCTTGTGGTCGAAACTCATGAAAAAGATTTTGTTGCGACAAGAACATTCCCTACAAGAAGTGACCAATGGTGCAATAGGATGCCGTCTGGCTGTTTTCGAGCATGATGAATTGGGTTCAATGGCGGCGCTCACCAACAAAATGTTGGATAGCTTACAAGCGTCGCAAGATGAGGTAAAAACCACTCGAGATGTGGCCATCGTCAGTCTCGCTGCGCTCGCCGAATCGCGCGACAACGAAACGGGTGCCCACATTATTCGCACGCAGGAATACGTTAAGGCATTGGCAGAGCATTTAGCCCAAGACCCACAACACGTTTCTCTGCTAACGCCAACTTACATCGATTTACTCTATAAATCCGCCCCCCTTCACGATGTGGGAAAAGTCGGTATCCCCGACAGTGTGCTGCTCAAGCCAGGCAAATTAACTGACGAAGAATTTGACATCATGAAAGGTCACCCACAAATTGGCGCTGATGCCCTCTCGATTGCTGAAAAACGCATGGGCTCCAGTTCTTTTTTACGAGTGGCTAAAGAGATCTCCCTCTCTCACCATGAAAAATGGGACGGTTCTGGTTATCCCAATCAACTGGCCGGCGAAGCGATTCCATTGTCTGGGCGATTAATGGCGCTCGCCGACGTCTACGATGCGCTGATTTCTAAGCGTGTATACAAACCGGCATTTAGTCATGATAAAGCCAAAGAGATCATTCTTGATGGCAAAGGAAAGCATTTTGACCCTCAAGTGGTCGACGCCTTTTTAGCGGTAGAAGCACAGTTTTGTCGTATTGCAGCACAATATCAAGACTCCGCAACTCATTAGACCTCTAACATCATGTTAACACCCCAATTTCCCCCGCGGTTTTGGGGTGTTTTATTAGCAAAACTCGCAATTCATTAGCACTTCTGTTTCAAATCAAATTTTTTTTAACTTTTCTACTTACAAACTGTTGTGTCCGCTATGTCTCAAAGGTATAAATAGACGGTTGCGATTGGCTCATCCTTTCGCCTCAATGTTTATCGGTTAGGCTTAAATGCTGTTATGTGAATGCCTGATTATGTTTCATGGTCTCGCTGGGCCCTGAAACATAAACAGACCTACCCCCTTCGATTTAACATGGATGAAGATTATGTTTGAAAAAGTAGTTGCCGCTCCCGCGGACCCGATTCTTGGCCTAACTGAAGAATTCAAAAAAGACCCTCGCGCAGAGAAAATTAACCTTGGCGTGGGTATCTACAAAACAGAACAAGGTGAAACGCCTGTTCTTGCTACGGTAAAGAAAGCGGAAGCAGCGCTTGTTGAAACCGAGAAAACCAAATCTTACCTAACCATCGAAGGAACAGCAGAATACGCATTAGCGGTTCAAAAACTGCTGTTTGGTGCAGATGCTGAGCTAATCAATGCGCAACGTGCAAAAACAGCACAAGCACCTGGCGGTACTGGCGCACTGCGCGTTGCAGGCGAATTCATCAAACGCCAACTCGGCGATGTAAAAATCTGGATCAGCAACCCAACTTGGGCTAACCACCATGGTGTGTTCCGCGCAGCAGGCCTAGAAACGGTTGAGTACGCTTACTACAACCCAGAAACCAAAGACAAAGACTTTGCCGCTATGCTGGCCGACCTTGAAAAAGCGTCCGCTGGTGATGTGGTACTGCTGCACGGATGTTGCCATAACCCAACAGGCATCGACCCAACAGCACAAGAGTGGGAAGTGCTTGCTAAACTGGTTGCCGACAAGGGCCTACTTCCACTATTTGACTTTGCCTACCAAGGTTTCGCGAAAGGTGTTGAAGAAGATGCGCAAGGCCTACGTACCTTCGCTAAATTCAACAAAGAGATCCTTGTAGCAAGTTCATTCTCGAAAAACTTTGGTCTGTACAACGAGCGTGTAGGCGCATTCACGTTAGTGGCTGAAAGCCAAGAGATCGCTGAAACGGCATTCTCACAAGTGAAAGCGATCATTCGCTCTATCTACTCAAACCCACCAGCGCACGGCAGTGCGGTAGTGACTCACATCCTTAACGATGCAGCGCTTCGTGCAGAGTGGGAAGCGGAAGTGGCAGAGATGCGCGATCGCATCCAAGAGATGCGCGAGCTTTTTGTGGCAACACTGAAAGAAGAAGGCGTTGCGGCTGACTTTAGCTTTATCGAGCGTCAAAACGGCATGTTCTCTTTCTCTGGTTTGAACAAAGATCAAGTGGCTCGTCTAAAAGAAGAGTTTGCGATCTACATCGTGGGTTCTGGTCGCATCAGCGTTGCGGGCATGACCAAATCCAACATGGGTCCGCTTTGTAAAGCCATCGCTGCGGTACTGTAATTCGCAAGATGATGATAAAAAGGCCGTTCAAACGGCCTTTTTTGTTTCTGAACGCTTACGCTAATAGACCCACTTAAGGGAGATGCCTGCTTCATTGATGTAGTCTTTGCCCGCATCTCGGTATTTGTAAAAAGCGCTACTACCGAATCGCTCTCCCCACTGATACGCCACTGAGAGCTTGGCATTATCTTCATCAACCCAATCGCTACGCGTGAACTCGCCTTCAATTTGCACACTCAATTTATCCGTTGCGAAATAGTAAAAACCCACTTTGCCACCGCGTAACAGACCTTTCTCTGAGTTTAATTTGGTATCTGTACTTTTTTGTCGTTCTTCTTCTCGAAATCCTCCCAAGCCATAAAAGGCATAGACATCGAGTTTTTCGTGCAGTGCGTAGCGATACCCAGCGGAAAGCAGTGCTCTATCCACTCTGACGGTATAGGAGTCTGGGTGAAAGAATTGTGCGGAATAGTTCATATTTACCAGCACATTCGAGGAATAGAGATGTCCGCCTTCCACTTCAAAAAATGATGCGTTCGACCCTTCCAACCAATCCTGATTGGTCGTACCAGAGCCGACCCATAATGCGATGCTGTTGTATGTCGCTTGCGTAGAAGCTGGCACATTGGCTTCCTCCGCGACACTGCCCATCGAACATAATATGGGGATGACAAACCAACCGCGTTTTATCATATTCAACCTCTTTCCTTGGCGTTTACCTAAACTAAGGGTAGACGATATCGACAACGAAATACGCGAAGTGGCTCATTTTCCGAGAAATTTGGCTTATTGCATTTAGCTCAAAGCACAATTGCGCTACCATGGAGTGCTTATGCGTACAACGGGTCACCATAGGCTCAAAACCCAAAAGGTTTGATTATGGAAGCAGAATTAAGCGACATTCTTCACTTTCTTTCCCTTCACTCGCCCTTCAGCGAACTGCCTCATGAAACATTGGAGTACGTCGCCCATCACATCGAGATTGGCTACTACCGCAGCCAAACCCCCATCATTAACGCGGGTGACGAGATCCACGAACTGTTTCTGGTCAGAAGCGGTGTGGTGGAAGTGTACCGCCGAAATGGCGAACTCTATAACCGTCTCGATGAGGGGGCACTGTTTGGGCAAATGGGCCTGTTGACCAATAACCGTGTTCGCTTCCCCGTAACGGCAATCAAAGATTGCTTGGTGTACACCATTCCTGAAGCGATATTTCAGCAGTTGTATGAACAGCACGATTGCTTCGCTGACTTTGTGGAAGTGGAACAAACCACACGACTTCGCCAAGCGGTGAAAGGGGTAAATGAGGCCAATGATCTCACCACCTCCAAAGTGCGCACCCTACTCAATCGGACCGCCCCCACCATTGATGCCAGCGCGACCATTCAAACCGCAGCGCAAAGAATGGCCGATGAACAAGTCTCTTCGCTTTTGGTGTTACAAACAGCCGATGAAGAAAAGCGTGATCCTATCGCAGGTATCGTTACCGACCGAGATTTATGCACTCGTGTTGTGGCTCAAGGAAAATCCCCCAACGAGGCCGTGGCATCGGTTATGACGCCACAGGTGATTCGATTGGATCACAATGCCTACGTCTATGAAGCGATGCTCACGATGTTACGCCATAACGTTCATCACTTACCCATTTTGCAAGGCGACCGACTGCTGGGCATTATTGAAGCCACCGACATTGTCCGTTATGAATCGCAAAACTCTCTGCTGCTCGTTAGCCGGATATTCCAACAGCAAAGTTTTGAAGGCTTGGCCCAAATCGCTCAAGAGGTCAAAGCCAGTTTCGTGCGTTTGGTCAACGAGGATGCCAACTCACATATGGTCGGCAGTGCGATGTCGGTGATTGGACGAAGCTTTAAGCAGCGTATTATCGAACTGGCTGAGGAAGAATTGGGGCCTCCCCCCATCCGATACTGTTTTTTGGCGCTGGGTTCGATGGGACGGGACGAGCAACTGCTGGTGACCGATCAAGATAACGCGATTATTTTGGATGACAGCTATCAAGAAAGCGTGCACGGTCAATACTTTGAACAACTGGCTCATATCGTCTGTGATGCGCTCAATGAATGCGGCTATCAGTATTGCACTGGTGATATTATGGCTACGAATCCGATCTGGCGTATGACTAAGGCCCAATGGCGAGATTGCTTTGCCGATTGGATTGACGATCCTAATCCCAAAGCGCTGCTCAACGCATCGATTTTCTTTGACCTTGACGGTGTGTCCGGCCAAGTCGCATGGGCGGACCAACTGACCGAGTTTGTCGTCAAACGTGCCAAAGGCAATCCACGCTTTTTGGCTTGTTTAGCAAGAAACGCCTTGAATCGCACACCACCGTTGGGATTTTTCAAAGATTTTGTGATGGAAAAAGACGGTCGACATAACAACTCGATCAACTTAAAACGTCGAGGTACCGCACCTTTGGCCGATTTGATTCGTGTGCACGCGCTTGCCGTCGGTTCAACGGCGAAAAACTCCTTTGAACGTCTTGATGACATTATCGATGCGGGCATATTGCCTAAAGGTCGTGCGCAAAATCTTAAAGATGCCTTGGAGTTCATCTCCATGGTACGGATCCGCCATCAAGCTATTGATGTGGCAAATGACAATGAACCCGACAACAACATTGAGCCGGAAAATCTGTCCGACTTTGAACGCCGAACGTTAAAAGATGCGTTTCAGATTTTGAGTAACGCGCAGAATTTCCTGAAGTTTCGTTACCAAGCCTCCAGCCATTTTAAGTAGCTTATGATCTCTTTACTCAAACCCACCAAGCTTGAATGGCAGCACAAATTCCTGCAAAAGCAGCAGCGAGTTGCCGATGCGCGCTTGCGCCGATTTTATCAATCACCGCCCGTCTCGGGTGAGACAGTGATAGGCTCAACGCCACTGGTGGCCTTAGACTTTGAAACCACTGGCTTAAATCCCAATCAACACGATATTCTTTCCATTGGGCTGGTACCTTTTGATTTACACCGAATACGGCTGCAACAAGCACGCTATTGGACAGTCAAACCGGAAGACCAGTTGCATGAAGAATCCGTCGTCATTCATGGTATTACGCACAGCAAAGTTCAGCGCGCGCCCGACTTAATCGACGTACTGGATGAAGTGCTTGATTGCCTAGCGGGTAAAGTGGTGGTGGTTCACTACCAACATATTGAGCGACCATTTTTTGATAGCGCGTTACGTAAGCGAATCAATGAAGGCATTGAGTTTCCCCTGATCGACACCATGGAAATTGAAAGTCAGTGGGCAAAACAGCAATTTGGCGGCTGGCTGAATCGACTCAAAGGGAAATCGCTGCCTTCAGTCCGCTTAGCCCAAAGTCGTCGTCGCTATGGTCTACCTGATTACTCCGCGCACCACGCACTCACCGATGCCATTGCTACCGCTGAGCTGTTCCAAGCACAGATCGCCCATCACTTTTCCTCCCAGACGCCTGTTTCAGAGCTGTGGCGATAGCCGAGGCAAAAGAACAAGCCTCAAGTTTCGAGCATAAAAAAGGAGCTGAATGACCAGCTCCTTTTTGGTGTGTAAAAACAGGGCTTACAGTTTGAAGCGTCGGATTTCCTGTTCCAGCTCGTGTGAGAGCTCAGAAAGCATCGCAGCTTGAGAAGCGGCTTGCTGCGCTTCGTACGCGAGCTCGTTAGAGACGTCGCGGATCCCTTCAGTATTACGTGTGATCTCGGTAGTAACAGATGCCTGCTCTTCTGCCGCCGACGCGATTTGCGTGGCCATATCACTGATGCGCTCAACGGCGGTATGGATTTGCGTCAAGCTCACTGCCGCCGAGTTCGCATCATCAACGCTGGTGCCCGCTAACTGGCGGCTGTCGTCCATAATGCCCACTGCTTGAACGGTTGTACCTTGCAGCATTTCAATCGTGTGTTGGATTTCTTTGGTCGAAGCATGAGTACGTTGACTTAGCACGCGAACTTCATCGGCCACCACGGCGAAACCACGACCTTGCTCACCCGCACGCGCCGCTTCAATCGCTGCGTTCAGTGCAAGTAAGTTGGTCTGCTCAGCAATCCCTTGAATGGTAGAAAGAATGGTGTTGATGGCATTGCCGTGTGCTTCCAACTCTTGGATAACATTGGTCGCCACTTGTACTTCTTTTGCCAAGTTTTGGATCGAACCTTGTGTCTGTGTCACTTGCTCAGAGCCATGCACACAGGCAGAAACCGCTTCCTCCGCATTTTGCGCCGTGTGGTCGGCATTGCCCGCGATCTCTTGCGTTGCGGCTGCCATTTCATTCACTGCCGTTGCCACCATGTTGATCTCATCTTGCTGATGAGAGATGCGCTGACTACGCTCTTCTGCACGCATTGCTGTGGTTTTTGCCTGCTCAGACAACGAAGCCGAAACGGCGCTCAACTTGCTCACCATGGTGTGCATGTTGCCGACAAAACGGTTGAAGTTTTCCGCCAACTTGCCCACTTCGTCATCGCTGCGAGGCTCAAGACGTTGCGTTAGGTCGCCTTCACCTGAAGCGATCTCTTCCAGTGCTTTAGATACACGGCCTAGGTCACGGAACAAGAAGCCCACCAACCAAGAAACCGCAACAATCACCACGATGGTGATCAACACTGCTGTGATCAGCATTTCACGCAATAATTGGCTATGGCTTGCTTCTTCGGTCGCTTTGTCCATTTCAATCGCGAACATCCAAGGTGTCTCAGGCACCTTCGTGAAGTAGAAAAGCTTAGGTTTGCCGTTAATGGTCGCTTCTTCAATATTACCTTGAGACGCTGAGCGCTCGATATCTTGCAAAGTAAATTGTTTCAATAAAGTGTTAACGGGCTTTAGCGCAAGATTTTTGTCTGGGTGTGCGAGGAAAGTGCCATCTTGTGTATCGATCAGCATCGCATGAGCATTTTCACCTGCATCGAGGTTGATAACGTCATTGATCAACTGGTCGATAAGAACGTCAGCACCAACAACGCCCACCATTTTACCACCACGGTTGACGGGTTCTGCAATGGTCACCAGTAGCGCATTGGTGATGGCATCTTGATAAGCTGTGGTAATGATTTGTTTGCCTGCGGCTGTGGCATCCTTGTACCAAGGGCGAACACGTGGATCATAATCAGGGCGATTACGCTCAGGATGAGAGCGGTACATATCACCTGCTGGCGTACCTAAAAAGATATCGTCAAATCCGCCTGCTTTGCGCGCTTGCTGCAAGAACGGCACCACATCGCTTTCTTCACTGTAATCGTTAAACGCGCGAGCAATGTCTTTACGAATCGCAATCCAGTCAGAAATGCCTTGTGAGGCCGCCACACCCAAGCTTTCTGCTCGAGCGTAAACGCCATTGCGGGTTTGATCAAACAGCTGTCCAGCAGAC
The DNA here is from genome assembly GCF_028570825.1 of Vibrio sp. CCUG 15886. NCBI lineage: Bacteria > Pseudomonadati > Pseudomonadota > Gammaproteobacteria > Vibrionales > Vibrionaceae > Vibrio > Vibrio sp. CCUG 15886. The sequence continues at coordinate 161,575 of NZ_JAQQBT010000003.1, read as the reverse complement.
AGCCAAGTCAAAACGGTAGCCATGATCACTACCGCCGATAGGCTTGCGCCTATGAGCTTTTGTTTCAGGGTTAATTTCATGTCGTAAGGTCTTGTTGGGGGAACAAATTTTCGCCTGCGATATTACACAGAATCCCTAATTGATGCACTAATTATTACAGCAAACAGAGTACGTTAAGTCTTTGTTATCCATGCAATTATCAGTGTCATTTTTATACCGTACGACAAATAAAAGCCGACCATGGAGGTCGGCTAGAGATAGATGAATGGTTATTGCTTCTCGGTGCGCATACCCATAAGCAAGCTGACACACATCGCAAGCAAAATGAAGGTGAATGGCAACGCGGTAGAAATCGCCCCCGCTTGCAGTGCTTGTATCGCTTCAGTGCCACCGACCCAGAGCAAAGCAACGGCAATCGCCCCTTCCATAAAGGCCCAGAATACACGCTGCAGCACAGGTGCATCCACCTTACCGCCCGCGGTAATGGAATCGATCACCAACGAACCTGAGTCCGACGAGGTAATAAAGAACACCAACACCAACACCACAGCAATAACCGACAGTAAAGTGCCATATGGAAGCTGATCAAACATCTGGAACATCGCCAGTGGCACATCGGTTAGCCCTTTCGCACCCAGCTCGCCGATACCATTAATCACTTGGTCAATCGCCATACCGCCAAACACAGACATCCAAAGCAGCGTTACCACCGTAGGCACAATCAGTACCGCCGTCATAAACTCACGAACGGTGCGACCTTTTGATACGCGCGCGATGAACATGCCCACGAATGGTGACCATGAAATCCACCATGCCCAGTAGAATACTGTCCAACCTTGGAACCAAGCTTCGTCTTCTCGACCAATTGGATTACTCAAAGGAATGATGTTTTCAATATAGGCACTTAAGGTGATAGAGACGGAACCAACACTGACCGCCCAACCAATCAAGCCAACCAACGCTAACAGAGCAAAGGCCACCAGCATATTGATATTACTAATGACTTTTACACCGCCATCAATACCACGGACAACCGAAACCACAGCCAGCAAAGTCACCACGGTGATCACCGCGATTTGTAGGCCAAGACCCGCTTCCACACCAAACACATGGTGGATACCGCTGGCAGCCTGCTGTGCGCCCAATCCCAAGGAAGTGGCAAGACCAAACAAGGTGGCGACAACCGCCAAAATATCCACTAAATGCCCTGCCCAACCCCATGCACGATCGCCCAGCAAAGGGTAAAAAATAGAGCGCATCGAAAGCGGTAGGCCTTTGTTGTAAGTAAAGAAGGCCAACGAGAGTGCAACAACACCGTAAATCGCCCAAGGATGCAATCCCCAGTGGAACATGGTCGCGCCCATCGCCAACTTAGCAGCTTCAGGGCTATTTGGCGTAACATTGAGCGGTGTTTCGTACCAGCCAGTGAAGTAGGCAACTGGCTCGGCCACACTCCAGAACATTAAGCCAATACCCATCCCTGCTGCAAAAAGCATGGCGATCCAAGATAAAAAAGAGTAATCCGCGACTGCGTCACGACCACCTAAGCGAATCTTACCTAACGGAGAGACGATCAACGCCAAACAGAAGATGACAAAAATATTGCCCGACCAAATAAACAACCAGTCAAACGCGCCGATGATTTGCCATTTAATACCGTCTAAAGCGGTTTTCATCGTGTGCGCATCCAACACTAATGCAGCAACTAAAAATAGACCCACTAATCCAGCACTGATGCCGAAAACTGGGTTGTGAACATCGAATCCCCAACGCTGAACATTATCTTGTCCAACGGTGTAGTCCGTACTGTCAATACTGTACTTATCTATACCTTTTGTCATTCTCACTCACTTAACGATAACTTTTCAAAAGACACTAACTAATTTTGAAAATACAGCCCAATATTAGTTAGAGAACAACACATTTACCATTTCAAATCGGCTAATACCCTAACAGAAATCGCACACAAAATGCAAATTACCACCAAAAATCAGGCCTAAACCTCAATTAAAGGAACAATATAATCAGTTAAACGACACAACAAATAATTCGACATCTAAACATTACACAACGAAGTGAAATTTACCAAAAGATGCGCTAAAATGCGCTTCTTATTGCCTCTTCCATTTCAAACGCGTCCCCTTGATGTATAAGGGATTCAACGAATTAAGGTCGAGTCAATCGCGATATGTGCAAATCACCCCCAACAGTAAAAATCGGATAGGCTGGCCATAGTGGAAAAACATGAAGAAGTCCTGATCGCAATTCGTCAAATCATTCGCGCGATCGATCTCCATTCAAAGAAACTGAACAAGGTGTCTGGGCTTACCGCGCCACAGCTTATCTTGATGCGGGCCATAAAAGATCTGGGTGAGGTGACCATCCGTCAGTTGTCTAATCACACCAACATGAGCCAAGCCACCGCAACCACTATCCTTGATCGCCTCGAAAGGAATGGTCATGTGCAGCGTGTACGTAGCCAAGAAGACAAGCGAAAGGTCCACGCGATATTGACAGAATCAGGAACAGCGCTGCTTGCACAAGCACCGATGCCATTGCAAGAAAACTTTGTGACTGAATTTCAAAAACTGCAGGAGTGGGAGCAGTCGTTGCTACTCTCTTCGGTGCAACGCATCTCTAGCATGATGAGTGCGGAGCAAATAGACGTTGCGCCTATTCTTGAAATTGGCAATATCGCCAAAACCGAGCAAGAGTCTTAACACGGCGAGCCCATTGCAGGCATGTTTTTCAAAGAGGCCACGAGATTTGCAACATTGAATAGGGGTGCTCCCCCCCTATTCAATCAGCCCTTGCTCTAGCGCATACTTCGCCAGTTCTGCTGTCGAGTTCAAATCTAATTTATGTTTGATGTTGTGACGATGTGTTTCAACCGTCCGATAGCTGATCTCCAGTAACGTCGCAATTTTTTTGCTGCTGTGTCCTTGTGCGACCAGTTTTAACACCGCTTCTTCACGACGACTGAGTGGATTTGGCCTTTGGGCCGCGGGGACAATTTCTTGCGTGAACAAGGTTTGCGTGACGGATTCACAGAAATACGTTGAGCCTTGGTTGACGGTCTTGATTGCTTGCACCATTTTCTCCGCCGATATTTCTTTGAGCATGTAACCGACTGCGCCCTCTTGCATCACCTTCATGATGTATTCGCGATTATCATGCATGGTCAGCATCAAGATTTTGGCCTCAGGCCACTCCGCTTTGATCATTCGGGTCGCTTCAATGCCATTCAAAATGGGCATGCTGATGTCCATCAAAACCACATCGGGTTTATGCTGTTTCACCACGTCCAAGGCTTCCAAACCATTGCTTGCGGTGCCAACCACATCGATTTCCGGCTCCATTTCCAATCGAGCCATAAACCCATCCAACACCACTTGATGATCATCGACTATTACAACTCGAATTGGCTTATCCATAGGTCAATCCATCTAAATTCAGTAACACCGTTATTTCAGTCCCAAAGCCAGGCTCACTCATTAGTTCAAAATCACCACCAATGAACTCCACTCGCTCTCTCATATTTCTTAGCCCAATGCCTCGTTTACGTAAAGCATCACTGACGTTAAACCCATAGCCATCATCGCGAATCAGTAATTGAAGAATATTGCCCATCTGCTGCAAAATCACCGTCACTTTTTTCGCACCTGCGTGTTTTTCAATGTTGTTGAGCGACTCTTGTACCACCCGATAGAGTGTCGTGGCCACCTCGGATTTTAAACGGCCATCTTGCGTATCGAACAAAATGTCGATGTCTATACCCGAGTGGGAACGAAAATCTTGCATCAAACTCGATAACGCCGCTTCAAGGCCAATGTCATCCAGCGCGCTGGGGCGAAGCTGATGTGAGATATGACGAACTTCGTTAATGGCCGTGGTGAGCGATTGTTGAGATTTGTCGAGATGCACTTTTAGCGATGGGTCTTGCACCTTGTGCGCCAGCAACTCCAAATGACATTTGCTTGAAACCAACAGTTGGTTAATCCCGTCATGGAGCTCACGTGCGAGGTGTTTTTTCTCATCTTCTTGAAACATCACCGTCTTGTGGGCCAGCTCTTTGAGGTTTTTATCGGCCAAACGGTGTTCGTGTAGGTTGATGGCTAACGTCAGCACCACAATGACCGAGACCGTAACCAACAAAATCACCACCACCGAGAAGAATGTCGTTTCAATATTTTTATTGATAGCGGCCTGCATGTTCGCCACTTCTTCACTGATGTCTTCAATGTACAGACCCGTCCCTATCATCCAATCCCATTTATCCAGCCAAGCCGCATAACTGAGTTTAGGGACCGTCTCCCCTGTTGACGGTTTCTGCCATAAATACTGGTGAAAACCACCACCCGTTTGCGCTTGATACAACAGCGCTTCAATCAAGTGGTCACCATTTTGATCTTGGATATGCAGTAAGTTTTGTCCGACAAGTTCGGGCAGTATGGGATGAACCAAGTTTGTGCCCCGCTTGTCGTACGCGAAAAAATAACCATCCGCACCATAGCGAATTTGCGTCAACAGCGCTTTGACTCGGCGCTGCGCTTCCTCTTGAGACAAATCAGGGTTGTTGTAGATGTAAGAGATGGCATCGAATGCTTGATCGACACTGTCTTTCAGTGCGCTTTCACGCGACTTTATCAAGCTCTGTTTGAAAATCGCCACTTCCTTATGCCCTAAGGTTTTCGCTTGATAAATAGAGATCCAACTGATGCTGGCAGAAACCAACAACAGTGGCAGTAATGTTAGCAGAATTAACTTAACTTTCAGTGGCATACTTCAGTCCCTAATAAAGAAACTGCTTCCACTCCTTGGAAGCAGTTTTACTCTATCAACTACGGCACCAATATTGAAACTTTTGGTTCACAAATCCAGCAAATTAGCGATCTAACCCATGCCATAAAAAGATGGGAACACCAGCAGTGACGCTAGCACCAGTATTTGTAAGCCGATAAATGGCATCACACCGCGATAAATATCTCGGGTGGTCACGCCCGCTGGAGCGACCCCTTTGAGGTAGAAAAGGCTAAAGCCAAAGGGCGGCGTCAAGAACGATGTCTGCAAGTTCATCGCAATCAAAATCGCAAACCACGTCATGTTGATACCCAAAATTTCAGCCACAGGCGCAAGAATTGGCACAATAATGAAGCAGATTTCAACGAAATCGATGAAGAAACCGAGGATCAAAATCACCAACATCGTGATAATGAGGAAGCCCCATTTATCACCTGGGATAGCCAGCATCCACTCTTCCACCAGCTCGTCGCCACCGGTGTAGGTAAAGGCCATAGAGAATGCCGTCGCCCCTAGCAATATAGCAAACACCATTGCGGTGACTTTGACGGTTTCTTTGGCTGAATCGTATACCATGCCCCAGCTAAATTGCTTGTACAGAATGGCCAGCACAATCGCACCCGCGCCACCTAACGCAGCAGACTCGGTGGGTGTTGCTACACCGGCAAAGATGGAACCAAGCACCACCACAATCAAAGCCAAAGGCGGGATCACCGCTTTCAACGCTTTGACAACTTCTTGCTTGCGGCTGATGGTATCATCGCGCTCCATCGGCTGAGCCGCTTCTGGATTTAGTTTTGCATAAATCAAAATATAGATAACATACACGCCCACGAGCACAATTCCCGGCCACACTGCCGCTTGGAACAGATCGCCTACTGGCACGCCGAGCACATCACCCAATAGGATCAAGACAATCGAAGGCGGAATAATTTGCCCTAAGGTGCCGGACGCACAAATGGTGCCGCACGCTAGCCCTTTGTCGTAGTTGTACTTCAACATGACTGGCAATGAGATCAATCCCATCGCTACTACAGAAGCGCCCACAACGCCGGTTGAGGCAGCCAGAAGCGCGCCCACCAGCACGGTTGAAATCGCCAAACCACCACGCACACTGCCAAACAGCTTGCCCATAGATTCAAGCAACTGCTCTGCAAGACGGGTTTTCTGCAGTACCAAGCCCATGAAGACAAACAGAGGCACCGCCATCAACACCGTATTTTCCATGATGGATTGAATGCGATACGGCATGAAGGCAAACATTTCAATCCCTTCTGCCCATACGCCAAACAACAGCGCAATACCACCAAAGGTAAATGCCACAGGGAAACCAAGCAGTAGCGCAAACAAGGCTACAAAAAACATTACTATACCGATCATCCTGATTTCCTTACGACTTATCTGATGGAGATTGATGCATAAGATGCGGGTTAACGATTTTATTGAGTGAATGAAGAAGCAGGCCGACACCACTTATTGCCATGAAGAGGAAGGAAAGTGGAATGATCGCCTTAATCACCCAACGATAAGGCAAACCACCGGGATCACCCGATGTTTCTCCTAAGGCGTAGCTTTCTTTGGCAAAATCGATACCGAACCAAGCCACCAGCAAACAGAATGGAAATAGAAAAAAGATCGTGCCTAGCAAGTCGATAATAGCCTGCGCGCGATGCGATAAGCGCTCATAGAAAAGGTCAACGCGAACATGACCACCCGACTTCAGCGCAAAAGGAATACCGAGCAAAAAGACCGCTGAGAATAGATGCCACTCCATTTCTTGGAAGGCGATGGATACGTCATTGAACACATAGCGCATGACAACATCGTAGACAACGTTGGCCAGCAGCAAAATAAACAGCACGCTGGAAAGCCATCCTAGAAGATCGCCAAAGCGGTTAAAGAGACGTTCAATGTAAATTAAATTTCTCATTCCCTACTCCATGGAACTTTGAAAGATGCTCCGCTTGGCAGTACCAGCGGAGCTTTTTGGTGTGCTCTTCACCTTACGGTTCGAGCTTTCTTGGGCTTCTCGTCAGGGGGAACTGACGAATTTCTTACTGTGCTTGGCTATTGAGATAAGCACGGGCAGAAATATCGGTCCATGGGCGAACTTGCTTGATATAAGCCGCCTGAGACTCTTGGATTTCTTTTGCCAACGCATCTTGCGCGGCATGTTCTTTCAATAATTTGTCATTCGCAGTGCGAAGCGCTGTCATCACCGACGCAGGGAAATCTTTCACCTGAACATTCGGGTATTCCGATTTAATCGATGCCCAGTTCTTACCACTTTCATGCACAGATTGAACATACATGTCATAAGCCGCGGTCTTCATTGCGACTTTTAAAATCGCTTTCAGATCATCAGGCAGACCATCCCAAGTGCGTTTGTTCACCAAGAATTGGAGTTCTGTGCCTGGCTCATGCCAACCGGTGTAGTAGTAAGGGGCAATTTTGTGGAAGCCCATACGCAGGTCAAGTGACGGGCCAACCCATTCCAACGCATCGATGGTACGGCGCTCAAGCGAGGTATAAAGCTCACCAGGGGCAATGTTGGTTGGTTTTGCTCCAAGTTCAGCTAGAATTTCACCGGCAAAACCCGGAATACGCATTTTCAGGCCTTGTAAGTCATCGACCGAGTTGATCTCTTTTTGGAACCAGCCGCCCATCTGGGTATCGGTATTACCACCTGGGAACGACAGCAGGTTATGCGGTGCATACACCTTCTCCATCAACTCCATCCCACCGCCTTGGTAGAACCACGCGTACTGCTCCGCTGGTAGCATGCCAAAAGGCATAGAGGTGAAGTAAAGCGTGTTCGGCACTTTGCCTTTCCAGTAGTAAGACGCCGAGTGACCAAGATCGTATTGACCCGATTTCACCATATCAAATACGCCGAGTGGCGCTTTGTGCTTGTTGGCAGAGTCGATACGGATTTGCAAACGACCGTTTGACATTTCTTCCGCCATTTTGGCCATATTTTTCGTAGCATCACCGAAAATTGGGAAGTTTGGCCCCCAAGTTTCTGCCAGTTTTAAGCGATAGACTTTATCAGCAGCGTTTGCAGTGGTAGCCACTAAAGCGAGCGCGGCCGCAACCGCCGTCGTTTTTAGCACTCGTTTTATCGTTCTTTGGATAAGACTCATGTTTCACGTCCTTTGTTTTTATTCATGTCGGATCAATTGACATTGGAAATTCATGTTAAACATGAAACAAAAAACGCACTTTGTTAATCGGCAGGAACACGCAAGGGAAAAGCAAGTGGCAACCTACTCTGTCTCACATGAATACGTATAAACACGTAGGATATTGACCTAGGATCTATTATTAGATTGTTTTTATAAGATTTTAATTTTGAACATTGCATACCAAAGAGAGAGGAACTACGTAGGTAGTATCAGCAAAGATATTTAACAAGCTTTATCTAAAATGTGATGAATTCGATACAAACATGTAGGCACCCCAAACCAAATGATGCTTCAAAATAAGGTCAGAGAAAGATGACAGGCAGAAAAAACCCCCAATCAATTGGGGGCTTCTTACTTGAGTTTTCGTCACACTCGATGACAAACCGCCTAGGCGAATCAGCGCATTACGCCAACTTGTAGATCACCTTGTTACCTGCAAGCTGCTCTTTCTGCACTAGGTTATCTTCAAGCAATTTTTTCAGTGCACCTGTTGCCCAAGAAGCCGCTTTGGCATCTTCTTGACCCGCTGCAAGGCCGATGCTTTTCGGGTTAATGCCTTCCGCGTTGGCGGCAACGATATCCAGCACTTGTTGCTGCTTAGGCGTCAGAGAAATCTCTGTGTTTACTGCAGATGAAGCAGCCACTTTGGTCGCAACGACTTTTTTCTCAGCCACTGACTTAGAGATAACGGTTTTTTCTGCAGCTGGCTTAACTGTATTTGATGCAGCAGCCAAATTCGCTACAGCTGCTTTAATGCGTTTTTGCAGTTTCATCTGCACTTTACGCTTATGAGCAAGTCTCATTAAATGTGTCTCCAGTTCACTGCTTATCAGCAGGGATGAAAATTTGAAGCGCGTTTTATACCAAAATTTCAGCTCGATTTGTAGGCTTAAGCAGTGAACAGTGGCGAAAAATGCGTTATGAACGGAGAGAGACTATTCTTTAATCAATAAGATAATGAACTTAATTGGGTATCCAAACGTAAAACGTCGTTATCGTTCGCGTCATTCCGCTGCGTGGCGCTAACGGCTCAAAACGAGTTGAGGAACACAATGCAAACTCTCCAGTTGTCAAACCGCTATCAGCTTGCCAACTCAGTCTTTGTTAAAGGGCTGATGGTGGTATTTGCGATTGTCGGCGCTTTGCTCCTGTTGCTGTCTCCAAGCTGGCCGCAAGCGCTGCTCTCTGTTGGCCTGCTCATCACCATTGCGTTGTTTGGTGTCTACCTGATACAACGCAGCACTGTCGCCTATACCCTCACGCCCACACACTTCCAGCAACATCTCTTTCAAGGTGGTTGGGTTGTAAAATGGAAGAACATCGAAAAAATTGGCATTTGTACCTATGAATCGGAAGGGTGGCATCAGCCTTTGCCGTGGATTGGCATCAAACTGGTGCACTACTCACCCTATTTGATGGCGATCTGCCCTCGCGTTTCGACGGAAATTCTGCTCAGTCAACGCGCACTGCTTTACCTCGGTGCGCGACAACATCAGTGCGAAAGCCAATTTGAAGAGATGGTATTGGATCCCCAGCCGTATATTGATGAGCAAGGCAAAGAGCACACGGGTTTACAGGCGATGCTGGCAAATCGCATGAAATATCAAAGGCGTTTTTTCGATTACGATATTTTTATTTCAGCGCAAGATTTGGATAGAGAAGCAGAAGAGTTTGTTGGCCTAGCAAGGCGCTACTTGGCGGCGGCGGAGCCCGATCAATAAAGCCAACCAAAGAAACACGACGAGTTGTCTCCTTAGCTGGCTTACACGATAAAAACCGTTAGTACAGTGGCATTTCGTCAGCCACGAATGGATTGGTACGACGCTCGTGCCCGAATGTCGATTCAGGGCCATGACCTGGGATAAAGGTGACATCATTGCCCAGCGGCCATAGCTTATTCTTGATTGACGCAATCAGCGTATTGAAATCGCCTTGAGGGAAATCCGTTCGGCCAATGCTGCCATTAAATAGCACATCCCCGACAAACGCACGACGCGCTTCTTCACTGTACAACACCACGTGACCAGGAGTATGCCCAGGTGTATGAAGCACTTGCAGCACTTGATTGCCAAAACGCACTTCGTCACCATCATTGAGCCATTGGTTTGGTTCAAACGCCTCTGTCAACGGAAAGCCAAACATTTGACTTTGTCCTTCCAGACCTTGTAGCCAAAAGTTGTCTGCCTTATGAGGACCAACAATCTCGATACCATCAAGCATTTCAGCCAGACGCTCGGTTCCGCCAACGTGATCCAAATGACCATGGGTTAATACCAAATTGACCACTTCCACACCCAATTCTTTGATGATCACGGCAAGTTGCTTTTCATCACCACCAGGGTCGATGACGATACCTTTCATGGTGTCATCACACCAAACAATCGAACAGTTTTGTGCAAATGGAGTAACGGGAACAATCTGATATTTAAGTGCCATAGCAACCTCGGTCAATTTCGAACTGGGCGAAACTATGACACCGGAAGCGTCGAAAAACAAGGTGAGCCATCACCAAGAGCGAACCGGACCCGTGTCGATATGAACAAAATTACTGCCCGGATAGTAGCCGACCCCACCCGCTTCGAGACTTAAAGCGGCATCACGCACTGTTGAAAGCTTCACGCCATCAAGGCGAAAGTCGATGGCCCGTCCAAGCATATGGTAGCTTTTCTTCGCCACACCAGAGGATTTAGCGCGCAGCGCGGCGTTGGTTTGTGGCGATCGGTAGCCTGAAATGATTTGGACTTCGTTTTCTGTACCAATCAGTTTTTGAATTTGAGTCAGGTGATCAAACAAACGGCGATCCATGGGGTGCACTTCGTTTTGGCGGAAATCTCGGCAAATCTTATCAATACGCGCCAACTCTTCAATCAGATAAGTCGAACCGTCGAAATAGCACGTTTCAAGTAACTCACCAGTGTGTAGATTGTTGAGCGCAAGAGTACGAGGCTGATCAGGATACGACGCCATCGCAAGTTTCGGCATGGCTGACGCCAGCAATAAACCCCCACCGGTCATACGTAAAAATTGTCGTCGAGAATATTGATCAGACATGAATAAAGTCACCACTTAAAATTACTTCAGCAGCGAACCTTATCGGAAGGTATTTTTCACGTCAAATGCATAAAACGCGCCCAAATAGGGCAAACTTCGCTAAAAGAGTGATTAGTTATTGAGTAAACAATCTTTTTTTCTTATGTAAATTTTTGTTCAATTTTCAGCCTTTGTGATCATCCACGAGATCGTACTGATAGATATCATCGCGATAGTTCAGCTCTTCCCCTTCAAACCACACTGTCTGATAGATGATATGGACGGGAATACGACGCTTGAGGGGGATAATAGTGTTGGCTTCTTGCCGAGTCGCTAAATTGGAGAGCTCTTCCTCCAGCCCTTGGGTTTTCAGCAATTGCAGCGCAAACTGATCGGCATTTTGAACCCGCACACACCCAGAGCTGAACGCTCGGCTGTCTTCTTGGAACAAACTTTTCGACGGAGTGTCGTGCAAAAAGATCGCACGCTTATTGGGAATATTAAATTTGTACAGCCCTAACGCGTTTTTATCTCCAGCCAGTTGACGCATCTTGTATGGGAAGGATTTGAGTGACACCTTTGTCCAATCAATGGTTTGTGGATTCACCGCGGTTTGCGAGTCCCACCCTTCAACAATTTCAATATTTTGTTTGGTTAAGAAGCTTTGGTCATATTTCACTTTGGGCAAAATATCTTTGACCATAATGGTTTTCGGCACGTTCCATACGGGATTTAGCACCACCCCATCCATCTTGCCCACCATAATCGGCGTTTTTCGGCTCTTTCTGCCAACTACCACTTTGGATTCAAAGATCTCCTCGCCCTTATACCAAAACTTCATCTCATAGCCTGGCACATTGACCAAGACCAGCAGATCTCGTTCTTCTGGCCAAAGTCTCGAGCGCTCAGAGTTCAACGCCATCGAGTGCAGCCGCTGAGCGGGGGTCATGTTGAGCCATTTTAAGGTAATAGGCCCGACAACGCCGTCTTGCGTCAGCCCGTGCATTTTTTGAAATTGTTTCACCGCCAACTCAAGCTGCGTGTCGTAGTATTTGATATCCCGTTTCAAATGGCTGGTTTCAAGACCCACCACTTCTAAACGTTTGATCAAATTGGCCCTATCGGGCAGTTTATCCCCCAGCTTCAATAAACCTACCTGATGAAAAAGCGGCACAGCGTGATCTCGCGCCTTTAGTAAACGACTATAACGATTGGCAAACTGCTGATGGCGTTGCAACGGCGAACGCAATGAGCGGACAAACGTTGCTAAATACCCAGCCTGAATATCTGCAGATAAACGATTCATTGATGAATAAGAAGGTGCGGGCAAACTTTGGCTTAACGGCTGTGTAAAGAGCCACTCTTTGCCATGTTGGGGAAGTTTTTCCAAGTAGCTGATGTAGGAAAGCAGTAGGTCGGTGGCAACAATGTCATACTCAAACCATTTTTGCTCGTTTTTATAGCGTCTCAGTTTACTGATTTGGTAGTCGAAATAGGGGCTGACAGACGCGGTTTTGATCAGTTCTAGCTGGAATTCAAGTTGCGAGGTCGCTTCATTATCAGACCAAATGAGTCGATGATGATTGCCTTGATACAAGCGCTCAACATGCTCAGGAAACTGGACATAGGCAAACACGGCGGAGTTCCCGTCCAACCACTGCTTCTCTTCTAATCCGGTCAGCGACCAAGTAGGACTAGAGAAGAAAATGCCTATCAGAAGTAACACTCGTTGCCACCGCATCTCTGCTCCTTGAGAACTCAATCCACTCAATAAGTATGGCAAATTTCCCAAAGAACAGAGGTGTGATTTTAAGCGAAGTCACTCACAATAATTTTGACCAGTGATTATCCCATTGAATATTCGATTGAATCTCAGAACTGCCCATCTGGACCGATGTGGTGATCACTTTTCCGGCCCCAGAACTCACGCGAAACTGATCTTGGTAAACCACCACGCCTGAGGCATCAGGCAATGCAGCTAATTCCACCAATTCTCCACTAGCTTTTGACCAGATACCATAGCAGTTGCCTGGTGGTGAGGTGGCCAAAATCCAATCGGATGTTGCCGCAATGCTGGCGATGTAATGATTAAAACGTGCCCACTGCTCTGGTTCAGCACGTAATGACATCATCTCCCCCCCACGAGTGTGCATCGCCAGCAGCGATGGATACTCATCCGGCTCACCTCGATACTGCTGGCCACACAACACCGTTTCCGCACCATCGTGGGCGAGATGCCGAATGCTTAGCTTAGGATCCGATAAAGCGACTTGCTCTAACAGTTTCCCTTGTTGTGAAAGGTAACTTAACGATGGTCGCATAGTGTCCAGATTCAATGGTGCTCGACCATGGGTATGAACGCCGCCAACACCAATGGCCAACACACCATCAGGCATCATGATCACCTCATGAGGGCCAATGCCAAATCCGCTGAGCTCCGCGACTTTTTTATAACGGTTGCGGACATCGTACACACCGATGATACCTCGGCTTGTACTTCGCTCTCCCTCGGTGGCAAAGAGGTAATCCCCGGCATGAGAGTAGACGCCGTGGCCATAAAAATGCCTTTCGGGATGCGCACTTTGCAGATGGATGGTTTCTCCTGAGTGATAATCAAACACCATGAAGAAACTACCCGGACGACGTGCAAATACCGTCGCATGTCCTTGCGCATTGGTGGCGACACCATGACCACGCTCAGGAAGCGGCAACTGCTGTAGTGGTCGGCCATATTGATCAGCCACTACCGCTGTATATTGGTTACGTCCACGAATCGCGCATCCCACCAATGCGGGTTCAGCTTGTCTCGCATCTTTATTGGTTGATGCACAGCCAAAAGGCATGAGCGGTGCACTCACGCCAAACAGTGCAGCTTTTAATAAAGCTCGTCGTTGTTCGTTAGTCACCATCGGTTGCATTGAATCCTATAACGACACCTAACTCGACCGCCACTTCATCGTGGATGAGGTACTTTAACTGCTCCAGTTTGCGTAACTGAGTCAACGCCATTCGATAGCCTTCTTTGTCTTGCAATGCTGCAAACAAGCTCTTTTGCTCAGGCCAAGTCGCTAAAGTGACATCAAACTGATTCACCACTCGATCTGCCAACTCTGCTTTATCCATTCCCCTCAATGTAGCGTCTAGCCCCTCTCCATTGGCTAAATAAAGCGCTTTTAATGCTTCCACGTTCGCTTTTAGATTGGAAAGGGAGGTTTGAGAGCGCCATGATTCAGAAAAATAGGGGCGAGGTTGACCAATATTGGCTAACGGACGGCTCAGCTTTTTCATCGCATATTCCAATTGGTTTGACAGCAGTGAAATGTACTCTGAGTGCCACTCTTTCTCATTGAGCGATGCCCAAGGGTTACTTGACCATGCATCTGAAATACGTTGCGTGTTTTGATTGAGATGACGGCTAATCGCGACCCCAGTTTGGCAAGTTTGAGCATTTCGACTGAGATCTGAACTTTCATCATAAAGTAGCCATTCAATCGCACCAAGACCTTGAACTGTCACACTTTGTACCGCGATGTCATCTGCTTTCCATGTTTTGTTCTGCTGAATCAACGCGGACATCTTACGTCCTGTGGTGTTCTTTTTATCTGGCCAAAATTGTACGTTCCAGCTTTGCTCAAGCGCCGCTGCAGGTCCGCGCTCTTGACCTTGCAACGCCATCCAGCTCAACATACTGCGGTGCCACTGTTTCTTGACGGTGTCCATGCCCGCCTCTGGTAGCTGGCAGTAATGCACAAACGCGCTAACAAGTTCTGTAGTTTCTTGAGCCAAAGTGGCTGCCGCCGCTCGTTCGATATGGAAAACCGCGTCGCTACGATGTTGTGAAACCTTGTGCGAGTCTGTTGTTGATTGGCAACCGACGAAGAGCAGCGCCGCGCCCATTGCAAGTGAAATGTGTATGGTTTTCATTGCCACTCCCTATAGCGAATTGAGGAAAGCGATCAACGCATCGCGCTCTTTTGCTGACATCTTCAACACGTTTTGCTTGGCTGCTTCCGCTTCACCGCCATGCCAAAGCACCGCTTCCATCAGATTTCGTGCTCTTCCATCGTGTAAAAAATAAGTGTGATCATTCACTTCTTGCGTATAACCAATGCCCCACAACGGTGGTGTTCGCCACTCTTGACCATTGGCTAGGTATTCTGGTCGATTGTCTGCCAAACCTGGCCCCATGTCGTGCAACAATAAATCAGTATAGGGATGAATGGTTTGTTCTGACAATGCAGGCAATGCCTCACGTTTGGCGGTTTTCACCGTCTGCTTATGACAACTCTCACAGCCAGATTGAACGAACAGCGTCTCGCCGAGCTTGACCTGCGGATCATTGACGTTGCGACGAATCGGCACCGCTAAATGCTGAGAATAGAACTCAACAAAATCCAAAATGTTGTCACTCACCTCTGGCGAGCCACCATTGGGCAACTTGCGACAGAGATCTTGTCTATCGGTGCAGTTTTCTTGCGGGAAGAGATGGCTGGTTAAGCCAAGGTCGCCATTAAACGCCGCCGCGTTTTGTTGCATTAAGGTTGGCTGCCCCGCTTTCCAACCAAAACGACCAATTGCGAGGGATTGAGTTTGCACATCCCACACTTTATTGAGTTTTCCTGAGATACCGTCTTGATTGAGATCGTCTTCATCTGCCCACTGCAACAGGGTTTCTTCGGCTATCGATTCAAGCAGACCAAGACCGATCATTGGAGGTGCGACACGAGCAGAAAGCAAGGTTTGTGGATGCATCTCTCCATAAGCCAGATCACGGATCTCTACCGTCGGCTTACGCAACACCACCGTCGTCCCATCACTGAATGTAACAGGTACATCGCTGTAACGGATGCTGATTTGCCCTTCCGGTTTTTGGTCTTGAAGAGCAAAATCTTGCAACTGACCACCGTAAGTCGGTTCAGGAATGACACCACTGGTGATCACCGCTTTTTTCTGCTCCGCCGTGAGTGCTGGAATGCTCAAGCGCACCAGCATTGATACGGCATGACTATCCCCTTTTTCAGGAGGATGCCCCCGACCATCTTTAATGTGGCAGTTTTGACAACCATTCGTGTTAAACAGTGGACCAAGACCATCACGTGCATCCGTTGAGGCCGGTGCAGACACCCAAGGGTTGCGGAAAAAACTGTTGCCTACACTAAAGTCCAATCTTTTGCTCATTGGAAGATTGGCTGCTGGTAATGAAAAAGCATTTGGACCCTCTTTTTTAACGCTGGTGTCACCACCAGATTTAAGGTCGTTGGCAAATGCGGTTGAAGAGAGCACGATGAGAGTGCTGAGCAAGTACGGCTTCATTGAATTGCTTCCTACTAAACTGCATAAACAGCAAAAGGGCTCTAATGAGCCCTCTAAATATGATAATAATTATTAGAATTCGTGATCCGCGGTGTCTGGATTCAGACTGTCGATGCCAACAATCTTAGCCGCACGTTCGATCGCGGAAGTTTGCGCCACCAATGACATGATGGTTTCGTTCACTAGCGCATTGCCTTGCGCATTACCCGCTGCGATCAGTTGGTCAAAATGTTGATTTTGCTTTTCCGCAGATGTGACTAACTTGCCTACTTGCGCACGAGTGGTATCAAACTGCGCTTGGATCTCTTTGGCCGCATTTTTATCTTGTTGTGCCACCAAATCATGTAGGCTTGGTCCTGTGAGCAGTGAGCCATCAACACGTTTGTAGATACCGGTGTAAACGTTATAGATACCTTGCTCGTTGTAGTAGTGTGAGTTATGAGTGTTGTCCGAGAAACAATCGTGCTCATCCTCTGTCGAGTTTGCTTCTAGTGCCACTTTCATACGCTCACCGGCCAATTCACCAAGCGAAAGCGAGCCCATGCCAAACAGCATTTTACGCAAACCATTTTCAGCCGACTGAGCAAGCAATTCTTGACGGTAGTTACCTTTCTCTTGCGCAGACCATTGTTTTTCCATCCACTCAAGATCCGTTACGAGGAGCTGAGCCGCCGCTTTTAGATAGGCGCCACGGCGATCACAGTGACCATTGGTGCATTGCGAACCCACAACAAAATCCGTGTAAGCACGTTGACCAGCACCAGCATTTGTACCGTTAAGATCTTGACCCCAAAGTAAAAACTCAATGGCGTGATAGCCAGAAGCCACGTTAGCTTCAGAGCCACCGACTTCGTTGAGCTCTGCGATCAACTCAGGTGTAATCACGGAAACATCCAGTTGAGACGCGCCGATTTTCAGCGTTGTGTTCGCAACGATATTGGCTTTCGCCCCTTCGTTACCCAGCTCATATTGGTAGTCGGTTGAAACATAATCGATCAAACCTTCGTCTAATGGCCAAGCATTCAACTGCCCTTCCCAATCATCCACAACGGTATTACCGAAACGGAATACTTCAGATTGTTGATAAGGCACTCGAGCATCTAGCCACGCCTGCTTAACCTCTTCTAACTTTGCCGCTGAAGGCGCAGACAAAAACTGTTCAACTTTCTTTTCAAGTTGTTGTGCGGTTGTCAATGAATCCGCAAAAACAGCGTGGGCAACGTCGACATAATGCTCGACAACTTGCTGATTGGTAACATTCGCGGCAAGCAGGTGACCACTGGCAAACAGTGTTGTCACTGCTAAAGACTGGACTAATAGAGTTTTTGCATTCATCTGAAGCATCCTTGTTGAGCATTTCTTACTTGCTATTCGTAGTGCTAATTATTCTTATTTGCGCTTTTAGTCGCCAGATAATACAAAGTTACAATTTTTTTGCAAGTGACAAACAAAAAAAGCTCCACAACTGTGGAGCTTTTTATCAATTATTGCTAAGCAACTTCGCATTACACTTTTAAATGGTGCTTACCATGAGAGACTTTCGCCTTTAAGTAGCTTTCATTGCCTTCTTTGATGTGAGCAGAAGTGTTGACCACTTCAACAATCTCTATCCCGTACTCACTTAGTTCACGAATCTTCTTAGGATTGTTGGTCACTAATCGAATCTGTTTGATCCCTAGCGCTTCAAGCATTTGTGCCGCTTCCGTAAAGTCACGAAGATCGTCATCAAAGCCAAGATGGTTATTGGCCTCGTAAGTATTCATCCCTTCGCTTTGCAAACGGTAAGCATCGATTTTGTTGTAAAGGCCGATCCCGCGACCTTCTTGGCGAAGATAAAGAATGATGCCGCCAGACTCACCCATACGATTGATCGTCTCTTCCAACTGCTCGCCACAGTCACAGCGAGATGAATGGAACACATCCCCAGTGAGGCATTCAGAATGCATTCGAACTAGGGGGACTTCTTGAGTCACATCTGCCGATTTAAAGATGACTGCCACATGCTCTTTGTCGGTCTTCAAACCACGAAATGAAAGAATTTCCGCATCAATATTACTTTTTGCACCGACTTTAAAATCGACTCTGGCTCGAACTTCCGCCATATCTCTACTCACTTGATTGGTTACGTCTAATCTAACGACTCTTTTGTACATGATGTTTCTCATCTGTATTGCAACTATGGGGGTTGATACTCCAATTTTCAATCATCGGATCACAAATGAGTTTTGTTATATTATAACAATAATGCTTGAGTGCAACAGTCAGGTATAAAAAAACCGCCAGGCTGGCGGTTTTCCATTAACAGCGTCAATTATTAGCTATTAGCAGTCGTCTTCTGTGAAATTCGTTGGAAGCTGCTTTTTCATCTCGTTCCAAATCATCGCACTCTCAATACCGTATTGACGAATCAACGCTGGTAACTGTTCACGCTGTCCTGACTCACACGTCAACAGCAGTTGGCGATAGAACTTAAGGGCCAATTCACGAGACGCTGGATTAGAGAAGTAAAAACTACCGACACGATCATATAGCTTCTTCAAACCATTGAAAATCAAACCATAAATTTGATTTCCTGAGTGGAAAGCTAAACGCTGAAACAGCATGTAATCGTAGAAGTTGAAGGTCTTCGCAATCAAGATTTCTTGGCGTTTCGCTTCATCTTTCTCATTGTCTTCTTTTACATTTTGCTGAATTTTGTCGGCATAAGGAGACGATGACAAAAATGCATCCCAAGATTCAGCCGCAACCAATTGCTCACATGAATCAATAACGGTTTTGATCGTACGCTCAGAGTTTTCTTTATTCACTTTAAAGGCATAACGCATGAATATCGGACTGATATTTGTACGTGCTGCAAGCAAATCTTCAACAATATTTGTTGCGTTATCAACGTCTAGCGTCATGAGTGTATCGAGGATATGCAAACCCGAGGTTTCCATAAACTGGTTCACTTTGGTTGGCTTACCATGTTGGATCGTCAACCAACCATCACGAGCAAGTCTTTGTAAAACCTCACGTAGTGTGGTGCGCGTAACACCAATCAGTTCAGACAGCTCACGCTCAGCAGGTAAAATGGAACCTGGAGGGAAACGCCCATTCCAGATGCTTTCGATAATGTATTTCTCTGCAAATCCCGCAGGGCTCTTTGCCTTAATGACCATTATATTTGTTATTCCAATATTTGTTTTGGGTCGAATGGCACTCATCATACCACTACTTCTTCATTTGCGAAAATTTACTATCACGAAATGCAACCAAATTGCAATATAGAGTAAACACTCTAAGTTAAATTGGATAAAAAATGCCTTTGCGGAATCTGGAAGTCGTCAAAAAATACATTTTATGGTCGCAAGACCATGCACAAAGCCAGAATAAATAAAGGGTGGTAGGTCACATTTTTAAATTCATAAATTGCAAATTAAAATTGAGTTAATCGGTTAATACTCTTTCTTAATTTAACTTTTTTATGCTTTCAACGTAAATTATGATGATAAGCGAACTTTTGCATAGTTTACATGATATACTTGTGCTACTTCGATCGCGTTTTGCGAAATTAAGTCAGCAAATGAAGACAGGATTGGGATTTCCTGTTGACTAAATGTTACTTGAGAGTAGAGTTGCGGGCGAAAATAAGAGCGGTGCTTAAGTTCAAGGGAAGTAACTTGGCAAGACTACATTTTAAACAAGGATTGTTGTTTTTCTAAGTTATTGTTTATAAAGATAGATATTTCTTCTTTAAAGCATAGGCTTAAGCACTATGTTGTAGTGTCTATTCATATATAAGTTAATAAGAGAATTATCATGCCGATGTCGCTCGGAAACGCTTTTATTAAGAATTTTCTTGGTAAAGCGCCTGATTGGTATAAAGTTGCCATCATTTCTTTTTTAATCATTAACCCGATTGTTTTCTTCTTCGTTGACCCATTTGTAGCAGGCTGGCTACTCGTCGTGGAATTTATTTTCACGTTGGCAATGGCGCTCAAATGTTATCCTCTTCAACCTGGTGGTTTATTAGCCATTGAAGCCATCGCGATTGGCATGACTAGCCCTGAACAGGTTAAGCATGAGCTCGTCGCCAATATCGAAGTGTTGTTGTTACTGGTCTTCATGGTCGCTGGCATCTACTTCATGAAGCAGTTGCTACTCTTCATTTTCACCAAGATATTGCTTGGCATTCGCTCTAAAGCGATTTTGTCTTTAGCGTTTTGTTTTGCCGCGGCCTTTCTTTCCGCTTTCTTAGACGCACTGACCGTTATCGCCGTTGTTATCAGCGTTGCCGTGGGTTTCTATTCGATCTACCACAAAGTGGCATCGGGTAAGGGCGTCAGTTCCGATCATGACCATACACAAGACGATCATCTTGCCGAGCTGACTCGTGACGACTTAGAAAACTACCGCGCATTTTTACGCTCACTGCTCATGCATGCGGGTGTTGGTACTGCGCTCGGTGGCGTGACGACCATGGTAGGTGAACCTCAAAACTTGATCATTGCAGACCAAGCAAGTTGGTTGTTTGGTGAGTTCTTGATTCGCATGGCTCCAGTTACGCTTCCTGTTTTCGTCTGTGGTTTGCTCACCTGTTTTGCGGTCGAAAAACTTAAGGTGTTTGGCTACGGCGCTGAACTACCTGATAACGTTCGTCATATCCTTGTCGAATTCGACAAAGAAGAACGCAAGGCTCGTACCAACCAAGATGTGGCCAAACTTTGGATTCAAGGTCTTATCGCCGTATGGCTGATTGTTGGCCTCGCACTGCACTTGGCCGCGGTAGGTTTGATCGGTTTGTCCGTCATCATCCTAGCCACAGCCTTCACTGGTGTGATTGAAGAACACTCACTCGGTAAAGCGTTTGAAGAAGCACTGCCATTTACGGCACTTCTTGCGGTTTTCTTCTCTATCGTGGCGGTAATCATCGACCAAGAGTTGTTTAAGCCTGTTATCGATGCAGTTCTCGCGGTGGAAGACAAAGGCACGCAGTTGGCGATGTTCTACGTGGCAAACGGTTTGCTTTCGATGGTGTCTGACAACGTGTTCGTCGGTACGGTTTACATCAACGAAGTCAAAACTGCGCTAGTAGAAGGCATTATTACACGTGACCAGTTTGATTTGCTGGCCGTGGCGATCAACACAGGAACTAACTTGCCATCAGTGGCAACACCAAACGGCCAAGCGGCGTTCCTATTTTTGTTGACTTCAGCACTAGCACCATTGATTCGTCTGTCTTACGGCAAGATGGTTATCATGGCTCTGCCATACACGATTGTACTGGCTCTGGTTGGCTTGTTTGGCATCGTCTTCTTACTTGAGCCTATGACAGCTTGGTTTTACGACGCAGGTTGGATTGCTCACCATGTGGGCGAGGCAACTCACGCAGTTTCCGGCGGACATTAAATTTTTAGTTTGCTAAAGAAACTTATCCGAGATAAAAAGCTCTGAGTATTCAGAGCTTTTTTATTGAACATACAAAGGATTTTAGAAGTGAATTTATTTGCATCACTCAATCAGTTTTCAAAAAACAGAATCTCATGGCTGCTATTGCTACTCTTCGTGGTCTTTTTTGAGGGAGCGGCGCTGTTCTTTCAGCATGTGATGATGCTGTCACCCTGTGTGATGTGTATTTATGAGCGCGTGGCGATGCTTGGCGTGGGTGGCGCGGCACTCTTTGGCCTGATTGCACCCAATAACCCACTTGTTCGTTGGTTGGGTTTGGCGGCTTGGGGAGCCAGTGCTTACAAAGGGTTGGCGTTGTCATTACAACACGTTGATTACCAGTTTAATCCATCGCCTTTTGCTACTTGTGATCTGTTCGTCACCTTCCCAGATTGGGCTCCACTGAATCAATGGGCGCCTTGGATGTTTGAAGCCTATGGCGACTGTAGCAAAATCGTATGGCAGTTCATGACACTTTCGATGCCACAATGGTTGGTGATTATTTTTGCTGGCAACCTAGTGGCGCTCGCATTTATCGTTATTGCTCAGTTTTTCAAATCAAAATAGTTCCGACGCTGACTCGGATTGCAGTTAAAAAAACAGCCGACTCATTCAGAGTCGGCTGTTTTTTGTCGCGTGTTGATTATTGGCCACAACACTGTTTGAATTTTTTGCCACTTTGACAAGGACAAGGGTCGTTTCGCCCTACTCCTTTGAAAGGATTCAAACTTTGTGATTTGTTGCCAACCATCAGTTCATCGGCGGCAAGCGCCACTTCGTTGATCATCAAATCCATTTGGTCAATGAAATCGCTCAAAGCGGGAGGCGCTTCAATTCCCGCAGCGAGCATTTGCTGTTGAGTACTCTCTTCATCAATGGCCAACATAAAGCTGGTAAAGAGCGCCTGCATCATGCGTTGAGTGCCGTCATTGACGATGGCGGATTGCCATTGCTCTTCAACTCTTGGCCACAAAGACATAAAACCTTCAGCAAAGTCGGCCAAGTTATCTCTTTCATCGCCTACGAGCTCGAGCAATGAATATTCATTGCGTAAAATCCGATTATGCTGCTTATGAATTTGCTCCGTCACAGCCGCGCGAAGCTCGGCAGACACATCCCCCAGCAACTCGGTTAACCAGGTATCAGGATCGGTCGGTTGAATCGTTAAGTTCGCCGCTAAAACCGCGCCTTCAATAAACCAAGCAGAAGCTTGGCTGGAAGCGTCATTGAATTCAATTAATTGATATTGCATCGTTGAAACACTTGTTGTTCAATTTGGCCGGATTATATACCTAAGCAAAGTAAATGGGGGGATTAAATCATGAAAAGCCTCTCTCCTTGCCTCTTCTCGTGACAAGCTCTCAGTGAATCGCTACAATCGCGCCTCATTTTTTGAGAGGCCAGAATAAAGATGCGAGTGATATTGGGACCGATGGAAGGTGTGCTCGACCACCTGATGCGAGAGATGCTTACCGAAATCAATGACTACGATTTTTGTGTCACTGAGTTTGTTCGCGTTGTCAGCCAACCACTCCCAGACCATGTGTTTTATCGCCTCTGCCCTGAACTGAAACAAGGGTCAAAAACAAAAAATGGTGTGCCTGTCAAAGTGCAGCTGTTAGGCCAAGATCCCCATTGGATGGCCGAAAATGCTATCCGCGCCGCTCAGCTCGGTGCGCATGGTATCGATCTCAACTTTGGTTGTCCGGCAAAGATGGTTAATCAAAGCAAAGGGGGCGCAGCGCTGCTGCAACACCCAGAACTGATCTATCAAGTGGTCAAAGCGTGTCGTGATGCAGTGCCCTCGCACATTCCAGTTTCCGCCAAAATTCGTTTGGGCTGGGAAAACCCGGAAGATTGTTTCGAGATTGTGGACGCGGTAGAGCAAGGCAAAGCGGATGAATTAACCGTCCATGCAAGAACCAAAGCTGGCGGCTATAAAGCGAATGAAATCAAATGGGATTACATTGACCAAATCCGCCAACGTTCCACGATTCCTTTGATTGCTAATGGCGAAATCTGGAACTATGCCGATGGTCAAGCCTGTATTGAAACCACTGGCATCGATTCTTTGATGGTGTGCCGTGGCGCATTAAACGTGCCTAACTTGGGCAACATCGTTAAGCACAATCACCGTGCGTTGCCGTGGCACGAAGTGGTGGATTTATTGCTCAAATACACCCAATACGAAGTGCGTGGCGACAAAGGGAAATATTACCCAAATCGTATCAAGCAGTGGTTTGCTTATTTGCGCCAAGCATACCCACAAGCGGCTGACCTATTCCGCGATATTCGCACCTTGACGCAAGTGGAAAGCATCGTTGAGCATCTGCATCACTATCGCGAACAGCTCGAGGTGGCACAGTAAACAATTTTGTCTTTACCACTGTTTTTCGCTTGGTAAAGACTGTCATCGGCAGCTTTGAATAAAGCGTCAAAGCTGTCACCTGCGCCCATTTCACGTATCACCACGCCTGCCGAAATGGTAAAACCGTGTCTCACCACTTGAGGTGACCGTTCATTAACGGCTTCACGAACTCTCGCGAGTACTTTCTCCATGCCATCGCACTCATCGCCATAAAGGGTAATGACAAACTCTTCACCGCCAAATCGAGACGCAACATCGCATTGGCGAATATTGTCGCGAATACAACTGGCCACTAATTTGATCGCTTCATCACCCACATCATGGCCATGGCTATCATTGATCGATTTAAAGTTATCAATATCAAACACGGCTAAAGCAATTTTCTTTTTGGTGATCTTGTTTCGCCAAACCGACTGCATACCACGTCGATTGAGTAGTCCTGTCATCGGATCTTTGGTGGCGAGATCTTTAAAATACTGACGTTCGTGGCGAGTGTTGACCAAAAAGAGTGTAAAGGTCGAAAGCAGGTAGATAAAAATCGCCGCTGCTAAGCTGTATTTCTCGTAAGAAACAAAGTTCTTTAGCTCTTGAGTCCAATCGAAAGTGTAGAAAATAACGTGAGAGTCATTGAGTGTTGGGAAGTCAATGTCGCGCACGCGCAAAGCATTTGGCGGTATGGGTGACTCGGTATTCCACAAATGAAATTCACCTGCCAACTGTTTATTGGTGGTGAGCAGTGTCTTCGCTTCAATACTGATGAGCAGCATTCCTTGATGCTCACCTTTCTCATATACCGGGATACTGAGTGAATACCGAGACTCTTGCGTCGCGGTTTTGATATCAAATTCATAGCCTGGGCCAGAAAACGTCACTCGACCGGGATTACTGGCGGTTTTCTGCCAAAAAGGACGGGCTTTTAAAGTATCGAGCAACTCAACACTGAACGATGCCGCATACGTTTCTGGTGATGAAATCACGTAACCGTGCTTGTCGATGTAAAGAATACTGACCATAAACGGCTCGAGATCATGTAAAAAGGAAAGCGACGGAGCAAACCCTGATTTTTCACTGACTCGTTGGTTTAAATAACTTCCAGACGCGCACAACTCCGGTAACCCTGCCAGCATGTAGTCGATGTCCACTTCAGGCTGATCGGGGACCATGCCGTCGGCCATTAAGAGCGGATCAATCGGCCAAATAAAGCACAAACCATTTTCTTGTTTGTTGTTGTGATTACTCAAAATCGAATAACCGTCGTCGGTGTAACTACTAAAGTTGTATTCCAAGGCGGTTAGAATTTTTATGCTTCTCGTCAGCATCCGATCAATGCGTTCGTACTCCTCATCGATGTGTCGATTGATCGAATCGTAGTAATTCTTGACCGTCATAGAGATCACAGCCAAAAAAATCAACGCGGGGAATAACACCACAAAGCGTCGGCTAAATTGTCTTTTTTTACTCATTCGATAACCAAGAATGCTGAGAAACAAAACCCTTTGACCGCCAAAGCGTGTCAAAGGGTCTAATGTCTTTTGTTTGAGAACAGCTCAAATATTAATAGATTGTGCCAGAACTGTCACTCAAGTTTCCAAATTTGAATGGATTCAGAAGAGATATTAACCACAACTTTACTATTTACTTGCAAAGCACTTTCATTACCCAATAGGGAAACCAGACGTCCTTGCGGTTTTCCAAGTTGCCAAATTGGCAGCGTCATAGAGCATGCCTTCGAATCTAAGTTGACCATCACAAGCAGAGTGTCTTCACCATACTGACGAGCAAAACTGAACGACGTTGGTTCAACATGCAAAAATTGGATCGCTCCTTGCTGCAGCGCCTTAGACATTTTGCGAAGTTCAATTAGACGTTGGTGATATTGGAACGTCTCCACATGACCAACACGCTCCCACGGGAAACAGCGGCGGTTATCTGGGTCATTCTCACCTTCCAGTCCAACTTCACTACCATAATAAATACAAGGGGTTCCGACATAAGTGAACAGCAAGCCGAGAGCAATGTTCATGCGCGCTTGGTCATTTTCCAACAAGGTAATAAAACGTGCGGTGTCGTGGCTGTCGAGTTGATTGAACTGGCTGAGCTGGTTAAGCCAAGGTACTTTAGCGCGTGATTCATTTAGCCAATCAACAAAGTCGATGCAGTCGATCTCAATAGGATGGTAGGCAATGTCTTTCTTGGCCAATAGTGCTCTTACTGGATGCGCAAAGCCGTAGTAATTCATCGAGCCATCTTCTTGCTCACCTTGGAGCCACTTGCTCGCCTCGAAGAAATGCTCCCCTAATACATAAGCTTGAGGGTTTTCTTGTTTAGTCGCATTGCGGAACTGCTTAACATAGTAGGCATTGTTGCGCGCACCTTCACCTTCTCCAAGCATGTGGATCACGTCAAAACGCCAACCATCGATTCGATAAGGTGCTTTCAACCAGTGGCGAATGGCCGCGTGTTCGCTGGCATAAATGTAATTACGTACCTCCGCATTTTTAAAATTCAGTACTGGTAAGCTGTCAACGCCCTTCCAGCCAATATAATTTTGGCTATCGTCTTCGAAAAAATAATAGTGGCGATACGGTGATTCGATGTGGTGATAAGCCCCCATCTCACCTACCCCATTTTTGTCAAACCAAGGGTGCTCACATGAGGTGTGATTAAAAACGGCATCAAGCACAATTTTCATACCGCGTTGATGAAGCGCTTCGCTCAACTCTGCAAACTCTTGGTTGCTTCCCAAATGCGGATCAATGGTTAAGTAATCAGTGGTGTCGTACTTGTGATTGCTCGGCGCCGAAAAAATCGGATTGAGATAGAGCGCTGTCACGCCCAAGGTTTGCAGGTAATCCAATTTGCTGCGAATGCCAGCCAAGTCCCCGCCATAAAACTCACAACCCCCATAGCCATTGTGTTTGTCAACGGCCGCTCCCCACTCTTTTGCGACCACAGGGCGTGTGCCATTTTTTACCGAGTATTCGCCACTTTTAACGCTGATCTCTGGGTTACCATTACAGAATCGATCAGGGAAAATTTGGTAGAAAATCTGCTCACTCACCCACTCTGGCGGCTGATGAGATTGGTTATATTTGAAATGGTACTCGCTGCCTGGCATCCGTTTCTGTACGCCACGAGCGTCTAACCAGACGGTGGCACCTTCTGTGATCACTTTGAAAACGTACTGGGTGATCTCTCGGTCTTTATTCAAACGGAATGACGCTTGCCAGCCATCGAGTTCCCCTAACTTAGAGACTCGCTGCATTTCTACTAAGTACTCTTCATTGTCAGGCTCGTGCCGCAGGTAGACGGCTTGAATTCCTTCAGGCTGAGTTCTTAAGGTAACGTGAGCGATTTGATTCTCAACGCGGAAGTAATCCGGCGTTTGCGCATGAAAAAGAAAAGGTAGGGTCATTGCGAGTACTCTTTTAATCGGTATTTCATACCATTCTAAAAGCACAGCGCTGAGCGACATCCCCCCTTGAGAAATAAAAATCACGTTATTTTTCACGGGGAGATCACAATCGGTAGGAGGATAGCGAGGGCGTAGAGAAAAAAAACTAATTGAGCAGTAAGCTGTCGTCGGCCAACTCTTCGCCACGCACTTTAGAGAACATCTCGAGGAGATCTTTCACCTGCATCCCCTCTCGCTGCTCACCAGCGACATCCAGCACAATTTCACCTTGGTGCAGCATGACCGTGCGATCGCCACACGCCAACGCATCTTTCATCGAGTGCGTCACCATCATAACGGTCAAGTTAAACTCTTTGACGATACGTTTGGTGAGATCAATGATGAATGCCGCCATGCGTGGATCAAGTGCTGCAGTATGCTCATCAAGCAGTAATAGTTTGCTGTCTGACAATGTGGCCATCACAAGGCTGACCGCCTGACGTTGTCCGCCAGAAAGAAGACCAATACTGTCACCCAAACGATCTTCTAACCCTAGCCCCAAAATGCTGATCCGCTCTTGGAACAGTTTGCGACGCTTTGCTGAGAGCGATAAGTGCCAACCTCGCTTTTTTCCACGCATGTACGCGAGCGCCATGTTTTCTTCAATGGTTAACGCGCCACAAGTGCCTGCAAGCGGGTCTTGGAACACCCTTGCACAAAGAGAAGCGCGTTGGTCAACCGTTTGTGATGTCACATCGACGTCATCGATCAATACTTTGCCGCCCACCATGGGGGTTTCACCTGTCACCGCGCCAAGTAAGGTCGATTTACCCGCCCCGTTAGAACCTATCACCGTCAAAAACTGATGCTCTGGTACTTCGAGCGTGACACCACGTAGCGCACGATTTTCTAGAATGGTGCCTCGATTAAAGGTGACCTGAATATCTTCCAAACGAATCATAGTGTACCTCCTGACTTCTGTTTACCACTACTCGCCCCTGAGTTAACGGGCTTTTTTATCGCCATGTTTCCTTTTAGTTTTGGCGCAATCAACGCGATGGCAACCAGCACTGCCGTGACTAAATTGAGATCCGACGCTTGCAGACCAAACATGCCAGAACTTAGCGCAAAAGCCACCGCCAAACGGTAAAGCACTGAGCCGACGATGACCGCAACAACGGCAACCCAAATTTTTCGTCCCGGAATCAACGTTTGCCCCAGAATCACCGCTGCCAAACCCACCACGATAGTACCGACACCCGACGTCACATCGGCAAAACTGTTGGTTTGCGCAAATAACGCACCAGCGAAACCGACGAAGCCATTCGACAGTGCAAGACCAAAATAGGTGTAAAAAGAGGTGCTACCACCTTGAGCGCGCACCATACGTGCGTTAACGCCCGTGGCGCGTAAGCCTAAGCCAAAATCACTGTTGAGCAGGCGTACCACCAGCCAAGAGGAGATCAAAACGAGAATACCGACCACCAGTGGACGGATGAACATGGGATCACCCAAGCTTTCAAATGGGGTCAAAATGGTCTCTTCCCCCAATAACGCCAAGTTTGGTCGCCCCATAATACGAATGTTGATTGAGAACGCCGCAATCATGGTTAGGATGGAAGCCAAAAGATGAAGAATACCGCAGCGCACCGCCAAAAAAGCGGTCACCCAACCCGTCATCGCACCAGCAAGAATGGCCATCCCAGTGGCTAGCCATGGATTCACACCCGCAACGATAGCGGTTGCCGCAACCGCAGCACCCATAGGAAAACTGCCATCCACACTCAAATCCGGAAAATCGAGAACCCTAAAGGTTAAGTAAACACCTAAGGCAACTAAGCCGTAAAGTAAGCCAATTTCTAGCGCACCGAAAAACGCAAAAGCAGACATAGCAACTCCTTTATTCTGCTCTAACAAGGGGCCGAATCTCCGTCGGCCCTAGATAGGATTTTATTTGACGTCTGTGGCTCGAGAAAGCACAGAGGCTGGAATAGTAATACCTAATTTCTCTGCAGTGCCTTGATTCACAACAAGATCGGATCCCGTTGCCACTTTTACATCGAGCTTACCTGGCTCTTGACCTTCCAAGATCGCAACAACGTAATCCGCCGTTTGCACGCCAACTTGGTAGTAATCAAAACCCAAGCCTGCTATTGCCCCTTTCTCAACATAAGAAGTCGCACCACCAAATACTGGTTTTTTCGCTTGATTGGCCGCGACAATCATCCCTTCAATCGCACTGGCCACTGTGTTATCCGTGGGAGCGTAAATCACGTCAGATTTCGCAGCAATCGCTTGAGTCGCAGATTGCACATCCGCACTTTTTAATGCGGTCGATTCCACCACTTTTAACCCTTTTTCCGCCGCGCTTTTCTTCAATAGCTCAACCAAAGTAACCGCGTTTGCTTCGCCTGGGTTGTACACCACGCCAATCGCCTTAGCGTTAGGCAACAGCTCTTTGATCAGGTCAACGTGCTGAGATACTGGTGAAAGATCGGAAAGACCAGTGACGTTTTTCCCCGGTTGCTCCATGGATTTCACCAGTTTAGCGCCTACAGGATCAGTAACAGCAGTAAATACAACTGGAATAGAGCGCGTGGCCGAGACCAATGCTTGAGCCGTTGGGGTTGCGATACCAACTAAGACATCCGGGCTTTCCCCGACAAACTGACGAGCAATTTGCACCGCAATCGCTGGATTGCCTTGCGCCGTTTTGTAATCAAACTCGAGGTTTTTGCCTTCGACATACCCTTTTGCTTTTAGTCCATCTAAAAGGCCTTGTCGGGTGGCATCAAGTGCCGGGTGTTCAACGATTTGTGAAACGGCAACTTTGGCAGTTTTTGCCATCACAGAATGGGAAGAAATTAAAGCAGCACCGGCAAGAACAGCCGTGGCGATCAGTTTTCCTGCTTTCATCTTGACTCCTTGAATTCAGCATAGGTTGGGATGTTGTGTGGTATCACGAAACCTCCACTCTGGATGAGTAAGGTTAAGCAATTATTTTTGTGCACTTTTTGTACATCTGAATGACATTATTACCAGCAACTTATCTATTAGGAAAGCAGGATTTAACAGAAATACAACAAAACGAGAGATAAATGACGGTCACTCAGCGGGCAAAAACAAAACGGGCAACCCGATTGGCTGCCCGTTAACGATCTTTTTTGAACAAGTGGAAACTTAGAACCAACGCTCGAGCGCGGATTTATCTAAGTGACGGAAAGCGCGGTTTAAGGTATGCGCCAACTCTTTGTAGCGAGGTCGGGATTTCAGCGGTTCTAGTGCCGAACCACTTTCGACAATTTTTTGATGCAACTCTCGATACCAGGTGGCCAGTGCTGGTGGCAGTTGAGTATTGGAACGATGGCCTAACCACCACATTCCTTGCAAAGGCAAACTCAGTGCAAATAAAGCCATGACAATCGCTTGAGGCAGAGCTTGATAATTGTTGAACGCCATTTGAGTCAGAACGCTGATGGCTGCTATCGCTGGCATCACTTTAATGCCAAAACGCGTTGCTTTGATAATCCGTTGTTCAGGAAAAATGGCACTCAGCTCTTTGCGCATCGGCCAAGTATCCATGTACTTTTGCCCGTCTCGCAGACTGTGGGCAAGTCCGACTTTATTGTTCATACTGCTCTCTCACTAAAAATTAGTTGAAGATTTCAACTGAAAACGCAAAAAATTGATGAAAGTTAATATTCTTTCAAATTTTTTTTGTTATCATTGCTTATTATCGCTATCCTTTGCAGACCCTCAATCTCATTGTTGCTGTTATTTACAATTTAAGCAACTCTGAAGACCTTCTGCAATGGATCGCAAAGGGGTGATACGGGTTCACCTCTCTCTTAGAAATACGGAAATTGAAAGTTTTTTGACCAAGATTAGTGCGCAGCTTTGGTTGCATCGTCTATTCTTGTGAATGATTTTTCATCCTTACTGATTTTAATCAGACGAATAACAGGTAGTCACACATGTCTAAGCTAGTTTTAGTTTTAAACTGCGGTAGTTCTTCTCTTAAATTTGCTGTTGTTGATGCTGAGAATGGTGCAGAGCATCTTTCAGGTCTTGCTGAATGTCTTCACCTTCCTGAAGCTCGCATCAAGTGGAAACTTGATGGTAAGCACGAAGCTCAACTAGGTAACGGTGCAGCACACGAAGAAGCACTAGCGTTCATGGTAGAAACTATTCTTGCTTCTAAGCCAGAGCTTTCTGAAAACCTAGCTGCAATTGGTCACCGCGTAGTACACGGTGGTGAGCAGTTCACTCAATCAGCTCTAATCACTGACGAAGTTCTTAAAGGTATTGAAGATTGTGCAACACTTGCTCCTCTTCACAACCCTGCGCACATCATTGGTATCAAAGCCGCTCAAAAATCTTTCCCAGCACTGAAAAACGTTGCTGTGTTTGACACTGCTTTCCACCAAACTATGCCAGAAGAAGCGTACCTATACGCACTTCCATACAACCTTTACAAAGAGCACGGTATCCGTCGTTACGGCATGCACGGTACTTCACACCTATTCATCACTCGTGAAGTTGCAGGTCTACTAAACAAGCCAGTTGAAGAAGTAAACATCATCAACTGTCACCTAGGTAACGGTGCGTCTGTTTGTGCAGTGAAAAACGGTCAATCTGTTGATACTTCAATGGGTCTAACGCCACTTGAAGGTCTAGTAATGGGTACTCGTTGTGGTGACATCGATCCTGCGATCATCTTCCACCTACACGACACTCTTGGCTACTCTGTTGAGAAAATCAACACGATGCTAACCAAAGAGTCTGGTCTTGCTGGTCTAACTGAAGTGACTTCTGACTGTCGTTTCGTTGAAGACAACTACGGTCAAAAAGAAGAAGCAACTCGTGCGATGGACGTATTCTGCCACCGCCTAGCGAAATACGTTGCTGGTTACACTGCAACTCTAGAAGGCCGTCTAGACGCAATCACTTTCACTGGTGGTATCGGTGAAAACTCTGCACCTATCCGTGAAATGGTTCTTAACCGTCTAGGCATCTTCGGTATCGAAGTTGACAGCGAAGCAAACCTAAAAGCACGTTTCGGCGGTGAAGGCGTTATCACAACAGCAAACAGCCGTATCCCAGCAATGGTTATCTCGACTAACGAAGAGCTTGTTATTGCAGAAGACACTGCTCGCCTAGCAGGTCTTTAATTGACTTCTCTGGCTAGCCTTCAGGCTAGCCAGATTTCTTTTTGATAAAGAATCTTGGGCTTCACTTCTATTGTTTGGTTCGCCAAACCATAAGCAGTAAAGCTTTAAATCCCCCAATAGTTAAAGGTACTTTCTCTGATGTCCCGTACTATTATGCTTATCCCTGCAAGTGCTGGTGTTGGTCTTACTAGCGTAAGCATGGGTGTTCTTCGCGCTATGGAGCGCAAAGGCGTTAAAGTTTCTTTCTACAAGCCTATCGCACAACCACGTAGCGGCGGTGATCTTCCTGATCTCACTACCACTATCGTTGGCGCAAACAGCGATATGAAGATTGGCGAACCCCTATTGATGTCTGTTGCTGAAAATCTAATCGGTAACGACAACATGGACGAACTGCTAGAAACGGTTGTAGAACGTTACAACCAAATTAATAAAGATGCAGACGTGACGCTAATCGAAGGTCTTGTTCCTACTCGTAAGCACCCATTTGCTAACCAAGTGAACGCGGAAATCGCAGCAACACTTGGTGCTGAAATTGTTCTTGTGGCGACCCCAGGCACTGACAACCCAGCACAGCTAAAAGAGCGTATCGAAGTGGCTTGTTCAAACTTCGGTGGCACGAAAAACAAAAACATCTCTGGTGTTATCATCAACAAGCTAAACGCGCCAGTTGATGAAGCAGGCCGTACGCGTCCTGATCTATCAGAGATCTTCGATGACGCAGACAGCGCGAAACAAAACCAGCTAGAAGTGATGCAAATCTTCAACTCTAGCCCAATTCGCGTTCTAGGTTGCGTGCCATGGAGCATCAACCTGATTGCAACTCGTGCAATCGATATGGCGAAGCACCTAAAAGCAGAAGTGATCAACGAAGGCGACATCAACACTCGTCGTATTAAGAGCATCACCTTCTGTGCACGTTCTCTGCCACACATGATTGAGCACTTCAAACCAGGCTCACTGCTTGTGACTTCTGCAGACCGTCCAGACGTTATCGTTGCGGCTTCTCTAGCAGCAATGAACGGCGTGGAAATCGGTGCGGTACTACTGACTGGCGGTTACGATATTCCTACAGAAATCGAAAACCTATGTAAGCCAGCGTTTGAAAGTGGCCTTCCAATTTTCAAAGCACAAGGTAACACTTGGCAGACTTCGCTCAATCTACAGAGCTTCAGCCTAGAAGTACCTGCAG
This sequence comes from Vibrio sp. CCUG 15886, assembly GCF_028570825.1. Classification (NCBI taxonomy): domain Bacteria; kingdom Pseudomonadati; phylum Pseudomonadota; class Gammaproteobacteria; order Vibrionales; family Vibrionaceae; genus Vibrio; species Vibrio sp. CCUG 15886. The sequence continues at coordinate 127,692 of NZ_JAQQBT010000003.1, read as the reverse complement.
ACGATAAAGAGCGTATCGAGTTCATCAACGACCACGTTGCGGGCCACATCGATGGCAACTGGATTGAGTCAATGACGGAAGGTACTGAGCGTTCTCGTCGCCTAAGTCCTCCAGCATTCCGTTACCAGTTGACTGAGCTCGCTCGTAAAGCGGGTAAACGCATCGTTCTTCCTGAAGGTGACGAACCACGTACTGTGAAAGCGGCAGCGATCTGTGCTGAACGCGGTATCGCAGAATGTGTGCTGCTAGGTAACCCTGAAGAGATCAAACGCGTGGCAGCACAACAAGGTGTTGAACTTGGCGCTGGCGTTAAGATCATCGATGCAGACGCGATTCGCGAAAACTACGTTGCTCGTCTTGTTGAACTACGTGGCTCGAAAGGCATGACGGAAGTTGTGGCTCGTGAGAAGCTGCAAGATTCTGTGTTCCTAGGCACTATGATGCTTGAAAACGATGAAGTTGACGGTCTAGTATCTGGTGCGGTTCACACGACGGCAAACACCATCGTTCCTCCGTTCCAAATCATCAAGACAGCACCAAATGCGTCTATCGTATCTTCTGTATTCTTCATGCTTCTGCCTGATCAAGTACTGGTTTACGGTGACTGTGCGATCAACCCAGATCCAACGGCAGAACAGCTTGCAGAAATCGCGATTCAATCTGCGGATTCTGCTGCAGCCTTTGGTATCGACCCACGCGTAGCAATGATCTCTTACTCTACTGGTGAGTCTGGTAAGGGTGCAGACGTTGATAAAGTACGTGAAGCGACCAAACTGGCTCAAGAGAAACGTCCTGATCTGATCATCGACGGTCCTCTGCAGTACGACGCAGCGATCATGGAAAACGTGGCAGCGTCTAAAGCGCCTAACTCTCCAGTAGCAGGTAAAGCGACCGTATTCGTATTCCCAGACCTCAACACGGGTAACACGACTTACAAAGCGGTACAACGTTCAGCAGACCTTGTTTCTATCGGTCCAATGCTGCAAGGTATGCGCAAGCCGGTAAACGACCTGTCTCGTGGCGCGCTAGTCGACGATATCGTCTACACCATCGCTCTAACTGCAATCCAAGCGACTCAAGATCAGAAATAATCCACTGAATCTTTTGTCTCTTGTCAGTAAGACTGAGCAGCGATAGAACGAAAAAGGGGTTGGCACTATGCCAACCCCTTTTGTTTTATGACTCATTCGGTCTCTTTACGCGCTCGCTTTAGGCTTCCGTTTCTACGTCTGCCACTGCCTCGCTATTCACAGCGGTAGTCTCCTTGGCGAACTCTTTTCTCAAGCGTTTTGCTGCAGACACCAAGTTTGCCAATGCGGCTTCGGTTTCTGGCCAGTTGCGTGTTTTCAATCCGCAGTCTGGGTTTACCCACAAACGCTCTACTGGGATCTTCTGCGCCGCTTTCTTCACGAGATCGACAATCCACTCTTCGCTTGGAATGTTTGGCGAATGGATATCATACACACCTGGGCCAATTTCATTCGGGTAGTTGAACTCTTCAAATGCTTTAAGCAGTTCCATATTCGAGCGTGACGTTTCAATGGTAATCACATCCGCATCCAATGCCGCCACCGACTCAATGATTTCATTGAACTCGCTGTAACACATGTGAGTGTGGATCTGCGTTTCTGGCCTCGCACTCGCCGCTGAAATGCGAAACGCTTCGACTGCCCAATCTAGGTAGTTTTGATGATCACGTTTTTTCAGTGGCAGACCTTCACGAATTGCAGGTTCATCAATTTGAATGATGTTGATGCCTGCATCTTGCAGATCCGAGACTTCATCACGAAGCGCCAAAGCCAGTTGCTGGGCAATCGCTTTACGGCTGATGTCTTCACGTGGGAATGTCCAGCATAGAATTGTGACTGGGCCCGTCAGCATGCCTTTCATCTGTTTTGAAGTGAGCGACTGGGCGTAGGTAGACCAGCCCACCGTGATAGGCTGCTCGCGCTCAATATCCGCGACCACAATGGCCGGTTTCACGCAGCGCGAGCCGTAGCTTTGCACCCAACCAAATTGCGTGGTTTGGAAGCCCGCCAGGTTTTCAGCAAAATACTCAACCATGTCGTTGCGCTCCGCTTCACCGTGAACAAGCACATCGAGATCGAGCGCCTCTTGGCGTTTGACCGCATCCGCTATGTGTCCTTTTAACGCCTGTTCATACTCTGCTGAGGAAAGCTGGCCGCTGCGATAGGCACTGCGCTGAACCCGGATCTCGCTGGTTTGCGGGAAAGAACCAATGGTGGTGGTTGGTAATAGTGGCAACTGCAGCACCTCAGCTTGGTGTCGCGCACGCTCAGCATAAGGCACACTGCGCTGTGCAAGCTCTGCGGTAATGGCATTGACTCGTGACTGCACCGTTGCTTTGTGTACATGAGAAGCCGATTTGCGTGCTTGAATGGGCTGGCTGTACGCCTCACACTGTGCAATCGCGGCTGCATCTCCATCCAGCGCTTTACCCAGGAGCACCACTTCCGACACTTTCTGTTTCGCAAAAGCAAACCAGTTACGCACTTCTGCAGACAAACCCGCTTCGAGCTCTAAATCCACAGGGGAATGCAGCAGCGAACATGAACTGGCGACCCAAAGGCGCTCGCCTAATTCCGCTTTCACGGGCTGCAGGCGCGCTAGCTGCGTTTTGACATCCGAACGCCACACGTTACGACCGTTGACAACCCCAAGCGACAGCACCCAATTTTGCGGCAACTTAGCCAGCACCGCATCCAACTGCTCAGGTGCGGCAGAAAGGTCGACATGAAGGCCGTCCACTGAGAGCTCGACAATGCGATCAAGCGAATCAACAACAGAGTCAAAATAGGTGGTCAGCAGCACTTTTACATCGCTGCGGATCACTTGGTAAGCAAGCTTAAATGCATCAAGCCAAGGCTTTTCCAACTCAAGTGCAAGAATAGGTTCATCAATTTGCACCCATTCAACACCTTGCTTGGCCAACTTGGCCAAAATCGCTTGGTAAGCGGTGAGCAAACGAGGTAACAGTGTTAAGCGGTCAAATCCGTCTTCAATTTCCTTCCCAAGGTAGAGGTAACTCAGTGGGCCAAGCAGCACCGGTTTTACCTTGTGGCCAGCTTGTACCGCTTCGTTCACTTCTTCAAACAGTTGCGGCCAGCTGACTTCAAAGGTGTCCTCTTTACTGAACTCTGGCACGATGTAGTGATAGTTGGTGTTAAACCATTTCGTCATGTCTGACGCGGCCGCGCCATGACACGCACAGCTCGATTGCGACTGACCACGGCCCACTCGGAACAAGGTATCCAAATCAGGGAAGCCATGACGATGGCGTTTTGGCACATGGCCAAGCAACAAGGTGGTGGTCAGAACATGGTCGTACCATGCGAAGTCCCCTGCAACGGCAAAGCTAAGCCCTGCTGAGGCTTGAGTTTGCCAGTTTTTATGACGCAGCTCCGCACCGACTTTTTTCAGTTCAGCTTGGTCGATTTCTCCGCGCCAATATTTTTCTTGGGCAAATTTGAGTTCGCGTTTTTCGCCGATACGGGGATAGCCGAGGATATGCGTGGTCGTTGTCATGTCAAATTCCTTATTCTTTCTATGCGTGATTTTTCTATGCTGGGATGGTTATGCTGCTCACAAACTGCTGCTGAGCGGATGCATGACATCTCGTTCGTTGCATCTCGTTCGCTTCATTCAACAAGATGTCCGGATGGCTAAACTATCTCGCTAACCTCGTGTTTCGACAATCTCCATTTATTCAACTTGTTTATTAGAAAAATTCATCATAAGAAAAGAAACATCAACCAAAATAAATAGACGTCTAGATGTTTACAGCTCCAAAAAAACTGGGTAAGTTAAAAAGGCTCATGTAACGAGCGATTGGTTGAGAGGGATTCATGATTGAGCTAAAACACTTAAAAACACTAACGTCATTGCGAGACACTGGCTCATTGACCGCCACAGCAACCTCACTGCATCTCACTCAATCGGCGCTCTCCCATCAAATTAAAGATTTGGAAGCGCGCATTGGTGGTCAGCTCTTTTTACGCAAAACTCGCCCCGTCAAATTCACCTCAGAAGGGGAAATTTTGCTGCGCTTAGCCGACGAGATTTTGCCGAAGTTAGCCAGAGCAGAGAATGAATTGGCGAGCTTAAAAGAAGACGTGAATGGCCGCTTACACATGGCGATTGAATGCCACTCCTGCTTCCAGTGGCTCATGCCAGCTCTAAAGGAATATCAGTTAACCTGGCCAAGCGTGACGCTCGATTTTTCCTCCGGTTTTGGCTTTGAGCCCCTACCCGCTTTGATGGCTGGCGAACTGGATTTGGTGATCACGTCCGATATTCAGCCTCGCTCTGAAGTGCATTACGAGCCACTGTTTGATTTTGAAATGCGCCTGATTACCGCCACCAATCATCCTCTAGCGAACAAAGAGCGCTTGCAACCTGACGATCTCGCCGATCAAACCATGTTGACTTATCCGGTACAAAAACAACGCTTAGATGTGGTGAAACACTTTTTGGCGCCCGCTGGTGTCGAGCCCGCTCGCTGGAAACAAGCAGACAACACACTGATGCTAGTGCAGATGGTTTCGGCTGGTTTGGGGGTTGCGGCTTTGCCAAACTGGGCGATCAGTGAGTTTTCCCGCCAAGGGCTGATCACCAGTATTCCATTAGGTAAGGGATTGTGGCGACGACTGTTCGCCGCCACTCGCAATGCCGATAAAGACAAACGTTATCTTCAAGCCTTCTTTGCGACGGCGAGACAGCAATGTAAAAGCCATCTTGACGGCATCAAGATGGCTTAAGGGAATGGTCACTAGCGAGAGTATGATTTGAATTGGTTGGTGAGCGGATCGTATTGATAACCCAATACATCCAGTTTGCCGACCACTTGCTCAACGTCCATTTCGTACATGCTGACCAGCTCTTCAAAGCTGTCGCATTCCAGTCGTAACTTCTCGTTGACGATGCCCAGTAGAATAATGCTGTCTAAACGGGCGACGTTACTCAGATCCATGACTACGCTCCTTTGTTGGTACATCTCCATTAAGCGTAGTCACTATTTCAACTGGATAAAGTGAAGCGGGTCTAAATGTTTGAATGTTCGTCAGAGATGAGACTTATCCATTCACCACAAACAAAATTTGCATAGAGACGGTCGCAGCCACGACCAGCACCCACGCGGTTGAAAGCTGGATCTTGCTGGCGGTTTTTCCGCTGAAAATGTGCCAACACCACACGACAATACCGCCAATGACCAGCGCAAGGCTGGTGAGAATCAAGGTTGTGGCTTGAGTCTGTGCTTGCTCATCAAAACCGGACGCAACAGCCAGCAACGAAAGCGCTAGGCCCATCGCCGCCACAATACCACTAAACGGCAAAATGCGGTGGAAGGCTTGCAAACGTGAGCGAGCAATCACTAACAATAAGTGCGCAAACGCCGCACCAAGCAGTACCACCATCATCACTGTCGCCACAGACGCGCCCCACATGGGTTGCTTCATCGCCTGAATCGCCACAAACGAGACCGCTAAGCCATCGGCCAAGTAGAGAACCCAAAGTGGTCCTGCATCACGCGTTTTGCCGGTTTGTACTTTGGAATAGAAATAGAAAATGGCAAACACCACCAGAAAAGCCGCAATCTCAATTGAAGAGACCGCCATCCACATCAAACCAATCGCGGGCAAGAGTTTATGGATACGACCACGTTGGCCCGGGCAAATATCGCCTTTCACTAAAACAAGGGTTAAAACAAGTTGTGCTCCTAGCAACATTGGAGCAAAAGAAGAGAGTAAAAACTGGATCATGATGAACAACATAATGCGACTAAAACTGGGCAGGCATGATACCCAAAGCACTTGAGAACAGCAATGAGCGCACAAAAGTTTGCCAAGCCACTCTCATTGATGCAGCGTCAAAAAAGCCCTTCACCAGACACATAGTGCAGCACATCTTGGTGAGTCACGATGCCCATATATTGCCCCGATTCGTCCAAAATCACCCAAGGCAATGGCAACGATTGTTTCAGCAGTTCATTTATCTCGACGGCCTTGGTCGCCACATCAACGGTTGAGAATTGCGTTTTCATTACTTGGTTCAAGGTTCGCTTACAGATAGCAAGATCTTTGGTGGTTTCTAGCTTGGTCCCCAGCGTGGGGGAAAGATGCAAGTTGAGGGTTTCTCTGTCGACGATGCCAAGGCAAACGCCTTCATCCACAATGGGCAACACCGTGTACTTTCCTTCATCAAGCAATAACTTAGCCTGTTTGATCGTTTCCTGCGGATCGAGTTGCGGTACACAAGATTGCGCAATGCGCAGCACTCCCATACTTCTAACGCTTTCATTACTTTCAAGAAAATCACTCAACTGATTTTGATAATTCCAAGCAAGGTGAAGCTGATCAAGAGGCAAAGGTTTCGAGAAGAAATACCCCTGAATATAATCGACCCCAAGCCCGCACAGCACTTCCAGTTCTTGTTTGGTTTCTACCCCTTCCGCCACCACTTTCACGTTGAGGGTGTGGGACAACTCCGTAATCATTCGCACAATGTGGTACTTGTGTGTACCAACATGAATATCGGTCACAAACTCTTTATCAATTTTCAACAGATCAAAATTACAGTCGCTGAGGTAGGTAAAGGAGGAATACCCCGTTCCAAAATCATCAATAGCTACGCTGACCCCCATGTTGCGAATGCGCTTGATCAACTCTGATTGACTCGATTCACTGTCAAAATAGGCACTTTCTGTTAGCTCTACCGTCACCAGCTCTGGGGTATCGGAATACAGGCAGATCATCTGCTCGGCATTTTGCAGCACCTCTTCCGCCCCAAGTTTGGTGTTGAGCGAGCGGTTAATCGTTATGCCAATGCGGGTACCGAAACGTTCATGAATGGATTTCAGTCCTTGCAGCGACTTCTTACCGACCGTCCAATCGAGATCCGCCACCATCTCTAGCTCTTCGGCAATGCCGACCAGCTCTTGCGTGTTTTGCCATTGACCATGTTTGTCTTTAAAACGGCACAGCGCTTCAAACTTGGCGATATCCCACGTCGCCGTATCGATGATCGGCTGGTAAAACACTTCTACCGATTCCTCTTTGATCGAGCGCACCACCAGCTCTTCCAACTCTCGTCGGCGCAACACTTCTCGGTGAATAGAACCGTGATAGAAGGTGATCATGCCTTTATGTTGACCATCGTGCTCAAGCATGGCTTGTACCGCGTGTGACACCATCACTTTAGGGTTTTGCGTGTCATGCCCAAGTATCGAAACACCCACTTTCCCGCGCAACACCGCATTTTGCACTTCCTCTCCACTCAAATGGGTCAGCTGAGCGAAAAACTTACGGATGGTTTGATGAATGATTTGAACCTGATTCGGTCCTTGGCTTTTGTTGCATTCAATTGCCGCAACAAAGTGGTTGCCGCCTAAATAGCCCACAGCGCTACTGACGCGGTTTTTTTCTAAGCTTTCCGACAGACGTTGTTTCAGTTCATATTCATCACCTGCCGCGAAGTTGGGCAAAAACGCCAGCACCATTAACAAGTCATCATTATTCGAGTCCATCCAGCGCACCGTCAGTTGCTGGGTAAACTGTTTTTCTGTGGGCAGTTGTGTCAACAACTCCACGCCACCATGCTCCATATCAGCCAGACGATAGAGGCGGTCAGAGAAGTCAACATACAAACCAAGGTAATAGACTTTATCGTCACAAGTGAGTTTTTGCAGCGTCAGTTCTTGCGGCACAATCGCACCACCAAAGGTACGAATAAGCACCACGCCTTGCCAGAGCCCTTTGCTGTTTACCTCTTCAGTGATGCTTTGGTAAAACTCATCGCTGTGTTTGCCTGAATCCAAAATCGATGCGCACTGCCCAACAATTTGATTGAGTTTGTAACCTGTGTGATTTTCGAAGTAGCGATTGCACAGCAAGATCTGTGTCGAGGCATCCGTGAGCAAAATGCCATGATGATCATTGTCGAACGCTTGGCGAAACAGCGTCGAAAACTCATTCCCTTTGGTATCGACACTAAACAGCTTGCGGATTTCCCCCTCTACGGCATTTTCCGCTTGGGGAACAAATCGAAACAGCACATAGTGGCTGACCGAGTTGAGGCTAATCCAACAACGGTAGCTGCCTGATTTTTTGGATTGACACGCTCTGTCGAGCAAGTTGAGTAATTGCAGTTTGTCGATGGTGGCAAACGAAGACCAAAATAACGCGCTGATATCCTCACTCAGTCCGACACGCCAAAAATGACGAAACAGCGCTTCATCAACATGTAAGCACGCGTCACCATGTTTCCACTGCCAGCCATACGATGATGACTGAGTGGAATGTTCGCCAGAGCGCCACTCTCCTCTGGAAGGTTGTAACATAGTTTTTCCTTAACGAACCTCACGCCAGCCACTGCGTTGACGTTAATAAAAACCCTAGCCTCTTTAAAATTAGGTGATGAGGCGCAGTTACACCAGTCGAACTAACTAAGATTCTTGCGCAAATGTTTAAGGACCGAGTGCATTTCAATTACCCCTTTATAGTCCCCATCGTCATCCACCATGACCCAAGGAAACAATTCCAATTGGTTAATGACCACCGCCAACGCGCTCATTTGTGTGTGCCAGTGTAGCGTTGAAAAATTCAATACCATCACTTGATTGACGCGCTTGTTCCACAAACCGGCTTCTTTCATGGTTTCCAGCTCGGTGCCCATTCCTGGCGTTAAATGCAAGTTCATCGCTTCTCTATCGACAAACCCTACACATTTCCGCCCGTCCACCACAGGGATAATGTTGAGCTCATCTCGCTGCAAATATTCGAACGCTAATGAGATTGGGTCCCCCGGGTCAAGATGAGGCGTCGCGGGCGTGGCAAGATCGCAGACGCACCCTTTCGAGCCGTACTTCTTCTGGTAGGATGCCAAAGAGAGCGCTTCGAATTGCTGCTGGGCGTCACTTTTGAGGGCAAAAGGCTTAGCAAAAAAGTACCCCTGAACGCTATCCACACCGATTTGCGCCAAAATTTGCAGCTCGGTTTCGCTTTCTACCCCTTCAGCCACCACCCGCAAGCCTAGTTGATGCGAAAGTTCTGTCAGCGATCGTACAATACGATATTGATTGGAGTTCACACGAATATTTTGCACAAACGCGCGATCGATTTTGAGCACATCAAAATGGCATTGCGTGAGGTATTGAAACGAAGAGTAGCCGGTACCAAAATCGTCAACGGCAACAGAAACGCCCGCTTTACGTAGCAGCTTCAGGCCATCTGCTTTGTGTTCTTCACTTTCAAAATAGGCATTTTCCGTGATTTCCACCGTCACTTGATCAGGTTGTACACCACTTTCATCAATCAGCAACGCCGTTTGCATCAACAGCTGACTGACGCCCGTTGACGAACTGATGGAACGATTAAACGAAATACCCACTTGTGGTCCGAAACAACACTGCAAATACTCAAGATCGCTTAATGCTTGCCTTGCCACCTGCTGGTCGAGAATTTCAATCATGTCCAAGTCCTCGGCGATATTGATCAACTCCTGAACCGAGGCTTCTTGACTCAATGCGGGGGGAAAACGGCACAAGGCTTCGAACTTATCCACTCGCCACTGTTGTAGATCGATAATCGGCTGGTAATGCACTTCAATGGTTTTCTGCTCGATACACTCAAGCAATAAGGTTTCTAAGCGCTTTTTCTTTTCGATTTGTAAGTGCATAGCATGATCATAAAAACTGATGTGCCGTTGCTGCCCTGAATGCATTTCCAACAGAGCCTGATTAGCATGCGTGAACAGTGCCGCTGGCGTTTTTGCGTCAACACCGAGTACCGAAACACCGGTTTTCCCTTGGGTTAGCGCTTGCGAAACTTCGCCTTTGGCTTGCTTGAAACCGTGAAAAAATCGCTTCATACGTTGGCGAACCTGACGAATGAGAGAAATATGAGAATGATGTTCAATCTCCAGCCCAACAACAAAGCGATCATTGCCAAGATAGCCCACTAAGTGGTTATGGCTGTGCTCAAACAGAAACTGAGCAAATTCTCTTTTCGCATTCAGCTCCGTGCTGTAAGAGAAATTCGGCTGTATCGCCAGCAGCAGGAGCGTTGACTTGTCACTCTCACTTTGGTGCCAAACCTCCAATAAGCGCAGGAACTTCTCTTTAGAGGGCAACTGAGTGAGCAGATCAATGCCTCCTTTTTCCCGATCATTAAGGCGATTGAGATGCGTCGAGAGATCGGCACTAAACCCAATAAAATAGTCTCGACCCGCTAACGTCACTTTTTGGATGGTGAGATCTTGTGGGGTATTCTCTCCCCCTGAGGTTCGGGTCAAAATCGCCCCGGACCAACTGCCTTCCGTCGCAAGGGCGTGCCACATCGACTGATAGAAATGCTCAGAGTGTTTATCTGCGTTAAAAATACGAGATTTAAGACCGATAAGATCGCGGCGATGATACCCAGTGAGGCGTTCAAAATAGGCATTACACGCAAGGATGCGAGTCTCTTCATCGGTCACTAAAATGCCGTGGTGATCGTTTTCAAACAAACGGTAAAACAGCTCGGCCACTTCATCGGCATCACGCAGGAGCAATAATGGTGTGACGGTTCCGGCAAGCTGATTCTCTCCTTGCCTTTCAATATCAAACTCAACAAAAGTGACAATGTTTAACGGCGTCACGAGCGCACATTGATAACGTTGACTGGCACCTGTCGTTAACACTTGGCGAAAAGCGTCGATCGCTTTTTTCCGTTGAGAAATCGGCAACCACTGAATGAGCTGCTTGGTGGTAATGGGAAAAATCTCCACACCAAATAAGGCATAGGCGGCACTCTCTTCGCATTCAAACCGTTGAGTAACAAAGTTGAGCCGCCAGTCAAACGCGACACCAATGACATTTTCATGAGCCTGAACTTCACTCGACGAACCAACTAACTTCTCATCCATGGGCCAACTCCATGCCAAATACGACTCTTGTTTCATAATTATAGAATCGTTGCCCAACGCTAACCTTGACTGCCCCTACAGTTTTTAGCTTGCTTCTTACCAGTGGACTTTGGTTAGCGAAAAAACGTGATAAAACTAGGGTTATGTAGTGGTGGATAGTGGTCTCACAAGCCGCTATAATTCGCGCTCGCAAAATCTGAGGTTATTTTATGCACAGCGATATTACCCCTATCCATACCCACAAAAAATATTGGGCCGAATGTTTTGGCACCGCCCCTTTTCTGCCAACCAGCAGAAAAGAGATGGACGCATTGGGTTGGGATAGCTGTGACATTGTCCTAGTCACTGGCGATGCTTATGTCGACCATCCGAGTTTTGGTATGGCGATCATCGGTCGCTTGCTGGAAGCGCAAGGCTTTCGCGTGGGCATCATTGCTCAACCACAGTGGCAAGACAAAACCGACTTCATGTCGCTTGGTAAACCAAATCTGTTTTTTGGTGTCACCTCAGGCAACATGGACTCGATGATCAACCGCTACACTTCAGATCGCAAATTACGCCACGATGACGCCTACACGCCAAATAATGAAGGTGGCAAGCGCCCAGATCGCGCCACACTTGTTTACTCGCAGCGTTGTCGTGAAGCCTATAAAGACGTGCCTATCGTTTTAGGCGGCATTGAAGCAAGCTTACGCCGTGTTGCGCACTACGATTACTGGTCCGACAAAGTGCGTCGCTCTGTTTTGCTTGATGCCAAAGCGGACATTTTGTTGTTTGGTAACGCAGAACGTGCACTGGTGGAAGTGGCGCATCGTTTGGCTGAGGGCGAAGAGATCGCTCAAATGACCAACATTCGTGGCACCGCGGTTAACCTTGCGGCAGAGCCAGAGGGCTACACCATCATCGATTCCTCGCGCATCGAGAAGCCACGTAAAGAAGCCTTTATTCCGCCAAACCCTTACGAAGTAGAAACGCAGTGTGAAACCAAATCGGAAGAGCCCAAAGCGCAGCCGATTACTATTCGTCCTTCGCGTCACGACGCCGCGACCACAGCGGTGCGTTTGCCAAGTTTCGAGAAGCTACAAAACGACCGCATTCTTTATGCGCACGCCAGCCGTATCCTCCACTTGGAAACCAACCCTTATTCTGGCCGCGCACTGATCCAGCGTCACGGTAACCGCGAGCTGTGGGTAAACCAAGCGCCGATCCCACTGACCACAGAAGAGATGGATTATGTGTTCGGTTTGCCATATGCGCGAGTTCCGCACCCGAAATATGGTAAAGCGAAGATTCCTGCCTATGAGATGATCAAAACCTCCGTCAACATCATGCGTGGCTGTTTTGGTGGCTGTTCATTCTGCTCAATCACCGAGCACGAAGGACGCATCATTCAAAACCGCTCACAAGAGTCGATTTTGACCGAGCTGGAAGAGATCCGCGATAAAGTACCCGGCTTTACGGGCACCATTTCTGACTTAGGCGGGCCAACAGCCAATATGTATCGCCTCGGTTGTAGCGATCCAAAAGCCGAAGCCAACTGTCGTCGCCCTTCGTGTGTCTTCCCGGGGATCTGTAATAAGCTCAATACCGATCATAAACACACCATTGATCTCTACCGCGCAGCGCGTCAGGTTAAAGGGGTGAAGAAAGTGATGATCGCCTCGGGCGTTCGTTATGATCTGGCGATTGAATCGCCAGAATACGTCAAAGAACTGGTCACGCACCACGTTGGTGGTTATTTGAAGATTGCCCCTGAGCACACCGAAAAGGGTCCTCTCGACCTGATGATGAAGCCGGGTATGGGCACTTACGATCGCTTCAAAGAGATGTTCGATAAGTACAGCCAAGAAGCGGGCAAGAAGCAGTATCTGATCCCGTACTTCATCTCTGCGCACCCGGGCACGACCGATGAAGACATGCTGAACTTGGCATTGTGGCTGAAGAAGAACAATTACGAATGCGATCAGGTACAGAACTTCTACCCATCGCCAATGTGTAATGCCACCTCGATGTACTACTCTGAGACTAACCCACTTAAACGCGTGAAGTACAAACAGCGTGAAGATGTGCCGGTAGCCAAAGGGGATCGCCAGCGTCGACTGCACAAAGCGCTGTTGCGTTACCACGACCCAGCCAACTGGCCGTTGATCCGTGAAGCACTGATCACTATGGGTAAGAAGTATTTGATCGGCGATAAACCGGGCTGTTTGGTGCCTGCGGAAGATGTGGATGCTCGCACGCCAGCACAGCGTCGTAAATCAGGCCGCCATGGTGCCAACCGTTTTGCTACCAAACACACCAGCACCCAACCGGGTTTCCCGGGTGATAAAGCTAACGCGGGTTCAGGCAAAAAACCAACACGTGGCGGCCAGTCAAACTCGGCGCCATCACGTTCAGGCTCAGCAACTGGTGGCAAACATCCACAACGCTCTGGTGCAAACACCGGTGGGAAAAGCTCGGGTGGGAAAAACTCACCACGTGCAGGTGGCAGAAACCAACCGTCACGAGCTCGCTAACACCAATAAAAAAGAGGCGTCTGTGATCATAAAGCGCCTCTAAGTGTTCAAAAGCCAAGGTCTCGACCTTGGCTTTTTGTATGTTGATGTCACGTGTTAAACGCTAGCGGTTCTGCTGGCTTCAACGACGTTCACCAGATCTTTAAGTGACACGGGTTTAGAGAACAAATACCCCTGTAGACGGTCACAACCCAGTTGATGTAAGCGGATTTGCTGGTCAACCGTCTCGACCCCCTCCGCCACCACAATAATTCGGTTGGAATGACCAATCGCCACGATGGTCTTGACCAAACTTTCACTCTGCGATCGGCTGAGCATATTGCTGACAAACGAGCGATCAATCTTAATTTCGCTGATGGGTAGCGCATTCAAATAGCTGAGCGACGAGAAACCAGTACCAAAATCGTCCAACGAGATATGGAAGCCAAGTTGGCGCAACTCTTCCATGATAGGTTTAACCTCTTCCAACTCTTCGATAAACACGTTTTCGGTAATCTCTAAGGTGATCAAGCGACAATCAATATCCAACTCGCGAGTGACGCAATACACACCATTAACAAAACCTTTTTGCAGTAATTGTTTCGGGGAGATATTGATAGAAACAGGCATGGTTCGCCCCGTGGTTTGCGCTAACCATTTCATGTCTAAACACGCTTTGCGCAGCACAAAATCGCCAATCGCGAAGATCTGCCCAGAGATTTCGGCAATCTGTATGAATTTCATCGGTGACACCGCACCTAGGTAGCCATTGGTCCAGCGACATAGCGCCTCAACACCTTCAATCTGACCCGTTCTTGGGTTCACTTGCGGTTGGTAATACACCTCTAACTCATCGCGCTCGATGGCGTATTTCAGCTCATCTTCCAAAAGGAAATCGTATTGGACCTGCTCGTTAATGCTCTGATCATAGAACATCACTTGCCCTTTGTGCTGAGCTTTCGAACGGAACAACACAATGTCTGCATTGGCAATTAATTGATCGGCACTGTCACCATCTTGAGGATACATCGCCACACCAACACTGCACGACGTCGACACCAAAGCGCCATGCAAAATGAAATGATCGGTCAATGAACGTCGCACGCTTTCTGCCAGCATTTCGGCCTCTTCCTTGCTGCTTAGCTCAGCAAAACAGAAGACAAACTCATCTCCGCCAAAACGGGCTACGCTGTCACCCGGTCGCAACAGTTGGCTGAACTTCTCGCCCACTCTGAGCAGCAGCTCGTCACCCACTTTGTGACCATGCTGATCATTCACCTTCTTAAAGTTATCCAAATCAACAAACATCACCGCCAGTTGCTTACCACTCGCTCGGCAACGTTGAATGCCCGACACTATTTGAACTTCCAGCAAAGAGCGGTTTGGCAGTTTGGTGAGAGAATCGTGCTTCGCTTGGTAGGCCAACTGCTCTTGGCTCTGTTCAAGTTTTTTGAAATCGGTGCGGATGCGTTTTTGATATTGATTAAAACGACGGCCAATGTACTGGCTGACTGCCAGTGATAATGACGCCAAAACAAACGCCAATAACAGACAAAGCGTAAGAATTTTAAACAGCTCAGAGCGGTAGCGATCACGCAAATCACGCCCTTGCTTATCAATGAATTTTTCGATCTCCGACAGATAAACCCCACCACCGATCACCCACCCCCATTCCGGCAGCTTTTTGACGTAACTAATTTTCTCTCCGCTGGTCACGGCTTTCGGAACATAGGCACTTTCATAGCGAACAAACGCGGCGTTGTCATCTCCGGTCTTCTCTAGCGCAT
The DNA here is from genome assembly GCF_028570825.1 of Vibrio sp. CCUG 15886. Taxonomy (NCBI): domain Bacteria; kingdom Pseudomonadati; phylum Pseudomonadota; class Gammaproteobacteria; order Vibrionales; family Vibrionaceae; genus Vibrio; species Vibrio sp. CCUG 15886. The sequence goes on along the minus strand of NZ_JAQQBT010000003.1, from coordinate 112,490 downwards.
CAAGGAAAAGCTGCAATAAGTGCGGTTGATTCACGCTCAGCTTGCTACGGTCAATATGAGCGATGGTCTCACCTTCCATATTCAACACAAAAATGTAGCCGTTGCTATCAAAGCGAAACTCTGAGAGCCATTTCAGCATCCGTTTTTGGATATACGCTTCCACATCAACCGTGTATTCGCCGGTACCAATAAACCAATCGTAAGGGGCAAAATGTTTGGCATAGCCAATTTTCTCAAACTCTTGCGTGCCAAAGCCCGGTTTTTGAAACCACCAGCGAGAAAACGCGCCTCCATCAGTGGAACTGCGAATATTGCGCACAATATCTCGGGCAATATAGCCGCCATGTGTGTCTTGTAATTCCCATGTGGAGGTTTGTTCTAGATCTGGACGAAGAGGATGCATGACCGTTGTGCCATCCATCTTGTAGATAAAATAGTAGCCGCGTCCATCGTTGAATCGGACATCACGCAGCGCTTCCATCACCAGTTGAGTCACTTCCTTCTCAGAAAGATGTTGGTTGGCTTTGTAAATACTTTCGATGATTTGATAAGCTTCTAAGGTGCGGGCTTTTACTGAGGCTTTAAGAACATGAATCGTTTGGCCGCGCTCATACTCTAACTGCTGATAAACACTTTCAACTTGTCGTGCAACGTTGGCTTTTTGATTGTCGGTGAAATCGCTGCGCAGTGTTTCAATCAATTGCGTAGTTCGGCTTTTATTGCCATTGACGATCACTGCCACCAAGATCAACATAAAGCCTGTAATGATACACAACGGAATAATACGAATTAGCCGTAGAATGTTTTGATCTGAACTCGAATGCACGTTTTCTGAAGCTCCAGCCTTGACGTAGTATTTTATAAGAACTGAAGTATCGCTAGCTGTTGCGTCTTAGTGTTGAGACTTTTTCTCTCAACGCTTAAAATCGCAGCGACACGACCTCCCAATTTATCATTTATATTTATTTTCTTTTAAGTCAATAACATCACACGTTATGAAACTCGATAACAGCCCCATTACTCAACATTGTTACGCCGGTCATACCTTTTACCTAAAACGTGACGACTTGTTGCATTCCCACTTTACTGGGAATAAGGCAAGAAAATTCATGAGCTTATTGAACGCCAATTTGCCCAATATCACCACTCTGATCAGTTATGGCTCCGCGCAAGCAAACTCTCTCTTTTCTTTGGCCGCACTGGCACGCATCAAAGGTTGGAAACTCGAGTTTTATGTCGACCACTTACCGGAATGGCTACGCTTACGCCCACAAGGTAACTATCGTGGCGCGTTAGAGCTCGGCGCGAAGATCATCGAGGTTTCTCAACACGCCCCCAGCATGCATCCTCAACAATACATCGAACAAGTAAGACAACCATCAGATGCCTGCTATGTCGTTCCAGAAGGTGGGCGCTTTGAACTGGCAGAAGAAGGCATCAAACAGCTGGCTTTGGAACTGTTGGCTTGGTCACGCTTTGAACCGTCGAAACAATTTGTCATCGCGCTCCCGTCAGGAACCGGCACCACCGCACTTTATCTGCACAAATACCTTAAACCTCATGGCATCGATGTTTTGACCTGTGCGTGTGTCGGAGGCGACAGCTACCTCACCAGCCAATTTGAGCAACTAGGCGAAACAGACCATCCCCAACTCCTTACCCCAGCCAACAAGCACCATTTCGGCAAGCTGTACAAAGAGGACTACCAAACCTGGTTGTCTCTACTCAATCACACCGATATTGAGTTTGACCTTCTTTACGACCCGCTCATGTGGCGCTGCTTGCTCCCTTGGTTAGAGGAGAATAAAGATAAAACGCTGCTTTATATTCACCAAGGAGGCTTGTTAGGAAATGAGTCAATGCTGCCAAGATATCAGCGAAAATTCCCACTAGAAGAGAATTTACCCTCCGCTATCGATAAATAACTCACGAATGTTACAAAATAACGCTGTATACTTTACAGTAACTTAACCGCATTTATGGGTAGATCTGTTGGCCAAAATAATCCTATCGCAGTGGTTCCCCGGACTCGTCCAATTAAAACACTATCAAAAAGAGTGGCTCGCCGACGACGTTCGCGCCGCCTTTTCTGTGGTGGCCGTCGCGCTGCCTGTTGCTATCGCCTACGCCCAATTAACGGGGGTTTCTGCGATTGTCGGTCTCTATTCGTGCGTATTGCCAATGTTGGTTTACGCCTTAATGGGCACATCAAGGCAATTGATCGTCGGACCTGATGCCGCTACGTGTGCGGTGATTGCCGCTGTGGTAACCCCGCTTGCCGCTGGTGATGCAACCAAACACTGGCAACTGGTGATGACCATGACCGCGATGACCGGAATGTGGTGCGTACTGGCAAGCCGTCTGAAATTGGGCATTTTGGCTGATTTTCTTTCACGTCCGATCCTCTTAGGGCTACTCAATGGTGTGGCACTCACCATCATCGTTGGCCAGTTTGCCAAGGTGGTAGGCTGGAAATATGAGCAGCGCTACCTACTTGAACGTTTATGGGAAGCCCCACAGCGATTGGCAGATTTGCACTGGCCGACATTGGCGCTCAGCGTGGCTACTGTGGTCGTCTATCTGATCACCAAGCGATTTCGCCCTAGTTGGCCTGCGGCGATGTTGGCGATCCTCATCACCACCGCCTCCGTTTGGCTTTTGCGTTTGCAAGAAGTTGGGGTGTCGGTGGTTGGGCTGACACAAGGCGGGTTTCCTAACTTCCAAACGCCAGAGTTTGAACTGGGCGTCACTCGTGAATTGGTGGTACCAGCGCTCAATTTGGCGATGGTGAGCTTTGTCAGCATGATGCTGACCGCCCGCAGCTTCGCGGCCAAAAACGGCTACGATATTGATGCCGACAAAGAATTCCGCGCCTTAGGCTTTGCCAATATTGCTTCAGCCTTTTCACAGGGATTTGCCATCAGTGGTGCCGATTCCCGCACGGCAGTCAACGATGCCAATGGAGGAAAATCCCAACTGGTGTCCATTATTGCTGCTATCACCATTGCGGTGATCGCCGTGTTTATTTACCAGCCATTGCAGTTTATTCCTATCGCTTCATTGGGAGTGGTCTTGATTATCGCCTCGCTGTCGCTGCTTGATCTTAAAGGCATTTGGATCTTACGAAAACGTGACAAAGACGCCTTCTACCTCGCCTCCATCACTTTTGTTTCTGTGCTGGTGATTGGCGTAATACCGGGCATCACCTTGGCGGTGTTGTTGGGTCTGTTCCAGTTCTTGCGCATCGTTATGCGCCCAAGCGATCAATTGCTTGGGTTGGATGAAGAAGGCACCATTCGCACCGTCGACGGCACAGGCAAAGCGACTCCGATCCCAGGTATGGTGATCTACCGTTTTAACTCGCCACTCACCTACTTCAACGCACCGTATTTTAAGCGCCGTTTACTGGAACACGCGGAACACACCAAAGACGTGGGTTGCGTGGTGGTGGATGCGGTTTCTAGCTTCACTCACCTAGATTTGAGTGTAATGGCAACGCTCGCGGATGTGCATGAAACGCTGAAAAAACGAGGAATTCGCTTGATTCTAGCTGGCCGTAAACGACGCCTTCGTCAGTGGTGCGAATTGACGGGCATCAGCACCAGTGAAGGTGGCATTTTGCTGCGCGCGGATATGTATCTCGCCATCAAACTCAGTGGCTGTTACCTCAGCGCCGTGGGTGAAGGTCAAGTCCCTACTGTGCAAAAAGAGCCCGATTTGGAAGAACCGCCAAAAGCGATTCCCGAAGTGGCATGAGGGGCCTTTTCGTCTCTTCTCTATTTCCCGAATGCCCTTTATTCAGCAGGGCTCGTGTGAGCTTGTGCTTGCTGAAGCGCTAACCATTGAGCCGGTGTGGTATCAAAACATCGGCTAAATGCGCGAGTAAAAGCAACACTGCCACTGTAGCCCACCTCCAGCGCGACCGACTTTATCGCTTGTCCTGAAAGCAATAACTGTTGCGCCTTAAGTAAACGAACTTCCGTCAGGTAAGTCAGCGGGGGTTGTCCTAACGTCTGCTGGAAAACGGCTGCAAAACGGGCACGCGACATGCCTGCCTCTCGCGCAAGGCTCTCTATTGTCCAAGGATGATCCATTTGGTTATGCATCACCTCAAGTGATGATGCCAATCTCGGATGAGCCAACGCCGCCAATACTCCTGCCTGACAAATTTTTTCTGCCACCAAATGGCGGATCAGCAAAATCAACAGCAGATCCAACAAATGCGCGATGCTGGCGACGTAACCGTAGCGCTGTGAAAACGCCTCATCAAACAGCAAGCTCAGCACGGAATCAAGATGCGTCAATTGACTTAACGGAATCACCACCACTTCGGGCATTGCTCTCAATAAAGGGGAATCTTGAAAGCTTACCGTTGCACACACCAGATCGCAGCCTTGTAACGTGCGTGACTGAATAGAATGCTTGCGCCCCTTTGGGTAGAAAATGAGTGTCGGTTCAGTTAACACATGTTTGCGCCCGTGCGACTCATACACATTCAGCTCTCCACTTTTCAGTAAGTGCAATTGGCCACCTTGCCCGTGGCTTGTGCTCTCCGAGCTGCCACAAAGATTGCCACTAAAAAACAAGTTCGCTTTGGGGGCGGCGTGTTGAACGAGTGCCGATAGTGCATCCATAAAAAGACTCTTGGTATATCCAATAAGACTTTTAGTGATAAATCGTCTTACTTCTTGTGTCAATATCTCTTCAACAAATCAGCACACACAAAAAGGAAAACATTATGTCTCGTATCCAAAAACTGGTTAACCCACAAGGCGCAGCGGAAATCACACTATCAGCGATCGAAAAGAAACTCGGTATGGTGCCAAACCTCTACGCCACCATCGCTCACTCGCCAACGGTATTGAACTCAATTCTGGCGTTTGGTGATTCGTTGGGCAAAGGCAAATTGACCGCTCGCCAACGTGAATTGGTGGCTTTAGCGGTAGGTCAAGCCAATGCTTGTCAATACTGCCTATCCGCTCACACGCTGATTGCATCAAGCACCGGTTTAACCAAAGGAGAAATCGTGGCAGCACGTAAAGTCGAAGCCGATAACAGCGTTGATCAAGCGATTGTTGAATTTGCAGCACTGACGGTGACACAACGCGGCGTGATCTCAAATGAGCAGTTAGCCGATTTACAAGCGAAGGGTCTCGATAACGAATTGTTGTTTGAAGTATTGGCGCAAGTCGCACTTAACACCTTTACCAACTACGCCAACCACATTGCGGAGACAGACATCGATTTCCCGGTGGTCTCGTTGGACGTTTAATCTGGTAAGCCTCAGACACGCTCCCTCAACCTCAGTTGGGGGAGTTGTTTATCGGGCAAAAGCAGCACTCAACCATAGACTTTGGGGGAAAGCTATTTGAACCATCAGGAGCAGTGAAGAGTGCTGCGTTTATTCTTGCGGAGTTAGTGTTTATTCTTACTTGATTGCGCTGGCTCTGAGCGGGCAAACATCAACTCCATTAAGGCCAGCAGTGCCAAACGCTCAATACGACTATGACTCTGTTGTAACCTGTGCTGGTAATACTCCGCCATGGGGTGCTTTTCCGTTTTCTGAGTTAGGTACATACATCGCCCTCCTGCGTTGTCTCTACCCTTTCATTCTGCCTTGCAAAGATGATGAGAAAAACTGAGCAATGCGTTGCCGTTCGTTCCGCTTTATCGTTTTTTCTTGCCCCACCACGCACTCAACTGCCTCAAAACCCGCAAAAGAGGAACAAACCAAGCGGAAGGTTTTCACCATTAGCCACACCAATTTTCATTACAATGGTCACTCTCCATGATGCTCACCGAGGTATGTGTGTCCGATCTCAACTTACTGCGCTATTACGCGCGACTGACCCCATTAGGTGTGGGAGATGAAATAAAAACCACCCTATCTGAGCTGGCTGATCGTCTTTTTACCAGCACTCGTCATGCGCGTAATCTTTTGGTGAAGCTGCATCAAGTGGGCTGGCTGAGCTGGACGCCCAAGCCGGGACGCCATCATCGTTCATCACTGGTATTGAATTTTGAGCTCATTGCGTTGAAAGAAGAGCTGGCGGCCAAACGGGTTCGCATCGGCAAATACGAAAAAGCCCTCGCTATTCTTGATAACGATGACATTGCCTTCGCCAAGTTATTGAAACGTACATCGGGCGCGACACTGCAAGAAGGCCGGCTGCATATTCAGCTGACTTACAAGCGCATGTTTGAGCCATTATTGCCCCACCTTCCACAACGCAGCAGCGAACGTTTCTTAATTCGCCAGATCTATTGTTGTCTGGTGTCCGTTGATACCCATGGCCAAATTCAACCAGAGCTGGCACACCATTGGCACTATGATGCTCAGTTGTTGCAATGGACTTTCCATCTGCGGCCGGGGTTGACGTTTCACAACGGCGCCGCCATTGATGCAGCGAGCATTGTGAGTTTATTTGCCAAGCTGTCCCGCTTGCCAAGTCATCAACAAGAACTGGCTCACGTTGTCGACATCAAAGCGCCAACGCCTTTTAAGGTGGTGTTCTCCCTCGATCGACCCGATCTTGGTTTTGCAGGGCTGATTACAGGCGTGAAATACGCGATACAGCCAGTTAGCCAGCTCAACAACGTTGCTGGCCTTCGCGAGCGTCGCATACCCGTTGTGGGCAGTGGCGCCTTTGAAGTGACGGAACACAATGAGAATAAGCTCTGCTTAAAAGCGTTTAATCAGTTTTACGCGTGCCGAGCATTGACGGAAAAAGTGACCATCTGGCGGGTAGATGAAGAGCGCTTAAGCGCGACGTTGATTGAAACCAACCATCCAGAATCGCCACCAACGCCTTGCAGTTTCAACGTCACAAAGAATGCCAAACAACGACAACCTAATGATTCCGAGCAACAACATAGCCGAGTAGAAGATGGATGTTTGATGCTGCTTTTTAATCAGCGCGCTCCCCTGCCTCTTGATTATGCTCAGCGCCACTACTTGATGCAGATGCTCAGCCCATCTGCCATTGAGGAGGAGATCAGACTTCACGGCAATATGTTTGGCGTTGTCCACGCCGCCAATTTGCTGCCACATTGGCGTGCTGTACTCAAAACGCCAGCCAAAGTCGTTCCGCTGCCTCGACGAATCACGCTCGCGGTTTACAATTACACTGCGTTGAATATTTGTGCGAATGCCATTGCTAGGCTGCTAGCCAAGATTGGCATTGAAGTGGTTATTCGTTGCTATACCTATCAAGAATTACATCAGCGTAGTTTAGATCAGCAATGGGATGAAGATTTAGTGCTCACCAGCCTTAATCTGGATGACAATCGACATCCCTCGGCCTTTGCCATGCTGTTTAGTAATCCGATTCTTCATGCTTGCATGACTGAAAGCGACAAAGCTTGGTTGCTCAATCAGTTAACTCTGCTGAGAGAGCAGGTACCCCTGCACGAGTATCTGCAACAGTTAGAGCCGATTGCATCACTGCTCATTAGTGAGTGTTGGCTTACTCCTCTGTTTCATCATCGTCAGACTTTGCGCTTTCACGGGGTGCTTCATGACGTTGCGCTCACCAACTGGGGTTGGCCAGATATTCGTAATGTGTGGTCAGCGGATTAGAGATTTCCCGTGTTCTAAAGGCTTTCGTCTGCCTATCTCTTTCAGCTATTTCTTGTCATCCTCGCGCAGGCGGGGACCCATCCTAAAGCGTGCGCGAGAAGGAAGGAGTGGCATTGGTTCAAGCCGTTTTATCGATATTTTTGTAAGACTTTCTCAACGTAATAAGGCCCCTTTCGGAGCCTTACTTCATAGCCTAGTTTTAGCGTTTTACCCTCGGATAAGATCGCCTTGAATAGACACGTTTAACGGACGAATACGACGAATATTCACCTTTTGCTTTTTCTTCAACTGAATATGGCAAAGCTCTAATATCAAACCAAAAGCCATCGCGAAGTAGACATAGCCTTTATTCACGTGAACTGCGAAACCTTCGGCCATGAGCAACCCTCCCAGTAGGATCAGGAAAAGTAACGCCAAGGTTTTAAAACCTGGGTACTTAGTCACCACATGGTTGATCTTTTCAGCCGTTAGCACCATCACCACTGCCGAGGCTAAAATGGCGGCGACCATGATAGGCACTTCATTGGTCAGGCCAACCGCCGTGATAACTGAGTCCATAGAGAAAACGGCATCCACCGCTACAATCTGTAGCAATACCACAGCCAAACCCGTTCTGACATGGGTGGAATGTGCATGCTCATGCTGCGTTAACCAAGACCACAACTCTTTGGCACTTTTAGCCAGTAAGAATGCGCCACCAGCAATCATGATCACATCACGGCCAGTGAATTCAACATCTTGAAATGACAAGATCGGTTGCGTTAGAGACATCACCCACGAGATGGAAAAGACCAACACGATACGCGCAGAAACCGCAAGGCTAATACCCATGTTACGAGCAAACTTGCGTTGTTCAGGTGGTAATCGTTCACACAAAACAGAGATAAATACGACGTTATCTACGCCAAGTACAATCTCCAAGGCAAACAACGTGGAAAAAATAACCCACGTTTCGGGTTGCATGAACAGTTCTAACATAAGAAGAGCTCCACATCAGTGGAAGTAAGGGAAGTGTTTTGTCGACTAAGGGGGTCGTCCATTAAAAAATATACCTCTATTGCTTAGGGACATTTAGTAAATCAGCAACCACCTACCTTGGCAATGGGGCCAGTTGTAACAAAGCGTAACACGCCAAAAAACAATAAAAGCAGTGCCACTCAATAAGAGTGACACTGCTTCACACAACCCATCAGCGGCCGTTATTCCACCAACTCATTGCCAGAGGTGTTGCCAGCAAAGAAAGCCTCGACATTGTTAAGCGTTACCGAGGCAATATTGTTCAACGCTTCATGCGTTAAAAAGGCCTGATGGCCAGTAAACAAAACGTTGTGGCACGCAGACAAACGGCGGAACACGTCATCGACAATCACATCATTCGATTTGTCTTGGAAGAACAGATCTTTCTCGTTGTCATAAACATCGAGGCCCAATGCGCCTATTTTGCCTTTTTTCAGCGCTTCAATCGCCGCTGCTGAATCAAGCAATTCACCGCGGCTCGTGTTGATGATCATCACGCCATCTTTCATCTGTTCAAACGAGTGTTCATTGAGTAAATGGAAGTTTTCTTTGCTCATCGGACAATGCAGTGAAATCACATCGGCACTTTGGTAAATTTCTTGGAGAGTGGTGTAGCGCGCGCCCATTTCGATGGCCAGTGGATTTTCATAAGGATCGTAGCAAAGAATTTCCATCCCCAATCCTTTTAGAATCCGCATCGTCGCAAGGCCGATTTTCCCCGTACCAATGACCCCAACGGTCTTGCCGTAGAAATTAAAGCCAACTAACCCCTCAAGCGAGAAGTTGGCATCGCGAGTTCGCTGATAGGCTTTATGCAAGCGACGATTCAGACACATCATCATGCCAACCGCGTGTTCCGCTACCGCCTCTGGAGAGTACGCTGGCACTCGCACCACTTGCAAACCCAGTTTTTTGGCCGCCTGCAGATCGACTTTATCAAACCCAGCACAGCGCATCGCAATCAGCTTTGTGCCACCAAGCGCTAACTGCTCAAGAACAGGGGCAGATAGATCGTCATTGACGAATGCACAGACCACATCACAACCTTGAGCCATTTTGCTGGTTTTTAGCCGCAAGCGAAAATCATGGTAGTGAAACTCATACTCTTTGTTGCCATTCACTTTATTAAACGAGGCTTCGTCATAAGATTTCGCGCTAAAAAAAGCGATCTTGATCATGGTGTTCTCCTTCGTCGGCCAGTTCTCTCGCACTTGCCTTTTTATTACTGCTTACAGCAAACATTGCGCTATTTGCTTTGTTATTACCAACCCTGTTTTACCGATTTATTTTTGAGCCATTTCTGACTAATAACTGAGCAAAGATTGAATAATATAGTTCGATAAAACATTGGGTTAACGCCAACTATACTCCTTTAATCGGCAAAAAAAACACTGTAAAAATTGTGCTTAAAGAGGAGGGAGATTAAAAAACAGGCGGATAAATGAGAATAGGAAGAAGGAGCTATCTATGGCCTCCCTTAGTAGCACACTGCTACCGAGAGAGGTATCGTTCGAATCGGCTATTTACATACACGCAAGGTAGAGTGACTCTACTTCACTGGTTGTTGGCTGGCGAGGGTTTCCCCCCAGACACGGGTCAGCCAGGGCTTTCTCTATCCACAGCTCGCAATCTGCTCGACTTATTCCAAGCAAAGAAAAACCGCTAGGAATGTTGACTCGTTTTGACAAATTCCGCATCAGATTAACGGCTAAATCGGCAGCTTCTCTATCGCTCAGCCCCTCCGTTTTCCCACCCATCACCGAAGCGATATCGCGAAAACGTTGAGGATATTTCTCGGCGTTAAATTCACACACTTGCGGCAGCAAAATCGCATTGCACACCCCATGAGGTAAATTATGAGTCGCGCCAGGTTGATGAGCCATGGCGTGCACTAACCCCAAACCCGCACTGTTAAACGCCATGCCCGCTAAGAACTGAGCGTTAGCCAATTGCTCGCGCGCTTCAAGATTTTTACCATCTTCAACCGCGATAGGTAACCACTGGGCAATCAGTTTGATTGCCTCAAGCGCAGTCGGTTTAGTTAAGGTATGTGCGCCTGGTGTGACATAGGCTTCCACCGCGTGAGTGAGCGCATCCATCCCCGTCGCGGCGGTTACGTGCGGTGGCAAATTGACCATCAACGTCGGGTCATTAACCGCGACATCAGGGATCTGTTTGGCGTCAATAATGACCATTTTTACTTGGCGCGACTCATCAGTGATCACCGAGTTAGAGGTCATCTCGGCCGCGGTCCCTGCGGTGGTATTGATGGCAATGAAGAAATCACCAGCACTCTTCACTTTGCCAACCCCATCAAAATCAACGATATCACCTGGGTTAGACGCCACAATACGGATCGCTTTGGCACAATCGACTGGGCTACCGCCCCCGACTGCGATGAAACAATCGCAGCCAGTATCGTTGTAAACCGCTAATCCTTCTCGCACTAACGTTGCAGTTGGATTTGGCGTCACTTTGTCAAACAATTCGTAGTCAATAGAGAACTCATCAAGCAACTCAAACAAATGATCCAAGATGCCCAGTTCGACCAGATTATGGTCCGTTACCACTAACGCGCGTTTGATTGGCTGTTGGCTTAGCGTTGCGATCGCATCATCGACCGCTCCGACACCTGAGTAACTCAATTTAGGAAGATTTAGTGCAAATGCCATGACATTTCCCCCTATTTCTCTACACGCAAGCCGTAAGACTTAAACTTGTCCAGTACCACGGCCATCGACGCTTCATCTAACACGGGAACATCCGGTGTTATTGCGAGCGTTTTTAGATAGAGATCGGCCAACACTTCCACCTCATGCGCTAACCACAAGGCTTTTTCTAAATTCACTTCACCTGCGATTAGACCGTGATGTTGAAGCAAGATCGCTTTACTTTTCGCAATGCCCTCTTCCACGAATTGCGCCAGTTTAGAGCTGCCGAACGTCGCATAAGGGACACATGGGATTTCAGTCGCACCAGATGCCGCAACCATATAATGAATGGCTGGAATGGATTTATTCAGGATAGAAACTGCTGCACAGTTGATCGCGTGGTTGTGCACCACAGCGTTAATATCATCACGCTGCTGGTAACAAGTTAAGTGGAACAGCCACTCTGATGATGGCAATTTGCCCTCTTCAAAGCTGCCATCCTGCGCCACATACACAATATGGTCAGGAGTGAGTTTTTCATACGGAATACCAGTTGGAGTAATCAGCATGCCATTGTCAAAACGCACGCTAACGTTACCTGCTGTGCCTTGGTTTAGGCCAAGACGAGTCATTTCAAGACAAGTGTCGATGATTTGTTGTGATAGTTCTACTCGATTCATTTTTTCATTTCCTTTAAATACTGGTTACGCCTTTTTTGAGAATGATGTTGCCGTATTTTGCGGTTTCACCAGTCAGCACTACCGCGTAGCACTGTTTTACTCGCTCATAGAAAGCAAAACGTTCAACGCGTTCAATTTGTTGAGAAGCGACATTCGCTTGCACCATCGCTTGGAGATATTTTCGTTCTACATTTGGATCCAGTTGGTCACCACTGACCGCCTGCATCATCACAAGCGGTTTCGGCACATATTGGTCAAGCTCAAACAGCGGGATCACGCCTGAGAGCAAGGTATCAACCCCCACTCCGTCGCAGCGAATCACGTTGTGACTGAAGCTATGGGCAGGAAAATGCGCATCAGCAAACAAGATCTCATCGCCATGGCCCATTTCCGATAAGGTCGCGAGCAACTGCGGTGATAAAGCAGGGTGGATTCCTTTAAGCATGAGTAGACTCCTGTTGCACAGTTTTCGATTCAAGCGGTGGGGTGTTGAGCAAACTTGGGTTCACCACGCGTAAGCTCGGTTTCATTTGCGCTTGAGCACTATCGATGTCGGGATAAAAACCCGAGCCAGTGAAAGCAAACATCGCGGCGCCAATCACGGTCGCCTCCGCTTGCTCTACGATATGTAGCGGCCTTTGCAATGCGTCGGCTCTGAGCTGATTCCACAAGTCGTTTTTGGTGCCCCCGCCGACCACAACCACCGGGCCATCGCTGAGTTGGCAAAGCTGTGAGAGGTAATCAAAACGCTGTTTAAGTTGCTTACTAAGCCCTTCAAACACTGCGCGAGCAATCTGACCACGGTTTGTATGTAACCCAAGCCCTTCGATCGCCCCTTGACCAATGCCATCTGCGTTAGTGGTGAAGTTGGGTTTAAACACCACCCCACTCGCACCGTTACCTACTTCTCGCGCCTCTTCAATCATCACCTTATACAGCTCGCCTGAGGCTTGTTCTGCGGTAAAAAACTGATTGGCGACCCACTCAACTACCGCGCTCGATAACCATTGAATCGCAGGGTTGTAGAAGCCTTTGACCGAGTCCAACTCTACGGTGACACCATGTTGCAAGGCATGAACATCGAGCTGCGGGCGTTGGCTGCGCGCCATAAGAATTTCCCATGTGCCTGAACTCAAAAAAGCTTGGTTTTCAGCCGCCCCCGACCCAACAAGTGCAAATTGGGTGTCGTGCCCCGCTGAAATCACTGGCACGTCAGCCCCAAGGCCGAGCAGCTTAGCAATATCACTTGTGACCGAACCAATCACATCACCTGCCATTACTAGCGGGGGGAACCGCTCTTCGCTCAATCCGAGATACTCAAGCACCGCTGGACTCCAATTGCACAGGGTTAAGTCGGTCATCATCGAGGTTCCTGCCATGGTGTAGTCAGTCGACCACACACCCGTCAGTTGATGGGTAATCATCGATGAGATAAAGACAAACTTATCCATTTGCTCAAACAACTGTGGCTGATGCTGTTGGAACCAACGTAGTTTGTAGAGCGTATTAAAGCTGTAATCGCCAATGCCGTTATCACGGTAAAGCTGCAAACGATCGAGTTCTTGCTCCACTTGCTTCATCACCGGTACCGTGCGTGGGCATTTCCAAGAGATAATGGGGTACAACTGATTACCTTGATTATCAAATGGCGCGCCATCGACCCCAAAGGTGGTGACAGTCAGAGCGAGCACATTTTTCGCCCCTACTTCGGCAATCACCTTCTGACCACACTCGACCAATTTGGTCCAAATTTGTTCAAAGTCCCAGATATGGTAATCAGGGTTATTTATGTCTTGTTTGGTCTCATTCTTAACAAAGTACGAGGCAACAATCTTCCCTTGAGAGTCAATGGCAATGGCTCGCAAGTTTGTTGCTCCGCAATCCAAAACAATTACTACTGACATAGAGACTCCTAATTGGGCGGAGCGTACTCCGCCCCCAACTGGTTATTTGTACAAAGGACCAAAGGTTGCACAAGCGCGGTAGTCTTGGCCTTCTTTGTCTTGACCGAATGCACTCCAGGTGTGAGGTCTGAACACGTCACTCTCTTCCACGTTGTGCATCGCAACAGGAATGCGCAGCATCGACGCGAGGGTGATCAAATCAGCCCCAACGTGACCATAAGTGATCACACAGTGGTTCGCGCCCCAGTTCGCCATCACCGAATAAACATCTTTGAATGCTCCTTCGCCATTTAAGCGCGGCACAAACCATGTGGTCGGCCAAGTTGGGTTGGTACGCTCATTAAGAGTTTCATGCACCTCTTGCGGCAGCGTAATTGAGTGACCTTCTGCGATTTGTAGAACCGGACCGATCCCCTTAATGATGTTGATGCGGTGCATGGTAAATGGCATGCCGCCATGGGTTAGGAAATTCGAAGAGAAACCGCCGCCACGGAAGTATTCAACATCTGCTGGTGGCCATTTGGTAGCGCTAAGGCATGCCTCTGCATCTTGCGCGCTCATCTGCCAGTGCGGTTTGATGGCGGACTCGCCACTGGTTAACTTAGCTTCGCCACAACCATCAAGCGCAGCAGAACCTGAGTTAACCAGATGGATAAAGCCGGATTCTGGGCGGTAGCCACTGACGCGTTCAACCGAGTCTGCTGACCAGTAAGTACGAACATCGCAGAACACTTGCGCTTGACCTGTCAACATCTTGCCAAACAGCATGTTAACGCCATTAAGGCTGTCGTTTTCAGTCGCAATCACAAACGGTTCACGAATGCCATTCCAGTCAAACGAAGAGTTAAGGATCGCCTCACTAAAGTCACCATTTGGCAGATGGTCTGTCCAATGACGCTGGCCTTGGAAGCCTCCCACGACGGCGTTATGACCGAGTGCTTCTTCACCGAAGCCCATTTCCGCCAGTTTAGGGTTACCTTCCATCAGATCGCGCATGATCATCGTCATCTTAACCACTGTCTGCCAATCTTCCTGTTTACGCGCTTCACTCATTGGCTCACGGTTGTAATCTTTACCTTCATGGCAATGCTCTTTCGTCCACGCCATCGCTAACTCGAACTCTTCTTTATCGAAGATCTCTCGATCTAGGCGGCGTTTGATTTCCGTCATATCCACGTATTCATTACGCATACCTAGGTAGTGCTGGAAGAAGGGTTGATCAACAATCGAGCCTGCGATACCCATAGAGACCGAACCCATGGATAGGTAAGATTTACCGCGAATTGTCGCCACCGTCAGACCGGCGCGGCAGAAACGCAAGATCTTCTCTTGTACGTCAGATGGAATAGAAGTGTCGTCTTTATCTTGCACTTCCTCACCATAGATTGAGAACGCAGGGAGACCAACTTGGGAGTGACCCGCCATCGCTGCGGCTAAGTAAACTGCTCCCGGACGTTCAGTGCCATTAAAGCCCCAAATCGCTTTGGGCATATGTGGGTCCATATCAATCGTCTCCGTGCCGTAACACCAGCAAGGAGTGACAGTGATAGAGAGACCAACATTTTCGCGCTTGAACTTATCCGCACACGCGGCTGCTTCTGCCACACCGCCGATGGTTGAATCTGCAATCACACATTCGACCGCGTCGCCGCTAACATGACGGACATTTTCAACGATAAAGTTGGCTAAATTTTTCGCCATGTTCATGGTTTGCTCTTCTAGAGACTCACGCACACCTAAACGACGGCCATCAATTGTTGGGCGAATACCGATTTTGACTAAATTACTCATTTTAAAATTCTCTTATTTCACGTTAATTTGAATTACTTTTCGATTTGGTAGCCTTTAAGGCCAAAGTAAACGAGGTAGACAAAGCCAATGAGAGGAATAGCGAACGCGGCTTGAATACCCATTGAATCTGATAGTTGGCCCATGATGGCGGTAAGAACCGCGCCACCGAGAATCGCCATGATTAAGCAGCTGCCACCAAACTTAGAGTCGCTGCCAAGATCTTGTAGAGAGAGACCAAAAATCGTTGGGAACATCAGTGACATACACGCTGAGATGCCGACGAGTGCGTAGGCACCTGTCACGCCACCGGCAGTCATAAGAACCAGCACCAGCAGCGACGCAACCAAAGCCAACATGGCTAATAGCTTCTCTGGGGCGATGTACTTCATTAAGCCAACACAGATAAAGCGGAACGCGCTGAACACCACGATAGAGGCAAGTAGGAAGTTTGATGCCTCCGCTTCTGTGCCGCCCACTTGCGTCATCACATAGCGGATTGTCCAAGACCAGCAACCAATCTGACAGCCAACATAGAAGAACTGGCCAATCACACCTCGAACAAAATGCTTCTTCTCTGCGAGGCGAGAAAATGTTGCTTTGAGTGAGTGATCTGAGCCATCTACAAGGCGAGCTTCTTTCGCTTTTGGCATTTTTGTAAACGCGATCGCTAACCAAACCACCACAATCACTGCCGCAACCGCTAGGTATGGCATCATGACCGCATCAAGTTCTGAAGTTTGGATTGTGGCGAGCTGATCTGTAGACATAGCAGCACGCTCAGCGTCTGATGCTGGGTGAAGTTGAGATAGAATGTAGAATTTACCGATCAGAACGCCAGTGATTGAACCAACAGGGTTAAAGGCTTGCGCGATGTTAAGGCGGCGAGTTGCTGTCTCTTGTGGGCCCATGGCAATAATGTATGGGTTGGCACTGGTTTCAAGAATTGACAGCCCGCCCGCTAAGACAAACAACGCCATGAGGAAGGGCAAATATTCCATTGCCTGTGCCGCCGGATAGAACAGTAAAGCGCCCGATGCGAATAGTCCTAAGCCAAGTAAAACCCCCGCTTTGTAACTGTAGCGCTGGATAAATAATGCCGCAGGCAAAGCTAGCACAAAGTACGCACCATAGAATGCTGTTTGCACTAATCCAGATTGCATATCCGTCAAAGTAAATACTTTTCTAAACTGAGCGATGAGCACATCGGTCATGTTATTAGCCAGTCCCCATAGAGCGAAACACGATGTCAGCAATATAAATGGGATCAAGACAGCTCTAGGAATAACATCACTATTTCCTTTTTTTATTTCCGCTTGTGTTACGGACGATAAAGTGTCGGTCATTTTAATTTCCTTTAAGTACGGTCATCCCTCTCATTATTTTTATAGGAATGAGTTTCACGTTATTGAATAAATTAAGTTTTATATTTTTGTATTAATTGCAGCGTTAGATATTAATAAATCTATTTCATCCAACCCACAAATTCGTAAAAGACTTTTCTTTTTATATTTGCTCTTGTCAGCTAACAGAATTACTTTTTCTGAAACTTCAATGAATGTCTTCTTGATTTCATAGTTGTATTCATTCGAATCCCAAACGCCTGTGTCTTCATCAAAACCCACACAGGAGATCACACATAGATCTAGGGCCATTTCAGAAAGCATGTTCTTCGCTAACATGCCGTAAAAAGCTTTATATTTTTCGGAAAAATAACCACCCAAACTAATAATGGTAATATTTCTCTTTCCACATAATACATTTATGTTATTAATTGAGTTTGTTACCACCGTACACTGAATATCCGGTAACGATTGCGCCACCAACCAACTTGATGAACTCGCATCTAATCCAATCACCGAACCTTCATAAACATTAGAAATGACTTGCTCTACAAGATGCATTTTGTCAGTAACATTACTGCTTGCTCTATTATTGAACGATGTACCTTCATCACGATATTCCTTACATATCGCACCACCATGAACACGAACAACCTCACCTTTCTTGTCTAGTTCTTTTAAATCTCGTCTGATTGTTTCAACAGAAACATTTAATTCTTCAGAAAGATCAACAACGGATACTTGGCCTACTTTTGATATTGTTTTAATAATAAAACTAGCTCGTGATGCTGCTTGCATTAATAAGTTTCTCAATTACATGAATTGAGTCTGATATTAGTTTACGTGGCACGAAATTCCGTGACACGGCTCACGGTGATTTTTTGCTTGCCCACTTTTGCCCGAAAAGTTGAAAGACCACACAAAAAATCGGGCATTTTGTGTGGCAAACGGTCAAAACCACACATCCGTCATCATCAAATGCTGGATTTTTCTTCCAATCAAGAGGCTCTATAAAAGCCAAAAGCTATTAATGCAATAGAAGCAAGTAATTGGAATTCCCCCTTATCCCTCTGCGAGAATGTCGCGCGAGACCGCAATATCCAGGCGCTGATTTCATCAATGTTGGTGATACTTCACCCTTTCTTTGGTTGCTTGTCATTTTTGCTCGAATAAAGCGGTCTCACTCTTTCCACAAAAACTAAAAAATAGGCGTTGTGGGCGACATTGCCTCAACGGTTACGTTTGCTATCAGGAGTATGGAATGCAATACCTTGCACAGTTAAAAGTAAGGACGCGTTTGGCGCTCGGTTTTGGTACGTTAGTGGCACTTATGGCATTACTGACCATCGTCGGAATTCAAAAAGTTAACTTTATCGACATGAGCCTTGCTGAGGTGACGGACATTAACTCGGTAAAACAACGATACGCGATCAACTTTCGCGGCAGTGTTCATGATCGAGCTATCGCCATTCGCGATGTTGCAATGGCTCGAACTCCACAAGAGCTTGCTCGTTTTGAAGATGAAATCCGTCGATTAGAAAAATTCTATCAACAATCGGAACAAAACATGCAAAGCATGATGGCTGATGGCATTCCCTTTTCAGCGCAAGAGCGAGCCATTTTGCAGCGCATTGGTGATATACAAACAAAAACGCTGCCTCTTGTGAGAGAAGTGATTGCGAAGAAAAAGAGTGGCGAAGACGTTACCCCTATGCTGCTTGAGCAAGTTCGTCCAAGCTTCGCCAACTGGTTAAAGGTGATCAATGAGTTTATTGATTATCAAGAGTCGCTCAACCAGCAACTGACACCCATCGCTCGTGCGGAGGCCAACGGATTTCAGAGCTTAATGCTGGTGCTAAGTGGTATCGCCGTGCTGATTTCGGCGATGGTTGGTTTCATTATTGAGCGCAGTTTTCGCCTCTCCTTGGGGAGTGAACCTTATGTGGCCCAACATGCGATTCAGTTGATGGCCAATGGCGAGTTAACTCAACAATATCAGAGCAGTGATCAAGGCAGTATTCTGCACTCACTTTCGTTGATGTCCGATAAACTCAGCTCTATCGTGCACAATATCCGAAACGCATCAGAGCAACTGGCCACCCAAGTGGAAGCCGTTTCAAGCGGTTCCAGTTCGGTCTTTGACTCCGCTCAGCAACAAGCATCGCTGACACAAAACATGGCCACAAAATTAGAAAGCATGCACGCCAGCATTGATGAGATTGCTAAAGTGGTGAGCCTTACTGAACAAAACTCAGTCAATACCTCGGATAATGCCCGTGATGGCCGCGTGCTTGTGGCGGCAGTAGCGGAGCAAATGCTGTCTGTGACAGTCGCCGTCAATGAAACGGTTGCTCAGGTCAAACAATTAGAAGCCAAAACGCGCGATATTGGCGGAATCGTCAATATGATCAGCAGTATCTCAGAGCAAACCAACTTGCTCGCGCTGAATGCCGCGATAGAAGCGGCGCGAGCGGGTGAATCTGGGCGCGGCTTTGCCGTTGTGGCAGATGAGGTACGAAGCCTAGCCAAACGTACAGGCGAAGCGACAACGCAGATCGAGGCGATGCTCAAAGAAGTACAAGCTCAAACCGTTGCCAGCGTGACTGCAATGGAAAACACACAGCCTAAAGTAGAAAGTTGTCAGAAAAACACCGCACAAGCGAGCCAACTGCTGGTGAGCATTGAGCAGCAGTCTCAAGATTCTCTCAACCGAGTGCGTGACGTTGTCATCGCAACGGATGAACAAGTGGAAGTGGTCCGTGAGCTCGTCGTGGCCATGGAACAGATATCCTGCATGTCGAAAGAGTCCATTCGATCAATGGAGAATAACCAAGTGGCCAGCCAAAATTTGAACGCGCTTTCTGATCATCTCAAACAAGAAGTTGCCTTCTTTAAAGTGTAACGGTCAACGAATACTTGGCCGACAAAAAGTAAAAACTCAATCTGTCACCAGGTTGAGTTTTTAAAGCATTAGGCGTTGTTTCAAATGCCACCGCATTGCCCGGCCTTGTTCAAAGGTAAGATTGCCTTCAACAGCTTCTCTCCCTATACACCTATTATCATGGCCTGAATGTGTTTGTGTTTTGCGTTACGCCAAAAGCGCTTCAAAACTCTCGATACAAGCAACCGCACCACTCAAATCATTTTTGCCATTAAACTCATGCCTGATGGCCACCACGTTACAACCGCTCGCTCGACCAGCCAAGACGCCAGCATGAGAATCTTCAAATATAATTGCCTGTTCTGGCGTCACACCCAGTTTTGACAACGCCAGATTAAAGGCTTCTGGATCGGGTTTGTGTTTTGTAACGTCCTCTTGTGTAATCACAACCTTAAACGCCTCCTTCAGATCCAGCGCATTCAGTATGTTTTCCACCATCCACGTCGCTGCCGAACTCACCACGGCACACTGCTTTCCGCTCGCATTCAAATGTTCAATGTACGCTTTCGCACCCCGATTTAATTCGAGGTTTTCCGACAACAATCTCTCGTAGTGAGCCCGAAAGTGTGCATTGAACTCGGCAAGCTCAGGGGAAATATTCGCGTGTTTGAAAAAGTGGCCAGTGACCACAGGCCAGCTCTCCCCCATCACCTCTTTATAGATATTAAAATCCACCACTGAGCCGTAATCTTGACAAGCCAGGGCTAATGCTTGCCCCTTCAGCGGCTCCGAATTCACTAAGGTGCCATCCATATCAAACAGGTAAACTTGAAACTCTTGCAAAACTTTCTCCCTATTGTTTTGTTTATTCTTTTGTGGCTCGCGATAGCCCAAAAATCACTTAATTAAACGACTCTTGAACGATCTTGACCCATTTTGAACGCCAGGTTTGCGCTGGCATTGGATCGGGCCAAAATTCCTTTTGCTTGCAGATAAGCCCATTTTCAACAGTATGAAAGGTAATGGCTCGCGCTTTTTGAACGCCATCGGTGATCACAACGTCTGTTACAACCGTAGCCCCTTCGCAAACAACGGAATGAATGTCGAATGTCCAAACACCATTGGCTGGGTAATAGGTGTTAATCGCGATAAAATTCTCTCTGCCAACAATAAGTTCGCCAGATTGCGGCCAAAAACCCTCAAAATCCAAACTTAACCATTCACTGGCTTTGGCAAAATCATTGCTTTTCATCGCCTGCCAATAGGCTAAAACGACCTCTTTTGCTTCCATTATTCTCTCCACTCCGTGAATTGATAGAAATGAGTGATGCAGATTCAGAGCCACCAGCAGCATCACGGTAAAGGTAAGCCCAATCAGCACCGTGTTGTTACGACATCACCACTAATTTAGGCCAGCGGGACACCCATCCTCTTGAAATAACGCGGTGTTCAAACGTTGCCAAACAACGCTTTGGATTGTGCGTGATATGCCCACGAAATAGAGATTCAATCCCAAAAGCCGAAACACATTCATA
Source organism: Vibrio sp. CCUG 15886 (assembly GCF_028570825.1). Classification (NCBI taxonomy): domain Bacteria; kingdom Pseudomonadati; phylum Pseudomonadota; class Gammaproteobacteria; order Vibrionales; family Vibrionaceae; genus Vibrio; species Vibrio sp. CCUG 15886. Next base: position 91,112 of record NZ_JAQQBT010000003.1, on the reverse strand, counting down.
GTGATCTGCCGCCACTTGCCGAACGGCCACCGCCGTTTCTTTCTCTGGCCAATAACGCATGGCATCTACCGCGCTTTGATACGGCTCATCACCGTTACGAAGATGCATTTTTGCCTGATTGCGAACCTGCCAATTGAACTGCGGCATACGCGCCTTTAAATGCGCTTCATATTGCAGATAAGCATCGGGGCTTGACTCTGTGGGATCAAAGTAGATCACATCAACATCATTCAAGGGAGTGACTAGCCCGTGTAATGAATCCCACACCAAATTTCGCACAAAGCCTGCGGCAATATAACACTGAGGTAATGACAACTCGGCCACATGGCCTAACGCCTCTGCTCTCATTCGGTCTTCTTTGATGAGGGCGATGAGCTTATCCATCTTCTTACACACGTTATTTACTGCGCCAAAACATGTTCAACAAACGCTGACTTTTTCAAACGATATTCGTCTTGAGACCAACCAGTACAAGCCATTTTCAGCGTATTGTATTGTTGAACCAACTCAGGGTTTGCACGAAGTTTATCTCGAAACGCCAAAAAGCACTCAAACTCCGAACCATTGGCAACCACTTGGAATGCTACATTGTCATTGGCGGTGCTTTCCAACATGCATAGCTCAGGCGTTCTTAACGTATCTTGCTTTTCCTCAAAGCCCAAACCTTTGAGTATTTTTACCGCGCTCTCTAAATCTTCGCGATCCACACCAACATAGATATCCAAGTCGCCTTTAGAGACCGCCAAAGGAATGGAAGATGCTCCCACATGCTCGACAACGGCATCAGGGAGTAGCGCTTCAATCTCACTTATGTATTTTTGATAGCGTTGTTCACAAGAAGCCTGATACTCCTCTGCGCGATAAAACTTCATCTTTTCTCCCAAAGGCATAACGCCATACTAAAGATTTCACCTAAGGTTGTTTAAAATAAATTCCGCTCGCTCTCGAACGGAAACCATCGGCACTTCAAGCAAATCGTAACCAAACTGCGTGTAGGCACTCACCATCTCGCGATACGTAGCAACAGCTTCTTTAAAATCTTGCTTTCGCTCTCGATCATTTTTATAGATCGATTCCCACGGCGGGAAAATAAACACCTTACGCTCATACCTTAACTCGCAACATTTCGTGGATAAAAGCGTCGAAATGGGTAAGTTTTCAAGCTTACTGTAGCCATAGCAGTCAATAATGCTTCTATCATAAAAAGTGGTTACCGCATGCCCAAAGTCGTCATAGTTTTTGATTTCTTCAGCCACCATTTGATCGCGAAAGGCCAATTTGTCCAACCAAGGTAACGCGCTACCTTGAGCTTGCATTTGTGCTTGGATGACTTTTCGCCCCACTTCGTGGGCACTTGGGTAGCCTAAATTATTGAGATATTCGATAACGGAGGTTTTGCCCGCCCCGGGCCCACCGGTAAACACAACTCGATGATTCAAATGAACCTCCTAGGTGCCCATCTCTTTGTTGGAATGAAAGTGGGCGATTTAAAGCCTTTCCTATCTCAACAGGTTATAAATGGGCGGCGTAGTGTTGTTTTAACAAAGTCAGCATATTGCGCTTGCGTTTATAACTTTGTGCTAGTGAAGCTATTTCAACATAGAACTGCGCCAACTCCGCAGAGTGCGATTTAAGCAACCCTTCGATTTTTTGTAAAAGCGTTAACGCTGTGGCATAGGCTTCATTGTTAGTCTGCTCAATCTGCGCCGTGACAACGCGAAGGTAGTAGCTGAGTGCATGGTTTGGCTTATCATGCACCACAAGATCAGCCAACGTTAGCAACGCATTGGTGGACACTCTATTGCTTGCCACCCATTCACACGCTTGGTCAAATTGCTGGTTGTCGATATAGAAAAGCACCAAGGCATCGGTTTGTTCAGACACACGGTTAAATTGATCTGGCAGCCGATAGGAATTCTTAAACAACAGCTCAACGCGGGGAAGAAACTCTGCGTCATCCACTGAGTAATTCGCTTTAAACAGAACCATATCTTTATAGCGCTGAAAACTGGGCGATCGTTCTAATAGGCTATTGGCCAGCGACCAAGCGGATTTAATTTCACCAAGCTCAACATAAAGGCGGAACTGCGCCTGATCACACGCTTGCCGTTCATACTCGCTCGCAATTTTGCGCGCTTTCGCCAACCAAAACTCGGCTTCTAATGGCGCTTGGTTGTCGATATACATCTCAACAATTTCTAAGAAGTCTCGGCACGTTCGCGCTATTTTTTGCTTAATGGCCACCACATCAAGCCAATTTGGGCTTTGTTTAATGAGTGGATTGGCCCATGTTCTTAAATTCCAACCACTCTCGTCTGGTGAAGCTTGTTCAATCGCTTGTCGACATAAATCAAGGAAGTACGTGTTGTTTTGCCACACCACGGCAAAATTCTCTTCAATCGACGGGAACACATCGAACTCATGCTGGGTCAAACGCTCAAACATCCAATGTGCTTTTTCTTGTTCACTCCAATTAAGTTTTGCCAGTATGTTAGGCATGTGCTCATTAATTAGGCTTTCAATGCCAAAACGATCGCCACTTGAATCATCGATCTGTTCGAGTACCTTATTCAACCTTTCCACAAGGTAGTTGATGAGCTTCCACTGCTGCTCTGTATCAAGGCTTTGCATCGACTCAATGATCATGCTCAACTGGTTTTCTGCTGAATGAAAATAGGCATGGCTCTCTCGCCAATCCCACAACTGTTCTCGTGGTAAGGCTTGGGTAACTAACTTTTTCAACTCGCCGTACACCGCTGGCTTTTCACGTATTTCAATTTTCGTGAGTAGCGCATTCCATGCGTATTCGTCTTCTTCTAGGTAATCAAGCAGCATCTCTAGCCTAGTCTCTTCACCGAGGCTTTGCAGGTGTTTTTTGATTGTCTCTCGCTCACTCTCTTGCTTGAGCTGTGGCTGTTCGATAAGAGACATCGCCACTGCCACGCTGTGCTTACACAAGCGTTGATATTGCGCAGCTGGGCACGTGCACTCAGCGACCAAATCACCCGTGAAATCGAGATTCACTTGATAGACGTTGCTGCCTTTCACCTGTGCAGTAGCAGTATTACCCATCATGGTAAGTTTGCGCACCGCGCCACTGTGCGAAAGCTGGATACCTTTTTGTAACGTGCTGTTTTCGCACAGCGCCATCAGCTCAACAATATCGATGTCACGAGTTGTGCTAGCGTTCATTGTGTTTGCTCCATCCGTGCTTTGGTTTGTTCTACTTCGGGTAAATAAAGACGTAGCTCGCGTGAGAGCAATGTTTCACACCAAACTCTCAATTCTTCGCACCATCTGCTCTTCGCTCGCAATAATATCACTCACACGCCTTTTAAACGATATATCGAGTTTCTGGCATACCAAGCCCTGTAAGCTTGTTCAGTGCTGCCTCTGATAGAGAGCGTATGATAATAGCCATACCGCCTTTTCAATGCTTGTTGGAGCCGTTGAGCTTCTGGTAATCCCTCCAAAGAGCCTTCCATCACTCCCCTCTAGAAGAGATTTTCTACAAACATCACAATGTCCAAAAATAGTTACTTTATTAGACTTAAAGCCACTTAATGTCACCAAAATGGAACACTAAAGGCAATCATTGACAGTACCAACATAAGGTCCTAAATTAAGGACATTACACAGACAAAATACAAACAATGAAACCGAAATAGGACTTTAGAGTGAAACATGTAACAGCCGCAGCATTAGCAGAAGAAATCGGCGATAGGTTGAAGCAAGCTCGACTCAATCGAGACCTAACACAATCTGAAGTTGCAGAAATTGCTGGCATTGCCCGCAAAACAGTTTTGAATGCAGAAAAAGGAAAAGTGCAGCTCGATATCATGATTGCGATATTAATGGCCTTAGACCTTACAGAACAAATTGATCTCTTTATCCCTAAACAAGAAATTTCTCCCTTACAGCTGGCAAAACTGCAAGGAAAGAAAAGGCAGAGAGCCTCTGGCCAGCGCAGTAATAAAGATGAGGAAACACCAGAATGGTAATGGAAGTCATTACAATAACTTACCAAGACGATCTCGTTGGCGCTGTGAGTTTTGACACTGAAAAGGGACTTGGGTCATTTGAATATGATCCCAGCTTTGTAAAAAAGGGGGTCGAGCTGTCTCCAATCAAAATGCCATTATCGAATCGTATCTATCGCTTTCCCGAACTGGATTTCAATACCTTTAAAGGACTACCAGGTTTAATTGCTGACTCGTTACCTGATGATTTTGGTAACGCGGTTCTCAACGCATGGGTTGCAAGTCAGGGCCGTTCACCGAGTGACATTACACCACTGCAACGCCTCCAATATACGGGAAAGCGAGGCATGGGCGCTCTTGAGTATGCGCCAGCGACAAAGTTACGAAGTTTAAATGCTTCACAACAGGTAGAAATCCAATCGCTCGTTTCAATTGCACAAGAAATCTTAGATTCACGAGGTAATTTTGAAGTAGAGCTCAAACAAAATGGCCAAGACGATAGAGAAGCAATGATGTCTTTATTATCTGTTGGCATGAGTGCGGGGGGAGCAAGACCGAAAGCCGTATTAGCATTTAATGAAGATTTTACTCAAGTACGCTCCGGCCAAACCAACGTGCCAAGTGGGTTTACTCATTATTTGATGAAGTTTGATGGTGTTAGCGAGCATAACAAAAATCAAGAAACCTTCGGTGACCCATTAGGCTATGGAGTAATGGAGTTTGTTTATCATTTAATGGCTAACAAATGCGGTGTCGATATGATGCCATGCCGCTTACTCCATGAAGGCAATCGACGACACTTTATTACACAGCGGTTTGATCGAATTAAAAATAGCAAGGTACACGTACAAACACTAAACGGTCTTGCCCACATTGATTATAAAAAGCCTGGGTCATTCTCTTACGCAGAGTTATTTGGCATTGCCAGACAGTTGAAGCTTTCCGCTGTTGACGCTGAGCAGCTATTCAAACGCATGACGTTCAATATCATTGCTCGAAATCATGACGACCACTCAAAGAACTTTGCCTTTATGTTGAAACAAGACAGGCTGAAAAAAGACAAATGGTCTCTCGCACCCGCTTATGATTTAGCCTATAGCTATAAACCAGGTAGCAAATGGGTGAACAGCCATTGGATGAGCTTGAATGGTAAAAGAGATAACTTTACACGAAGTGATTTCTATAGCTTAGAGAAACTAAGCCCTATTTTTAACAAGAGAAAGATCGACGATATTATTGATACAACGATTGAGCACGTATCAACTTGGCGTCAGCTTGCTGAGGAATGGGATGTACCAAAAACACTGATAGATGAAATACAAGAAAACTTGCGGCTCAATATTTAGTGAAGTGGCTGTATGCAAAAAGGATGGTCTCTTATTTAAGGCCACCCCAATCAAATCCAGAGATGCATTGCTTTTGTGCAGATATGAAAAAAGGCCTGATAAATCAGACCTTTTAGAATGTGGCGGTGAGTGAGAGATTCGAACTCTCGGTTGCAAGCTGCCGAATTTAAATCATTTAATATCAATAAGTTAATGTTACTTTAAGTCTTAACTTTGTACCAGTTTTTTGTACAAGAAGAGCGTTACTGTTCATCACAAACCGTTAGTGCATTCCACAACTCTTCATTGATAATTTCAATCTTGCGTCCTTCTTCACGATAGGTTAAGACTGATTCAATTTTTCGACCATAACTAGTGAACCGCCAATCTCGACTCGCAACGGCACCAAGCACAAGTATATCAAGTCCCTTCACAACATTACCTTTTACTTGGGCGCCTAAAGCCAAAGCTTTTTGCTCTTGAATCTTTCTTGAACCACTTAAAAACTTACCCGTAAAGCAAACTTGTTTCCCCTTGAGACAAATTCGTCCATCTTGAGTTGTCGAAAAATCAGCTGACATACCATAAGCAAGGCCTGTTTCCAGCAGAGATTGACCAGAAATAGCCTTGATAAGACTCAATAAGTCACATCTTTCACTATCATCAACAATCCCATCTTCCAGTATCATATCAAGGCGCTTTTTTATTGCGTTTGCAGGCCACTTACTAACAAGGTGTTTATCTTGACTGAGTAGCATTGCTAGTTTTTCTATTTCTGCATCACATAAAGTGTCGTCAGCGCTTATGCCACTTAGAAACCCAAGAAGATGATTGACTGTGCCTTCATAGCCACCATCTTCAAGATCACCATAACTAAGTATGTCTTGCAGCATGTCCTGCATATCAATTAGTTCAGATGTTGTTATCACACCGTCTTCTAAGATATCTTCGATTTGTTCATGAATATCAATGAAATCTCCATCTGTTAAGTTGAATACGTCATTATCCTTCCATGCACGAAGATAGACTTCCTCGAGTTCACTCAAATGCTTATCAGCATGAATACCATCCAGAATTCCTTTGAGTGTTAATATTGCTTTAGCTTTGTTTCGTTTGTAATTAAAAGCCAAAGTCTGAGGTTGTCCGTGGTAATCCAAAACTGCTGTTGATTTAGTCGTCATATTATGCAATCCAATTAATTTAAACTGATAGCATACGGATAAATATCTCAACATGGTGAAATCATCAAGATCCTATGTAACAGTTGGCACTAAAAGTACTCAAAAAATATTGATTATGTTTACTACGTCAACTCTCAGCACCTTGATGGGATTTAACTAATTTCAAAACCAGTACAGATCTATGGCTGTTTAACGCTTATCTATAGTCTTTTGGTATACCCAAACGACTACGGTCAAACCTTGATCAAACAGTACCCAATAGGGTTGAATTTGAATTGTGACCACAATAAAATTTCTATCATCTAAGAGTTAAACGGGTACACCTAATGGCACACATAGCTTATCTACGTGTCTCGACCACAGACCAAAATACAGACCGTCAACTTACAGATTCTGGTATCCCCTTTGATAAGAGCTTTACAGATAAATGCAGTGGTGGTTCAACTAAACGACCAGCATTAGAAGCTCTTAAAGACTACGTTCGAGAAGGAGATACAATCCACGTTCATAGCATCGACCGCCTAGCTCGTAATTTGGTTGATTTGAAGCAGTTAATAAACGACTGGACTAACCAAGGTGTTAGCGTGAAATTCCACAAGGAAAGCCTAAGCTTCAATGCTGGTGGAAGTGATCATATGTCTGAGCTCATGCTGAACATGCTAGGAGCCGTAGCTCAATTCGAGTTAGCAATGATTCAGGAAAGACGTCAGGAGGGCATAGAGAAAGCTAAAGCCGCAGGGAAATATAAAGGTAGACCAACTAACACAACTAACCACCAGCGTATTGCTGAGTTACGTTCACAAGGTTTTTCCTTGAGAAAGATAGCGTCCGAAGTGGGAGTATCCTTATCCACAGTTCAAAGAGCCTTGGCAAAAGCTTAGACTACCCTAAATACAAAAAAAATGAAGTTTTATAAATCACGTTTTGTGTGTGCGTAACGGTACGCCGCAATCGTAATCGATATGTATTACCCCGAACCCTCCCCCCTACTAGGGTTCCAATCAAACCAAAAAGAGAAACATTAATAATTAATCATAGACCTACAGGTACATAACACACTATGAATCAATTCATGGCAGATAGCAGATTTGCGTATTTAGACCCTCGAACTCTCATACTCGATCCCGCGATGCAAGCCCGTGACGTTGAACTCATAAAAGACAAACGAGAACGTTCAGCGCAAGAGATTAAGCAAGAGAGCCAAAGCAAGGAGATTCTTGAAGACCTTCGTAATGGACAGCCTATAAGGCAGCCTATCACTGTTTTTGTGGTTAATGACAAGTATTACGTAGTGGATGGTTTCCACCGAACTGGAGCTTGTCTGAAGTTCCTTGAAGAAAACCCCGATGCTGAATTAATGATTAACTCGTTGATCATAGAAAACCGTACTTACGCTGAGGCGTTCTCAGCAGCCCAAGATGTCAACCAAGCACATGGGGTTGGAGTTACTAAAGATGAAGCAATGCAAGCTAAGTTTCGCAAGCTAATTGTTAACCGAGAGTTTGACCTAAGCGTCTCTCGAGTATGTGAGCTTGTTGGATGTAGCCGTGGTCAGGCTGGACACATTGCTAACGGCTTAAAGGCTTGCAAAGAAGCATTAGGGAATGACAACGAGATGAAAGACTTAGAGAGCTTTGTTGAAAGCCTTAAGTTTGGCTTGGAATCACGTTATTACCTACCCCAAAGCTGCTGGGACTCTAAGGGGTTCCCGAAGATCAGACGACTCTCAGATGCTTTTAAGGGTAAGGAGTATGCGCCTGACAAAGATGATGAGCAGTGGGAGCAAAAGCAAATTAAAGACGTCTCAAAGAGCATCAGCCGCCTCGTTGAGTTCTTTGGAGAGGACATCTTCAGGGAAGGCTTAAGGAAGTTCACTAGGGGCTCTCAACTAGGTATCTCTATATCTCAACGGAGTAAGTGGCTGGAGCAAGCAGGGACTATCGAAGGAAGTATTCAAGATAAAAATAGTGGAAATAAAGCCCCTAACGTAACAGAAAACTACGAGTTATAGAAATAACATTGCGAGCTCGTAAGCCTTATACCACAAGGCCTACGGGCTAATTCAAACAAAAGTGTACACGTGTGTACAGTGGGGAGACTTTAGGTGTACACAACAGTGTAAAGACATTAACGAAAAACTACCAAAGACGTGGGGCAGCCAACCTAGGCAAACAGTCTATTGCTTTCTTCTTAGCCTTCATATTAACCGTACCGTATTCTGCACCGATATTAGACGGAGCGTGACCAGTGATAGCATCACTTACAGAATCAACTACTCCTAGACCGCCAAAGCTGTTCTCAAAGAGTGCCTAAACGAGTGTGATGGTTGCTTGGTTATACCTAACGTCTTGACCTGTTTACTCCACCACTTGCCAATAGCACCTGTAAACTGTAATTAAGTGATACTCTTATAGCCTACTTAAAGCTAAACGAGGGAGACGGTCGATAGCTTCTTTCTTCGTCTCTAACTCAACCGTACCATATGAACCGCCTACACCCGCTGGAGTGTGACCAGTAATAGCGTCACTAACAGTGTCAGCAATACCCAGTCTACGCAGAGCCGTCTTGAAAGTATGCCTAAAGGCATGAGCTGGTTGGGTTGTGTGTATACCCAGAGACCTAACTGTTTGACCCCACCACTTACTGAGTGCCGCTGATTTCTTACCGTATTTGTTCTCTTTAAGCTCAGGGAACAAGAAGCCAACTGACTCCGCAACATAATCTAAGAAACCTAGTTCTATCAGATGAGCAGGGATAGGTACGTGTCTTAGTGAAGAGTTATTCTTAACGCTTTGCCCCTCACCTCTACGGATGTTGAGGTAATGTATGCCTGAATCTGATTGGGATACATCTGACTTATGTAGTTGAGACATTTCCTCTAGGCGTGCACCTGTATATCTGCACAACAAAGGAATCCAATAACAAGCCATACCATAAGGTTTACGAGCATTAGCATCATTAAATACGTCAGCTTGGAACAGTCGACGCATTTCTGAGTCAGTATAGCCTTTTCCCTCACTTGCTTCAGTCTTCTTCTCCGCCGTGGCAACACGCACACCTACGTGTGGATTAGAGTCGATGATGCCTAGTTCAATGGCATAGCTAAACACAACAGAGGTCTTGCGTAGACAGTTCTTCACCGTAGTAGCACTTAAAGTCTCTAGACCTTGTATCTTTACAAGTTCAATTTGTTCTAGAAGAGGTCTATTCCTGATACTTGCAATTTTAGACTTAGGTAACTGAAGCAATGTATCTCGAAACTCAACGATATGCGCACGAGTTACCTCAGTAACATCCAGATCTCCGATAACTTCGATTAGACGCTCAATCTGAAGGCCAGCCTCGTACAATGCTTTAGCGTCTTTGTCTTTAAGAATCTCAGACTGGTGATACCTCTTAAACACATTAGATATGGAGTATTGAGATGCCTTTTTGCGTTTAGGCTGATGTTTATTGGCTAAAGGGTTAACTGATAGAGGTTTATCTGCAATAGGATTAGATATTGCTTCGTAGCCATAGTCACGGTTGTAACGCGCTCTACATAGCGCTTCGATGCGATGAATGTAGTGATAGAAAGCTACTGCTAATTGACGGAAAGACTCACTGTGAGAAGAGACAACTAAACCCTCTCTATCTAGTTGAGCAACAATAAACTCTTTTAGTTCATCTGCTAGCTCTTGAAGCTGGTCAGGAGTAGCAGTATCAACCTCGTTGCCACATATGGACAAAGTATCAGACAAGCCAAATTCACGGACTGTGCCTTCCGCATCTACATCCCTTTTTAGGAAAAGATCGTAGTTACCAGAGGTATCAACTTCATTCTTTACGTGTTCATACCAACGCTCTGCGATGATTGCACAGTCTCTAACATTGAGTTCGACATTGGATGAATTAGATAGTTTTAACTGAGCAACGGCGATCTGCTTCTGCGCATCGAATAGACACTCAGTAAATCGTGGTTTAGCTTCAGAAAGGTTTTTCGTTTGAAGAGATTTCTTGAAGACTGTCTTACCGATTATAGGAACCAGCTTTTTGGGGACAGCCATTCTAAAGTAGTAAACACCAGTTTTAGGATGCTTATAAGGACTTGCCATGATGTTCGACATTGTACCTACTCTTTGTACCAGTAGGCAGCTTACATTAAAACACCAAACCCCTGTATTATAAGAAGTTCTTACACTACAAGGGCTTATAGAATGTGGCGGTGAGTGAGAGATTCGAACTCTCGGTACGTTGCCGTACACACACTTTCCAGGCGTGCTCCTTCAGCCACTCGGACAACTCACCGAATCAAATTTTGTGTGGCAACTCGTGCCAACGAGGCGCTAATTTAATGATTATCTTGGGATTGGTCAAGCCCAGTTTTAAAAAAAAAGCGCCATGAGGAGTTTAGTTGGCTAGTAATTGGCTAAATCGAGCAATCTACCAGCAATTATGCTTGCTGATAGTAACCAGGAACCTTAAACCAACGGCGACACATATCTAGGAAGTAGCCGTACAGAACGCCCATACCGCAAGAGATAATCGCATTGCTGGTCACTGCGGTGATGATCTGCTCTGTCGATGCGCCTACCGCAAGCAAAATACCGGCGTAGACTGGCGATTGAAAAAGCACATACGCCACTAAATCGGATACGTTTTTCATCAGTCCACTGGTCGATACGCGCGCACCTTGGCGAAGAACCCAATCACGAAACACACCATAAGGCCACGCGATCGCGATGTTAACCGGAATAGATAACGTTCTTGATGCCAGAGATTGCTGGAAAGTCATTCCAGAAATCAGAATCTCGATAATCATCCCTGAGATAAAGCAAAAAACCACCATAGCAAAAGTATCAGCTGCCGCATGACGGATACAAAATGGCGCACGAGATTTCATTTTCTTCCTCTATAAAATTAAAAACTGCAAAATTAGCAAAATAACGACATCATGAACCAACAAATAAACTCACATGCAGTTCATCGCGCTATTAGAGCAGATAATTTGTAGTTTTTGGCACCATTTTTAATTGGAAGATGTAAATTAATAACCAATTTAAACGCAAGATGTAGTTTAATTCGCCAGAAATGAATAAAGCCGCTTTTTCAGCGGCTTTATTTCGTAATTAAACTACATTGGGTAACTCAATCCGCCAACAATACGGTCAGCAGGTTGATCTCTTCTTGATCTGGTTGTTTATTCTCGCTCAGTTGCTGTTCAATTCTGGCGAGTGATTGTGCCAATGCAGGCTCGATCGCGTCTTTGTGCTGGCCTCGAATTTGGCTGATCGCGTTGTGCGCTTGAGTAAGTTCCCCGTTTTCTATCGCGATATAGAAACCGACGAGAAGTGATTCTATCGATTGCTCTTCAACTTGCGCTTGCACATCTTCTGCTCGAAACTGGTACAAAAGTTTCGCGTGTTGGAATAAAGCGTCATCCAGTTCGGCTTCTACTATTGGCTTAGCAATAATGTGATCCGCCCCTCCCCCTAACATGCGCTCTCGGGTTTCTTTAAACACGTCGGCGGTACAGCCAAAAATCAAGGTATGTCGACAAGGTGAGTCCATGGCACGAATCGCGGTAATCGCTTCAATACCATCCATAACGGGCATATGGTTGTCCATCAGTATCAGATCAAACGGGTGCTGTGTTACGCACGCTATCGCCTGCTCTCCATTCTCCACACGCTCACAGCTAAAGCCTTTATTCCTTAAGAAGGTTTCGATGATGATGGCGTTGGTCCGGTTATCTTCAACAATCAGTGCTCGTAACCCCTGATAGTTGAGCTTGTATCTTGGTTCAGGGCTCTCCGTTTCTGGTGAGGTGCATTCCAAAGCCAGCTCAACCGTAAAACAGGTTCCTAATCCTACTTGGCTAGACACCGCAACACTGCCGCCCATCTGTTCAGCAATTTGTTTGACGATGGCGAGGCCAAGCCCTGTACCACCAAAACGGCGAGTGGTTGATGATTCAGCCTGCTCAAAAGGTCGGAAGATGCGTTTTTGCGCCGACTCAGGGATCCCGATGCCGGTGTCTTTTACTTTGATTGATAGATAGTTGGCTTGCTCCCTTGTGTGCTCTTCAAAATACACTTCCACCAAGCCTCTCGCGGTAAACTTCACGGCGTTATTGAGCAGATTGAATAACACTTGGCGCAAGCGTGCTTTGTCTGCGCAGTACCAGCGGCCCGTTGGTACTGTTGAGTACACTTTAAACTGCAAGCCTTTCTCGGCGCATAAGGTGTAGTAAACGCTGTTAACACTGCCAATGATGGAGTCAAATGGGAAAGGATTATTATCAAACTCCATATGCCCCTGCTCTATTTTCGAGTAATCGAGAATTTCGTTGAGCAACGTCATCATGTGATCACCGGAGTCATAGAGGGTTTTGAGATGCTTACGTTGTTCTTCGTTTAAAGGCGTTTTTAATAAGATCTGTGCCGTACCAAGCACACCGTTCATCGGGGTACGAATTTCATGGGAGAGCGTAGCCAAAAAGGCCGTTTTAGCGTTTGTTGAGGCTTGGGCTTTGACTTTCTCTGCTTCCAAATAGACGGTTTTCTCGTTGATGGTTTCGATTAGGTGTTTGATTTCGTCTTCGCTGTCATAGTGAATGTCAATAATACCGCCCGTTTTAGACACATCCACTTTCTTCGCAATCGAGATGATGGGCTTAATCACGTAACGATTCAGCGTGTAATAGCCCACCAAAACACAAATCAGAAGGAAAGGAAGAATACCTGCTTCTACCCTCATCACTTGGCCAAACACTTCATCAGACACGGTCAATTGCGAGTTGATAACGCGGACACGCCAACCAATATCGGCCACTTCAATTTCACTGATATAGCGATCGCGTGTGAGATGAAAAGCATGCTCAAGCAACAACTTACCACCAGGGTCAGAAATTGACACACCAAGTTGATATTTCTCAGTATGACCTTTAACGAAATCGAAAAGCGTTTCTAGTGAGATATCAACAGTTGCCACACCTGCAAACTCACCATCAATAAAATAAGGCTGAGAGGCAGTGATCATCTGAACTTGCGTGTAAGGGTCGGTGTATACGTTTGACCAAGCAACGCTGTTTTCTGGCAAATTGACGACCGATAAATACCAACTTTCCGTGTGATAGCCGCTAGATTGAGGATTGTTGTAAGAGTGGATCTGCTCGATGTGGCCATCCTCTCCTTTATTGAAAAACAGACTGACATAGCGCAGTGATCCGTCAATTTGCTGCGGCTCCGGCCATATGCCACCACTGGCGATGACTTGATCGCTACTGGCAATGATTTTTCCGAGGATTTGTGGTTGGTTCGCGCCCTTTTGCTGGCTTTGGGCCACGCCGACCAGGCTGTTAAGCACGCCCACGGCGCGATTAAACGGAGATTTGATTTGTGAGGCAAGCAGCTCTGTCCTGAGATCGAGATTTCTCTCGATATTGCTGCGCACCGGCGGTTCCACCACCAAATAAGCAACACTGCCTATTGTGGCGATGAAAAAGCACAAATAGAGACTCAGTGCATAGATGCTTTTTTTCCGAAGTGACGAGCGTATTCTCATAATTTATCAATACTTTCCCTGTTGTCTCGCTTAAGTGTATACCCAATTTTCAGCAAAATGCATACTGTTATTCCTTAGCGCTAACTGGATCAAGAAAGTGCCATTATCGTGATCGCTCTCGTGAGGATTTTCTCGCTTGGCCTTTTGTCTCTACATTTTGCTTGGTCAGGTTTTGCTTGGTAAGATGGCGCATCACGCGCATTTATTAGACCAGACGGTATTCTATTTTGAATTTACACAACATAATCGCTCTCCCTGAACTTGAAGGCAAACTGCTCAATCACGCAAAAACTCAAGGTTTCGTGACCTCAATGGCCGCTGCGCCAAACATTCTTCCTCCAAACGAATGGCTTCCGTTCCTTTGGGGTGGTGAAGAAACGGCTCCTTTCCTCGATGGTGAACAACTCGAAAGCTATATTGATGCCATCGTGAATCTTTGGAATCAAGCTCGCCCAGCGTTGATTGAGGGCACTTGGCAATGGCCAGAAGAGTGCGAGCTAGACGAAGCAGAGATTGTTAACGAAGCAACACGCGATTTCTGCGAAGGCCTGTTGCAAGGCTGGCAATTAGCCCGTGATGATTGGGAAACGCTGATGCCGGAACACAGCGAAGAAAACGCCTTGCTCGGCGGTGTGCTGCTGTCTCTGACCATGCTGTACGATCCAGAGACCACCATCGCAACATTAAGCGAGCAAGGTTTTGACGGGTTGGATCAATTTGCTGAGATCTTCAATGCCATGCCAATGATGCTGTGTGGACTGACTCAGCGTGGCGTGATGCTGGCGGACGAACAGTAACGCCATCAATACCCTATAAAACAAAGACCCCAGCCAATAAGCTGGGGTCTTTGTTTTCGGCTGAAAAATTACGCCTTTCCATTGCTTATAAGATCACATGTGGCAAGTAACGAGCAAGATCTTGAGTAATAATGCTGGAGTCCTCACGAATGGAAATACCAGCTGCTTTATCATTCACCAACCAACTGCCGATCAATGTGTGGCTATTGCCAAATTTCGGAAGCGGGCAATACTGTTGAACGATGAAACGTCCTTCACCATACGGCCCTTCTGTCTTGTGATGGGTTTTACCATTGCGGACAATTTCAATATTCGCGCCTTCACGAGAAAACAATGGCTTGATGACGAAATCTTTCAGCGAGCTTGCTTTTGGATCATCGCTAAAATAGGCAGGCAGCAGGTTGGGATGCCCCTCGAACTCTTGCCATAGCAAAGGCAGTAACGCTTTGTTTGACAATACGGACTTCCACATTGGCTCCAACCAGTTCACTTTTGCCTCAGAAAGAAAACGGCTGTATTCATCAGAAAACATCTCTTCCCAAGGGTACAGTTTAAACATCCAGCGAATAACGCGGTTTTCAGCGTCTACAAAACAAGATCGGCTGTCGATACCAATATCTTCAATAAAGACAAACGCCGTTTGCAAACCGGCTTCCTTGGCACAATCTTCAAGGTATTGCACCGTGGCTCGATCTTCTTCTGTCTCTTTACAGCAACTGAAATGCAGTGTTTGCCCCGGCTGAAAGCGGGCAATTTGTCGAAAACGTTCAATCAAAAAATCTTGAAGTATATTGAATTGATCCGCGCGGCGACTCACAGAGCCTTGATTCACCACATCCTCTAGCCACAACCATTGCCAAAACGCGGTTTCAAATAGCGATGTCGGGGTGTCAGCGTTGTTCTCATAGAGCTTTGCAGGCCCGTTACCCGCGTAGGCAAAGTCCAATCGAGAATAGAGTGAAGGCTCATTCATCATCCACGAAAGGCGCACTTGCTCCCACATTGGCTGCGGGATGCCAAAACGAGCTAAGAGTTGCTCATTGTGAACCACTTTATCTACGATGGAGAGACACATTTGATGGATCTCTTCTGTCGGGGCTTCGAGATCTTGTTCGATTTGCTGAAGATTAAATTGGTAGTAAGCCGATTCATCCCAATAAGGTTGCCCATACATGGTATGAAAACCAAAGCCATACCGCTTTGCCAATGCGCGCCAGTGAGCGCGCTCTTCTATCTCACGACGAAACAACTCATCCGCCTCGACTAACCGATACAGAATGGCCAAAGCCACCACGTGACATCACTTTACCAATCGTTCCTCCGCTTGATTTGAGTGAACTGGTATTGATGTTCACCGCTTTGCCCAACGTACTGCCATAAGAGACGCCAGAACCGGAATAGTAGCCATGCTTGTAGCGATAAAGAGGCTCAGAAAAGAAGGATTTGCTGCTGTTCTTTAAACCACTGGTGTCGGAAGTGTAGAAAAAACTATTCATGCGTGGGATGTACGAATGATAAACCGAGCTGTAATGGCACTCATCGTCACTAAACTCACTACGACAAGCTTGCGACGAGCTGTATTTAGGCGCGCTATACTCCGCTCTGGCGAGAGCTTCTTGATAAGCAAGATCACACTGTGCGCCAAACTCTGGGTTATTGCGCTTACAATGGTCGGCATCCTTGAAGATGTACCCTTCCGTCTCGGGTTCGTAAACGGTATAGGCAAAGAAGCCGCCGAATAGAACATAAGGGATCGCTGGCATGATCTTCTCAAAGGAAGATTTTTTGACATTCGAGCTGCGTTTCATCTCAGCTCCTAGTAAGACATGCACGCAGCGTTCAGCACGCCAACGGAAATTGATACGGTCGCAGAAATAATACCTGCTGGGATCTCATCACGTTCGATGCGTTCGGTGATTCGAGGCACTAAAACAAAGCGAACGATGGCAAAAGCGATCACCTGCGCGCACATTGCAACGACACCCCAAACCGCGAAATCCACGAGACTGATGGCGTTTTTTGCTGCACCTGAAATGGCAATGCAGTAGCCTAAAAAAGCGCCGCTGAGTGCAATGGCTGCCGCGGTATTGCTGTGCTCTTTGATTAACTTCCATTCATCGTACGGAGTTAAACGAACATAGATGAACTTGAATGCGAGCACAAAAGCAATCGAGAGTGAAAAATAGAGTAAAAAGTTAGTAAAGCCAGCCAACAGACCTGATAAAACAGACATTAATTTTCCTTTATAGCTTCCCATTCGAATGAATGGATACGTTCATCTGCAATGTAAAACAGTTTTGCCCCACTTGGCACTTTGCGATCGAGATGCGGATTGAGCTCAATACCTTGGCCCACGTCCACCGCAATCAACGTTGCTTGGTGATGCTTTTTTAGAAATGAAAATAGCGCGTCGACATTGGTTTGCGCTAAATGTTTGGGATACTCAACAGAGTATTGCGTCATGCCGCGAGTAGAGGCGAGCAACTCTTGGTGAAGCGCGCTTGACCCTGGGTCAACGGCAGCCTTGGCCAACATTTCCGCGCCCACAGCGGGGATGCACTCCGCTTTAGGGCAGTGCTGACTCAAGAGTTGCCCTAGTGCATCATCCTTAAAATACGCTAACAAATGAGCATTAGGGTTAATGTTGGCACAGTAAAGCGCAGCCGAAAGCGTGATATCGTCTTGCTGATTATCAACAATAATACAGCTTGCATCCGCCACATTCGCGTTCGCCATTTCCAACGCGTCGGTATAGCTGGTTACCTTCACAAAGCCAATTTCTCCGGGGAGAGGATTTTCAATATCCGAGCGGGAACAGAGCACAATGGGTCGCTTACCCACCTCTTCATGTTGCAACATACGAATCAGGTGGACGGTTCTTTGTCCATTCCAACCTAGCAAAAGAATATGGTTATTCACGCGCACTCTCCTTTTTCCCAATACACCTGCTCGCCAGTAATCAATCACTGAACTTGCCACACGCCCCAACAAAGCTGCAAACAGACTTAACCCGCCAGGGATCACCACAAGAATCACAACCCAACGGCCCAGTGGCGTTGCCGGAGATAAATCACCGTAGCCCACGGTCGACGCCGTCACCATCAGGTAATAGACAAATGTCGTGACATTTTCAGTGAGTGCTTGCTCCCCTGCCCACGTAAGCAAGAGCCAGCACAGCGCGACATAGCACACCAACAAAATGAACAGATTGCGATTACTCAAGCTAAATACATGCGCTTGAAACCACTTTTTGAGTAGAAACCAAACCGACATAATCGACGTCCTTATTCATCAAGAGGCTGAATATAAAGCAATTATTTGATACAAAAAAACCAGCCATGGTGGCTGGTTCAAAATTTTGTGAGCAAACACTCAAATTTATGCATTGCCTTTCACTTGCATGTTTAACTTTTCCGCAAAGTCCAACATACGGTTTAATGGAATCAATGACTTAACACGAAGAGCTTCATCAACGAAAATCTCGTGCTGTTCGCCACCTTCGCGCAAAGCGGTTTCAATCGCTTTCAACCCGTTCATCGCCATCCACGGACAATGTGCACAGCTGCGACATGTGGCACCGGCACCTGCTGTTGGTGCTTCTATCAACTCTTTCTCAGGTACCAACTGCTGCATTTTAAAGAAAATGCCTTTATCAGTTGCAACAATCATTTTCTGCTGTGGCAGCTCTTTTGCCGCTTTGATCAACTGACTTGTTGATCCCACCGCATCGGCGAGCTCTACAACACTTGCCGGAGATTCTGGATGAACAAGGATTGCAGCATCCGGATACACAGCTTTCATTTTGCGCAAGGCGTCAGCAGAAAACTCATCGTGAACAACGCACTCACCTTGCCAAAGCAACATGTCTGCACCCGTTTTGTTCGCGATGTAAGAACCAAGATGGCGATCTGGCCCCCAAATGATCGGTTTATCTTCAGCATCCAGATGCTCAACAATTTCCAGAGCAATACTTGAGGTTACAACCCAATCCGCTCTTGCTTTTACTGCCGCAGAAGTGTTGGCATAAACCACTACAGTGTGGTCAGGATGGGCATCACAGAATTCAGTGAATTTATCTGCCGGACAACCAAGATCCAGTGAACATTCGGCTTCCAGTGTCGGCATAAGAATGCGTTTTTCTGGCGTTAGAATTTTTGCCGATTCACCCATAAAGCGTACACCCGCAATAATCAGGGTACCTGCTGGATGACGGTTACCAAATTTAGCCATTTCAAGAGAATCACCAACAAAACCACCGGTTTCTTCAGCCAGCGCTTGGATCTCAGGATCGGTGTAATAGTGGGCGATCAAGACCGCGTCTTTCTCTTTAAGTAGCTGTTTGATACTGGCGATATACGCCGCTTTCTCGTCCTGAGTCAGGGGAATTGGCTTCGGCGGGAAAGGGTAAACGGTGTCAATTTTATCTAGTATGTGGCTCATTGCTCTTGCTCTACGCAACTTCCTTTAATCCGCGTATTGTAACCTTAAGATTATGTAAGATGCAAAAGCCGCACGCATTGTTTCCAGCAGGCGAGAAGCAAAAAATAAGGAGCTTTCGCTCCCTATTTTACAGTTTTGATTTTGCCACTTTGGCAGAGGCGCTGCCTGGGTGTTCATCTATCGCTTGCTGATAATATTTTTTCGCCTGTTCAGGATTGTTATTACGTGCAGCGATGTCACCCAGTTTCACTAGAGCATCAGCGCGTTTGTTTGAATCCTTATAAGAGACGACAGCAGCAAAACTTTTCGCCGCTTCTTTATCTTGTTTTTGAGCAAAATAAAGCTGGCCTAACCAGTAATGAGAGTTAGGGGCGAAATTGGAATCGGGAAAATCTTTCTGGAACTGCTTAAACGCAGCAATTGCACCAGCGTAATCCCGCTTCTTCAAAATTAGGTCTACGGCATTTTGATAGGCCGTTTGCTCATCGACATTGGAGCTAAACACGCCCTGCTCACCGCCTTCTTCCACGGCCGTTGCTTGGGTTGGCGTTCTTACCGTCTTGATTTCATTGCGGACACGATCAAGCTCAATAAAGAGTTCTCTTTGTCTTTCCAGCATTTGCTGCATATCGTAACTGTTGCGCTCAAGTTGACCACGAAGTTCGGCAATTTCTTGCGACATTTGATCAATTTGCTGCTGCATTTGCAATTGCACGCGATTACGGTTTTGCAATAAACGTTCAAGACGCTGTACATCCGTTTCCGGAGCAGAGGAAGACGTAGCGGAAGCTACCGAAGTGTTCGTTGAATCGCTGTTGAGATCGGATACTGGAGCTGGTGCAGCGAACGCTAGGTTCGCTGCACTTGCCAGTAACGTAAGCGTAACAGCTCGCTTAGTGTTACTGAACATGAGGCAATTCCTCAATTAGTATACTAGAACTGCGCGACGGTTTTTCGCGTAGACTTCTTCAGTCTGGCCTAGTAGTAGAGGCTTCTCTTCACCGTAGCTTACGATAGCAATTTGGTCTGCCTGAACACCTAGCGCTTGTAGGTATTTAGCAACAGCTTGCGCACGACGCTCACCTAGTGCGATGTTGTACTCAGGAGTACCACGCTCGTCAGCGTGACCTTCGATAGTCACTTTTAGGTTTACGTTTTTGCTTAGGTAAGCTGCGTGAGCTGCTAGCATCTCTTCGTAATCGCTAGAGATAGTTGCATTGTCAAACGCGAAGTAGATTGTCTGAGTTTCACGAAGAGCTTGCTCTTTCAGTTCTTGCTCAGAAAGCTGACCATTCTGATCGATTGGCGTTACAACTGTTGTGTCAGTTGTGTTCGCAGAACCAGAAGTAGTTTGGTTTGTTTCAGTGCTGGTGCCTGCGTTAGACGCAGCGTCATCACTAGAGCTACACGCGGTAACAGCCATCACTGGTAGTGCGATTAGAAGCCCTTTAAGAACCTTATTAAGTTGCATCTTATTTTCCTTTGTTTATCAAACTTAGTTGCTACAAAAACGGAGACCATGCGGGAGCTCTTACACGCCCATTTGTTGCCGGTAATCTAGCTTTAAAGCGGCCATCGATAGAAACCATCGACAACACATTTTTTTTATCGTAAATGGAGCTATAAATCACCATACCTCCATTCGGGGCGATACTCGGAGACTCGTCCAACAACGTTTTGGTTAATACCTGAACGGCGCCGGTTTCGAGATCTTGCTTAGCCAAATTAAAACCTGAATCGCTTCGATTGACCATAATCAAGAATCGTCCATCTGGCGTTATCTGCCCACCTAGGTTTTGGCTGCCTTGCCAAGTAAGACGGCTAGTCGACCCGTCGCTCAAATTTACTCTATATATCTGGGGTTTACCACCCCGATCCGATGTAAAGATGAGTGATTTGCCATCAGGATGCCAAAATGGCTCCGTATTATTTGATCTATCCCTCGTTATTTGTGTTAGCTGACGCGTTTGCAGATCCAGAGTGTAGATCTGAAGCGAACCAGTTTTTGACAATACGATGGCTAATTTCTTGCCATCTGGAGAGAATCTTGGCGCACCATTGTGGCGAGGGAATGACGTTAGCTTTTCATGCTCACCGGTATAAATATTCAGTACAAAGATTTCAGCTTGGCCATTTTGGAAACTCACATAAGCAAGCTGACGACCATCAGGAGACCAAGCAGGAGACATGAGAGGCTGCTTTGAACGCAGCACTAAACGTTCGTTAAAACCGTCGTAATCTGCCACTCGTAACTGATATGGGAATTTGTCTTTATCATTCACCACCACATAAGCAATGCGAGTGAGAAACGCACCACGTTCACCAGTGAGCTGCTCGTAGATCAGATCGGAAATGCGGTGAGCATACTCACGCATTCTTGGAGCGGTAATCGTCGCCACTTTATTGAACAATACGTGATCTTTCGACAGCACTAATTGGCCATCTTCCAGCGCTCGGCTTTGACCACTAGTCAGTTGGCCTCTCACCACATCCACCAGTTGGTAGTTGATGACGTACTCGCCTTTTTCATTTTGTGTCACAGAACCCGTTAGCAAGGTATCCACACCTAAGTTAGTCCATGCGTCGAAGTTAATTTCCGACTC
The DNA here is from genome assembly GCF_028570825.1 of Vibrio sp. CCUG 15886. Taxonomy (NCBI): domain Bacteria; kingdom Pseudomonadati; phylum Pseudomonadota; class Gammaproteobacteria; order Vibrionales; family Vibrionaceae; genus Vibrio; species Vibrio sp. CCUG 15886. Next base: position 69,241 of record NZ_JAQQBT010000003.1, on the reverse strand, counting down.
ATTGTAAGGTGTTTGAGGCATCTTGCTGGTAGGAATTGGGCTGAATTTGCCACTGCGTTGAAGATCCGACGCGACAACAGACGAAATATCAACAGGCAGTGCTTTTGTTCCTTGCCATTTAAAAGGAACAATCGCAATTGGTCTTGCTGAATCGATACCATCGGTGATGATCAATTCCAAAGCCGCATTGGCTACATTCGTGACGCTGCTTAGCAGCACTAGTAATCCCATCAAAAGGCGTTTTTTCACGTCTTAGTCCTTTTATTCGAAATCAACAGTTAAATTGATATTACGCAGCTCTTGTCTCACTGCATCATCCGCTGGCATTGGGAAGGAACCAACCTGCAAAATAGCGCTCTTAGCCGCGTTACAGACTCGGGTATCCCCTTCCAAAATACTTACCGAATTGACGATTGCATCGACACCTGTTGGTATCAATTTAATGTTCACCTTACACGACTTTCCCAACAAATATTCATCCTTAAGAAGGCGTTGCTGAATAAGTTGTGTGTAAATAGCACCATAACGATTTTTTTCATCCAGAACATGCTGGCTTCTCGCTGCGCTGTTTTGGCTAGATTCAGTTTCAAGCCCAGCAAAAATGTCGTTCAGTGCGGCTTCTTGTTCTTTACGTTCACGCTCAAGACGCTCTAAACGTTCTTTTTCCTTACGCGCCTTTTCTGCGGCCTCTTTGGCGGCTTTTTCCTTCGCTATGCGCTCTTGCTCTGCCTTAGCGGCGGCTTCTTTTTCACGGCGAGCTTTTTCTTCTGCCTCTTTTGCCGCTTTTTCCTTCGCGATGCGTTCTTGCTCTGCTTTCGCGATGGCTGCTTCTTTCGCTAAACGTTCTTGTTCCGCTTTTTTAATCGCTTCTTCTTTTGTTTTTCGCTCAGCTTCAAGCTTTGCAACACGCTCTTTCTCTTTGCGTGCTTTTTCTTCTGCGACTTTCTTCTCTTGTTCTTTCTGTTTACGCGCTTCTTCGGCTTCTCGCGCCGCTTTGGCATCACGCGCTTGTTGCTCCTTTAGCTTGCGCAACTGATCTTCTTCCGCTTTGCGATTCTTCTCCAGTTGCTCCGCTTCACGACGCAGTTTATCTAATCTTTCTTGCTCTTTTTTTGCTGCCGATTCGCGCTGCTGACGAATTTGATTGGCTTGCTGTTTTACTAAGTTAGGGTCAATGACGACTGCCTGGACCATCTGCCCACTCGGCTGTGGTTTAGACATGGTAAAGTCCGCGCCCCACAAAAGTGCGATAACTAAAACAACGTGCAGAGCCGCCGATACTGCTATCGGTACTACGTAATCATTCCGTTTGCTTTTCTTTTCTCTCATGATCGCGTCTGGTTCTATTTGATATCCGTCAGTAGGCCGACTTTCTCGATGCCAGCCTTACTCAGCTCATCTAACAACAAAACGACTTCCGCATAAGGTGTCGCCGCGTCACCACCCACTGCCACGGGAGAATTTGGCTTTAGTGAAAGTTCGGCTTTCACACGTACAATCACATCTTCTAAAGAGAGTCCACGCTGCACTTCATCATTGTTTACACTCAGACCTAGGTTGCCCTCGCTGTCGACCTCAATGATGATAAAGCTGCTGTCACTTTCACCCGCTAAATCCGACATGGTTTTAGCGTTACTGGTTTTTGGCAACTCAACGTCAACGCCCTGAGAAACAAACGGGGCTGTTGCCATAAAGATGATCAACAGTACTAACATAACGTCGATATATGGCACGACGTTAATCTCTGCGGTCATCTTACGTTTTTTTGGTTGATACCCGGCCATTACTGACTACCTGCCATCGCCTGACGGTGCAGAATGCTATGGAACTCTTCCGAAAACGTTGAGTAGTTGTGCTCTAGCTTGCCCACTTTACTGGCAAATCGGTTGTAAGCCATAACCGCAGGGATCGCGGCAAAAAGACCCATCGCTGTCGCAATAAGCGCTTCTGCGATACCCGGAGCCACCATTGATAATGTTGCTTGCTTCACTTCGCCAAGCGCGATGAAAGCATGCATGATACCCCACACAGTACCAAATAGACCGATATATGGCGTAATAGAACCTACGGTAGCAAGGAATGGTAAACTCGTTTCCAGCTCGTCAACTTCACGAGACACCGCGACTCGCATGGCGCGACCAGTGCCTTCCATCACGAAGTCCGGCGATGTTGGGTTGGTTTTGCGTAAACGCGCGAATTCGGTGAATCCCGCGTAGAAAATTTCTTCGGTGCCAGAAAGCTCATCTTTTCGAGCTTTGATTTGTTGGTACAACTGAGAGAGATCAATACCTGACCAAAATTTATCTTCAAACTCTTCTGCATCTTTTGCTGCTTTTGAAAGCACTTTACTGCGTTTGATGATCATGGCCCATGACACAACTGACATACCAAGCAAAGTCAACATTACCAGTTTTACCAGTAGGCTTGCTTGTAAAAACAGGTCAAGAATAGAAATATCAGCAGTCACTATTTGTCAGCTCCGAAATAATAGAAGTGGGTATTGCAATTGGCTTCATTTTTACATTGTCGATACATGCTACCTTAACTGTTGCTTTACACAATAACTTGCCGTCATCATTGACTAATTCCTGACAGAAAAGCAGCGAAGCGCGTTTAATTTCGCCAATTTTAGTCAATATGGTGAGGTGTTGGTCAAGGCGAGCACCCTGAATAAAATCGATATCCATGTGTCGGACAACAAAGCCGATGTTTTGTTCCAGCAAGACATTCTGCGAAATACCGACTGAGCGTAATAATTCGGTCCTTGCTCGCTCAAAAAACTTCAGATAATTGGAGTGGTATACCACACCACCTGCATCGGTGTCTTCGTAATACACTGTAACTGGCCAAGTAAAAGGCTGACGTATTCCGTTCAAAATTCTACCAATTCATTCGCGTTTAAAGGCAATTACTATAACGTAAGCGGCATAAATTGGTACCGCAGTTCAGACTTTTTTTGAGTTGCGTGGGGAAAATAAAAAGCCAGGCAAGATGCCTGGCTCAATTATTAACCTTTTCGGTTACAAAATGTATAAAGCGGTGAGAAACAGCAATATAGACAGCGAGAAGTATGGGCTAAACAAGAGTTGCCACACCCATTTCCTCGGCTTAAATCCAACGCCATAAACCATGCTGGAGCAAACCGCCCAGATTAGAGCAGGACCGATTAGCGCATTGAATCCACCAATCGCAGTTGCGTATGCTACTGGGTCCCACATAACTAATCCCACGTGCAAGAAACCAAGCAACAACGCAATCACTTTTAAGATTGTTTTGTCTAGCGGCTCATGCAACGAAGCGATTCGCGCATCCAAGTTACTCACTGTCTTTATCCATCATTTCACTGTGCTCTAACCAAAGAGCATTAATAATGCCGAATGCACACGCTAATAGTACACCCAGAATCCATGCGAAATACCACATAGTAATTACTCCTTAGTAAGCTGAAACGTCGTTGTCTTCGATGTGTTTCTTATCTAGACGACCAAACATCTTGTAGTAAGTCCAAGTTGTGTAGCCAAGAATCACAGGTACCATAACCGCCGCGACAGCCGTCATCAAACCAAGGGTCAGTTCACTTGCTGTTGAATCCCACATAGTCAAGCTGTGCGCAGGAACAAGGCTTGAAGGCATCACGAATGGGAACATTGCGAAGCCAGCCGTCAAAATCACACCTGCGTTTGCCAAGCTTGAGAATAGGAAAGCGAAACCACCACGCTCAAAACGAGAGGCAATCACCGCAAGCAATGGCATGAACACGCCCAATACTGGCGCAGCCCACATGGCTGGATAAGTTTCAAAGTTCGCCATCCAAGCGCCTGCTTGTTGGACAACCTCTTTATTCAGAGGGTTGGAATCTGCAAATGTATCGATGGTGCTCGTAATCACGTAGCCTTCGATCGATTGAACCCAGAAACCACCAATCACGAACAATGCCACAACCACAAGGCCCGCAATTTGAGCAACGTTACGTGCACGGGTATGCAGCGCTTCTGTTGTCTTCATTTGTAGCCAAGTTGCACCCTGGAGAACAAACAACATTAAGCTGAGAACACCACAAAGCAATGCAAATGGATTCAATAGTGCAAAGAATGAACCTTTGTACTCTGACATTAGCAGGTTGTTCAACTCAAATGGTACGCCTTGCAGTAAGTTACCAAAAGCAACACCGAAAATGACTGGCGGTACCGCGCCACTAAAACAGATCGCGCCATCCCATGCATTACGCCATTTTGGGTTTTCGATTTTAGAACGGTAGTCTAAGCCAAGTGGACGTAGCCAAAGTGCCGCTAACGTGACATACATCGCTAGATAGAAGCCAGAGAACGACGTTGCATAAACCAAAGGCCAAGCGGCAAACAGTGCACCACCAGCGGTGATTAGCCAAACTTGGTTACCATCCCAGTGCGGTGCGATGGTGTTGATCATCACACGACGCTCTGTGTCGTTTTTACCGATAACAGGAACGAGCGCACCCACCCCCATATCGAAACCATCGGTGACGGCGAAACCAACCAGTAGAACACCGATCAGAACCCACCAAATCAGTCGTAAGATTTCATAATCAAACATTTTCTGTCTCCTTGCCTTACGCTTCTACTTGGCGATTAACTTTGTCTTCAATAGACTCGCCATTTTGTTCGAAGTGGTAACGACCTGTTTTAAGGCTACTTGGTCCCTTGCGAGCGAACTTCAACATGAGGTACACCTCTGCAATCAGGAACACTGTGTACAGTGCCAAAATAGCGAATAGAGAGGTCCATAGCTCACCAATCGTCAGTGCCGAAGCGGCAACGTGGGTTGGGAGAATTTCACCCACCGCCCAAGGTTGACGACCGTACTCAGCGACGAACCAACCTGCTTCGATCGCAATCCAAGGAAGTGGGATGCTAAATAGCGCCGCTTTCAGAATCCAAGGTTTTTGCTCGATCTTTTGACGGCACGTTTGAACGAATGCAGCACCAAAGACAAACAGCATGATGAAGCCACAGCCAACCATGATGCGGAACGACATAAATAGTGGCCACACGGTTGGAATGGAGTCATCCGCAGCGGCTTGAATTTGCTCTTCCGTTGCATCGGTCACCTTGTCGGTATAACGCTTAAGTAGCAAGCCGTAACCAAGGTCACCTTTCACTTCATCAAATGCCGCTTTGTTCGCTTCAGAGCGATCGCCAGCACGAAGTTTTTCTAGCAACTCGTAGGCATACATACCGTTACGGATACGATCAACGTGCTGATCACGTAGGTCACGAAGGCCCGTTACTTGCTCGTCAAAAGAGCGCGTCGCAATGATACCCATAACGTAAGGGATCTTGATCGCGTAGTCGGTGTGCATGGTTTCTTGGTTCGGTAAACCAAACAGAGTAAACGCTGCTGGAGCAGGCTCTGTGTGCCATTCTGCTTCTACCGCCGCAAGTTTTACTTTTTGTACTTCGCCAAGCTCGTAACCTGATTCATCACCAAGAACGATAACGGACAAGATCGATGCCATACCGAACGAAGCCGCAATAGCAAACGAACGACGCGCAAATGCGACGTCACGGCCTTTCAATAGATAGTATGAGCTGATGCCAAGGATAAACATGGCACCCGTTGTATAACCAGACGCAACGGTGTGAACAAACTTCACCTGAGCAACAGGGTTAAGTACCACTTCGGCAAAGCTCACCATCTCCATACGCATGGTTTCGAAGTTGAACTCAGCGCCCACTGGGTTTTGCATCCAGCCATTCGCGACAAGAATCCACAACGCAGAGAAGTTAGAACCTAATGCCACTAACCATGTAACGGCCAAGTGTTGACGTTTAGATAATCTCTCCCATCCGAAGAAGAATAGACCGACGAAGGTGGACTCTAAGAAGAATGCGACGAGTGCCTCAATAGCAAGAGGGGCACCGAAAATGTCACCGACATAATGGGAATAGTAAGACCAGTTCGTACCAAACTGGAATTCCATGGTAAGGCCTGTGGCCACACCTAGGGCAAAGTTAATACCAAAAAGCTTACCCCAGAACTTAGTCATGTCCTTGTAGATTTGCTTATCGGTCATTACGTACAGCGATTCCATGATGGCTAAAAGGAAAGCCATGCCTAGAGTCAAAGGTACGAATAGGAAGTGATACATCGCTGTCAGTGCAAACTGCAACCGCGACAGATCAACTACGTCAATCATGGTAACTCCTATGTGTCGGCTGAATGACACTCTCTACATTTTACAAATCATCATCAAGAGTTGAACTTTCTTGAGTAATGTTGAATTAAACCAACATATTGTTGCAAAAATGTACCGCATTGGTTAGTTAATTGTTAAGCATCAGCTAATATAGCTGCGGCTAATACTACTGCTAAAAACTGAGGGTTTCAAAAGTTTTATAAACGCAAAGCGCTTTGATTTGAATCAAGAAACATGCGGCATTTCTGTCTAAAAAACAATCAACTTGATCTAAATCAAGCAAATGCAAGACAGTTTGTTAACGCCAGGTAATCAGAAGGAAATGCACGCCTCATTATGGCTACGAGATGTTTACAATGCGCGATTTTGCATTACCTATTTAGAGGTAGTTGGATTTTCTTTATTGTGATTTTGCTCACATTAAAGAAAAGGCTAGGAAATTTAATGCCTAGCCTTGCAAACTTACTTTTCAATTCCGAAATGAAGATACGCCCGATCGGTTGCGATTCGCCCTCGAGGCGTGCGTTGTAAATAACCCTGCTGAATCAAATATGGCTCTAACACATCTTCAATCGTGTCTTTCTCTTCACCGATCGCGGCTGCCATGTTATCCAAGCCTACCGGACCACCACCAAATTTCTCCATGATGGCCAACAGCAACTTGCGGTCCATGTAATCAAAGCCTTTCGAGTCCACATCTAGCATGTTGAGCGCTTTGTCTGCGGTGTCTGCACAGATGTGACCATTGCCTTTTACTTCAGCAAAATCGCGTACGCGGCGCAACAAGCGATTGGCAATACGCGGTGTACCACGCGCACGACGCGCCACCTCTAATGCCCCTTCCGCTTCCATGGAAAGCCCCAAGCAGTCAGCACTGCGTTGCACGATATTCTGCAGATCAGGAATTTTGTAATACTCCAAACGCTGGGTAATACCAAAACGATCACGCAGAGGGGAAGTCAGTGAGCCGGCACGAGTGGTTGCACCAATTAGCGTAAAGGGCGGCAAATCGATTTTGATTGAACGTGCAGCAGGGCCTTCACCAATCATAATATCCAATTGGTAATCTTCCATGGCTGGATACAGCACTTCTTCCACCATCGGGCTGAGTCGGTGTATCTCATCAATAAAGAGCACGTCGTTTTCTTCAAGATTGGTCAGCAAGGCCGCTAAATCTCCCGCTTTTTCTAACACCGGCCCTGACGTGGTGCGAATATTTACGCCCATCTCGTTTGCAACAATGTTCGCTAAGGTGGTTTTACCCAAACCTGGAGGGCCAAAAATCAATAAATGGTCGAGCGCTTCGTTACGCAATTGCGCGGCTTTAATAAAAATTTCCATTTGATCACGTACGTGATCTTGGCCTTGGTAATCGGCGAGTTTCTTTGGTCGTATCGCGCGGTCAATCACATCTTCATCACGAAAAGCGGGATTGTCCGGAGCAATTAAGCGATCTGCTTCAATCATATCAATACCTATTTTGCGCGATTAGACCATGGACTTGAGCGCTTCACGGATCAACTGTTCGCTGGTCATATCCGGTTTAGCAATCTGTGATACGACTTTTGATGCCTGAACAGGCTTATATCCCAACGCCAAGAGCGCACTGACCGCTTCTTCTTCTGCGCTGTTACTGCTTGTGCTGCCTGAATCAACTGGCGCCGCATCGGTAAACGGCGTGAACAGATCGCCAGCGCTCCAACCTTTCAAACGATCTTTCATCTCAACCACAAGACGTTCTGCGGTCTTCTTGCCAACGCCCGGTAATTTCACCAGCGTGGAAATGTCTTCTCTTTCTACCGACGCCACAAACTGGCTTGCCGTCATGCCTGATAAAATGGCCAAACCCAGTTTTGGTCCAACCCCATTGGCTTTGATAACTTCTCTAAACAGCGCTCGTTCTTTCACGGTATTGAATCCATAAAGTAACTGAGCATCTTCACGCACCACAAAATGAGTATAGATAATGGCTTCTTCCCCAATGTTAGGAAGCTCGTAGAAACAACTCATTGGCATCTGAACTTCATAGCCAATGCCATTAACTTCAATCAACAATTCAGGGGGTTGTTTTTCCAGCAGAATGCCGCGAAGACGTCCGATCACGTTCAATACTCTTTAGAAATGAATTTGCGACAGGATAATAAAGAACTGGATAGACATCCAGTTCTTTATCTTAGTGAGTGGCGTTTTTTGAGATCACTTGATCGAGTTGGTTACTGAGCAACCGGACTTTATTCACTTGCTGTCGTAACTCACTACCATTGTCTGCCACCACATCGGCAACGCACTTAGTATTGGCCACATTCAATGCCACTTCGCTACTGGCGTCATCCAACTCTTTGACGGCTTGGTTTTGTTGCCCTACGATATCAGCCAATGCTTGCACATCGACATGAATTGTATTGATTTGTGCGATGATGTTCTCCATTCGCTCGGCACTCAGGTGCACCACTTGCTGTCCGTGACGAACTTCTTGTTCACTTCTGTCCAATAACTGGCGAATTTCCAACGCGGAGTAGCTACTCTTTGACGAAAGCTCGCGTACCTGCTCTGCGACCACCGCAAACCCTCGGCCTTGCTCTCCTGCTCTGGCCGCTTCAATCGCTGCGTTCAATGCCAATAAGTTGGTTTGTTCTGCAACTGAGGTAATCAAATCTGCCACTCGCATGATCTGCTCATGACTGGTGAGTATTTGTGTAATAGCTTGAGTGGAGTCAACAAGCAACCTTGAACTTTCCGCCGCTTGCTGATGGACAGTTTCACTGCGTTGCTGAAGTTCACTGACAAATCGGCCAGACTCATTCAACCCTTCCGCAATATGGTGGATCTGCTGACTTATTTCTTCCGCCGCGCTCGCTTGACTTTGACAGTTCAAATTAAGCTGACTGACTTGAGCATCTAGGGTTTGCGATTGTGAATCCAGCGCTAAAGAAACCTGATTGAGTTCGGTCGAACTTACCGTCGCCTGTTGCAGTACCTGAGTAAGATTTGCAGCCCCTTGTTTGGCATTCAACGCCGCTTCTTCACTTTGTGCGGTTGCCCATTCCGCACCTGAGATAGCTTTATCACGCTGTCCTGCCGTGTAGGCTTGAGCAATGCAGATCACCACCAAGGGCAATACGGTGCCCGACCATATTTCCACGCGAAGGGCTGACGATGCGAGCTCGAGCTGAGGGAAAGCCACTCCAGAAAGATGAAAGTAAGTCATCAGAGCGGCAATCATGATCACTGAACCACTCCATATCAGCGCCATGATGCGAGTCGCGGAAAGAAAAAATGCCACGATCAACAGCGGGACCCAATACGTTTGGGTAGACTCCACCACGCCGCCACTTTGATAAATGATGTTGAGCGCATGTGTCACCATTCCAACAAAACCAATGTTAAGGGCCAATATCGGTTTTCGACTCCATCGTAACACTGCCGCGGCGGCGAGTTCGCACAGAATCAGAGCGATTGAGGTGGTGATCAGACTTTCATGGCCGTGACGCGACCATTTGAACAAACTGTATAGGCCAACGAGGAACGCGATAAAGGTAAACAGCGACAGAATCGCCGCTTGTCTTTGCTGAGCGCTCGTCCATTGGGCTTGTGAAGGCACACAAAAGCGGTGCCAGAGATGAGCGGGATTCATCTTCAATCTTCCTTGACTGAAATATAACTAGACCTCCGACCAGATTAATTTTTTAACAATTAAATAACAAATTAGATTATTTATTCTGCTTGAGATGTCTCATTTTTAAGCCAATTAGCGATAACGGCCTCGTTTAGCACTGGTCGCCTGCCCGGCTAAGGCAATGAGGGTTTTATTGGTATTGGCGTGACAAATGGCAACACCTAACGCATCGGCCGCGTCCGCCTGGGGTTTAGCGGGTAACTTGAGCATATGTTGCACCATGTGTTGCACCTGTGCTTTATCAGCCCCACCCGTGCCTACCACGGCTTGCTTAATCAAACGAGCTGCGTATTCGTAAACTGGCAAATCGTGATTCACGGCAGAAACGATCGCCGCACCACGCGCTTGGCCAAGTTTGAGTGCTGAGTCAGCATTTTTCGCCATGAAGACCTGTTCGATGGCAAACACATCCGGCTGAAACTGAGTAATAATCTCCGTTACACCCGCATAAATTTGCTTTAAACGACCAGGTAAATCTTTTTCTGATGTACGAATACAACCACTGCCAAGATATTGCAGGTGTCGGCCATTTTGGCGAATCACACCATAGCCAGTAACGCGAGAGCCTGGGTCAATTCCTAGAATAATCGACATGACACTTCCTATCTGTTCCTTAAACAAAAACTCCCGCGTTTGCGGGAGTTTTTTAACGCTTATTGCTTATTCTGCGCTTTTTTCTTTTGCAACCGTCACGGCAATCGCAAGCTCTTCAAGTGCTGCTGGGTTAGCCACACTTGGCGCATCCGTCATCAGACACGCAGCTGCCGTTGTTTTCGGGAACGCGATAACGTCACGAATGTTTTCTGTACCACACAGTAGCATGACTAGACGGTCTAGACCGAATGCAAGACCTGCGTGTGGAGGCGTACCGAATTTCAGTGCATCCAATAGGAAGCCAAATTTCAGTTTTTGCTCGTCAGCATCGATACCAAGAATATCGAATACCGCTGCCTGCATTTCTGCGTTGTGAATACGTACAGAACCACCGCCAACTTCGTAGCCGTTGAGAACCATGTCGTATGCGTTTGAGTTCGCAGCTGCTGGGTTCGCTTTTAGCTCTTCCGCTGTCACACCTAGAGGCGATGTGAATGGGTGGTGCATAGCATGCAGGTTGCCTTCGTCGTCTTCTTCAAACATTGGGAAGTCAACAACCCATAGCGGAGCCCAAGTGCCTTCTTTCGTTAGCTCTAGGTCTTTACCCAGTTTAAGACGAAGTGCACCTAGTGCTTCAGCAACGATGTTAGCTTTGTCTGCGCCAAATAGGATGATGTCACCCGATTCTGCTTGAGTGCGCTCTAGAATACCGTTGATCACATCTTCGCTTAGGAATTTAGCGACTGGAGATTGGATACCTTCCATGCCAGCTGCACGGTCGTTAACCTTCATCCATGCTAGACCTTTCGCGCCGTAGATGTTCACAAAGCCAGTGTACTCATCGATTTGCTTACGAGTAAGCTCTGCACCACCAGGAACACGGATAACTGCCACACGACCTTTCTCATCGTTAGCAGGGCCAGAGAACACTTTGAAATCCACGTCTTTTACTAGGTCTGCAACGTCTACTAGCTCTAGTGGGTTACGAAGATCTGGTTTGTCGGAGCCGAAACGACGAATCGCTTCGCTAAACGGCATAACTGGGAACTCACCTAGGTCAACGTTCAGTAGCTCTTGCCACATTTCGCGAACCATTTTCTCCGTCACTGCACGTACTTGATCAGACGTCATGAATGACGTTTCGATATCGATCTGCGTGAATTCTGGCTGACGGTCTGCACGTAGGTCTTCGTCACGGAAACACTTAACGATTTGGTAGTAACGATCAAAGCCAGACATCATAAGCAGCTGTTTGAACAGCTGTGGAGATTGAGGAAGTGCGTAGAAGCTGCCTTTGTGAACACGGCTTGGTACTAGGTAGTCACGCGCGCCTTCTGGTGTCGCTTTGGTGAGTACTGGCGTTTCAATATCTAGGAAACCGTTGTCATCGAGGAAACGACGAACAAAGCTAGACGCTTTTGCACGTAGCTTGATGCGGTCACTCATTTCTGGACGACGTAAGTCTAGGTAGCGGTACTTCAGGCGTTGCTCTTCCGAGTTCTTCTGGTTGAAGTCGAGAGGCAGCAAGTCAGAACGGTTGATGATTTCAAGACCTTTAGCCAAGATCTCTACTTCACCCGTTGCCATTTCTTTATTCACTTGGCTTTCAGGACGAGTGCGAACTTCACCCGTTAGCTTGATACAGAATTCATTACGCAGTTGGCTTGCCACTGCATACGCATCAGCCATATCTGGATCAACAACTACCTGAACGATACCTTCACGATCTCGCATATCAATAAAAATAAGACCGCCTAAATCACGACGACGGTTAACCCAGCCGCAAAGTTCTACAGTTTGTCCTGCAAGGGACTTGTTCAGGTGACCACAGTAATGGGTACGCATAATGAAATTCCCAATCTCTCTAAAATTGTTAACTACTCTCTGTCGGTCATTTTCTCAACAGAGCAAAGGTCCATTTATACGCTGAATGTCGGTGAAAATCGACTAGTCAGAATACAATTTATTGCGTTTTATCATGCATTGATGCTTTTTGATACAGCAACTGCTCAAAAGCACATCAAATGTGAAAAATTGGTCGGGATTATAACGCGAAACTACCGATTTCGGCAAAACTCTCGTACAGTGAGGCTAGGAATAAATGCAGCGAGAAACCATGAACACGCTTCCTCTTCGATTGGGTCTGACCATGTGGTCACACAATCAGTGGCAACAAGACTTTTATGGCTCGGGGACCAAACCCGCAGAGCGACTGGAAAAGTACGCACAGGTCTTTCACACTGTCGAAGGCAATACGACCTTCTACGCAACGCCAAATACACCAACCGTACTCAACTGGCGCGCGGCGACGCATGACGATTTTCGTTTCACCTTTAAGTTGCCAAAGCAGATTACCCACCAGCAGATGCTTAAAGGCTCTCAGGGTTTGTTACGCGAGTTTTTGAGTGTCATGGAACCGCTGCACCCGCGTATTGGCCAATGGACAATCCAACTTCCTGCGGCTTTCTCACCAGAGCATTTACCGCTGCTACAACGTTTCTGCTCTTACTTTCCCGAAGGGTTTCCGCTGGGAATCGAAGTGCGTCATTTGGCTTTTTTTGCGAAAGGAGAGGATGAGAAACGCTTTAATCAATGGTTAATGGAAACAAAGATTGATCGCATCATCATGGATAGCCGTCCGGTTTTCGCAGCCCCAGCAACAACGGAGGCCGTTATCGATGCGCACCAGAAAAAACCAAAGGTGCCCGTTCACGCCATCGCGACGGGAGAGCATCCAATGATTCGCTTTATTGGTCATCCCGATTTAGAGAGCAACCTGCCCTTCTTTGCCCCTTGGCTGAGCAAATTACCCCTTTGGATTACCGAGGGTAAGCAACCTTATTTAATGATCCACACACCAGATAACGTAGAAGGCCCCCAGTTAGCCAAACGACTTTACCAACAATTACAGCAACAGGTGAAACTACCCAATCTGTCTGATTTTCCTGCCAATAGTGGCAATAGCCAAATACAGATGTTCTAAGCCTTGTCTTGCAATGCATGACAGCTTGAGGAAATTCCCCTAAAATACGCGCCTTTTTACCGCCTATGTGAAAACAGGCAGTTTGTTAGCAGAGAATGGTTATGAACCCAAAAAGCAATCCAGATACTATTTTTTCGGCTCCAATCGATAAAATTGGGGATTTCACCTTCGATGAACGCGTGGCGGAAGTCTTTCCAGACATGATTCAACGTTCGGTTCCGGGTTACAGCAACATCATTTCTGCTATTGGTATGTTGGCCGAACGTTTTGTCAAACCTCACAGTAATGTGTATGACTTGGGTTGCTCACTGGGCGCAGCCACACTCTCAATGCGTCGCCACATCAAACAAGAAGGCTGTCAGATCATTGCGGTCGATAATTCGAAAGCGATGGTTGAGCGCTGCAAGCTTCACGTCAATGCCTACCGCAGCGACACCCCCGTGAACGTGATTGAAGCCGATATTCGCAACATAGATATCGAAAATGCTTCCGTGGTGGTTCTGAACTTTACTTTGCAATTCTTATCACCAGAAGATCGTTACGTATTGCTGGAAAAAATCTACGCAGGTTTGCGTCCTGGCGGCATTTTGATCCTTTCCGAAAAGTACGTTTTTGAAGATCAAGTTTCTAATGAGCTGTTGATTGACCTTCACCATGACTTCAAACGGGCAAATGGGTACAGTGAGCTAGAAATCAGCCAAAAACGCAGTGCGATTGAAAACGTGATGCGTCCAGATTCGAAGAAACAACACAAAGAGCGCTTCGCGCAAATTGGATTCAGCAGCTACGATGTTTGGTTCCAATGCTTTAACTTTGGATCGATGTTTGCGATTAAGTAGCGAGAAGTGAGAAGCGAGAAGCGAGAAGCGAGAAGCGAGAAGCGAGAAGCGAGAAGCGAGAAGCGAGAAGCGAGAAGCGAGAAGCGAGAAAGTCTTAACGTTTCGCATTTAGTGTCAATTTTTAATTTATTACTCAGTGAAAAACGATGTTTAATTTTGCTAATTTTTACCAGTTAATCGCTCAAGACACTCGTCTTCAGCCATGGCTAAACGTTCTACCTCAACAGCTAACAGATTGGCAAAATGCTGAGCATGGTGATTTCCCTCGCTGGTTAAAAGCACTCAATAAGATCCCAGAAGGCGCACCCGATCAGATAGACATTAAGCACTCTGTCACCATTAGCAATGACACGCCGTTCCATCAAGGCGAGTTGAAGAAGCTCGAAAGCTTGCTGCGCACTTTCCACCCTTGGCGCAAAGGCCCTTATACCGTTCACGGCATTCATATTGACACCGAATGGCGCAGTGACTGGAAATGGGACCGTGTTCTGCCTCATATTTCACCATTGAAAAATCGCAGCGTGCTGGATGTCGGTTGTGGTAACGGTTATCACATGTGGCGCATGCTGGGTGAAGGCGCACGTCTGTGCGTGGGTATTGATCCATCACACCTGTTTTTAATTCAGTTTGAAGCGATCCGTAAGTTAATGGGTGGCGATCAACGTGCACACCTGCTGCCATTGGGCATTGAACAGCTACCAAAGCTTGAAGCGTTCGATACTGTTTTCAGTATGGGGGTGTTGTACCACCGTCGCTCTCCGCTTGATCACTTAATTCAACTGAAAGATCAGCTTGTCTCAGGCGGTGAATTGATTCTGGAAACCTTGGTGATTGAAGGGGATGAAACGGCAGTTCTGGTTCCCAAAGAGCGCTACGCTCAAATGCGCAATGTGTATTTCTTCCCTTCGGCTCGCGCTTTAAAAGTGTGGTTAGAATTGGTTGGCTTTGAAGACGTGCGCATTGTGGACGAAAACGTCACTTCCGTCGACGAGCAACGCACCACCAATTGGATGACTCACAATTCACTGCCTGATTATCTCGATCAGAATGACCCGAGCAAAACGGTGGAAGGTTATCCAGCACCTCGCCGCGCAATTTTGGTGGCGAAAAAGCCATAATTGACACGGTTTTGACTCAATAATTTGAGTATCACTAAACCCTAACAAGAGGATGCTTCACGCATCCTTTTTTATACGCTACACTCCTCTTTACAATAACTTATTCCCCTAATTCACTTTTTAAGGCATTCAATGTTTATAAGATTGACGCCAGTACTCGCTCTCGTTTTGTTATCTGGCTGTACTTTAACCAATGGTGAGCAATATCATCAGAAAACCCTGACCGCCCTCCAAGACTCTGAGGCTCGTATTACGAATAAGATAGAGAATCTCACTCTGCAATCCTCAAACCAAGTCGATTACATCGAGAGCCTTGAGACTCAAATTACCGAGTTACAAAAACAAGTTGAACATCTTCAGTTGACTCAACAGCAAAGTTTGGCGTCGTCTGAAGAGAAAAAACCAGAACCAAAAGTCATTGCCGCGCCACCAGCACCAGCCAAAAATCAAATCATCTTGGGTGCGATTGAAAAAGTGACCATTGAGTCGATCAATCAGTCTTTTGATGCACGTGTTGATACCGGGGCAACCACCTCTTCACTCAATGCCGTGGACATCGAAATGTTCGAGCGCAATGGTAAAGATTGGGTTCGCTTCCACCTCTCAGATCCAGAACAACCTGGCACTGACCAAAACTGGATTGAAGCCCCCGTGATTCGTTATGTGAAAATTCGTCAGTCGACCAACGACGATACCGAACGCCGCGCAGTCGTCGAGCTGTGGGTCAAAGTGGGCGCAATCAAAGAAAAGGCGCAATTTACATTGGCAGACCGCTCACAAATGAGCCATCCCGTTCTTTTAGGTCGTGAGTTTATTCGCGATATTGCTCTTGTTGACGTTAGTCGCAGTTACATTCAAACCGGACAAAAGAAAAAATAGGTAGGCTATGACTTCCCGAGTTCCCTTTTATCTTTCTATCATCCTGCTGATTGTCGCAGGGATAACACTCAGCGTGTTTCGCCATCAAACCTATGGCGTGCCATGGACACCCGGCGAAAGCCGCCAGATCTGGGATATTGAAGCGCGCATTGAATTTAACGCCAGCGGTCAAGAGGTGAAAGCCTCACTTGCAGCACCTCATACTCAAAATGGCTTCACCTTGATCAATGAGACAGCATCGTCTCCAGGCTATGGCGTCTCTTACGTTAATACCGCATCGGGTCGTCGCGCTGAGTGGTCTATTCGACAAGCAAGTGGCCCGCAAACCATTTACTACAAAACGCAGTTTCTAGTGGACCCACAGGCAAAAGTGACCGTACAACCGCCCACTGAGCCGATCAACAAACCGACCTACTCTAATCCGGAACAAACCGCCGCGAAAGCCTTAATTGACCGTGCGATGGCTCGCTCATCTGATAACATCACGTTCACGCGCGAGTTGATAAAGACACTCAACGATCCCGACAGCCAAAACGCAGCGCTACTGCTTAACAACGCTGACCGTGCCACCACCATCTACAAACTGCTTTCGACTGCCGATGTTCAAAGCAAAATGGTCGGAGTCATCGCTTTGGAAGATGGCCGTCGTCGCCAAACTATTGAATCAATGATTCAAGTGTGGGATGGGCAATCTTGGGTTCTATTCTCGCCAAACTCTGAGCAACACGCTGACCAAGGCAACTTGCTGGTATGGGATGATTCTAACGTATCGCTACTGGATTTGGTCGGTGGTCAAAATAGCCAAGTGCATTTCTCCATGATTGCGCAAGACATTTCACCGCAAGCGGCAACCAACAACAAAGTGGAAGCCGATGGCCTACTGAACCTCTCGATTCACAGCTTACCTCTCGAAGAACAAGCGATGTTTAAGACCATCATGTTGGTGCCGATTGGCGCACTCATTGTGGTGTTCTTGCGCGTCATCATTGGTTTGAAAACATCCGGCACCTTTATGCCCGTACTGATTGCCGTGGCGTTTGTACAGACGCAACTGGTTACGGGGATTGTCGGTTTCTTATTGATTGTGGGTACGGGTTTGATCATTCGTAGCTACCTCTCCAAGCTGAACTTGCTGTTGGTTGCGCGGATATCTGCGGTCATTATTACCGTTATTCTGATTATTTCCGTGTTCACCGTCGTGGCATTCAAGATTGGTCTAACCGAAGGCCTTTCTATCACCTTCTTCCCAATGATCATCTTGTCATGGACCATCGAACGTATGTCCATCTTGTGGGAAGAAGAAGGCGCGAAAGAGGTGGTAATGCAAGGCGGTGGTTCATTATTTACCGCAGTATTGGTTTACCTTGGCATGACTAACCCATACATCCAGCACCTAACCTTCAACTTCATCGGTCTTCAGCTTGTGGTACTGGCGGCAATTTTGCTATTGGGTACTTACACTGGATACCGTATTACAGAACTGCGCCGCTTTAAGCCATTGGTGGAGGATTAATCTATGCTCTCCTTTTTGTCTAAGTACACATCACCGATGAAGCTGCGACGCAAAGGGATCATGGGGATGAATAAGCGTAACCACGCTTATATTGGTCGCTACAACGACCGTTCCAAATACCCTTTGGTGGATGACAAGCTCAAAACCAAGATCATCGCGCAACGTGCGGGCTGTACAGTGCCGCAGTTGATTGGTGTGATCAGCAATCAGGCAGATGTGAAGAACATTCACGAGATGGTAAAAACGTGGCCCGGCTTTGTTATCAAACCCGCTCGTGGCAGTGGTGGCAAAGGTATCCTTGTGGTGACCTCGCACAAAGAGGGCGTTTACACCAAACCTTCGGGTTCCACCATCAACAAAGAAGAGATCGAACGCCATATTTCTAATGCTCTAGCGGGGTTATTCTCTCTTGGTGGAAAAAACGATGTCGCCGTGGTTGAGAACTTAATTAAGTTTGATAACTGCTTTGACGGCTTCAGCTTCGAAGGGGTGCCCGATGTGCGGATCATCGTATTCAAAGGCTACCCTGTGATGGCAATGATGCGCTGCTCAACAGCCGCGTCGGATGGAAAAGCCAACTTGCACCAAGGTGCGGTTGGGGTAGGTATTGATATTGCGACGGGGAAAGCGATTCGTGCCGTGCAGTTCAACCAACCTGTCACTCACCATCCAGACACAGGAAAAGATCTTGCTACTTTACAAGTGCCTCATTGGCAACGTTTGTTGACCTTGGCAGCCAGTGCGTGGGAAATGACCGGACTGGGTTATCTCGGTACCGATATGGTGTTGGATAAAGAAGAAGGACCAATGGTATTGGAACTCAACGCTCGCCCTGGTCTAGCGATTCAAATTGCCAACGGTGCAGGGCTTTTACCACGCTTACACCATATTGAGAACTTGGGCGCACCACTGGTCTATCCCTCAGCGGAAGAGCGCGTCGCGTATTCAATGCGTCAATTTGGCGCAAAACAAGATTTTGATAGCAGCGCAAGCTAGATCAATTCTTGCGTCACTTATACGATACACGCCCGCGATGATTGCGGGCGTTTTCTTGTTGGCCACTCGAACGCAGTGGCGTATTTTTATCCTAAAACGTCGACAACGACACTCTTAGCAACAGTTAAACCACTGGCATAGTTTCCTTCTCCGCACAGACCAAACCCGCATAGTGCGCTTTAATCGCATCGGCGATTTTCTCCGCAATCATGATGGTTGGTGCGTTGGTGTTTGCACCAATCAAGGTCGGCATAATGGAGGCATCCACCACCCTTAGCCCCGCTAAGCCATGAACTCTGAGCTGATGATCGACCACGGCCAGCGGATCACTTGCCACGCCCATTTTGCACGTGCCAACCGGATGATATTGTGTATCAGCACGGTTACGAATGTCTTGCTCTATCGCTTTGTCATCCGAGGCATCAACGGGATAAAAGCTCTCCCCTCGAATGTCATCAAACGCCGAGCTCTCCAACATTTTCTGCTGTTTTTTCCAGCCTTTGATCATGATGTCCATATCTTCTGGATGCGTAAAAAACGCCGGGTCAATGTGGGGCACATCGTAAGGGTTGGCGCTGTTCAGTTTGACGCGGCCAACACTTTTGGGTCGTAATAAAGTCACATGGCTACTAAAGCCGTGGCTTGCATGAATTTTACGCGCATGATCGTCCACTACCGCCACGACAAAAACAAACTCCAGATCGGGGATCTCTACGCTGTCATCAGAGCATAAGAAGCCGATCCCCTCAGCAAAATTGCTGCTCATTTTACCCGTCCGTTGCGTGATCCATTGTGGTAACGCTTTGGTCAATTCCGACGCCATACGAAGTGAGACACCAAAAGTATCGCGCTTGGCACTGCAACGATAGGTATGAACTAAGTCAATGTGGTCTTGCAAGTTCTCCCCTACCCCGGGTAATGAGTGAACTTGCTGAATACCATATGGCTGTAAATCCTTCTTCGCCCCGACGCCCGAAAGCAAAAGCAGTTGTGGAGAGCCAAACGCGCCAGCAGATAAAATCACTTCTCGCTTACAGCGGATCTGAAACGTGTGGCCTTTTTGGCCATATTCGACGCCAACAGCTCTCTTGCCGTCAAAGAGAATTTTATGGGTGGTCGCTTGAGTTAACACCGTTAAATTTGGCCTGTCCAAATGAGGAGTAAGATACGCTTTGGCGGCACTGCACCTTTCACCATTGATTTGTGTTACTTGAGTGGCCATCGCTCCCAACTGCTGCGCGCCATTGATGTCGGGATTGCGTGGAACGCCTATCGACTCGCAAGCGGCTAAATAACGTTCCAACACGTCACTCGGTGAGCGTAAATTAGTGACATTCAAAGGGCCACCTTGGCCATGAAATTCATCACGATGAATCTCGTTGTTCTCCGCTTTTTTGAAATAGGGTAAGCAGTCGTCATAACTCCAACCGACGTTTCCCAAACTCGCCCATAAGTCGTAGTCGTATCGATGCCCTCTGGCGTACATCATGGCATTGATAGAACTGGAACCGCCTAACGTTTTGCCCCGCGGTTGATACCCTTTTCTACCATTCAAACCTGCTTGTGGGATGGTTTCAAACCCCCAATTGTTTATTTTGGTGGGCATCATCGCCACCATGCCAACCGGTGTATGAATGAGAGGGCTGCTATCTTTGCCCCCCGCTTCCAGCAAACAGACGGTGACGTCAGGATCTTCCGTCAATCGAGACGCCAACACACAACCGGCAGAGCCGCCACCGACAACAATAAAATCATATTCCTTCATGCTCTCTCCTCTACCTCGACTGGGTATTTCTGTTTTAAGACGTTTTCAACGCCATCAGTACGGTTGAAGCTGTTTTAAAAATCACTCTTTGAGTGTGGGATCGGGTTTGCCAGCAAACACGCGCACCACCAGTTTTTGCACCCACTTGCCATAGGGTGGCGCAAACAACTGAATCGGAAACCAATCACGCATTTTCAAGACGGTGCGTGCGTGGCTAAGTTCGCGGAAGCCCTCTTCGCCATGGTAGTTGCCAATGCCAGAATTGCCGATGCCGCCAAACGGCACAGAATGGTTGAGCACATGCCAGCCCCAGCCATTGATGGTAACACCGCCACTGTGGGTTTGAGTGAGCAAGGTTTCACGTTGTTTTGGATGATGGCTGAACAAGTAACACGCCAGAGGCCTTGGCCGTTGGTTGATATAGTCGATGACCTCTTCTATGGCCTGAAAGGTGTGAACCGGTAACAGAGGCCCAAAGATCTCTTCTTGGCAGATACGCATATCTGGCGTCAGATTGGTCGCAATATACAGCGGCGTTTTTCGCCCTTCTCCAGGTTCAAGACATTGGGTAATCGTCGCTCCTTTACTTCGCGCATCCTCAAGCAAGCTATGGAATCGCTGGTACTGCGCGTCGTCGACTAGCGCGGTGTAATCTTGATTGGCCTTGATATCACCGTACATACTTTGATGGGCAGATTTCAACGCATCAACAAAGGCTTCTTGCTTACCTTCAGGCACAAACGCGTAATCGGGAGCGATACAGATTTGCCCAGAGTTGAACCCTTTACCATGCGCAATTCGCTGCGCTGCTTTTGCTATCTCATAATCATCAAACACCACCACTGGCGACTTGCCCCCCAGCTCTAACGTCACCGGCGTGAGATTGGCGGCAGCGTTTGCCATGATGATCTTTCCGCTCGTGGGGGACCCAGTAAACACCAAATGATCAAAAGGTAAATGTGAAATGTCCATCGCTTCTGGATGCGTACCTTCTACGATACGAACTAGATTTGTTGGGTAGATCTCGGCAAGCATACGACGGAGCTGTCGCGCGGTTTGCGGGCAATTGGGTGGCATCTTGATCATACAGCGATTGCCTGCGGCTAACGCCGTGATCATCGGGCCTATCGAGAGATACAACGGGAAATTCCAAGGGCAGATAATGCCTACCACGCCTTTCGGCTGATAACGAACCTCCAGTTGATTGCCTTTAAACAGCCACTCTGTCGCTCTTCGGCTGGGCTTCATCCACCCCTTCAAGTGTTTGAGCACATGGTTGATATCAAGAATTGGCGCAAGCACATCCGCCATGATGGACTCGGTATGACTTCGACCTCCAAAATCTTGACTCATTGCTTCTGCCAGTACGTCTTGATACCGAGAAAGTTGTTTTTTTAGCGCCAGTAATCGATGTTTTCTCACCAAGTAGCTCGCGCTAGGCTCTGCTTGATAAGCCGTTTGTAATTCGGAAAACCACGTTGCAAGTTCGCTTGCTGTGGCGTCATGGGTTGCCATCACTCCTTGATCGCGATGTACGTCCCTATCTTGCCTAGCCAGTACATTCATGTTTCTCTCCCACGGTGCAATGCAAATGATTACAACATTTTGATAACATGACGCACAGGTTACAAAAAGACAAAAAACGGTGATATTCGGACAAAATTATCTTAAGGTGACTGAATCGCACCTCAGTCCGCGCTAGGATGACGTTGAAATGGAGAGGGACAATGAAATACGTTGCCGTTTATGAACCGGATGCTCAAGCTTGTGGCATTTTAGATCTGCAGCTACTCAACCGCTATTTGGAATCAAAAGTCAGCATTGACTCACTGCTGCTCGGCAGTGGTCTCAGCGTTTCGCAACTCTATACTCCGGACACGCACATCACACTCGCACAAAAATTGGCGATTTTTAGCAATGCCTTAGCCCATTCAGAAGAGGGCGGATTAGGTCTACGCGTCGGTCAGCAAGCCCGATTTAGTGATTTTGGCGTGCTGGGTTACGCGATATTTAGCAGCAATACGCTCTTCGACGCGATGATGATTGGTTTTAAGTACCTGCGATTGGCCGGCCCTGTGCTCAAAAAGACCATGGGTATCGAAGGCCATACCGGCTATTTTCGCGCCGAACAATTGATTGATTTGCAATCTCTTTTGCCGTTTTGTTGTGAATATTGGTTTGCTGCAATACACAGCTTATGCGAAGAAGTGATGCAAAAGCCCTTCCCTTCCACGATTATCCGATTCCCCTATCCCGAACCGGAATACAGTGAACTGTATCGGCAAATATTTCACTGCCAAATCGAGTTTAACAGCCCACGTTTAGAGTGGCAGTTTGATGCTAGGAGTTTGCAAGAGCCTCTTCCCGCGGCCAATACCGCCACACTGCAACTGTGCCTTAAATCGTGCGACGAAATGTTAGAGAAAGTAAGCGGCAAAGCGAGCCTCAAGGAAAAAATCACCCAAATGTTTGTGGAAAGACCAGGGTATTATCCGTCTATTGAAACCTTGTCTGCCGAACTTGGCATGTCCTCAAGAACCCTTCGCCGTCGCTTGAAAACAGAAGAGAGTAGCTACCAACAAATCTTAGATCATGTGCGCTTCCATTTTGCCCGCCACTACCTTGCTTCCACGAAAATGAGCATTGAAGAGATTTCAGAGCGTGTTGGTTTTTCCGATAGCGCCAATTTCCGCCACGCATTTCGCAAATGGAGCGGTGCGTCACCGAAGCAATTTCGCCAGCAAGCGCTGACTCGCCCTGAGCTTCATCAACAATAAAAAAACGCCCGCGATGATCATCGCGGGCGTTTGGTTTTATTGCTATTGAGTTTACGCTTCAAACTCTTCGATCATCTGTTGCGCTTCACTCTTCGGTTTCTGCTCTTGGCCAAAGCCACGCAAACCGACGACATGCACGTGTTCGTGATCTTTAAACACTTTACGCACCAGTTTATAAGTGGTGCCTTTCTCTGGGCTGATGTTCTCTGGCGCAGCGATAAGCAGTTGCATATCGAGGCGGTCACAAAGCTCAAACAGTGTTGAGATCGATTTCGCATCCAGACGCGCCGCCTCATCAAGGAACAGCAAACGACACGGTACGATGTCTTTGCTGCGCAGACGGCGTGACTCTTCTTCCCAGCTTTGCACCACCATCAAGAGAATAGATTGGCCAGTACCAATCGCTTCACCAGTAGACAGTGCACCCGATTCCGCTTGTAGCCAACCATCAGAGCCACGGTTTACTTCAATGCTCAATTCAAGGTAGTTGCGGTAATCCAGCAGTTCTTCACCCAAAACTTGTGGTGAACGTTGCCCCATATCAATGTGCGGGTTAACGCGCTGGAACAGTTTCGCCATCGCTTCAGAGAAGGTGTAACGTGCCGTTTCAAACAGATCTTTATGCTGTTCTTGCTGCGTGGCGAGACCATTCAGTAACACTTCATGGCTTTCGCGCACTTTCACATTGAGTCGAACTCCCTTCACCTGACCAAACGAGATGTTGGACAAACCTTGGTTCAACATGCGAATACGGTTCTGTTCACGTTGAATGGTTTTCTTAATAATGCTCGCCACCGACTCAGAACTGATGGCCAAGCGGTTTTCACGCATGGTCAACTCTTCGGTCAGACGAGCCAGCTCCACTTCCATCTCTTCAATCGCTTCGACCGGATCATCGGTATGGATGATGTCTTGGCGAATACGCTCACGTAAGTGCTGGTAAACCGCAATGTAGAACAAGACTTTGCGTTCAGGACGCGCATTATCTTCAGAGAGTCGCAGTGCATCACGCAGATCATCATTGTTGGCAACCGCAAGACGCAGAGCACCCAATGATTTATCCGACATGGAACGCAGTTCACCCGCCGACAAGTAAGCCAGCTCACGTTTATGTAGACGGCGCTCAACGTCGTTTTCACGCGCCAAACGCAGTACTGAACACCAGCCTGCTTTCGCAGCAACGACAAACGTACGCAGTTCAACGTACTCTTTTTGCACCTTCTTCAAGCGCTTGGCGAGTTCTTTCATGCCCAGCTCTGTTGAAGTAAGGGTACGTTCGTACTCGCTCTTACGGCTACGTGAGGTGTGCAAACGCTCGTGAAGTTCATCACGACGACGAATCGCGCGCTCCAACGCCCCTTCATCGGCACTGACTCCAAACTCTGCCAGCTCTTGCTTAAATTCTTGAACCGTTTCCAACTTCGCTTGGTATGAACTCTTTAGAGAGGCCAACACTTGGTTGTATTGGTTCATCTGCTCTTGCTGCTGCTTGAGCTCATCACGGTAACGGCTACGTGCACGTTCCGCTTCCACCAATTTCGCTTTTAGCTGTTCACTCAGCTCGCTGCTCTTGCTAAGCAGATCAACCGAATCGGCGTAAGCAAAATAGTGGCGACGTTCAACCAAATCCGACAAGGCGAAAATTTGCTTCTTCAACGCTTGCAATTGGCTATCTGCGCTTTGATATTGCGCTTCCAGTGCATCGAACTGCTCAGGATCAGCGTCAAGTACCGCTAATTGGCTTTCTAACTGCTCAACCGCTTTGGCGTGTGCGTTTAAGAACTGCTTCGCATCGACCAACTGAGCAATTTTCTCTTCCAGTTCCGCGAAGCGCTCTCCGATGGTGTCATCGCTGATCACCGCCATCATCGGTGCCAATTTATCCAGCATGGTAAGCGCTTGCTTACTGTTTTGGATTTGGCTGCGCATCTGCTGCTCTTTCGCTTCCAACTCAGCCAAAGTGCGCGTCAGTTGGTTACGCTTATCGCGCGCAATCACAAGTGCTTGCTCAGGATCCGCGGCAAAGGCCACTTGAATGTGCTCCGCCACAAACTGGTTAAACGCTTGGAATAGACGCTGCATTTTCTGCGCGTCAAATGCCGCTTTCGCGTGCTTTTCAACGACTTCTTCGCGCTCGCTACGCAGCAGCTCTAGACGTTGTTCACGTGCTGCGCGACCAAACAGCGGGATCACAGGGAAGCGAGAGTAACGCATTTGACGATCGTTCAAACGCACGCACACTGCGCCCTCTAGCTCTTCCACTTTGATTGAGCTGTCATCAAAGGCATCCACATCGCCTTCAATGATGTAAAGATCCTCAGGGCAGTCATCCAGTTCCACCAGTTTTTCTTCGATGCCCGACAAATCGGACACCACAATCGCATGACGTGCAGGGCCGTACATCGCACTGAAGTAAGGCGCATCGTCAATGGTGATGTCGTCATAGATCTCAGAAAGCAAGACACCGCCTAGCGTATCCGCTAAACCTTTCAAACGTGGGTCATTAGAACCACCAGGAGAGGCCAGACGTTCAATTTCACTTTCCAGTTGGCTGCGACGCTCTGCCAGCTTGTCTTTGGCTTGAGAAAGCTGTTTCTCTTGCTCAAGAACTTGCTGCATTTGTGACATCACCGATTGGCTATCCGCCAGCTCTGCGCCACTTTGCTCACGCAGTTTTTCCAGTGCATCATTGGCCGCAATCCATTTTGGCGCGATCGCCTGAAGCTGCGTGATGTCACTTTGTAAATCTTGCTCCTGACGGCGCTGCTCGCTACGCAATTCGCGATTCTCTTCCAACGCAATCTCAAGAAAGTCAAGTTGAGCATGATGACGTTCACGCTCTTGCTCAAACATCACTTCATCATCAAGCGTAACTTGGTGTGCTTTTTGGTATTCCGCGACCAAGGCTTGCGCTTGGTTTTGCTGATTCAAGCTACGTTCTAAGTCACGATGCTGCGCGCGCCATTGGTTTTCGTTTTGCACCACTTGCTGCGCGGAACGCGCTTGTTGAATAGCCGCTTTCGCATGGCGAGAAGCCTCTGCACGTTCAACTTGACCAGCAATGCTGTGCACTAATTTCAGCGCATTTTCAAACTGTTGTGCGGCCGCGGAGGACATATCCAATTTGTGCTTTAGCGCCAACAAGGCTTGGGTCTGCTCTGCTTCGCTTTGGGTTAACTGCGCCACCAAGGCTTGCGCAGATTCAGCGGTTAACGTGCTGTCAGACAAAAGCACTTTGGCCTTTTCTAGCGCTTGAACTGCCTGTTGATATTGCAGCGCGCGAGTCTGCTGCACATCCAACGCCTGTTGGTAATCGGCCAACTGCGTTTTCAAGCTGTCTACTTCGTTTTCTGCGACGGTAGACTGCTCTTCGGCCATTAAGACGCGCTCTTGCGCTTCTTCCACGACCATGGATTGCTCTTCAAGACGCTCATTCAGCTCTTCAAGATCTTCTTGGTAACGCTCGATTTTCTCTTGCTGACGTAAAGCATTTTGCACCAACTGCAAATGGTCAGAAGCGCCTTGGTAGTCTTGCTCCAATGCCGATTCTGATTCAATCAGCATTTCCAACTCTTGCTGAACTTGGTTCAGTAAGCGGTTTTGCTCAATCAGTGTCTCGCGTGAGCTAAAGAGCTCAGAGCGCAGTGACAAACTTTGCTCTAACTTCTTGTGACGCTCATTGGCGTGACGCATATAGTCTGCCGCCACATAATTGGTGGATTCCGTGATCAAATGCTTGAAAAGATCGCGGTCAGCTTGCGTCGTTTTGATCGCTTCCAGCGTCATACGGTTTTCACGCAGTGCCGATTCCATATCTTGGAACGCTTTCTTCACCCCACCATTTTGTGGCAACAGGTAGTCACGCAGCGAACGAGTAATTGCACTCGAGATACCGCCATACAATGAAGCTTCAATCAGGCGGTAGAACTTAGAACGGTCGCTCGAGTTGCGTAATTTCTTCGGAATAACGCCAAACTCAAACATCTGTGCATGGTAATCGACAATCGAAGAGAAGCTCTTAAACTGAACGCCCTCATACTGAGCAACGCTCTCTTTCACTTCGTTGATTTGACGAACGCGCGCCTGAGTGGCCGAGACGGATTCAATCAGCACATCCGTTGGCTTCACATGACTTGGCAAGCCTTGAATCACAAACGGCTTGATGTCCACTTTTTTGTCAC
Organism: Vibrio sp. CCUG 15886; assembly: GCF_028570825.1. Taxonomy (NCBI): domain Bacteria; kingdom Pseudomonadati; phylum Pseudomonadota; class Gammaproteobacteria; order Vibrionales; family Vibrionaceae; genus Vibrio; species Vibrio sp. CCUG 15886. The sequence goes on along the minus strand of NZ_JAQQBT010000003.1, from coordinate 41,745 downwards.
GGCCCGCCACTTGCTGTAGCTTCACCGCAAACAGTAAGCGTTGATTGCGTGAGTTCACCACATCCAATGCCGCGTAACAGGCACCCGGTTGTAGCTTACCGTACAAACCTTTATCGCGAGAGGCTTGGCTGCTGCCCGCTTCGGTTGTGTTACGGAAATGCAGCAAACTTTGGTCTGGAATCAACGCGGTAATGAACGCTGCCATCGTGGTTGATTTACCTGCACCATTGCCCCCTGACAGGGTGGTGACCAATCCATCAATATCAAAGGTACGAGCAAAAAAGCCGTTCCAGTTGACCATGGTCAGCGATTGATATTTACCTCTTTCAATCATGCTTCACCTTCTAATTCAGCTTGCTCGTTATAATCCTGTTCTTCTTCGTCAGCCAGTAGGCTTGCCTGAGTCGGCTCTTGAGTGTGAACCACCGCTTCACCATCGCGGATCAAACGCAATTGCGCTTCGCGAAGATCATCTCCCGCGCGCACATCCGCACCAAAACGAAACACCGCTTCACTGATACTGAATTTGCCGCTGTCTCCCACATTGATGATCATACCTAAACGGCGTAAACGTCTTAATGAGGTGCGTACTTTTTCGAACAACTTTTCACGGTCGAGATCAGACCCCGACGCACGGTTGGTCACCAATTTCATCAGTTTCTTTTCATCAGTCAGTGCGATCAGCTCTTCATACAACTCTTGATTGGTAAAAATACCTTCATGCGCCAAACGCTCTGGGCTCAAGTAAAGGAAACAGAGCACCTTACCCACCAACATGTCCAGCTCAGAGAGCACACTGCGGGCAATCAATGAGGTTGAACGCGGACGAAGGTAAAAGAAACCTTCTGGCGCTTTCACCAATTCGGTGTTGTAACGTTGATAAAAAGCCGACAGCTCAACTTCGTAATCCGACAGCAGTGCGTGGTTATCTAAATCTTCACTCGAGATGTGACGACCTGCACGTAGCATGCTATCCAATGCTGGAAACAGCGGGTTGCAAATCGCTTTGGCCAGATTTTCTGGCATGTATTCATTAATATCGGTCGATGACATTTGCTTGTACCTTTGCGCCGTAGTCGTTAATTGCCTGCCAATCTGGCTGAATCGCTTGGTAATCCGATTCGGAATAACCCATGCGCACCGCTTGGTCGATAACGATACGAGCTAAATCGAAATGATGAGTGCGAGGGTGCTGCGCGAGATAATCTTTGAGAACAATGCCGAGATCGATCGGCTTGCCGTTATCTTTATGGAGACGCAACATCTCGCCGATACGCTCGGCAAGCTCATCATTGACTTGTTGAAACTCTTCATATTCCACTTCAAGTGGCACTTGTCCGGTCACTTCATCGTCACGCAGCACTAAGGCTTCATCACGCAAATCGCTCAAACGTTCCGCATCTGCGTAAGTGAGATACCATGGCATGTCGAAGTAATCTTTGACCGATTGGCGTAGACGAGTACTGAAGATTCGGTTTTTATCCATATCAATCGCGGTACGGATAAATTTGTGAACATGGCGGTCGTAACCGATCCACAGATCGATGGCTTGTTGACCCCAGCTGGTGATGCGATCGAGCTTCATCTGCAACCCAAACAGAGTTTCTTCGATAAACTCGAGTTCTTCATCCCCATAGACCAACTCTTGAATATCCAAGATCTGAGTTTGCAGCTCATCCCCTGCCGCTTGTAGTGTATCTTGCAGCTCTTTGAGCGTGTTCGAGGTTTCTGAAAGCAGTGACTCACAGTTGTTGATCGCTTCACGCCAATCTTTGTTCAGCAGATCGGCAATTTGCTGTTTAACCGATTGTTGTTGCTCATCCATCACGCGTTGGTTGAGATCGATTTGATCAAAAATCTCACCCACAGAATATTTCAGCACCGCATAGACATTTTTCTTCCAATGCCCTGCCGTCCCGCCTTGCTTGGCCGCTTCAATGGCTTTCGCCATTTCGCCAGCCACCATGGAGAGTTGAATCGATAATCTAAGCTTGGAGAATTCTCGATGACGGACATAGTAGTCGGTAATGCCGATCGCCAACGGCGAAAGACGGTAGATACTGGCACCTTCCGTCATTTCGCTGGTAAAGCGGCTGATCAGGCGCTGCTTAACCAACTCATTGATGGCGTTGTTGGCGCGAAACGCTGAGGCTTCACCCGTTTCTTCAAACAGTCGAGTGACGATAGTAAACGCATCATGCAGCTCACCTTCACCCAACTCTTCATCAAACCTTTCGTTACTTAATACAGCGATGGCGATGAGAAACGCCAATCGCTCGGTGGTCAGGTTCAATGAGAAATCGTGCTGCTTAACCCAACTAACCAATTCATCGATTGGTTGCTCTGCAGCATTGAGAGTTGTCTCACTCATTGTTATTCCTGTTTATCTTTCTTCTTAGCCCACACATGAATGTATCGGCCCAGCGAGAGGTAAGGCTCTTGGCGACACAGACGTCGTTCCAACTCGAGCACATCCTCATACTGGTAATCACCCATATTCTGTCTGTTCCCTATATAATCACTGAAACAGCGAATACCGGATTTTCCATAAATTTCAAAACCTGCGTCTTCAATCCACTGATAAACAGATTGAGGTTCTAGGCCTTTTTGCGGTTGCAGCTTAAAGCGCTTGCGATGAGGCATACCCTCAAGAATATGTGGGATATTGCCACAAACCACATTCTTATAAACCAAGCCATGGTGGTTGTAGAACATAATAGACGCGGCGCCACCCGGTGCGACTTGTTCTAATACCGTTTCCAACGCGGATTTTGGATCCGCCAACCATTCCATCACGGCATGAAACATCACCACATCGACGGGCTCTGCTAGGTGCTCACCAATCTTCTGTACCGGAGAATGGATCAGCCGATACTGCTCAAGCAAGCCATTTTTTGCAATATCCTGCTCTGCTAATTGCAGCATTTCAGAAGATAGATCACATAAGGCAATGTGATGTCCGAGTTTGGCAAGCTTTTGTGACATTTGTGCCAACCCGCCCCCCGCATCCAATACGGTTAGAGGCTGTTTGGCCTCGCCAAAGGTGGCTAACAATTGTTGAAGATCTTCCCAAACAATCACTTGGCGAATCTCGCCTTTGTCTGACCCGTAAATATTTTTTGCAAATTTGTGGGCAATATCGTCGAAATTACGGTCTTGGTTCACAGCAGCTTGAGTTATCATATCTAATCGTGCTGCTATTCTGTCATAAGGAAAGCAGATATAAAGAGGCATTCTCTTATTTTTATTATCAAGTGATGTTTTTTCGGACTATTTCTGTATGTTTGAGCTGAAAAAAGTGCTCTCGGCACTGTTAATGCCTTTGCCAGCACTACTTTTAATAGGCTTAGCTGGTCTGATGCTGATTATGTTTAGCACCAGACAAAAAACGGGGTGTTTCATCATATTATTCTCCTTTTTGGGGATATTCTTGGTTTCTTTCCAACCCGTTGCCAGCAAGTTATTAATGCCATTAGAAAGGCAATACTCTGTATTTCTACCCGAAGTACAAACCGTCGATTACGTCATGGTATTGGGCAATGGCCATGTGGTGGATGATCAAATCCCCCCTACGTCTGAGTTAAGCCGTGCTTCGTTGATGCGTTTGACGGAAGGGATTCGTATTTTAAAGATGTATCCGGGCTCAAAGTTGATTCTGTCTGGCTATGCGGGCGGCTCAGAAACCAGCCATGCGCGCATGATGGCAAACGTGGCTTTGGCTTTGGGTGTCGCGAAATCAGACATTATTCTTCTTGAAGATGCCAAAGATACTTGGGAAGAGGCGAGACAAGCAGCGGCATTTGTGCGTCAGAAACAGCTGGTTTTGGTTACTTCTGCCAGTCACATGGCACGTGCAATGAAAGAGTTTCATGACGCTGGCATAACACCGTTACCTGCGCCAACAAACTACCTTGCGCAAAAGAACATCTCTCAAGCCTGGGATAGATATGCCCCTAAAGCCATCTACCTCGAGCAAACTGAGCGCTACTGGTACGAAACCCTCGGCCAGCTATGGCAAGGCATGCGAGATTTGCTTCTTACTGACGAACAAATCATGGCAGAGAATCGCGCATCAAAATGATGAATCATGATCTGCAGAAACAAAAAAAGAGCTTAATCCGCTCTTTTTTTGTTTGTTAATTTTGGCTTTCTAAGCCACGCCTAGTCGCCTGCAAACATGTAGCCTTCACCGTGTACGGTCACAAAAATTTGTGGGTTCTTAGGATCAAACTCCATTTTTGCTCTCATGCGACGAATCAAAACATCAATCGTTCTGTCGTTTGGCGCGTCAACACGATGGCTGATCATGTTGAGAATGCGTTCACGGCTTAGTACCTGATTTGGGTAAGACGAAAGCGCCACCAGCAGCTCATATTCTGCCTTGGTCAACTTCACTGGCTCACCATTGTGGCTCAACGCTCGACGATGAATATCGAAGGTCCAGTCACCAAAACGGACAATATGGTCTTCGTTTTCCGCGTCTTGATGTTTTGAACCACCACTGCGCGCAAGCGAAATCCGCCACAACAAGTTTTTCACTCGAACCAGCAGTTCACGTAACTCAAATGGTTTGGTGACGTAGTCGTCTGCCCCCATCTCCAAACCAACAATTTTATCTATGCTATCCGTGCGTCCGGTTACCAAAATAATGCCAATGTCCGATTGGCTGCGTAGTTCACGGGTCAGCATCAAGCCGTCTTCACCTGGTAAGTTAATGTCTAACATCACCAAATCAACGCAGCTATTTTGCAAAATATGACGCATCTCGGCACCACTTTCCGCTTCACTTACTGTGTAACCTTCTTTTTGAAAATAACCCGCAAGTTTACTGCGAGTCACTACATCATCTTCTACGACTAATACGTGATAGCTCATTTACACCACTTCATGTCATTTCTGTCTACACGGGCAGATATTCTATTCATAACTAGTAACATTTCTAGTCATACTTCGTTTGAAATGCAAGTATCTTGATTTTTATTGATTCAAAACAAGCTTAATATCAAGCCATTAACAAGCTCAAATATATTTATATTTTTCTTAACAATAGGCGTTATTGTTATTCATTTTTTTTGGTTACACTTATAGGAGATTGATTTAGGAGCGATAAATGATGCAAGAGATAAAAGCCTTTAATGAAAAACGTGCGGAAATATATTGGTGGCTTTCGAGCTTATTTGCCAAAGAGCTGACACAGGAAGAGCTCGATAAATATCAAAGCATGGAAATTAGAGCGTTTTTAACTGGATTGGCTGAAAACGATGCACTGAGACCATCCGTTAACGCCTTCGTCGATGCACTCAATCGTCTTGTTGACCGTCAAGATGCGCAATTGGAATTAGCGGCAGATTTTTGTGACCTATTTTTGAAAACCGCAAAACACGGCGCACTTCCATACGCATCTATTTATCTAACAAAAGATGGCCTACTCAATGGCGAACCAGCACAAAAAATGGACACTTGGCTGAAAAAACATGGTGTGCAGGTCAATCAACAACTGAATGAACCGGCCGATCACTTAGCTATCATGCTCGACTTTCTTGGCAACCTTATCATTCGCTCAAATGAGCTTGAACAAGATCGCCACATGGAAGAAGCCTTCATTGAGCAAAACGCATTTATTCAAGAAATGTTGCTCTCTTGGTTACCTAGCTTCTCTCAACGAGCAGCAGAATATGATGAGTTTGGTTTCTATAACAGTGCAATAAAACTACTTGTTGCGTTTTGTATGCTGGACAGCGACTATTTAGTTGGATAATAATTACGCCCTTATCAATAGAGCAAACACTCGGTTACACTTTAACCACTAAAGTGTGAACGCGGATACACTATTCGCCGTTTGAGTAGGTTGCCACTCTTGCCGTCTCGGTCTAAAATTGAGACCGCAATCGATAAAATATGATTTTAATGCAAACCGCTGAAATACAGCGGTTTTTGTGTTTATTTAAAGCTAAGCTGCTGCTTTTCTAGTGTGTCTTCCTTACAAAGCGAATTCGGAGAAAGGTAGCAAACTGTGTTGCAACAAAGAATCGTAGATTCAAAATGCAACCTTAGACAGGACAATACCTATGGCCACAATTAAAGATGTCGCGCGTCTCGCTGGAGTATCCACGACCACAGTGTCGCACGTAATCAACAAAACGCGTTTTGTTGCAGAAGCCACTCAAGAAAAAGTCATGAAAGCGGTTGACGAGCTCAACTACGCACCGAGCGCAGTAGCGCGTAGCCTAAAGTGCAACACCACTCGTACTATTGGTATGCTGGTCACACAGTCGACCAATTTGTTCTTTTCTGAAGTAATTGATGGCGTAGAAAGCTACTGTTACCGCCAAGGCTATACGCTAATTCTTTGTAATACGGGCGGTATCTACGAGAAGCAACGTGACTACATTCGTATGCTTGCGGAAAAGCGCGTAGATGGCATTTTGGTGATGTGTTCTGACCTCACCGAAGAGCTCCGAGAAATGCTTGATAAGCATGCAGATATTCCTAAAGTGATTATGGACTGGGGTCCAATCAGCTCACAAGCCGATAAAATTATCGATAACTCAGAAGAAGGTGGCTACTTGGCCACTAAGTACCTGATTGATAACGGCCATACAAAAATCGCGTGTTTGAGTGGCCACTTTGAAAAAGCCGCGTGCCAAGAGCGCATCCAAGGCTTTAAACGTGCGATGAAGGAAGCCAATATTACCGTTAACAACGAGTGGATCCTTGAAGGAAACTTTGAATGTGACACGGCTGTGATGGCTGCTGACAAGATCGCGTCATGGCAAGATCGCCCAACTGCGGTCTTCTGCTTCAACGACACCATGGCACTGGGTTTGATGAGCCGCCTTCAGCAGTTAGGCCTTCGCATTCCTGAAGACATCTCTGTTATCGGCTACGATAATATTGAGTTGGCGGAATACTTCTCACCACCGCTAACAACCATCCACCAGCCAAAACGCCGTGTTGGTAAAAATGCATTTGAGATCCTTCTCGAACGCATTAAGGACAAAGAGCATGACAAACGCGTGTTTGAAATGCATCCCGAGTTAGTGGTTCGTGATACCGTCAAAAAAATCAATTAGTTAAGACTAATATTCTAAAGCATCCAAATCTGGATGCTTTTTTTTCATTCTTAGTAAGTGATTTGTTAAGTCAAATTCTGTTAAGTTCTTAAAATCGAGCATTCATTCACTTAACTGCAACTATTATCTGAACCAATGTCACATTTTTTATTTGAAAATGTGATGTTACTTCAATAGAAATCGTATCCTTCTAGAGTCACGCACAGGGCAAACCATTTGAAAAAGTGGGACGCAAAGCCTCCGGCCTAAACCAGACGTTTTTTGGTAGGTAGCGGGGTTACCGATGGCAAAAATGCATAACAACAAGTTTACCCATTAATGACATTGTATTTGCATTGGTTTGCTAATCTCTCGGACCTGATTTGGTGGCGTAATAGTAATTACACCGAGATAACACATCATGGATAAACCGATACTCAAAGATTCAATGAAGCTTTTTGAGCAACTTGGTGCGATAAAATCTCGCTCAATGTTTGGCGGATTCGGCCTTTTTGCAGATGAGACCATGTTCGCACTTGTGGTGAAAGACCAGCTTCATATTCGCGCAGATCAAAAATCAACATTACTTTTTGAAAAGCAAGGACTCAAACCATACGTTTATACTAAGCGTGGTTTCCCTGTTGTCACTAAGTACTACGCGATTTCAGACGCGCTATGGCAAGACCAAAATGCACTACTCAACGTAGCCAAACGTGCATTGGCCAGTGCTAATAACGATAAACAACAGCAAGCAACAGCAAAACCTGAACGATTAAAAGACCTGCCTAACCTGCGTTTAGCCACCGAACGAATGCTTAAAAAGGCGGGAATAGAAACAGTCGAGCAGTTGGAGTCTCAAGGCGCGGTTCGTGCATACGAAGCGATTAAAAACACCCACAGTGGTGCCGTGAGCTTAGAGCTGCTTTGGGCGTTAGAGGGAGCCATCAATGGTACGCACTGGAGTGTGATTCCTCAGCAACGTCGAGACGAATTAGTGAATAAATTGTCTTTGTAGACAAGCACGTTTATTATTTCTTATAGATTAAAACCACATCAAAATGATGTGGTTTTTTTATATCGTTTGAAAGATTTTCTGTCTCAATCAGGTCTGATAACCAAGCTATCTGGAGAAAAATTGAATGAACAAAAAACTCGTATTCGGAATCTTGCTTATCGCGACCATTATTTTATTGGCGGTTAATTTTAGTCAATACCTCACACTCGACAACGCTAAAGCACAACAACTTGCCCTGAACAGTTTTATTGAAGAAAACTTTCTGTTTGCTTCAATAAGCTATTTTGTCATTTACGTTGGTCTTACCGCCTTTTCAGTACCAGGAGCAACCGTCGTCACACTATTGGGCGCTGCTCTGTTTGGTTTTTGGTATAGCCTACTGCTTGTCTCATTTGCCAGCACCATTGGAGCAACCATCGCATTTTTGAGTAGTCGCTACCTACTAAAAGATTGGGTGCAGGCACGTTTTGGAGACAAACTTAGCGCGATCAACCAAGGCGTTGAAAAGGATGGCGCCTTTTATCTATTTTCGTTACGCCTGATCCCAGTCTTCCCATTTTTCCTTATTAACTTGCTGATGGGTTTAACACCAATTTCCATTGGTCGTTACTATCTTACTAGCCAGATCGGCATGCTACCTGGCACGGCTGTTTACCTAAATGCGGGGACACAATTGGCCGACATCAACTCGTTGTCGGGGATACTTTCACCAACAGTATTAGCCTCATTTGCGTTACTGGGTGTCTTTCCTATCGCTGTAAAATGGATCATGAGTAAATTTAGACCTCAACTCTCTTCATAAAAGGAATTCACTTATGAAGATATTCACCGCCAACACTCCTATAGAAGCGCATATCGTGTGCCAGTTACTGATGAATGAAGCGGTACAATGTGAGGTTCGAGGTGAGGGTTTATTTGGCTTGAGAGGTGAGTTACCAGCAACTGAGGATACCAATCCATACATTTGGCTATTAGAACCTGAGAAAGTCGATTTTGCTAAAGCGATATTAGACAGCTATCGTGAGCAGCAAGTAGCACATCAAAATTGGCAATGCCCACAGTGCGGAGAAGAAATAGAAGGTCAATTTGGAGCTTGCTGGTATTGTGGGCAAGTGCTTGAGTAATGAGCACAATTGACAGAGGAAGGCACTAGCCTTCCTCTTGTTTTATTAGATTTGGCGTTGGATAAAATCGATCGAATGCTGGTTAAACTCGTCGGGCTTTTCCACATTGCACACATGGCCACAGTTTTTTATCTCTAGCAACTCACTCTGGGTGTGAGCCGCAACCATCTCTTTGACGGGTTTAATAAACATATAATCACGCTCTCCCATCAAATATAGCGTTGGGATTGGCAATTCACGCTCTTTGAAATAACGCATCAATGGATTGACCTCTGCCGCGAGTATAAACCAGCGCTTAAACTCTTTTTGACACAGCTTCTTCGCTTCACGGATAAAGAGATGACGTGATTCCTGCTGATTTTTTTGCGGCATCACAATGTAGGCAAACAGCTTGTACAACCACATATAGGGCAGCACATGCTTGCCAAAGTTACCTAGAGAGACCAAGATACGAGAGCGCGCATCGAGACGCGTTACCGCACCACCAAGCACCATGGATTTAACCCTTTCCCCCGCCAGTTCCGCTAGATTTCGGACAATGATCGTCCCTAGAGACATCCCAACGAAATGTGCGGAGTGAATTTTAAGATGATCAAGCACCTTAAGGATATCTTGCGTCACCGCCCCAAAGGTATAGCGGTTACTGATCAACTCTTTTAATAGTTGATTGGATTTACCGTGCCCACGTAAGTCAACCAATAACAAATTGAAATGCTGCTTGTACGCTTTAATTTGCTTAAACCAGATGGACGAACTGCCACCCGCACCATGCACAAAAACCACCCACTCTTGGCTGGTAGGATGGAGATAAGTTTTGTGAAATAGTAACGCTTGAGCCATAAAACAACGCCAAAAAAAGAGAAAACTAAAAGGTTTAAACAGTATAGCTGACCCACTTGCAATGGTGATGTATCAAAGAACAATCCAATCGAAATGGGGACTTCAGCCACAAGGATAGTTAATGAATCACCATAGTAAGAATGGGAGGCAAGAATCCTACCACATATCAATTCAAATTCTATTTGAGTTCGGTTAAAAAACGTAAAAAGGCACCATAATCAGTGCCTTTCCATTCATATTTCAGAACTTTTACTCTATTTTAGCGCAGAACGATACAACTCCACATATTGCTCTGCTGCCTTGCTCCAGCAAAAATCTCGTTCCATCGCGTACAGCTGAACTCGTCGAAGCTCTGTTAGGTTCTGTGCATACAGTAACAACGCTCTTTGCATGGTAATCAACAACGCTTGCGCTGTGGGCTCATAGAACACAAATCCTGTCGCAGTCTCTGGATTCACATCGTAATCACATACACTGTCTTTTAGACCCCCAACGCCTCTCACGATCGGCAAGGAGCCATACGCCATGCTATAGATTTGGTTTAAGCCACAAGGCTCAAACTCTGAAGGCATTAAAAAGAAATCGGATGCAGCTTCAACTAAGTGTGCGAGTTGATTGTTATAAGCTTCAACAAAGACAAACTTTTCACCAAACTGTGCTGCAACATCACGTAATTGCGCAGCAAGCAACGGATCACCGGTCCCAACCAAAACCAACTGAACATCCAACTTCAGGAACTCAGTTAATACTGGCAATAGGTAATGCACCCCTTTCTGATGCGTCAAGCGACACACCATACCAAACATAGCGACGTCCTTTATAGGTAGGCCGACTTGCTCTTGAAGCGCACGTTTACAGCCATTTTTCCCTCTCACCATGCTCTGCTTAGTTGCTTTGTAGTTGATGGGTAAATAGCTGTCAGTATCTGGATGCCATGCAGAATAATCGCAGCCGTTTAGAATCCCGACGAGATCACCCGCGCGTTGCTGAAACTCCCAAGCCATTCCGTGACTGCCAAGTTCAGTTTTCAGTTCCTCTGCATAAGTTGGGCTCACTGCGTTGATTTTATCCGCATTCATAACCCCAGCTTTCAGCATCGTCATATGCGTAGAGCTGACAGCAGCATCGGGTACATTTCGGCAATGAAATTCAGGCAAACATTGCATCTCATCATAGTGAAAGACACCTTTAAAGACCGCATTATGGATAGACAAAATACTCTTTGTTTGTGCAAAAAACGGATCTTGACCGTAACGGTGCTTAAGCAAAAATGGCACTAAGCCTGTATGCCAATCATTGGCATGCACGATGTCAGGCTGGAAACCAATCTTTGGTAACATATCCAAACAAGCAGCACTAAAAAAAGCAAAGCGCTCACCGTTATCGGTATACGCCTGATTATTCTCAGCGTACATCGACGGACGGTCAAAATAATGCCCACACGCAATTAAGTAGACAGGATTGTCACCTAAGAAACGTTTTTTGACTTGATAATGAGTATGTGGCCAGGTTTCTAGATGTGTATCGAGGATGACTTCATCATCACACACATCTGGAATTGCGGTATAAGCCGGAATGGCAATTCTCGCATCATGCTGAAGGTTCACTAAAGCTTCAGGCAGTGCCTTGGCAACATCCGCCAAGCCACCACTTTTGATCAAACCTTCGACTTCCGATGCTACAAACAGAATCGACAAAGGGTTAGTAGCCAACTCTTGCTCCTTTTGGAATAACAACGATACCGTCATCAGAGACATGGAAGATTTTCTTATCTTCCTGCAAATTCACACCAATTTGCGTTCCAGGCGCGATATCTACGTCCTTGTCAACAATAACACGGCGTAACACGCAGCCTTCCCCAACTTTGACATCACCCAATAAAATAGACTCGCTAATATCGCAGGCTGATGCGATATTACTACGGAAACCTAGCACAGACTTTTCGATACGTGAACCACGTACGTAGCTGCCATTGCAGACTAGGCTATCAATAATCTGTACACGCCCGTTATCTGAGTCGGTAAACGTCGCTGGAGGCAACGGAGGCTGATAGGTGTGCAGCGGCCATTTGCGGTTGTATAGCGAGAAAGGTGCATCTTTCTTCAGCAGATCCATATGCGCCTGCCAGTACGCATCTATCGTGCCGACATCACGCCAATAGACTTGCTCTTTTTCTCCAGAAATGCGGTTCAGACTAAAGTCATAAACAAACACATCACCACGTGGGAACATTTTTGGAATAATATCCTTACCAAAATCGTGAGATGAATTTTCATTGTCCGCATCTTCGATCAGCTCGGCAAACAATACATCCGCTTCAAAGATATAGTTACCCATTGAAACCAAGGCAAAGTCTGGATCACCCGGAATCGATTTTGGCGCTTTAGGCTTCTCTTCAAAGCCCACCATACGCCCTTCTGCATCGACTTCAATCACACCAAACTGCGACGCTTCTGATAATGGCATTCTTAAAGCAGAAACGGTTAATGCGGCCTGTTTCTCTTTGTGGAAACTAAGCATCTGCTTAATGTCCATCTTGTAAATATGATCCGAACCAAAGATACACACTTGTTCTGGTTCAGACAGCTCCATAAAACGTAGGTTTTGGTAGATAGCGTCGGCAGTACCTTCATACCAACGTTTGCCAGTGCGCATCTGTGCGGGAATGGGATCAATAAAACGATCAGTAATACCGTTGATGTTCCACCCTTTTTTCATATGATGGAACAGAGATTGAGATTTAAACTGCGTTAATACGTAAATACGCATCAAGTCAGCATTCACAAAGTTGTTTAACGCGAAGTCGATTAAGCGGTAACTACCGCCGAAAGGCACCGCAGGTTTACTACGAGATTCCGTCAAAGGACGTAGCCTTGAACCTTCACCGCCAGCAAGAATCATTCCCAAAACACCAGCCATTCGTTGTTCTCCATTTCGTTATAGCTAGAAGACTCAGTGAGTTCACTATGTGGGGGGACACTGAGCTCAAATTGTTATCCCTTGTGCAAAACCTTGAATTCTTTAAGCCGAATCATTGTTGATCAAGGCATTACATTAATATTGCACAAGTTTCGTATAAGTTATCGCACTTCCAACAAATTACAATTTCAAATAGGGTATTGTGTGCTGCATGCATTTGTTGCGTTGGGAAGTCGTTACCTAAGTCACACTCAAACAGGTGTTTATTTACATATCCCGAACAGCTGCGTTACACATTTCCGACACGCACATTCTTAAGCGCATGTGAACAGAATAAGTCAGACATATGAAAGAGCGATGACAAAGAGATCTCATAGATATCGCCTGTGTCACCAGCACTCGTCATGGGAGACAAGCAGAGCCAATTGGTGAGTGATAGAGATAAAAAAAGCAGCCAATGTTGGCTGCTTCATCAAACTCGGTTATTTCGCGTTTTTGCGCTTATCCGTCACTTCCCATTTACCATCAACATAGAGCGCTGTCCAACCGGTCGGTTTTCCATCGACTTCAGTGCGTACATAGTTTTCTTTGGTTTTGCGGCTAAAACGAACAACCGCCTCGACCCCATCAGGATCTTGCGTCGGCGCTTGTGCAAGGTGTTTGTATTTCTCTGGCAGACGCTCAGCAAATCGAGCCAGCTCAGAAACCAACGGCACACGCGTTTCTCTAGATTTCGGGAAATTACTCGCGGCAAGGAATAAGCCAGCGGCACCATCACGAAGCACAAAGTACGCATCTGAGTTGCTGCATGGCAATTCAGGGAAATGCACAGGATCTTCTTTTGGTGGCGCTACTTCACCGTTTTTCAGGATCTTACGCGTGTTCTTGCAGGTCTCACTTGTGCAATCCATGTATTTACCAAAGCGACCGTTTTTGAGCACCATGTCACTGCCACACTTGTCACACTCAACCACAGGGCCGTCATAACCTTTGACTTTAAACTCACCATGCTCGACTAAGTAACCTTCACAGTTTGGATTGTTACCACATACGTGCATCTTGCGTTTATCATCGATCAGGTATGCATCCATCGCGGTTTCACAGATAGGACAACGTTTCTTTGCTCGAAGCGCAGCAGTTTCAACGTCTTCTTCAAGAACGTTGATGATGCCTTCTTCATCACCAAGATTAATGGTCGTCTTACAACGTTCTTTCACTGGCAATGCGTAACCAGAACAGCCAAGGAAAACCCCAGTAGACGCAGTACGAATGCCCATTGGACGCGAACAGGTCGGACATTGAATATCCGTCATAACAATATGATTTGGCTTCATACCGCCATGTGCTTCGTCTTCTTCGGCGCGGCCAAGATCTGTGGTGAAGTCTGCAAAGAACTGATTCAGAACGTCTTTCCAGTTAACATCGCCTTCGGCGATTTTATCCAGCTTCTCTTCCATACGAGCAGTAAAGTCGTAGTTCATCAGATCGTTGAAACTGTCATCAAGACGGTCAGTCACGATTTCACCCATTTTCTCGGCGTAGAAACGACGCTGGTCCACTTTTACGTAACCACGGTCTTGAATAGTCGAGATAATGGAGGCATAAGTTGAAGGACGACCAATGCCGCGCTTCTCTAACTCTTTAACCAAAGCGGCTTCGGTAAAACGAGCCGGCGGCTTGGTAAAGTGCTGTTTCGGCTCTAAGGACTCAAGGTTTAGCTTATCGCCCACTTGAACCGCTGGAAGGATCGTATCTTCATTTTTGCCCAGTGGGCGCTGCACGCGAGTCCAACCATCAAATTTCAGAATGCGACCTTTTGCTTTCAAGGTATATTCTGCGGCTTTAACGCTCACCGTCGTTGAGTCGTACTCAGCTTCAGTCATTTGACAGGCGACAAACTGATTCCAAATCAAGGCATAAAGTTTGTGTGCGTCAGCGTCAACACCCTCTAGAGCATCTGCTTTGACGTTGACATCTGAAGGACGAATCGCTTCGTGTGCTTCTTGTGCCCCTTGCTTGCTACCATAAACCAATGGTGCTTTTGGCAAGTAGCGAGAGCCAAATTCATCACTGATGTACCCACGAACTGCTTCTACCGCTTCTTGGCTTAAGTTGGTCGAGTCAGTACGCATATAGGTGATGTAACCGGCTTCGTACAGACGCTGAGCCAACATCATGGTTTTCTTAACGCCGTAACCTAAACGTGTACTGGCAGCTTGCTGTAGCGTTGAGGTAATGAACGGTGCTGAAGGTTTGCTCTTAGTAGGACGGTCTTCACGCTTACAAACTTCAAACTGTGCTTTTTGCAGAACCGCCAGTGCTGCTTTGGTTTCCGCTTCATTGACTGGGCGGAAAGCATCACCAGACTTTTGAGCAACCAAAAGCTTAAATGGCATCGTTTCTTGCGTCAGTGTGTTGGCGTGAATGTCCCAAAATTCTTCTGGTACAAACGCTTTGATCTCTCGTTCACGTTCTACCAAAAGCTTCACAGCGACCGACTGCACACGACCTGCAGACAAGCCGCGAGCCACTTTCTTCCACAGTAATGGGGACACCATAAAGCCCACAACGCGGTCCATAAATCGACGCGCTTGTTGTGCGTTAACCCCATCCATATTGAGATGGCCAGGTTTTTGGAATGCTTGCTGAATCGCATTCTTAGTAATTTCGTTAAAAACGACTCGTTTATAGCGTGTTTCATCGCCACCGATGATCTCACGAAGGTGCCACGCAATAGCTTCCCCCTCGCGGTCCAAATCGGTTGCGAGATAAACAAAATCTGCGTCTTTAGCTAGCTTTTGTAATTCGCTGACAACTTTTTCTTTGCCTGGCAGAATTTGATAATTTGCAGCCCAATCATGATATGGGTCTATACCCATTTTCTTGATCAGTGCATTACGATCTTTCTCTTGCTTGATACGAGCCTTTTCTTCTACGCTCATACCCTTAGTAGAAATGGCAGCCGCTTTTTCGCCTGTACTCTGACCTGCTGTAGGCAAGTCGCGTACATGGCCAACACTCGACTTAACCACAAAGTCTTTTCCAAGATACTTATTGATCGTTTTAGCCTTAGCTGGCGACTCCACTATAACGAGCGATTTACCCATATTGACTCTAACGTCCTTAAAAAATGATCACATTACTTTTCGTTTTCACGAGAAAAGTAATCGGTACGTTGTACTATTTCATTGCTTCTTTTTTTACTATTGTGCGAGATGAAAAGAAGATCAACTGCTTTTTTACATTTCGAATTTGTTTGCTCGACAATTCATCGCTAAACAATAGACAACGATTTTTGCTCATGTCGACAAAATGCGGAAACTGTAGACCGCCGTATACTAAGCAACGGATGAATTTTGTTGCTAATAAAAACCTAATTTTTCTGTTGCATGTCACAAAACGTTTACTGATCAGCATCAAGCAACCGTCTGCTTTTTGTCTCGAATTCTTTAATAGCGATTGAATTCGCCCGTCAAGACTCTAGACTATCGCTCGTAAATCATAGTAAAGGCACTAAGAAAATGAGTGATAAGAAATCCATTTCTGAATTTGAACTGCTATTAATTGCCAACCACATCATCCAAGAGCATGACGATTACATAGAGGGAATGAGAGCAACCAGCGTCGACGAAAAAGATGGCGTACTGGTGTTTAAAGGTGAATATTTCTTAGACCATGACGGACTACCAACAGCCAATACCACGTCGGTTTTCAACATGTTTAAGTATCTCGCACACCATTTGTCGAAAGAGTTTACTCTCAACAAATAATCTCCCCACTGATACGCCAACATTTCCATAAACGAGTTGGCGTTGAAGTTAGCCGGCAAGCGAGTAAATCTCCATCAGCATAGATTTACTATGTACCAACTCTGACTAACGTTCCAACAAGCGTGCGTAGCCAACACCGCAAGAACTTCACGTTGAACGGAGAAAAGAAAGCCTTGGCATTTCACCAAGGCTTTTATTCTTACGCTAACTCACTCAGTGAAGCCAGCTTGTCAAAGTAATCCGGAAATGTTTTTGACGTGCACTTCGGATCGTTAATCGTCACAGGAGTGTCGCTCAGCGCTACCAAGGAAAAACACATCGCGATACGATGATCATCATAAGTGTCAATGGCGGCATGCGTGAGTTGTTGTGGCGGATTAACGATCAGATAATCCTCACCCTCTTCCACTTCCGCGCCCACTTTACGTAACTCCGTTGCCATTGCAGATAATCGATCGGTTTCTTTCACACGCCAGTTGTACACGTTGCGAATGGCTGTTGTGCCTTGGGCAAAAAGAGCCGTGGTAGCAATGGTCATTGCCGCGTCAGGGATATGGTTGTAATCCATGTCGATGCCTTTTAGGCGACCAACGCGAGAGATGACGTAGTCTTCTCCCCACTCAATTTCGGCCCCCATTTTCTCAAGAGCATCAGCAAAATGGATGTCTCCCTGAATACTATTTTTGCCGATTCCTGTTACCTTGATCTCGCCACCTTTAATTGCGGCAGCAGCAAGAAAGTAAGACGCAGACGAGGCATCACCTTCCACCAAGAATTGCCCAGGCGAAACATAACTTTGACCCGCTGGAATAATAAATTCTTGGTAGGCATTGTTGACCACATCCACACCAAATTGCTTCATGATGTGCAGTGTAATATCGATGTAAGGTTTTGAAACGAGTTCACCGACAATATGAATTTTCACTTCACCTTGTGCTAACGGCGCCGCCATCAAAAATGCAGTCAAGAATTGGCTAGAAATAGAGCCGTCAATATTGACAGTTCCCGCCTGTAAGCCTGTTGCGTTGATTTTCAACGGTGGGTAGTTTTCGTTTTCAAGATACTCGATTTGAGCACCCGCTTCTCTTAAGGCATCCACTAAGTGCCCAATAGGGCGCTCTTTCATTCTAGGTTCGCCCGTCAGTACAAACTCCCCTTTGCCCAAACAAAGCGCTGCGGCAAGTGGGCGCATCGCTGTACCGGCGTTGCCTAAAAACAGCTCCTGAGCCTCAGTTGCTGTAAACGGACGGCCTAAGCCTTCCACAACACAAACGGTTTTGTCGGCAGAGAGCTCATAATGCACGCCAAGCTTCGTTAGCGCATTCAGCATATGACGGATATCATCACTATCTAACAAGTTAGTGAGTCGAGTTGTGCCTTTAGCAAGGGCAGCCAATAACAGGGCGCGGTTAGAAACACTTTTTGAACCAGGCAGGTTCACTTCACCATTGACTTTTTTAATCGGTTGTAACGTAAGGCTTTCCATTAATTGAGTTAATCCTTGAGTCCCGTTTTCCTTAAAATGGGGACTTCAACTTATTCTTCGTGACTTCAGACTAACGAAAAAGAACCGATAAAACCAGTGTAAATGAGTGAATAATTACTCAAATCTAAAGTGCTAAATCAACCCTAACTCCATCATCAAAATAAAGTATCCGAACCTTATCCGCACGGTTGAATAACATATTCTTATCAACATCCTGAATAACATTAATCAACTGCCCTTTTTCAGTCTCAATCAACAGTTCAACCAGTTGATATTCAATGCGGTATTCACTTTGACCTTGGTTTTGTACTATGACAGCGCCCGCTACTGCGCCAATGGCTGTTGCGACCTCTTTTCCTGTCCCTCCTCCAAACTGATTTCCAACTAAACCACCTATCGTGGCACCAAGTAATGTTTTCCATCCTTCGGCTTGAGATCGCATAATCTCCTGTTGAGAAATGTATCGAACCGATTCCACTTCGCCATAAATGACTTTATTCACTGGCTTTGCTACATTCCTCTCATAGTTTGCGTGCACGAGAAACGACATAAACAGCAGGCAATACAACCATTTTTTCATAAACATCTCCTCAAACCGGACTATAGATATTCTCACATGGCGATCTATCTGACAGAACTTGATAGTAAAAGTTTAGACTTTCCTCCTGCAGAAAAGGCATTAGCCGATCCAAATGGCTTATTGGCCTTTGGTGGTGACCTCACTCCAGAAAGACTGATCGCAGCATATCACCATGGTATTTTCCCGTGGTACGGGCCGGGAGAGCCGATTTTGTGGTGGAGTCCATCAACGCGAGCCGTTTTTGATCCAAACACCTTCTTACCCGCTAAAAGCCTTAAAAAGTTCCAGAGAAAGGCTCAATACCAAGTCAGCATTAATCATGCGACGCCAGAAGTCATTAAGCTATGTGGCAACACACGACCAGCGGAAGAAACTTGGTTAAATGATGAGATGCAAGCGGCCTACACCTCATTAGCTTTGCAAGGTGTCTGTCACTCGGTTGAGGTTTGGCAAGATCAAAGACTCATTGGCGGTTTCTATGGCCTTAGCATAGGAGAATTGTTTTGTGGCGAATCGATGTTTAGCCTCGAAACCAACGCATCTAAAGTTGCATTATGGTATTTTTGCCGTCATTTCAGCGAGCATGGTGGCAAGCTGATCGATTGCCAGGTGATGAATTCTCATTTGCACTCATTGGGGGCTTTTACGTTGCCGAGAGAGGAATTTCTCCAACGGCTGCTATGCTTAAAACAACAGAGAGTAACGTCGGGTTGTTTCTCACCCCAATGGTTGAAGAGGCACAATGCATGAGTTCAGATATCCATCAAATTAAAATAGGGCTCACAGACAATCACCCTTGCAGTTATTTGCCCGAGAGAAAAGAACGAGTCGCTGTGGCACTTGAGGCGGATATGCACACGGCTGACAATTATGAAGTTCTGTTAGCCAATGGATTTCGTCGCAGTGGCAATACCATATACAAGCCTCATTGCGATAGCTGCCACTCATGCCAACCCATTCGCATATCAGTACCCGACATTGAACTTTCACGCAGCCAAAAGCGTTTGCTGGCCAAAGCACGCTCCCTTAGCTGGTCGATGAAGCGGAATATGGATGAAAACTGGTTCGATCTCTACAGTCGATACATTGTTGCTCGACATCGTAACGGAACCATGTATCCCCCGAAAAAAGATGACTTTGCTCACTTTTCTCGTAATCAATGGCTAACCACGCAGTTTCTCCACATTTATGAAGGACAACGCTTAATCGCTGTCGCAGTGACAGACATCATGGATCATTGCGCCAGTGCTTTTTACACCTTTTTCGAACCAGAACATGAGCTATCTTTGGGGACACTGGCCGTGTTATTTCAATTGGAATTCTGTCAAGAAGAGAAAAAGCAGTGGCTCTATTTGGGCTATCAGATTGACGAGTGCCCAGCGATGAACTATAAAGTTCGCTTTCATCGCCACCAAAAACTAGTAAATCAGCGTTGGCAAGGGTAGAATACGCCCCAACTTTACTTTTTTACATTTTGACGGCTTATGTAACCGTCAAGATTCGCCAAGTTTCTAAGAGGATTAAATGGCTAAAGAAGACGTAATTGAGATGCAAGGCACTGTTCTTGATACTCTACCAAACACTATGTTCCGCGTTGAGCTTGAAAACGGCCACGTTGTAACTGCGCACATTTCAGGCAAAATGCGTAAAAACTACATCCGTATTCTAACGGGTGACAAAGTAACTGTAGAGATGACTCCATACGACCTATCGAAAGGCCGCATCGTCTTCCGTGCTCGTTAATCTCTGATTATCGCAGTCAAACAAAAAGCGGAGCGCTATGCTCCGCTTTTTGTTTGACTAGAATCATGTCGCTTACAGAAGCACCTAAGTCGCGCGCTTTTGTAAGCTATCAATAATAAAGCGAGCCTTAGCTCGCTTTATTATTTACTTTTAATGAACCGCTTCTTCACGCGTTGTCAGATACTCAAAATTCAAATCATCTTTCTCTAACGTTACTTTCACCGTACCGCCATCAATTAACGAACCAAACAGCAGTTCATTTGCCAACGGTTTTTTCAGTTTATCTTGAATAACTCGGCTCATTGGTCGGGCACCCATAGCTTTATCGTAACCTTTGTTTGCCAACCAGTGACGAGCATCTTCAGACACTTCCAAAGAAACGCCACGCGCGTCCAACTGCACTTGTAGCTCAACGATAAACTTGTCCACCACCTGATGAATAATCGCTTCATTAAGGCTATTAAACCAAATGATGTTATCGAGACGATTGCGAAACTCTGGAGTGAAGACTTTCTTAATTTCCGCCATCGCATCATGGCTATGATCCTGCTGAATCAAACCAATCGATTTCTTCTCAGTCTCTGCGACACCAGCATTGGTGGTCATGACTAAGATGACATTACGGAAATCCGCTTTACGACCATTGTTATCGGTAAGCGTGCCGTTATCCATCACCTGCAACAGTAGGTTGAAGATATCTGGGTGCGCTTTTTCAATTTCATCCAGCAGCACAACGGCATGAGGATGTTTGATCACCGCATCCGTGAGCAAACCACCTTGATCGTAGCCAACATAACCTGGAGGCGCACCAATCAAACGGCTCACTGAATGTCTCTCACCATACTCGGACATATCAAAGCGTAATAACTCAATCCCAAGTAGCTTCGACAGCTGAACGGTGACCTCAGTTTTACCAACACCAGTAGGGCCAGCAAACAAGAAAGAGCCCACAGGTTTGTTTTCTGCGCCTAATCCCGCACGGCTGAGCTTGATGGCTTCACAAAGTACGTCAATCGCCGCATCTTGCCCAAACACCAACATTTTCATCTTGTCATCAAGGCTCTTGAGAATATCTTTATCCGAAGAGGATACCGATTTTTCTGGGATACGAGCCATTTTAGCTACCATGGCTTCAATATCTGCCACACCAACCGTTTTCTTACGACGACTCGCTGGCGTCAGGCGACTACGTGCACCCGCTTCATCAATCACGTCGATCGCTTTATCCGGCAAATGACGTTCATTAATGTACTTCGCAGAGAGTTCAACCGCAGCTCTCAGCGCTTTGTTGGTATAGCGGACATCATGGTGCGCTTCGTATTTAGATTTCAACCCCATCAAAATCTTCGTTGTATCATCTAGCGAAGGCTCTACAACGTCGATTTTTTGGAAACGGCGCGACAAAGCACGCTCTTTCTCAAAAATGTTGCTGTATTCTTGATAGGTAGTAGAACCGATACAGCGTAGCTTTCCGCCACTTAATAACGGTTTAATCAAGTTTGCGGCATCAACCTGGCCACCAGAAGCCGCGCCAGCACCAATGATGGTGTGAATTTCATCAATAAATAAGATGGCGTCTTTTTCTTTCTCTAATTGCTTAAGAATGGTCTTAAAACGCTTCTCGAAATCGCCACGGTATTTGGTTCCCGCCAGCAATGAGCCAATATCTAGGGAATAGATGACGCTGTCTTTAATAACGTCTGGTACCGAGCCCTCGACAATTCTCCACGCCAATCCTTCTGCAATGGCTGTCTTACCAACCCCCGCTTCACCAACGAGAAGTGGGTTGTTTTTGCGGCGACGACAAAGTACTTGGATCGTACGTTCCAACTCTTTATCTCGGCCAATGAGAGGGTCAATATGGCCATCTTTCGCAACTTGATTGAGGTTGGTAGCAAAACTTTCTAAGCGTTCTTCTGAGCTATTCTCTTCACTACTCGCATCGCTGCCGAAGGAATCTGACGAAGAAGAGTCATCACTCGCGCCAGATGCTTTCGTGATACCGTGAGAAATGTAATTCACGATATCCAATCGTGAAATATCATTTTTCTTCAATAGATAAGCCGCGTGCGATTCTTGTTCACTAAAGATAGCAACCAGCACATTTGCGCCAGTTACTTCACTGCGACCGGAAGACTGAACATGAAACACAGCTCGTTGAAGCACTCGCTGAAAGCTCAATGTAGGTTGAGTTTCTCGAGTTTCATCATTGTCTGGAATAAGAGGAGTTGTCTGATCAATGAACACATCCAGTTCATATCGCAGAGCATTGAGATCGGCTTTGCACGCCAAAAGAGCTTCCTTCGCAGCATTGTTTTCCAACAATGCGAGTAGGAGGTGTTCAACAGTCATGAACTCATGTCGTTTGTCACGAGCACGAGCGAAAGCGCCATTCAGGCTCGACTCTAATTCTTTATTAAGCATAAGTACCTCCTGTGAGAACAACTTGGTTGCTCGAGCAAGTCTTATCTTTACGCTTGCTCCATCGTACACAGCAACGGATGTTCATTTTCCCTTGAATACATCGTTACCTGCGCTACTTTCGTTTCAGCAATCTCTGCACTATACGTGCCACAAATTGCTTTCCCTTCGTAGTGAACTTTCAACATGATCTGCGTAGCTTTATCTAAATCATGCGAAAAAAAACGCTCAAGAACATCAATCACGAAATCCATCGGGGTGTAATCATCGTTGTTTAGCACCACGTTGTACTTCTTGGGCGGTTGAATCTGGGTTATTTCTTTCTCCAGTAAATCCGAATCTGGAGTGATCCATTCAAAATTTTTACTCATGGCTTCTATTAAACACTTGGGACTTTCAACAAAGAGTCAGATACCTGCAAACACTTTACCATAAGCACCAAGCTCGGTGTAGTCAGTTAGCCTTCGCGTGTAATTTCCCTTACTTAGAGACTAATTCACGCCACAGCAGGCTGCAAATAAAAAGATGAGACAAGGCTATTTATCTGCAACTGTTTGATGCTTTTGCCATCAGACGTCAACTCATTTTAGGGAAAAGCTCAATCACTCAACAAAGAAACTTTTGCAAAAATGTTAAACCCAAAAGTGATCTGTTTGCGATTATGTTGTTATTAATACATTTTTACTATTGACTAGCCAAAATCATTGACTACATTGGTTGGTGTTGATGAATTTTTCTTCACTTAGTGCTTCGCTTCGCAAAACGCGAAACTTGCAAAAAAGTTTAACTGCCAAAAATCCATCACACGAAATTCTTAAATTTAGCTTAAAAGCAAATTTGCCATCAGTCTGTTACACAGGCTAAAGATTGGCTAACAACATCAGTAACAAAATGCATGAGGGATGTATAGCATGGCTACAGGTACAGTAAAGTGGTTCAATAACGCCAAAGGATTTGGTTTTATCTGTTCAGATCAAGAGGAAGGCGACATCTTCGCCCACTACTCAACGATTCAGATGGACGGTTATCGTACACTGAAAGCGGGCCAACAAGTCACGTATGAGATTGAGAAAGGTCCGAAAGGGTGTCACGCTAGCAGCGTCGTTCCACTCGAAGTACAAGCAACGAAGTAAGACTGGTATTGCGACAAAATTCACTTTTAAGCAACGCTTTAGCTCTTATTGAAAAACCCGCCTTTCGGCGGGTTTTGTTTTTTGCATTAAGCTTCAATCACTTGGTTTAAGGATTGACTTGGTCGCATCAGAGCCGAGGTTTTAGCATCGTCAAATAGGTAATAACCGCCAAGATCACCTGGTGCACCTTGCGCACCATTTAACTCAGCGACAATAACTGCCTCTTGCTCCGCAAGTGCTTTTGCAATTGGAGCAAATTCAGCCGCCAATTCAGCGTCTGCGGTTTGCTCTGCCAACGCTTTCGCCCAGTACGCAGCCAAGTAGTAATGGCTACCGCGGTTGTCTAACTCACCCACTTTACGAGACGGAGACTTGTTTGTATCCAAAAACTCGCCTGTCGCAGCGTCTAATGCATCAGCCAGTACTTTTGCTTTAGCGTTTCCAGACACCACGCTTAAATGTTCCAGTGAAGCCGCTAACGCCAAAAATTCACCGAGTGAATCCCAACGAAGATGGTTTTCTTTCTGAACTTGCTGTACGTGCTTAGGTGCAGAACCGCCAGCTCCGGTTTCAAATAGGCCGCCACCGTTCATCAGTGGAACGATAGAGAGCATTTTTGCCGATGTACCTAATTCTAGAATTGGGAACAAATCGGTTAAGTAGTCACGTAGTACGTTACCAGTCACAGAAATGGTGTCTTGACCTGCTTTGATACGCTCTAGTGAGAACTTACACGCATCTACCGGTGCTAAGATCTTAATGTCTAAACCTGCTGTATCATAATTCGGTAAGTAGGCATTCACTTTCTTAATAAGCTCGGCGTCGTGAGCTCGATTTTCGTCTAACCAGAATACCGCAGGAGCACCACTTGCTCTTGCGCGCGTGACAGCCAGTTTCACCCAATCTTGAATTGGAGCGTCTTTAACTTGGCACATACGGAAGATATCACCTTCTTCGACTGCTTGTTCAAGCAGAACAGTGCCGTCTGTTGTAACGACTTTAACAGTGCCTGCGGCATCGAGGATAAAGGTCTTGTCGTGTGAGCCGTACTCTTCTGCTTTTTGTGCCATCAAACCAACGTTTGGTACACTGCCCATTGTTGTCGGATCAAATGCACCATGCTCTTTACAGAAATCGATAACGGCTTGATAGACGCCAGCATAGCAACGATCTGGAATCAGTGCTTTGGTGTCTTTTTGCTTGCCATCAGGACCCCACATTTGGCCAGAGGCACGCAGCATTGCAGGCATAGATGCATCAACGATCACATCACTCGGTACATGCAGGTTGGTAATACCACGGTCAGAGTCGACCATTGCTAACGCTGGTTGAGATTCGTAAACCGCAGCAATTGCAGCTTCAATCTCTTCTTTTTGTGCTTGTGGCAAGGCTGCAATTTTCGCGTATACATCACCAAGTCCGTTGTTTACATCAACACCCAACTTAGCGAAAAGATCGCCGTATTTAGCAAAAACGTCTTTATAGTAAACTTTGACCGCATGACCAAAAATGACAGGATCTGACACCTTCATCATGGTTGCCTTCATATGAAGCGAAAGCAAAACATCTTGTTGCTTAGCTTCTGCAATTTCTTTCTCGAAAAACGCAACAAGTGCATTTTTGTTTAGAACGGCAGAGTCGATGATCTCTTTATCTTGCAGTGCAAATGCTTTCTTTAGGACTTTCTTAGAACCATCTTCAGCAACAAATTCAATTTGCACATTTGTTGCACCGTTTACTGTCACGGACTTTTCACTGCCAAAGAAATCTTTTTCCGTCATGCTCGAGACGTGAGACTTCGAATCTGAGCTCCAAGCCCCCATTGAATGCGGGTTTTTCTTTGCATAGTTCTTCACTGACAGCGGCGCACGACGATCCGAGTTACCTTCACGAAGTACAGGGTTTACCGCACTGCCTTTAATCTTATCATAAGTCGCCTTAATTGCTTCTTCTTCATAAGTGCTCGGCTCTTCTGGGTAATTTGGCAGATCATAGCCTTTGTCTTGAAGCTCTTTAATCGCTGCTTTCAACTGAGGAATTGATGCTGAAATATTTGGCAGCTTGATGATGTTCGCTTCTGGCGTCTGAGCCAGCTCACCAAGTTCTGCAAGCGCGTCGCCAATACGTTGTTCTTCTTTTAGGTGCTCTGGGAAGTTGGCGATAATACGCCCTGCTAGAGAAATGTCGCGAGTTTCAACGTTAATGCCTGAAGAAGCAGTGAAAGATTGAATAATCGGCAGCAATGAGTACGTTGCTAGCGCTGGTGCTTCATCAGTAATGGTGTAAATAATTGTAGGTTTTTCTGTAGGCATGAAATTTCCCTATTTTTTAACACCTCAGCAAGCTGAGATGAGTGGAATTGACGCGCTTTGCACTTTCACTGAGTATCAGTATCTCCCCTAGTGCAAACCGCCGTTTGGCACTCTTTGTTGTTACTCTTTGAGTTAGTTTCTCTAAATCCATGAGTGCACGTTTATAATTAAACAAATTACGCAAAATAGTCTATTATTCTGTGCGCTATTGTTAGTATAAGGCGCGCAGATCATATCCGATTCCGTCGAAAGTTAAAACTTATACACACACTTCATTTACATTTTTGCAAGGTACTTAACATGTCATTCCGTTCTAGCAGCACTTCTCCACGCTCGAACAAGCAAAAAGCGACCAAGCGATTTAAACAAAGCGGACAAGCTCAATCTGTTGGCTCGCCAAAAAGACATAGTGTAAAGCGGAAGAACAATGAACAGAGCAAAAAATCTTTGTCGTTGGCAGAGCGTAAACTCATTATCTTCAATAAGCCATATGACACGCTCAGCCAATTTACCGATGGTGAAGGTAGAAAAACGTTAGCAGACTTCATTCCTGTCAAAGAAGTATACGCTGCGGGAAGATTAGATCGTGACAGTGAAGGCCTGATGGTGTTAACCAATGATGGCATACTGCAAGCCAAACTGACTCAGCCAAAATCCAAATCGCCTAAAACCTATTGGGTACAAGTAGAAGGCGCTCCGACCGAGGCACAACTCGAACCTCTTCGCCGTGGTGTTAAGCTGAAAGATGGGCTGACGTTACCCGCTAAAGTGGAGATTATCCAAGATCCTCAGTTGTGGGAAAGAAATCCCCCTGTCCGATTTCGTGCTGCAATCCCCACCACTTGGCTAGCCATTACGATTATTGAAGGAAGAAATCGTCAAGTGCGACGCATGACGGCCCATATTGGCTTCCCGACTTTAAGGCTAGTACGTTACTCGATGGGAGGAATGACGTTACAAGATCTTCAACCCGGCGAGTGGAAGGAAATTTCCTTACCAAGTTAGGGCTAATGCCCTAACTTAAGCAGTAACGTAAATACGATTACTCTTGATCCACCATCCACTTGCGGAAAGCTTTGCGCTCTTCAGTCGATGCTTGTTTATACCAGTGTTGGAGTTGGACTAATGCATCTGCATTTTTAGTGGTAGCGGGCTTTTCGACCATCTTATCCATTGTTACTACCTCTGCTTTTACAACCCCTGCTGAAAATACGATTCCTCGCTCTTCATTGTGCTTGGCGATTAGAGCTTCCATGCCATAGTACGGCATAAATCCTTCATTCCCTTTTAGCTTTTCTTGGCTGTAGGAAATTTCTTTACCACTTACGCCTTCAATGCGCCATTTAGGTGATGTGTTGAACTCACGATTTGCTTGCTCATAACTAAATACTTTCGGTGGATACAACTTGATATCTTCACTGAGATTGTCAATGGTTATGACGAAAGGAGCGGAGTCAAAAACCTTTTGGTTACTACCTGAGCCAAGCTCTGCTGCATAGCGAACAACAAGTTGAGCGCTTTTGGCATCCACTTCCATCGGCTCTAAAGGCTCATCCACTTCCGTTCCATTAGCAAATAGAATCTTCACTCCAGAAACTGGCGAGATCATCGCTGCGTGAATATTGAACGACATCAGCATGCCTGCTAAACCTAGTACTCTAAGCATAACTATCTCCGGTTATTACAAAAAAAAACACCCTCATCTGAGGGTGTTTAGTATAAATAAATCCGTGTGGATTAGAATGATGCTTTAACACCAACTGCATAAGCAGTTTCTGTGTTATCTGCGTCATTACCACCAACTTCAGCGTAAAGAGTTGCGCTTGGTGCTAGAGGGTAACCAGCGTTTACATACCAGCTAGTTACGTCGCTGTTTGCTGCGTCAGAATCTGCAAAGTTAACACCAGCAGCTAGTTTAACTACGTCTAGCTTGTAAGTTGCAGCTAGTGCGATGTTATCAGCATCTACGCCATCATTTTCAGTTGCGTAGTAAGCAGCTGCTAGACCTAGGTTTTCTACGCCGTTGTAACGAGCTTGTAGTGACCATAGAGTCTCATCGTGAGTTGCTACTGCTGTTTTACCGATCTCAGCAGAACCTACAAACGCTGTGAAATCGAAATCTTTAAGACCACGGTAGCCTACTTTAGCATCGAATAGGCGAGAGTCTGTGTTCAACTCTTTAGAATTACGGAACTGGCGAATTGCTGCTGATGCGTAAAAATCGGAAGAATCAAAGTCGTAACGCATCGTTTCTTCACCACAGAATTGATCTGTACCGTTAAAGAAAGCATCTAGACCAAACACGTAGTCAGAACCAATACCTGCATCATCAAGAACTGAACATAGACGACCAACTTTGAAAGTGTGTGCACCAGCGTAAGCAGCAACATATGCATCACC
This sequence comes from Vibrio sp. CCUG 15886, assembly GCF_028570825.1. NCBI lineage: Bacteria > Pseudomonadati > Pseudomonadota > Gammaproteobacteria > Vibrionales > Vibrionaceae > Vibrio > Vibrio sp. CCUG 15886. Next base: position 12,950 of record NZ_JAQQBT010000003.1, on the reverse strand, counting down.
GTTGGTTGAACCAGTGTCTTGGAATTCCCAGAAACCACCAAATTGTACTTCGTCGTTTACTGCGTAACGAACATCAAAGCTAACGTCTGCGTCGTGAATCTGTTGCTTCATTTCAGAGTCTTTCGCTTTATCTTTAACGTAACGAACTTCGATATCGCCGCCCATTGTTACAGATACTGCGTCTTTCTTGTACAGTTCAAAACCTGCATTCGCAGAACCCGCAAATGCCATAACTGCTAGAGCTACTAGAGTCTTTTTCATAATAATCCACTGCCTTTTCTTAGTTTGGGAGTTCCTTGCCCGGTTCCCTTTTGTTTTTTTGATACTGATTTACCTATCCTGAGAAAGCTAACCAGCACCTGTAAATTTCGATTGTTAGATTGCAAAAGATTATTCTGACTGTCAAATTTCCTAAAAAACAAACATAAAAAAATATCAAATCATTTAAAAACAGCAACTTGCATTGTTTACATGCTTTTTTTCGAGTAACTTCTAAGCAAAATAGGCCTAATTTACACAAATCGTTACAAGCAAATATTCGGAATAAAATCCTTAAATATTAAAAATTAAAGACAAATTTAAGAATAAAACTCTTAGCAATCCCCCAGAGCGGCGGTTTATATTTTTTATTTGATGAATTAAATCTAACCTTATGAAGGTTCAGTTTTTTTTTGTGAAGGAGATCTAGGTTTAAATTAAAAGGATCCAATTTCGTGAGATACGCCTCGCTTAGAGATGTGTGCTAGAATCCGTGGGTCTGAACATGGGTCACAGTATGCTAACCAGTAAAATTCAAAGTTCTATTCGCACCAGCTATCAAAACCTTCAAAACCAGCTTGAAAACTTTATCCCTCGCCGAGCGCAAAACTATCTCGTTGCGGAGATGGCAAAAACACTTTGCGGTTCCTATCACAAAAAAAATCGCATTCTTGTTGCGGAAGCCGGGACGGGGATCGGGAAATCACTCTCCTACCTTATGGCTGCAATCCCAGTGGCAGTACTTAACAACCGTAAAGTGGTGATTTCAACTGCAACAATTGCTCTACAAGAGCAATTGCTGAATAAAGACCTGCCTTTGTACAGAAGAATTTCAGACTTAAACTTTTCTTTTGTTTTAGCGAAAGGTAGACAACGCTATTGCTGTGCCGAAAAACTCGCTAGCGCCAGTGGCGTCGACGGTGGCCAGCTAGCGATGTTTGAAACAAAACCCAAAAAGAAAGACATAGAGCTGTTAACCACGATGTATCAGAGCTTAGCCAAGGGGAAATGGGATGGCGATAGAGACAGTTGGCCAAAACCGATTGATGACAGCCTCTGGCAATTGATTGTCAGCGACAAACATAGCTGCAATAACAATTTACCTATCCATCGCCACTGTCCTTTTCAAAAAGCACGCTCAGAGCTCGACAAGCACGATGTCATTATCGCCAATCACAGTTTAGTCATGGCTGATGCAGACTTGGGCGGCGGCGTTATCCTCTCTGAACCGGAAAATACCATTTATGTCTTTGATGAAGCGCACCACCTTCCTCACGTTGCTCGAGATCATGCCTCTGCCGCATCTAGCCTTAAAGGCGCGGCCGCTTGGTTAGAACGTTTAAACCAAAACAGCAGCAAGTTTGCAGCCTTGGCGGATGAAAAACGCGTTAGCCGCTTTCGCAATGAGCTTCAAGAATCCGTGCAAGTGGTGATTCCCTCTTTACTACAGCTTGCAAAACAGTTCGACCCAGCGAATTTTGAGGAAGGCACCTATCGATTTGAGCATGGCCAACTCCCTTCGTGGCTAGAAGAGCAGGCAAAAGAGCTCAAAATTTTCAGCCAGAAAGCCCATCAAGCGGTCGCTAAAATTGCCGATCTCGTCGCCGAGCGTGTTAAAGATGGCGAACTTTCCGCAAAAACTGCCGAGCCCGCTTTGGCTGAATTGGGTTTCTATATTCAACGAACTGAAAATCTGTCACAAGTGTGGCGATTGATGGCAGAACCGACCCGTGAAAAAGGTGCACCTCTTGCTCGCTGGCTTGAAAAACATCCGGATCGCGAAGGTGACGTTATCGTCAGTGTCTCTCCTTTAGAGGTAGGCTGGCAACTGGACCAACAAATCTGGAGTCGCTGCGTCGGCGCATTGTTGGTTTCTGCAACCATGAGAGCACTGAACTCATTTCAATATTTCTGTCATCAAGCAGGCATTGATATGCGTGAGGAATCGGGAGTCCAATTCCTAGCTTTGGCCTCACCTTTCGATTATCAAAACCAAGCAGAGTTGCACCTACCTGCCCTCAAATACGAACCGCAAGCACCGCAGTTTACGGAATATCTTATCGAGATTTTGCCTAAGTATTTAAAAGACAAACAGGCAAACTTGGTTTTATTCTCTTCTTATTGGCAAATGAACCAAGTTGCGGAAGGTTTAGCAACAGAATTGGTAAAAAGAGGATGGGCTTTGCAAAAGCAAGGCGAAACATCACGCACAGAAATTCTAAAAAAACATAAAGAACTAGTAGAAAAAGGTGAAACAAGCATTCTTTTTGGTACAGGTAGCTTTTCAGAGGGGCTGGATTTGCCCGGCGAGCTTCTGGAAAACTTGGTGATCACCAAAATACCTTTTGCTGTCCCAACTTCACCAGTAGAACAAGCGCATTCAGAATATATTGAGTCTCGTGGAGGTAATCCATTTATGCAGATCACTGTCCCAGAAGCGAGTAAGAAGATGATTCAATCGGTAGGACGATTACTGCGCAAAGAGCGAGATTCTGGTACAGTCACCATCCTCGACAAGAGGTTGATTTCGAAGCGGTATGGCAAAGCGATTCTGGACTCCCTGCCTCCTTTTAAACGAATCATTGAAAAATAGAACTTGCTGCATTACACAATTAATAACTAGAAGAACGTTAACCCTATGGAATTATTAGAACCAACCATGCTTGTTGTCCTTGCTTTGGTTGCTTTCATCGCTGGATTTATCGATGCCGTTGCAGGTGGAGGGGGAATGCTCACCGTTCCAGCCCTTCTTTCACTGGGCTTACCGCCACATATTGCACTAGGAACAAACAAACTTGCCGCGACGTTTGCCTCTTCTACTGCCGCATTTACTTACTATCGCAAACGCCTGTTTAAGCCTCAGTGCTGGCTTCGCGCATTTGCAGCTACTTTGGTAGGTGCCACATTGGGCACACTCTTTGTCGATGCCATCAGCACCGAGTGGTTAGAGAAAATACTGCCACTGATCATTTTAGCCGCAGCTATCTATACCATTTGGCATAAAACGCCCGAATCGGCACACAACAGCACCACTCCCGAGCCATGCCCAATGCTGAATAAAAAGCAATTTGTGCAAGGTGCCACACTAGGATTTTATGATGGTGTCGCGGGACCAGGCACTGGCGCTTTCTGGACCGTCAGCTCAATGGCACTCTATAAACTCAATATCCTTCTGGCCTCAGGCCTCGCAAAAGCCATGAACTTTACCAGTAACATAACTTCGTTGGTCATGTTCGCTTTCTTAGGGCACATCAACTGGGGGCTTGGATTAATCATGGGCGTTTGCCTGATGGCAGGGGCGTTTGTGGGTGCTCACTCTGCGATTCGATTTGGCGCAAAGTTTATTCGTCCGGTTTTTGTTACTGTCGTCAGTATTCTTGCCATGAAACTGGCCTATGAAGCTTGGTTTGTCACGCTATGAAACTACAAGATATTGCGCAGCGGCTTGATGAGCTTGCTATTCAGGCCGCTCAGTTAGACAGACAAAGAGGCGAACATCACACCCCTTTGTTTGATGAGCGATTGTTTGCTTGCCGAGCGCGCCTCTTAGTGCCCTGCGTTAAAGAGACCAAAGCCACTTTGGATGCGTTACTGAGAGAGCAAAAAGATCAGAGACTCACAACCCAACGTGCTGAATATCTGACAGAACAGTTGGTTGCTCAGTTCTCTGCGATTCAACGTGAGCTCTCTACAACCACCATTCGCAAGAATGAAATCAAACATGCTAGCCATTATCGCAAACCAATCAATGTGTTGTATCAAGAGTTGGCACAGCATCAAGAGTGGACGCGTAGACTAAAAGAGATGGTGTTGGAAAAGCAGAAAGAACTCGATACCGCACCTGCATTTCTTCGTACGCAAGCTCAACAGGCGTTATTAGCAACAGAGCAACGATTAGCGCGTTGCCAGGCAGCGATGCTAAAGATAGAAAATCAGATCACATACAGAGAGAAAAATCAGTAATGAATGACCTTTCCCCTCCACCACTGGAACAAGCACCGGATGAAATTAAACTGGCGGTCGATTTGATCTATCTATTAGAAAGCAATGACGTTGATGCTGCAACAGCCCTAGCGGCACTGAAAATTGTCCAGCAAGATTTAGAGTCGAAGCTCAATCGTCAAGCGTAAACACGTCAGTGCCAGTCAACGAGATGACTGGCACTGTTGATTTAGAGGCTTGATTCCTTTCATCACACTTTAAACTGACCCATCAATTGTTGCTGCTCTGCTGAGAGTGCTTCAATCGTTTCACCAGCCGATTGTGACTCTTGCGCTTGCGATAAAATCTGGCCGCTGAGATCGCGAATGTTGACCACGCTCTGATTCACTTCCGCAGACACCGCCATCTGTTCTTCAGCCGCTTTTACAATCTGGCTGTTCATATCATTAATTGCAGAGATCGACTCAAAGACACTTTGCAGTTGCTCAACCGCATTTTGTACTTCTGTCGCGGTATGCTGAGCAAACACGTTACCTTGCTTGATGGCATCCACCACTGCTGTGGTGCCATTTTGTACTTGAGCAATCACAGTGCGAATTTCTGCTACAGAATCTTGAGTGCTGCTCGCCAATTTTCTAACTTCATCTGCAACCACGGCAAAGCCACGGCCTTGTTCGCCAGCGCGAGCGGCTTCTATCGCCGCATTGAGTGCCAAAAGATTGGTTTGCTCTGAAATACCTTCAATGACTGTCAGGATCTCAGTAATATTGCCATTGTTGCGGGCTAACTCTTCCACCACAGGAACGGCTTGGGTCATTTGTTCCACCAGCTTCAGCATCTCGTGTTCAGAACGCTCAATGACCTCACGGCCACTATTCGCGGATTGACTGGCTCGATTCGCTGCCTCAACCGCCACTTCCGCATTTTGCACAACCAAACTTGCGGTTTGTGTCATCTCTTCAGCCGCCGTGGCCACCATATCGACTTCTTTAAATTGTGATTCGCTGCTAGTGCGGGTTGCCACTGCTGCTCGTTTGGCTCCCACTGTTTGTTCGGCAAGCTGTTGCGACGTTTTTGCCACATTGCCAATGGTTCGCTGCAGTTTCTCTAAAAAAGCATTAAAACTCTCTGCCAGTTGGCCAATCTCATCTTTGTTGCCCACCACTAAACGCTGAGTGAGATCACCTTCACCAGATTCAATGTCACGTAAACTGTCCACCACGGCTTTGATCGGCTTCACTAGCTTGGCGGCGGAAAAGGCGATGGTAAACAGCCCTAGCACCACTAATACAAGCCCCACCAGCAACTCAAATTGAATGCCTGAGGAAACCTTGTCGCTGATGATTTGATCCAATGTCTCGACATCTTTGAGTACGGCCGATTTTGGCATTTCGAAGATCACGCCCCAAGTTTGGTTGGCAACGACGACGGGAGCAAAGACAAGTAGCCATTCGCCATCGTCACTCCATGAAACTTGCTCTCCCCCACTGTAAAGCCAATCCGTTAATGTGTTCGCTGAAACGTAGGAGCTGGCAAAAGCACTACCAATACTTTTTGAGCGATCGTCACTGGCGATCAAAGTGCCGTCTAAACTCACAATGCTAATGTGTCCCTGCCCATTAAAAAGGCTGCTATCGGAATCGTTTGCGATTTGCAGTAAAGAATCGAGTCGCACATCAATACCCATAAAACCGATTGGATCACCATCAACGAGGATAGGAACCGACAAAGAGGTGGTCAAAAAGCTGCCACCATCTTGTGTCATTTTGCGAGGGGAAGTAATACACGCTTGTGCTGAGTTCAGAGGACACAAAAAACGCTCAGCGTTTTCATCCGATTTCAAAGTCGCTTCCGAAAGTACATTCGCAACGACATTCTCGCCATTATTAGCCGTGGCCCAGTAAGGAGCAAACTGGCCTCGTTCATTTGACCCCACATACTCTGCATTCACATAATTGGCATCTTCACCATCAAGCATATTGGGTTTAAAAACCAAATAAGCCCCTTGCATGGTTTTGAAATTCACGACCGATTTACGAACCATTTCATCCAGTGCAGTGCGCAATACTTCGCTCTCACCAAAATTATCTTCACTATTGGTCTTATAAAACAAAGCACTCGCCGCTAACATTTCAGCACGATATAGCGACTCATTCAGAAACTCGGAAACCTCAGTAGCATTGAGTAATGCACGAGTTTTCACTAATTGCTCTGATTTGGAGGTAACAGATGCGGTGCTTTGTTGCTTCAACGTCTGTTGATTTACAATCGCGTTATAGACAGAAAAGCCAATTAAAGAGAGAGAAGTGATTAGCAAGCAGAAACCCGACAGCAGGGTAATCTTCCACTGAACAGAAAGAGTTCGCATAGTACATCCTTATTCGCAAACAAATAGAGCTAAACTTTCGTTTTATTTGCTTTCCATTAAAGCATAATTCACCTCGATATCAATTAGAAATGTTACGAAGTTGTAGCACACTATCGAACCATCAATGTGATCAATCGCTGTGATTACTTATCTCTTCTTGAAGTCATTGAGTTGAGTGGTAACATCAAGTCAAACAACACGAATCAGGATAAAGAATGAAAATCGTCAGCTTCAACATCAATGGGTTACGAGCTCGCCTTCATCAACTGCAAGCATTGATCGACAAACATCAACCTGATGTTATTGGTCTGCAAGAAATCAAAGTCCACGACGAAGCCTTTCCTGTCGAAGACGTCGAAGCGATGGGCTATAAAGTCTATTTCCACGGGCAAAAAGCGCATTACGGCGTGGCTCTGCTGTGTAAACAAGAGCCAATCGAAATCCAAAAAGGGTTCCCAACCGATAATGACGAACATCAGAAGCGCATGATCATTGGGACTTTTCTTGATGAGAAGGGTGAAAAAGTGACGGTGTTGAACGGCTATTTTCCGCAAGGGGACAACATAGCACACGAAACCAAGTTCCCTTATAAACGCCAGTTTTACAAAGATTTGATGGGATACCTAACCACTCACAGAGACAACGGTGAGCAAGTAGTTGTGATGGGCGACATCAATATCAGCCCGATCGACGCCGACATCGGTATTGGTGAAGTGAATCGTAAACGCTGGTTAAAAACGGGCAAATGTTCGTTCCAGCCTGAGGAGCGTGAGTGGTTACAAACCTTACTGGATTGGGGATTAGAAGATACGTTCCGCAAACTGCACCCAAGTGTGGATGATAAGTTCTCGTGGTTTGACTACCGTTCAAAAGGCTTTGACGATAATCGTGGCCTGCGCATTGATGTGATTCTTGCTACACCATCGTTAGCGGCCAAGTGTCGCGAATCCGATATCGATTACGAGCTGCGCGGCATTGAAAAACCTTCAGATCATGCGCCTATTTGGGCAACCTTTGAGTAACCCGTATTCGTTCATCGACATAAAGCAATCGACTTAAAATCATAGAGGAGCTAAGGCTCCTCTATGATTTTTTACTGCTGGCTAGTTCGACGGCCAAGCGGTTACACCATCGACTGGCACAAAGCGCGCGGCAAATTCCTCCTTGCAGTACCCCATATCAGTTGAGACGAAATAGTTCAGTGGCATCGCAGGATGATTGAGAGTAATCACTTGCTGCTTCGCTTTATCACTGAAGGTGAACCCCCACATATTGAGATACGCCCGCATGTCTCGCTCGGTAATGTAGCTCAGCGCGACCAGTAGCCAATCATTGTTACTAATCGCATTGGCTTCATCCAACGAATACTGGCTAAAACCGATGGACTCTTTCCTCGCGTCCCACAAGTCAGCACTTCCTTTCAAGCGATTAAATTCCCGCTCTATCAAGTGCAAGCGACCCAATAGGTGCCAGCCATTGTTTAAGATGCCTTGTTGCTGAGTCGCCATCATCATCTGAATGTAAACGCGCGCCCCCCAACTCCAACCGGTTTGATTTTGTGCGGCCATAAAGGCATTGGGATTCGCCTGCTGACGGCTCTGCTGCAACAGCTCATATTGTCCTTTAAAATCTAGAGACTGGCACTGAGACTCCTTGCCTGTGTCTATAAAATACTGAGATTTGCTGTAATAAGAGTAATAGTTGGTGGTGGAATGCCCTTCCCAACCAGCAAAACGAAAACGGCCTTTTTCTAGCCCATGGCCAAGCTCATGCAAATCGCCATGACCCACAGGGCTAAATGCCCAATACGCATCGTAAGGATTGCCAGAGCAGCCATACCCACAGGTGGCTTGATCGGCATTCATGTGTTTCACCATATCGATGGTTTCCACCTGCCAACCTTTGCTTTCGCCGTAGGTTTGCACTTGCTCAAATACCGTAATACCCGGGCCTTTAAAGCCTGCTAACGCATGCGGAAAATTGTGCATGTATCGCTCTGTCGCCTGCGCCATGGCAGCAGCACTTCCCGCCCACTCTGTTGCTGAGATCGACTGCAGCATTTTGTCGCGTTTTGAGTGGACTTCAAATCCCGGAGTGATCAGCTCTGCCCAATCAAATTGGTCTTGATTCAGTTGCGCGGCAAAGGGCTCATTATCCTCAGCACTTCGCCAAACGGGATGTTGCGCCACATTGGTGAACCGCAATTCAACGGGGAGATCGTTGGTATCAAAATGGACTTGAATCGGCCCGCCGTAAGCGGAGGTCAAACGAATCGTTTCACCGCTCTTAATCTCATAAGTGGTTGAGGTGAGGTGTTTAGGGCGGCTATAACCGTTTTTTGAAAACTCGTGGGTTGCCCCACTGCGGAGTGAGTTAATCGCAATCGACACCTTCACCGCGCTGCTATCACGGCGCGTGATTTGGAACGTTTCGCCAGGCAAGGCGTACACGCCTGCAGAGCGGAAGTTACGTTTCGATTCCAACTGAACCGTTTTGCTGATCCGCGCGATCTCAGCACCAAATTCACTGCGGCTAAAATTACCCATATTCGGCTGTTTTGGGTTGAGCGAGCGAGAATGATATTGGACATAATCGGCAAAATAGGATTTTAGGAAATCAAGCGATGCGGTGGTCGATTTATCCATCGGAAACACCACATCCTGACGATAACGGTCCGCCAGCAGCACCATCAGTTTCTCGTATTGGTAGTCTGCGGTTTTAAACAGATCGACTTGGCTTCGATCCAAAGACAATAAATGGTTGCGAATCGCGTTTGCCGCAAGGTAGAACTCACTGTCCATCTTGGCGCTCTCTGGGCAAGATTTATCATCGCACTGCGTAAGATCCACAGTGAAACTGTCATTGGCCAAACGGGTGAGCAACGCTTGTTGGTCAACAATTTCTTGAGGAATTGAGCCCTTAAGCGATAAGGCATTCCATTGGCTAATACCCAATTTTCGCCAATAGTTATCACCGACATAACGGACATGGAAAAGGTCAAACAACGCGTTACCTAGCTCCGTCATGCCTCCATCCCAATGCAAATAAAGGATGGGAATACCGTCAGCCTGCGCTTTCTCAACGGCACTTTTGACAGTCGCCACTGAATCCCCACTGTTCGTATGCTGGGATAAAATCAGCAAATCAGGCTTTGCCGTGACACACGCAAGCAGCTTTTCGCCGTCACACTGGTTGGCATCATTGTAGCGAAGCTGCGCTCCGTATCGGTTGGTTAACCAAGATCGTGTTGCTTGCTCATCGGGGAAATAATGCGATTGATCCATCTGCGCGATCACCGCGTTGGCCCCTTGCTTCAATGAGCCACCATTTAGCCAGACCAACAGGTTATCCAGCCAAATCTCCATGTCACTGTTCACGGATGTCGGGAAACGTTGAGCCGTGCGAAATGGGTTGCTCCCTAAAAACGCGTATCGCTGACCAGATGAACTTGTTTCCGCAATACCAAGCGTCAATACTTGGTCTTTGTATCCATCAGACATTGCTTTGTTTGTCTGTAAAACCGCTTGGTTAAAGCCGTAGGTGGACTGAATAATGGCGGCATCGTGGGTAGGGTCCCAATGAAGAGAGGACGTGTTCGCCGCTAATTGCTGCCACAATGCATCGCTTCGTTGTTGAGTCTGCGCAACATAACGCTGACTGGCTTGAATAAATTCATTTGGATCGGACACCAGCAAGGCATTTCCGCTTTCAAGCGCCCGCTCTACATCCGTTTTGACTTGTGCTGTTGAACCACCGCCACCACTACCACCGCCGCATGCGGTCACCGCAAGCGTCAGCAAGCTGGAATAAAAGATCTTGTTCATTTTCTCGCTCGTTCTTTTTGTTTTTCTTAGTGTAATTAATGACTTCAGAACAACAACCAACGAGCTCATTGCGATGATTGATTTTGAACTAACCTAACATAACGGCACCCTATAGGTGCCGTTCATAAGTTTGTTGAACCATCTAAATTAGCTCAATGGTCTGAGGTATGCGAGGAAGCGTTTCTCCGCATTTTTGAAGACCCAAAGGATCAAAAACGTCAGCGACATGTAGAATAGGCCCGCGGTTAGAAACGATTCGAAAGGTGCGTAGTAACGCGAGTTGACCAATCGAGCTGCACCAGTAAGATCGATAATCGTCACAATACCGGCGACCGCACTACCGTGAAGCATAAAAATCACTTCATTACTGTACGCAGGCAGCGCGCGGCGCAACGCACTTGGCAACACGATACGGCGATATGTCATCCAATGGCTCATGCCATAGGCTTTTGCCGCTTCCACTTCCCCTTTTGGCAAACCGTTGATCGCGCCACGAATGATTTCGGCAGTATACGCAGAGGCATTCAAAACAAACGCCACCAAAGCGCAGAACCAAGCATTTTCCCAAAGCGTATCTTTCACGGGGAAAAACTGATCCATACCGTAGTAAATGAGATATAGCTGAACCAACAACGGCGTACCACGGAAAAAGTAGATGTAGCCCCAAGCAGGCAAACTCACCACATAGTTGCGGCTGTTTCTTGCCACTGCCAACGGTATGGCAATACCTAAACCAAGCACCAGTGACACAGCCACCAGCCAAGCGGTTGTCCATAAACCATCGAGGTAGATAGGAAAACTTTCTACGATTAATGAAAAGTCCATAATCATCTACCTCGTATGAATGCTGAATTTACGTTCTAGGACTTTCAAACAGCCCGTAGAAACGCTGGTAAAGAAGAGGAAAATCAGAGCCACCGCCATATAAAAGGTAAATGGCATTTTGGTTGATCCTGCGGCTAACGCTCCGACGCGAACCATATCCTCTAAACCGATGATGGAAACTAACGCGGTCGTTTTGAGTAACACTAGCCAGTTATTACCAAAACCAGGCAACGCGTGACGAATCATTTGCGGCAACAATATGCGGCGAAACGCCAACGCCGAGCTCATGCCGTACGCTTTTGCCGCCTCAAGCTCCCCCTTATCGACCGCCATGATGGCACCGCGGAAGGTTTCCGCCATGTACGCGCCGAAGATAAAGCCTATGGTCAGAACACCGGCAATAAAAGGGCTCACGTCTACATAGTCAGGAAGGTAGGAGACCCATTCATGCGTGGGGTCGCTTGATGTAAACCACTCGTTGAGCCATTCATTGACGGCATAGAGAGAGTTGTTAAGAAAAATCTGGCCACCGAAGAAAATCAGCATCATCAAGACAAGATCAGGAATCCCTCTGATGATGGTGGTGTAAAGTGTGGCGATAGCACGCGCCCAACGATAAGGCGCCATTTTAGCAAGCGCGCCCAACATGCCAAGTAACATGGCGAGCACAAGGGAAAGTAATGCCACTTCAATGGTTAACACGGCCCCTTTAAAGATAGAGGCTTCATATCCTTGTAAATCCAGCATAGGTCAGTTCCTAATCCCTAGAATCTAGAATCCTAATTGCCGGGTACATCCAGGAACGAACCGGCAATTAGGGAGAGAGTTCAACAGTGATTACTCGCCATATACGTCGTATTTGAAGTATTTTGCTGCGATCTGCTGATAAATGCCTTTTTCACGAAGAGATAGAATAGCGGCATCCAATTGCTTGGTAAGATCTTTATCTTGCTTACGAACCGCAATACCAAAACCTTCACCAAACCATTTTGGATCCGTTAGTGATGGGCCAACAAACTCGTAGCCTTCACCACCCGCTTTGTTCAGCACGCCTTCTTCCAATGCCGAAGCATCACCCAAAACCGCGGCGATACGGCCATTGGCTAGGTCAAGATACGCTTCATCAAATGAACCGTAGCGTACGATATCAACGTTCTTGCCATAGTTATCGGTTAGGTATTTGTCGTGAGTGGTTGCGCGTTGAACACCGATTTTTACGCCGCTCAGTTTGTCAAAATTCAAGCCTGCGCCTTTCTTCGCGATGAATTTGTTTGGGATCAGCGCGTATTTTCCAGTGAAATCGACTTTTTGCTTGCGCTCTTCTGTGATAGACATAGCGGCAATGATTGCATCGTACTTACGAGCCAATAGTGACGGGATAATGCCGTCCCAATCTTGCGCGACGATCTTACATTGCACTTTCATCTCTTCACACAAGGCATTCGCCATATCGACGTCAAAGCCTTTTAGGGAACCATCGGCTTCTGTCCAACTAAATGGAGGGTACGCCCCTTCAATGCCAAAGCGAACCGTTTTCCATTCCTTCGACTGAGCGATACCCGACACTGCGGTTGCGGCCAATGTTGCTGCAAGTAACCACTTCTTCATATCCATACTCCTGTGATTGTTTTTGTATTGCGATGTTGTGTTTCGTTTTTAGGTTCTAGGTTCTAGGTTCTAGGTTCTAGGTTCTAGGTTCTAGGTTCTAGGTTCTAGGTTCTAGGTTCTAGGTT
>NZ_JAQQBT010000039.1:0-1994 GCF_028570825.1 Vibrio sp. CCUG 15886 | reverse complement strand
TCCTTAGCTCAGTCGGTAGAGCGACGGACTGTTAATCCGCAGGTCGCTGGTTCGAGCCCAGCAGGAGGAGCCACCTTAGAAAAAGCCGCATCATTGATGCGGCTTTTTCACATCTGTCATTAGCTCATCTCCGTTCAATTCCTTTTTCTCGCTGCCAATTTTAGAACCTTAGGCATTGGCAAATATGCAACTCAGCTCTATACCTATATAAGAACAAACTGTGTATTGAGCGAGTTAATGAGAGACACCATTGAACGAAAACCTCTATTCGTTATTGCCGCTGAAGTATCAGCAGAGTTAAATCGAGGGGTAAAAATTGCGAAACAACTACAACTGGTTGCCAGTAATGCCAGAGCGCTTGCTCTAAGAGCGGGAGAAAGTGCAGCAGGATTTAGACCCGTCACGGATTCCATTGATGAGCTCGTCCTCCTGACATTTCATTCTTCAAATACCATCAATCGACAAGCTCAACAACTCAGTCAAATTGCCACAGAGCGAACTCGTGCTCAATTTGTGTTAAAGCAGTTGAATCGTGTGGAACAAAGCAGCAAAGAAGCAATATTTCTATCCAGTTTAAATCAAGCCAAACAGCGTGCTAACGAAGATTATCAGCAACTCAACACCTTATTTACTCTCAAAGCTAAATCCCTAAAGGAAGCCCTTCAGGAGCTCTATGACCAACTGCGCATCGCTCAGATCATATCGACTATGCTAAGCGTTGAAGCATCTAAAGTCGACGAGCGTTACCGAATTCAACTCAACGCTATCGCCGATAGTGTAACGGAATTCTCTGATACAATTCGCCATCATGTTTCACTCTCTCTTAAACTCTTTTCGCTCTTTTTGTAATAAGGACATTAAAAATTATGCGCTCAGAAATTCTCTATGAAGAAGGCTCCCACCGTTGGTTGATGTTTGGTAGAGATCCTCATAAGCCTGACAAAATCATCGATACTAATCAGTATATGCTGGTACACAACGGCCAGGCGATGCTCCTCGACCCTGGTGGTATCGAGCTTTTCTCTGCTATGCTCAGCAGTGTTGTGAAAGAAATATCACTTGAGCAAATTACCCATCTATTTGCATCGCATCAAGATCCCGACATCATCTCCTCTCTTGGACTTTGGGATAAAACCCTCCCCTCAGCAACACTCCATTCACCTTGGCTTTGGGAAGGCTTTATTCGTCATTTTGGTATGGAATCTATCACCTTTGCTCCGATCAAAGATCAAGGTGGAACGGTGTCATTAGCAGGGTTAGATATTCAATTTATTCCGGCCCACTATATGCATTCTTCAGGAAATTTTTCCGTCTATGACCCTGAAGCAAAGATCTTAATGTCCGGAGATATTGGCGCCGCACTTGATCGTATCGATGCACCACTTTTCGTTGAAGACTTTGGTAGTCATATCGAAAAAATGGCCTATTTTCATCAACGTTGGATGCCATCGGAAAAAGCCAAATCAGCATGGATTGACAAGGTAAGCCAACTGGATATAGAGATGATGTGCCCGCAACACGGCGGTATTTTCCGTGGTGATGACGTGCCACGTTTTTTAGATTGGCTAGATAAGTTAGAAGTCGGTATTGCAGTTTAATTACTGTTATCCCAACACTTAAAAAGACAGAAAGTGAGGATTCAAAAGAAAGTAGCAGCCTATAAATGCCTAAGCGACTCTAAGAGTAACGTACCAAATATAGGTAATGAAGCCATAATGGAAGCATGCTATGCCAATCAGATGAGCTATCGGCGAGTAATCACCTTCAGTAAAAGAGACCTGTAATCGCAGACAACAAAACACAGTTTAGAGTGGGAAGGGACGGCCAGACTTGCATTCAAGCGGAACTCATTCGACGTTAGAGTAAACCCAAACATTCAGACGTAAAAAAGCCCCAGTTTTTCAACTGAGGCTTGGTATAAGTGGCGGAGCGGACGGGACTCGAACCCGCGACCCCCGGCGTGACAGGCCGGTATTCTAACCAACTGAACTACC
>NZ_JAQQBT010000038.1:0-2722 GCF_028570825.1 Vibrio sp. CCUG 15886 | reverse complement strand
ATGCGTTGCGTTTAGTGTTTAAGGTGGTATGCGGCGGCATCGGTATTGCGTTGCTCACACCTTAACAGGGCGTTATGTAGCATGGGAAAAGTCGAGGAGGGTTCGTGAGTAACAAACAAAAGAAAATTGAGCGTTTTCAATTCGATAAATTTGCTGAGCTACTTGGACTACAATATACCAGTTTAGAAGAACGGGAATCTCCAGATTTTATTTGTACGTTAGGTAACCATCGAATAGGTATTGAGCTAACAGATATTAAACACCCTAAAAAAGCAGAAATCTCAGGAATACAGCGCTCGGTGGTAGCAAAAGCACAAGAACTATGTGCGCACCTTGACCCTTTGCAGGTACGAGTAACGTTCTCACATCCAGTTAGTTATAAGGGACGCATAAAAAATGAAATATCGAAATATATAGCTGATGTAGTTATAGGCTCGATTGAATGTGCGAGAGCGTTAAATGGGTCTGTTTACTCTGTTCCACTAAGTGATATGTCACACCAATACGGAATTCTTGGGATTTACGTCAATTATGGTGTTTGCAACAACACTACTTGGCTGAAAGCACATCGTTGGAGTTGTATTGAATCTGGTTTTGTTTCAAGTTCCTTTGATCAACAGATCGAAAAATGTATAGATTCTAAAAACTTAAAACTTAAGGAATACCACAAAAACTGCGATGAATGTTGGCTATTAATTGTGGCAGACTGTAGCAAAAAAGACCAAATGTTTAGGTTGGAACGACAAGCAAAATTAAACAAGAACGCTGACTTTGAACGTGTTTTTTTTATGGAGATTAGTCAAGGTTGTATTAATGAAATAACCGTCACTAAAGCTACATAACAAAGCATTTAAGAGTGATTCGCAACGCTTGGCAGTTTCGCTTCGCTCAAGTATAGCCAAGCGTCGCTCACACCTTAATGCGGCGTTATAGCGCAGGAGGTTTCTATGGCTAAACAAGAGTTTGAACCCTTGTTCAAATCGGATAGTGATTGGCATAATAATGCTTGTTTGAACTTTCATCCAGATATGTCACATGGCTATATCAATGGATATAAATTAGCTGCGGATTCGTTGGTGCTACAGGTAAATGATACGGGCAGAGATCAAGATTATTTGGTTTATCCGATAGTATTTTTATATAGGCAGCATATTGAATTACTTTTAAAAAATATTGTCAGCAACGGTCGACAGCTTTTAGACCAAGAAGGTGGTTATCCAAAACACCATAAAATCGATGAGCTTTGGAAAACGGTCAAAGGGATTTTGCGTAAAGTCTTCGAATCTAACATTGATAAGAAGTTTGCCCAAGTAGAGCACGTTGTTAATGAATTGGCGAAAGCAGACCCTGATTCAATGAGTTTTAGGTATTCAACTGATCGAAGCGGCAAGGGTTCAACTGACGGGATATTTTACGTAAATCTCCGTCATTTTGGGCAAATGATCAATGATATCAGTGAAGAGTTAGATTGCGCTGATTCCGTTATAATGCATTACCTCGAAGCTAGAACTAATATGCAATCGTGGTGAGCAGCGCTATAACAATCTGTTTAAGAGTGATTCGCAACGCTTGGCATTTTTACTATGCGTTGTGTTTAGTGTTTAAGGCGGTATACAGCGGCTTTAGTATTGCGTTGCTCACACCTTAACAGGGCGTTAGCTGGCAAAGGAGAACAAGTGAGCCCGAGATTGATTGGTATTCAAAATGGCGTCATTGTATTCGTATTTTGGTTATGCGTCGGGCTACTTTTAGTTTCTGATTGGCGTATTGCTATCCCATTGTTTGCAGCATATTTATTCCCAATTTCTTTAGTGGTCGCATGGCGTAGCGCGAAATTGGGTTGCAACCTTGCCAAGCAATGTGTGACTGTCAAGGCCTACGCAGTGGAAGGTTTTTTGGTCGGTTTTACTGTGTGCATCGTGTTTTTTGGGTTAACTATCTCTAACCAAGCTTTTGCAGCCGGAACTGTACTTGATGGCGCAGATTTAAACGACATCATAAAGTATGTGCTGTTTTTCGCCTTGCCAATCAGTATTTCTGTAGGCTTGTTCGGTTCTGTTCAAGGTTTGTTATTCTATCACCTTAACCGTTGGCAGTTAGCCAGCTAACAAGGCGTTCAAGAGGGATTCATGCCGCGTGGTATTTTTGGTATGCGGTTAGTTTTGGTGGTGAAAGTGGTCTGCGGAAAGTTGGTTTATGCGGCATTCACCCCTTAACGCAGCGTTATGCCTCTAAAGGAGAATGGATGTGAAGAATTTTTTTGATATCAGAAATGGTGAAATATTTACGTTCTTGTTTGGTGACAACGAATACAAATATTCAGAATGTCAAATTCTTGCTGAAAGAATCGACTTCAATCAATACGTTGTAGATGCAGTTGTTAAAACTGTAGATGGGTATTATTTTGACCTACTCCTCGTAGGTGATGGCCCCCAATCATTCGATAATGGGGTTCTCTTTGGACATTACACTGTTGAAAGAATTACTGAAGAAGCTGCAAGAGATTTAGCTGACCTTACTAATGCCTTTAGCACCAAGGCATAACAAACTGTTCAAGAGGGATTCGCAACGCGTGGCATTTTTACTATGCGTTGGTTTAAGTGATTAAGGTGGTATGCGGCGGCTTCGGTATTGCGTTGCTCACCCCTTAACAGGGCGTTATAACGCATTTGAGTACGCCACATATCAAGGATTGAAATGGAAGAATATTGGAACCCCATGG
>NZ_JAQQBT010000037.1:0-2897 GCF_028570825.1 Vibrio sp. CCUG 15886 | reverse complement strand
CCACTAGAAACATTTTCCGCAATTCTAATTTTTACTTTTTGATTTAGAAAGATAAATTCCGGAAAGACACATAACGCTGCGTTAAGGGGTGAATGCCGCCTAAACCAACTTTCCGCATACCACTTTCACCACCCAAAACCACCGCAAGCCAAAAATGCCACGCGGCATGAATCCCTCTTGAACGCCTTGTTATGTACCGCCGCAAAACAAGGTACTTTCAATTTTGGACCATTGTTCCATGAACGGAATAAAGTCACTTTGTGGGATGAACTTCTGTGCGGCGGTATTGTTTTTTAAGAACACCTCTTCCAAAGCCCATACATGATGGTCAGCATAAACAGCCCAAGCCTTTGCTCCATCATTAAGCTCTAATCGTGTTATAGGTTTGATAGATATATAGCCTTTTAACAACGCCAATGATCTATTCACATCCATGTCAAACATGTACATACAGGCTCTAGCCACCTCATAACCAGGTGGCATATTTTGTACTAGGTCCCAATCAATCACATCGCTTACAGCCCCGTTCAAATCAAAAAAGACGTTGAAATGATGAAAGTCGCCGTGAATTAATTGCCTGCTTGTTAACGGAGTATGTGAGTGCACGGCTTGTGAGCTCGCTAGATAGTCACGCTGTTGTTTTACTCTTCGTAAAACCGAACCTTTCGCATCAAGCGCACTATTGATTTCAATACAGGCAACTATTTTTTGTAACCTATCAACCCAAGCACTTTTATCCCACGAAAGCTCGATTGTTGGAAAATCATTTCCAGACATAGAAGCTAGTTGAACATGTAATTCAGCCAGTGCTTTTCCTAACTGAAAAGCATGTAACGCCGACAGTTCGCTTTTTTCAATTAGCTTGCCTTTTGCTTCAGGAAACAAAGCGTAAAAGCCCTCACCTATTTTGCCAAAGGAACAGCCATCGCGCGTCAAAACTGGAGCAATTATAGTATTCAAATTTTGGGAGAGTTTTTGTAATAGTTCATGTTCAAGTTTGATTTGTGCAACATTGCGAACACGATATTTTCTAAGGTAAAAAGTCTCTGAGGATTGGATTCGAAAGACATTATTCGTCGAGCCGCCTGATTGCCAATTTAAACTAGCACCAGCATCTATTTGGCTCCAGTGTTCACTAACCTCACGAACAAAATCACTCATAGTTCAATTGACCTCATAGGTACATAACGCCGCGTTAAGGGGCGCAGGCACGCACTACAAACGTGACCGCATCACACCTTAACCACTAAACCCGACGCAAATTGAAAATGCCACGCGTGCCAAGTCCCTCTTTAACGCTTTGTTAGGCGCGCAGCTGTAATTGGTAAAAATCGGTTTCATCGTGCTTCGGATTAGCGCAACAATATACCCAACCATTACGCTTATAGAACCTTAACGCCCTTGCGTTCGTTCTACTCACGGAAAGCACAGCACGCTCACAACCAGCTCGTGCTAATTCGGTTTCGATGTAGACCTGAACTTGCTGGCTCAAACCAGAACCGCGAACTTCAGGCAACAAGTAAACCAAATGAACATAACCGGTCTCTGGCTCGGGTGAAAAGGAACGAAACTCTAACTGCCCTACCAATTTTCCATCCAACCAGATATGGATGTAAAACCAACCTGCTTCAGATTGCCTTTCTTGGATTCGTTCTCGATAACCTGCTATGAAATCATCAAAACCCGAAAAGGTCTCGAAACTGCAATAGTAAGCATCCTTTCGAGCAGCTACACAAAAATCATAATCTTGCGCCAAATTGATCACTTTAAATTCTACGTTCATCCCTAATCCTAAAGTGAATAGCGCCTAACGCGCAGTTAAGGTGTGAGGTACGCAACTCCGGAGTCAATGAAATCGCTAATGCTACACGTACCGAATCACTCTTAAACTGTTTGTTATTCCGCAACTAAAGTCGTCAATGTTGACGCCTAATTATTTGATATGACGTTGAATTTTCGGTATGCAGGCAAAAAATCGAAGCCGAAGTATTTGTCAGCTCTCTACCTTAAATCGCTTTAGCGTCACTCTTTAATTGCTGCGCCATATTAAGGTGCGCTTAAAGCGTTTTAAGGCTAGCATGGAAATGACTAATATTCGCCATTTTCGCCGCTTTTACACCCTATTACCCCGCCATTTTCACACCTAGGCTACAAGCATACACATTCAGCCTGAGAGATCCGTTGCGGAAATAACGCCAAATTAAGTAGTGAGCAACGCTGCCACTCACCTAAAGCATTGTGCCGTAAACACTAAAGCTGATTCAAACCAAAAATGCCAAGCGTTGCGAATCTGCTTAAATTTATTGTTATGGCGCTGAACTCAACGTTAGTTCTTGTATGTCTATTAGGTCGACTTCCCTACCCAGTATTCGCTTGTACTCAACGAGACGATGAACTGGAATCACTGGTAATTCGATACCTTGATAGAGTTTTACCACTGACTCTGAAAAGTAAATTTCAAGCTCATGCCAAGAACCATCGAGAGCTGATTGTATCTTCGTGTTTTGAGATAAGCCGATTTCTATTTTTTGATTTTGGTAAACCAACTGGAAATACTCTAGATCCCAACCGTACTCAGTGTAATGAGTTAACGGTTTAGATATGAACTGCGATACGCGAGCCAAGACCTTGTTTGCGTCAGAATTGTGAATATAAAGATCGATATCAGCGATTTCACGACTTCCACCATGAATAGTTGCCGCTAACCCACCAACAATTTGGTACTCAACACCCTCAGCCTCTAAGAGATCTTTGAGCCATTTCAGGACCACTTTCACTTTATCACTCATCTAGTCCCCTTAGCTGGATTTTGCCCTGCGCCATAACGCCGCGTTAAGGGGTGAATGCCGCATAAACCAACCTTCCGCAGACCACTTTCACCACCAAAACTCACCGCA
>NZ_JAQQBT010000036.1:0-3769 GCF_028570825.1 Vibrio sp. CCUG 15886 | reverse complement strand
ACGAACTCGAAACTAACAAGCCGAGGGAACAAAGAAAAACACTAAATCACTGATTTTACGAGATTAAGCATAACGCCCAATTAAGTTGTGAGCAACGCTGTCACCTTACCCGAACACTTCACCTTAATCACTAAACCAACTGAAACCGAAAGTGCCGAGCGTTGCGAATCAGCTTGAATTGCTTGTTAGGTTTATTTTCGTCCGTAGTTTATTTTTACTATGTTGTCCATTGGCACTTCAACTACTCGACTTTCAGCATCTCTCAAAATTAGTGCTTTTGAGGTGCGCATCAACAGCTCATATTCGTGTAACTCATCACTTGATTTCAAAGTAAGGAGTACATCGATACCACCACCATAACGTAAATCTTGCAAAATATGTGCATAATTACTTGTATTGAACAACGCATAAGGCACCGTGACAACAGTTAGCAAGGACATTAAGAGAGCAAACCAAACTAACATTCGTTTGTTCCATATTAGGACTAGCAGCAACACGCCTAGGAAAACTGATCTTAATAATCGCCAAATATCAAAAGAGAAGGAACCCTGATACAGCTCTGCAATAGAAAAAGCCCCCCCATAAACAGAAACCTAACCCAGTGCCGATTAGAGAGATCGCCCAAATAGGAAGCTCTCTTACTTTTGTGTGATAACTTAAAAAGCCACCTTTTACATCAGTTCCTAACTGCCGTAATAGCACCGAAAAAATAACTGCATAGTAAGTAAAGAATAGCCCCATTAAATAAACTAGCGCGAAGACGGCTGCAAATACTATGAATAGAAAGAAACTGATCGTGGAGATCGTCATTGCGAGATATGGGATGCCCTCAGCTGGAATACGAAAACCACTTTGCCATGCAAAGTAATAGGATGCGAACTCACTAATGATCCCCACATAACCTGCACCAAATATCGCACTTAGTACACTTAAGATTAGATAGCGAGCTACAGCATGAAGCGCTAAGAAATTTGTGACTATTTTCTTTATTATATTAAACACTGAACTTCCTTTAAAACCTAACGCCGCGTTAAGTGGTGAGCAACGCAGACCACTGCACTTAAAGTATTGTTCCGTAAACACTAAAGCCGAAGCAAACCAAAAATGCCAAGCGTTGGGAATCCGTCTTAAACGCTTTGTTATACGTTTTTTACCACTTAGGAACCATACTCAATGCATTGTGTATTTGGTCTCTGGCAATATCACCGAATAAGTGAGTTTTTGCCATAAGCATATTAACAGCAGCACCGTTTGAAGCAGTTTGATTACGAATACGTTCTTTAGCTGCAAATGCAGGTTTTTGACGTTTATAGACATCTTCCCACCAATCTCTACCATACTTCTTAAGTAAGCTAGCTTTGATAGACTTAAAACGTTGTCTACTATCGCTACCCTCACCAGAAGCCAACACACTTGCCCATATCATGCGCTTTTGTAGATCATTTGGAAGCCAGTTTTGCTTTTGAAGATCTGAGATCACTTCGGGATGAAGATAGAGAGTATTCTCTGATACTTTTCTGGCAATCCACAACGATTGAGCACGCTCGAACGCAGCTTTCTTCTCTTGGGAACTGTAACCTTGGGAACGCTGCTTCCAAGTTTCCAGCTCATCAATTGAAGCTAATTTCTGAACTAGTTGTTCCAATGTCAAATCCTCCGGAAACGTATAACGCTGCGTTAAGGGGTGAGTGCCGCCTAAACCAAGTTTCCGCAGGCCACTTTCACCACCGAAACTCACCGCATACCAAAAATGCCACGCGGCACGAATCCCACTTGAACGCCTTGTTATGCTTAAGCTCCAATGGGTTACGTTTTACCATAACCAAGGTTAACTTAGCTTAGGCTCACAAACAAAAGCCAAAACCTAGAAAACTGAAATGACTCATAGATTTGAAAAACATACTTCGAATTTCGGTTATCCAAGAGCAAAAACTAAGATCAACTTTCTGATTAATCCAGCCGCCCTAACCTCGCACTTGCCCGAAAATTGATTGAGGCAGTTCTCAGAATTTGTAGCACCCAAGAATGGATGTCCAGAAAACAGCACCCACTGAAACCCACTTGCCGACAAGCACAGAACCAATCAGCCAACGGAACAAAGAAAAACCATAAACCACTGATTTTAAGTGATTAAGCATAACGCTGCGTTAAGGGGTGAATGCCGCCTAAACCAACCTTCCGCAGACCACTTTCACCACTAAAACTCACCGCATACCAAAAATGCCACGCGGCATGAATCCCACTTGAACGCCTTGTTATGTGCGCAGCTCATCGATGAACACCATGGCCTTTTTCGGGCTAGTTACTCTAACGAACTTTATGTGGCTATACCTCGGGTCATTAAGTAACTCTGTATAACGAATACGATTTGTTTTATACGTTTTCAATGTCCAGAGAATAATCGAATCTTTGCTAAGAAACGACTTTTTGAATGACTCAACATTGCCTGCTTTACCCCACAATTCCTGTTTAGTCACAATACGAGTTAACGCTCGTTTCACTGCTTGAAATAACGTTCTAGAAAAGGAATAGTCCACCCAAATGATGGTGTCAGCCCTAGCCCATTTGATTTCGGCTGTCCGGTTATAGTTACCATCAAGCACCCAATGTTCGCCACTTAGACTCTCAGTTAGATTTGCGAAGAACTCTTCATCTGTAGACTCTTGCCAATTTGGCTTCCAAAATATCGCATCCATTTCCAAATATGGGTATTTAAGCTTGCTAGCAAGTTGGCGACTGAAAGTACTTTTACCACTACCACTTGTACCTATTACATTAATCCTTTTCATCACCAAACCTGATTTCTTTCCCTAGCACATAACGCCGCGTTAAGTGGTGAGCAACGCAGACCACTTCACTTAAAGTATTGTGCAGTAAACACTAAAGCCGAAGCAAACCAAAAATGCCGAGCGTTGGGAATCCGTCTTAAACGCTTTGTTAAATTTCAGCTTCCAACTCATCTAAAAATCTTTTCTTAGTCACGGAGCCGTGAAACAAATGAATAAGAAGCGTATGCAATTTCAACAGGTAAGCAAACTCTAAAATATTTTCAACATTTGGTTTATTTGATGCTTGCAAGTCAATTTCAAAAACCAGCGGCTCACCTGACTGCTGTTCCAGTTGAAGTAAGATTGCTGGTTGTTCCAAAGTGATCTCTGATTTTATAGATATGTCTTTGAAATCATCAATGACGACGCATAACTCAACGTCTGACATACTCCTAATCTGTGATATAAAACTCTCTCCAATAGTCACAAAGGCAGCTATCAAATCAAAATATACATCAACATCTTTAACATCTGGAATTTCGTAATGATGCTCCAATCTGTTACGAAACTTATTTAGTTTTTCTAATGAACGACCATTAAAAACACCTGCATGTTTAAAAAAGCCTAGCTTTCTATCAACGCCTAACCTTTTAGCTCGATAAAGAGCATCTAAATTTAACACACTTAATAAATAATCGAGGTTACAGTCCATTGCACGCTTCAAATTAGACGTAGCATTGACTAATTGATAAGCAGTCATTTCTTCGCTTAAATCATTTTCAGCAAAACTCACAAAATCACGAGGCATTAACTCAAATGCTGGTAATTCAAACCCAGCACCACTGCCGCCTCCACCATCGATCGAATCAATATAACTGTTAAAGTAATCTCTAATTTCAGTCTTCAAAACTCACCTATGAAATTTAACGCCCTGTTAAGGTGTGAGCAACGCAATACCGATGCCGACGCATACCACCTTAAACACTACACGCAACGCATGG
>NZ_JAQQBT010000035.1:0-4199 GCF_028570825.1 Vibrio sp. CCUG 15886 | reverse complement strand
GACCACAGGACCACAGGACCACAGGACCACAGGACCACAGGACCACAGGACCACAGGACCACAGGACCACAGGACCAATAATTCAATAGGCATTACTCATGTTTAACAAAATCTTAGTCGTTTGTGTCGGTAACATTTGCCGCTCTCCAACTGGTGAGCGTGTGCTACAAAAACTACTTCCGAATAAAACCGTTGCTTCTGCCGGTATTGCAGCAGAGAAAAGCCGTTTGATTGGTAAGCCAGCCGATGCAATGGCGATAGAAGTGGCAAAAGAGAATGGTGTTGATGTAGAAAACCATCAATCACAGCAACTTACCTCTGCGCTGTGTAGCCAATATGATCTGATCCTAGTGATGGAAAAAGGCCATATGGAAGCGCTAACACAAATCGCCCCTGAAGCGCGCGGAAAAACCATGCTATTCGGCCAATGGATTGGACAAAAAGACATCCCCGATCCGTACCGCCAAAGCAAAGAAGCCTTCGTGCACGCTTATCAGTTGATTGACGAAGCCGCACAAGCCTGGGCAAAGAAATTGTAATAAAAGGAAAAACTGACCTAGACGCTTGTATTCCTTTGCAATGCTTTTAGCCTTGACCACAGGACCACAGGACCACAGGACCACAGGACCACAGGACCACAGGACCACAGGACCACAGGACCACAGGACCGTTTTTCCAACAAACAAATCATCAATCCACCAACCCGGAAATGAACGAGACAATGACAACACCACAAAACCGATCTTCCGTTGATAACTCGTCTGACGAAATCGATTTAGGCAAGCTGCTTGGCATTCTTTTGGATGCAAAATGGATCATCCTAGTAACAACCTTCTTATTTGCGGTTGGTGGAGTCGCGGTTGCGCTACTTTCAACACCTATCTATAAAGCGGATGCTTTATTGCAAATCGAAGAAAAAAGCAAAGGTGGGATAGGCTCTTTAGTTGGTGGAGATATGGGGGAGTTATTCTCTCAAGAATCTTCTGCCACAACAGAAATCGAAATCATCAAGTCGCGAATGATTTTGGGTGACACGGTAGATAAGTTCAATTTGACCACAGTAGCAGAGCCAAAATACTTGCCTGTGATTGGTAAGGGATTGACTCGCATCGCTGGAAAGGTAAACCAAATCGAAATCAGCCGTTATACAGTGCCAGAATACGCTCAAGAGATGAAGCATACCTTAGTGGTGATGGATGCAGACAAGAAAACGTATCAATTGGTACGTGGTGATGAGCAAGTGGTGCTGCAAGGTGTCGCGGGAGAGCTAGCAAAAAAAGATGGCTACGAGCTGTTTGTCACTGAGTTACGTTCTCACAACGAACAAGAGTTTTCTCTATCGCAACAGAGCCGCTTAGAGGCGATTGAGTGGCTGAAAAAGAACTTAGCGATCAGTGAGCGTGGTAAGCAAACGGGCATTTTAATGCTGAGTTTTGAAGGTGAAAACCGTAAGCAAATCAGTGAAATTCTCAACCATATTAGCCAAACTTACTTCTTACAAAACGTAGAACGCAATTCAGCAGAAGCGGAAAAAAGCTTAACTTTCTTAAAAGGCCATTTACCAGACATCAAAAACAGCCTTACAACGGCAGAAGATACACTGAATCGATTCCGTCAAGACAACGAGTCGATCGACTTAGGCTTAGAAGCCAAATCGACTCTGGATGTGATGGTTAAACTGGAAGCACAGCTAAACGAGCTGACCTTCAAAGAAAGCGAAATCAGCCAACGTTTTACCAAAGACCACCCGGCATACCGTTCTCTACTCGATAAGCGAGAAACACTACTTAAAGAGCGTGAGCGTTTAAACCAGCAGGTGCAAAAACTGCCAAAGACGCAACGTGAAGTACTGCGCATGACACGCGATGTGGAAGTTAACCAACAGATCTACATTCAGTTACTCAACAAAGTACAAGAGCTCAGTATTATTAAAGCAGGTACCGTAGGTAACGTGCGTATTCTCGATGAAGCGCAAAGTTACGCAAAACCTGTCAAACCTAAAAAGCCACTGATTGTAGTGCTTGCGACTCTGTTAGGTGGCATGCTCAGTGTAGCCTTGGTATTGGTTAAAGCGGCGTTTCATCGCGGGGTTGAAAACCCAGATGAGATTGAACAGATTGGCCTATCGGTTTATGCAAGTGTTCCTAAATCCAACCTGCAGTTAGAGCTTGCCAATAAGCTTGCTCGCAAGAAGCGCAATACAGATTTAACGCTACTGGCGGAAAGTAACCCAGCCGACCTATCTATTGAAGCACTGCGTGGCCTGCGTACCAGCTTACACTTTGCGATGATGGAAGCAAAAAACAACGTATTGATGATCTCGGGTCCAGCGCCTGGCATTGGTAAATCGTTTGTTTCCACCAACTTCGCAGCGGTAGCAGCAAAAACAGGGCAAAAAGTATTGCTTATCGATGCAGATATGCGCAAAGGCTATTTGCAACAGTGTTTTGGTTTGAACTGGGAAAACGGCCTATCGGATCTGCTCAGCGGAAAAGTAACAAGAGACGTAGCAGTGCAATCTGCCAAAGTCGAAAACTTGGACATCATTACCCGCGGTCAAGTACCACCAAACCCTTCAGAGCTGCTAATGCACCCTCGTTTTAAAGAATTGGTCGATTGGGCGAGTGAAAACTACGACTTAGTCATCATCGATACGCCGCCAGTGCTCGCGGTAACAGACCCAAGCATCGTGGGTGCAATAGCGGGCACCACATTAATGGTCGCTCGTTTTGGCCAAAACACAGTGAAAGAGATTGATGTAGCGCGTGGTCGTTTTGAGCAAGCAGGCATTGAAGTAAAAGGCGTGATTCTAAACGCGATCGAGAAAAAAGCCTCCTCATCTTATGGCTACGGTTATTACAACTATAGCTATGGTGAGAGTAATAAAGCCTAAATGAACAGGGGAGGAGAGTAATCCGATTAATCTGATTGCTATCTCCTCTGTATCTCTAGAATTTTGTATCTAAATTATTGTTGGTTAGTTGTATGTCAAAGAAGAAAGTTCTTACGGTTTTTGGAACACGCCCAGAAGCAATAAAAATGGCGCCATTAGTGCATGCTTTAGCTGCGGATGAACGTTTCGAAGCAAAATGTTGTGTAACGGCTCAACACCGTGAAATGCTCGATCAAGTTTTAGAGTTGTTTGAAATTACTCCGGACTATGATCTAAACCTGATGAAAGCAGGTCAAACGCTCAATGAAGTGACGGCGCGAATTTTGTTAGAGTTAAAACCTGTTTTACAAGAGTTCAAACCTGATGTAGTCCTAGTTCACGGCGACACTGCTACAACGTTTGCCGCCAGCTTAGCAGCCTATTATGAGCAAATTGCTGTTGGGCATGTTGAAGCAGGCCTGCGCACAGGCAATATCTATTCACCATGGCCAGAGGAAGCTAACCGCAAGCTCACCGGTGCGTTAACCAAATACCATTTTGCTCCAACAGAAACCTCGCAGCAAAATTTGCTGCAAGAGAATTACTCAGAAGAGAATATTTTCGTCACTGGCAATACGGTAATTGATGCGCTGCTAATGGTGAAAGAGAAAATTGAGCAAGATGCTGATCTAAAAGCAACCTTAGCCGCACAGTTCCCTTACTTAGATGAAAACAAAAAGCTCATCTTGGTCACTGGTCATCGACGCGAAAGCTTTGGCGGTGGTTTTGAGCGTATTTGTGAAGCACTAGCACAAACCGCAAAACAGCACCCTGAGGTGCAAATTCTCTACCCTATGCATTTAAACCCTAACGTGCGTGAACCGGTTAATCGTATTCTAGGTAGCGTGGAAAATGTGCTGCTGATTGAGCCGCAACAGTACTTGCCCTTTATCTACTTAATGGACCGAGCGCACATTATTCTCACCGACTCCGGTGGTATTCAAGAAGAAGCGCCATCCCTTGGCAAGCCCGTGTTAGTGATGCGCGACACCACTGAACGTCCAGAAGCAGTCGCTGCAGGGACGGTTAAATTGGTGGGAACAGATGTGGAAAAAATTGTATCAAATCTAAACACCTTGATTACGGATAGCGAAGCCTATCAAGCGATGAGCTTTGCTCACAACCCATACGGTGATGGTAAAGCGTGCCAAAGAATTCTCGATTCTCTGTGCAAGTAACTATTAAACTATCTCCTAGAACCTAGAACCTAGAACCTAGAACCTAGAACCTAGAACCTAGAACCTAGAACCTAGAACCTAGAACCTAG
>NZ_JAQQBT010000034.1:0-4332 GCF_028570825.1 Vibrio sp. CCUG 15886 | reverse complement strand
TTAAATTGAATTTAGTGTTTAAGGTACAATGGTTTAGGTTTGGTGGTTGGCGTTGTTCACCACTTAACGCGGCGTTAGGCTTTTGGAGAAAACATGGATATTTCCCTTAGACGGGCGAGCGAGACAGATATTCCTTTCTTGCTGTCATTACGTGATAAAACGATGAGGCAGTATCTAGAAGAAGTAGGTATGCCAACGAGCACGGAAGAATATGAAAAGCGAATACGGTTTGAGTTTCCTCATGCGCAAATCGTTGAATTGGATGGTAAGCCTATTGGGTTGTTCAAAGCCACATACACCGAAGAACTTAACTATTGGAATTTGGTTCAAATTCAGATCTCTCCAGAGTTTCAAGGTTTGAAAATAGGCAGTAAGCTAATTCTTGACCTAATTGCTAAAGCGGAAACAACGAAATCTAAGGTTGGGTTAAGCGTGATTGAAACGAATCCAGCTAAGCAACTGTATTTGAAATTGGGCTTTGAAGTCGTGAAAAGCTCTGGGGCTGAGCAGTTGTTGGAGCTACAAGCCTAACAAGCAATTTAAGAGGGATTCACAACGCTTGGCACTTTTGCTTCTACTTCAAATTTAGTGTTTATGGAACAATGCTTTAGGTATGGGTGGAGGCGTTGTTCACCCCTTAATTGGGCGTTATGTGTAATGGAGAGTTATGATTGAAAATGATATTGATGCTTTGATAGATGAAGAGCTCAAATGCTTTACCCACGCACATCCAATCGATGTTAAGTGTTTTATTGAACATCGAATCAAACCTCGCGCCATACAGCTTTGTATGGATTTAGAGGGAAAGGAATGGAGAGAGTGTTACTTAATCACTGATCATAACAACGTTGAGGATTCTCCGTATCGTGCTGCATTTGATCCTAAATATGATCAGTTCGTCAGGGAAATAACTCTTGAAGATGGAATTCCCCATTATTTAGGGAGTTACCCAAACTTAGAGTCTCTCGTTGATGAGTTTGCGTAAAGTATAACTTATCAACGAGAGATGCTTATTTATCGGGCAAACCACACATAACAAGGCGTTTAAGAGGGATTCATGCCGCGTGGCATTTTTGGTATGCGGTGAGTTTTGTGGTGAAAGTGGTCTGCGGGAAGTTGGTTTAGACGGCATTCACCCCTTAACGCGGCGTTATGTCGCTCTACACTTGATGAGCCTACCGTAGGTTCAAACCCGTGACGTAAACGGGTATAATGGTCGAAAATAAAAAACAATGGAATAAACAGTTGTCTAGTTGGATTTTACAAGACTTTGATATTGGTGATATTTCTTGTCAAATCATTGAGTTTTCAGTTGATAATCATAGCTATGTGATGCTCTTCAATCGAGTTGACGCGACGCGGACTGAAGAGATGATAAGTGAGAAAGCCGAAGAGCTTGGTATAGATTATCGGGAAAACAGTTACGAGGTAAAGTTCGATCTTAAAGAAAACTTTGAATCGGATCAGTTTTTTGAAAGACCGGAAGTTTCTATATCAGTCTCAGGAATGCGTGAGTTAGGTCGAATCATTAAAGACTTACTTGAGTTTCACTACAGAAACAGTAATGCTGAAGCTTATGTTTGTGTTGCAGAGAGCACAAAGTTAAAACGTTTTTATGATCGACTTGCCAAACTCTATACAGAAGAGTTAAACTTTGAAGTGAAAATGAACTTAGGAGAGGAGGGTTTAGGTTATGAGATCACAACCCCAAGTTACAAAAGCTAAAGCTGCTAAACTAGAAGCTATGAAAAAGATCAAAGCTGCATATAGTCAAGCTAAGAAAGAGGGTAAAGTTAAATCTTACCAGGTCTCTCCAGCTTAGTTCTACATTGTTTTAAAAGCGCCGCTCGTAAGAGCGGCGTTTTTGTATCTATAATTCAGCGACATAACAAGCAATTTAAGAGGGATTCACAACGCTTGGCATTTTTGCTTCTACTTCAAATTTAGTGTTTATGGCACAATGCTTTAGGTTGGGTGGTAGCGTTGCTCACCCCTTAATTGGGCGTTATGTTCTTGGAGGACATGGTGGAGTATCAAAGGGACAGGGTAACTTTTGGCGTTTTTCAGAAACTTGTTGTAAAGCTGTATAAAGCCCTCTTATTCAAGCTTTCAAACCAAAAAGAGAAGCTAGAATGGCAGCTAATCTTGATAGCCGATTGTTTACGAATCATTGGGCTTTGTAGGTTAGCTTATCGGATGGCTTCCAAAGTGCATACTTCAACGTCTAGCGTTAAGAACAAGTTCTGGTCAACCCATGTTTCAGGTATGGCTCTGCAATATTCAGGTGACATGATTGGCGCTGAAAAAGCATTCTTAAAAAGCCAGGACTTTGCTTGTGAGCTTTCTTTGAGTTTTAGCTTGCAGCATTTGGGTAAATTGAACGTTGAGGTTGGCAACTATAAACTGGCAGAGCAACAGTTCATAGAAGCATTGGTAATTCGAGAAAAATTGAAACGGGCTGACTTGGTAGAGTCGACTAAAAGGGCGGTTCGAGGACTACAAAAGCTACGAACATAACAAACTGTTTAAGAGTGATTCGCAACGCGTGGCATTTTTACTATGCGTTGCGTTTAGTGTTTAAAGTGGTATGCGGGAGCTTAGGTATTGCGTTGCTCACACCTTAACAGGGCGTTATATGCACGGGAGAGTACAGTGGAAGAAAGAATCCGAAATAGGGAAGTTAAAGTCTGCCCTGTAGTGCTTAGAAAATCAGGAAACAATCGCGAATTACTGCTGTTTGAACATCCATTAGCTGAAGTTCAGTTGGTTAAAGGCACATTAGAACAGTCGGATATTTCTATTGAAAGTGCCGCCTTGAGAGAACTGGAAGAAGAGACAGGATTATCTAGCGTATTAAGAACTCACTACCTAGGTAGTTGGGAAAGCGGTTTTCAAAATCACTTGTGGCACTTCGTGCTTTGTGAAATAGAACAACAACTACCGAATAACTGGAGTTTCTTTACTCAAGACGATGGCGGGCATGAATTCAATTTCTTCTGGCATAAAGTAGGCAGTCATCCAGAGTTTAAGTGTCATAAAGTATTCTCTGACGCCATCAAACAAATAGAAATTCTGTGCATATAACAAACAATTTAAGAGGGATTCCCAACGCTTGGCATTTTTGTTTCTACTTCAAATTTAGTGTTTATGGCACAATGCTTTAGGTTTGGGTGGTAGCGTTGCTCACCCCTTAATTGGGCGTTAGCACTGGGTTGGCATCAAAGGTTAAAAGTTTCTGTTTTTATTG
The DNA here is from genome assembly GCF_028570825.1 of Vibrio sp. CCUG 15886. Classification (NCBI taxonomy): domain Bacteria; kingdom Pseudomonadati; phylum Pseudomonadota; class Gammaproteobacteria; order Vibrionales; family Vibrionaceae; genus Vibrio; species Vibrio sp. CCUG 15886. The sequence goes on along the minus strand of NZ_JAQQBT010000034.1, from coordinate 1,085 downwards.
GTTTCTTTTCCTCGCTTTACACCGGATCAAATGTGCCTTTCATGTTCGCTCCGGTGGCACTATATGAGTTGTTTTCGCTTTTATTTCACCGTTTACGGTTTCTAACTTTTGGGCTATTTCTCTGGTGTTGTTTCTTTGGTGTAGAGAAACTTTAGGTAAAAATGTGGTTCTTTGCCGCTGCTGTTCAGGTTCGAAGCCCGAATCCTTTGCTAATTTGAAAGCGGTGAAATAGGGCAGTTAGGCATGTTTTTCTTCTAGCCAACTTACGTCTTGAGTTAGTTTTAAGCTTGGCAGCTGCCCGTTTGGTTTCAGTGTTTTAAACCATAAATTTTGTGCAAAATTTCAGCTTCTTGGCGTGTGCCAAAGGCTTTAAGGGCAGCGTGCTAACAAACAATTTAAGAGGGATTCGTAACGCGTGGCATTTTTACTATGCGTTAATTTTGGTGATTAAGGTGGTTTGCGGTAGCATCGGTGTTGCGTTACTCACCCCTTAATTGGGCGTTATAACCTAGTGGGAAATAATGAACTTAGTCGAATTCCAAAAAACGGATTTTCACCTGCTTATCAAATGGATCGACTCAGATGAGTTGAACTATTTATGGGGTGGTCCAGCTTATACTTTTCCGTTGACTTATGAACAGATCATTGCCCATTGTGCCAAGGAAGAAGTATTTCCTTACTTGCTAAAAGTAAGTGGTCAGAATGCTGGGTTTGTGGAGTTGTATAAAGTCACCAATGAGCATTATCGAATTTGTCGTGTGTTTATCTCAAACTCTTATCGTGGGCAGGGCTTATCAAAATCTATGCTCAAGTCATTAATAGATAAAGTCCGGACAGATTTTTCTGCGACTATGCTTAGTTTAGGCGTTTTTGAACATAACACTGTAGCTAGAAAGTGCTATGAATCTTTAGGTTTTAATGTCGTTGGGATTGAATCTGGCACCAGAACTTTTAATGGTCAATTATGGGGTTTGGTGCGAATGGAAAAACGGTTATAACAAGGCGTTTAAGTGGGATTCATGCCGCGTGGCATTTTTGGTATGCGGTGAGTTTTAGTGGTGAAAGTGGTCTGCGGAAGGTTGGTT
>NZ_JAQQBT010000033.1:0-5251 GCF_028570825.1 Vibrio sp. CCUG 15886 | reverse complement strand
GCGGCGAGTTTTGGTGGTGAAAGTGGTCTGCGGAAAGTTGGTTTATACGGCATTCACCCCTTAACGCAGCGTTATGCGCTATTCAAATCTTTATTAACTTGGTCGAAAATACTCAAAGTATTCATGATTGTGCTCAGACCAAAAGTTACCATGTTCTTTTTATAAATTGGGGTACGATGCATGAGTATAGATCAACAAGAACGATGGGCTAAAAATAGGGAGAAAGGATCTGCTAGATACGTCGCTAGTAACACTATCTCGTTCCTACTGATCGTTTCCTTAGTTCGTGCAGTGTTTTACTTCGCTACTCAAGACAATGCTTCGATTGAAGGCTTTATCTCCGAGCAGTCCATGACCATAGTTTTTATAGCAATAGTTCTACCATTTGTATTTTGGTTTACTTGGTTGTACCAAGAGTCAAAATATAAAAAGGATTAGTAAAGCTGCGCGCATAACAAAGCGTTTAAGAGGGATTTGGCACGCGTGGCATTTTCAGTTTGCGTTGAGTTCGGTGGTTACGGCGCTGTGCGGTAGCTTTTGTATTGCGTGCCTGCACCCCTTAACGCGGCGTTATGCTTAATCACGTAAAATCAGTGGTTTATGGTTTTTCTTTGTTCCCTCAGCTTTTTGGCTTTGAGCTCGTCGGCAAGTTGGTTTCAGTGGGCGCTGTTTTCTGGACACTTATTCTTTGGCGCTGGAAGTTCAGAAAATTGCCTCAATCAATTTTCATGTAAGCGCGAGGTTAGGGTGGCTGGCTCAATCAGCAATTTGATCTTAGGTTTTTGAGTTTTAGCGGCCAAATTTCAAAGTCCGATTTTTAAAACTATGAGTCATTTCGGTTTTCTACGTTTTGTCTTTTGTTTGTAAATCAAAGTCGAGTTAATCTTGGTTCTAGCAAAACGTAACCCATTGAAGATTAAGCATAACAAGGCGTTCAAGAGGGATTCATGCCGCGTGGCACTTTTGGTATGCAGTGAGTTTTGGCGGTGAAAGTGGTCTGCGGAAAGCTTGTTTAAGCGGCATTCACCCCTTAACGCAGCGTTATATTCTAGTCACACTATGAGCATATATGTGTACCAATAATGAGAGTGTGTGCATATAATGCGGGCATTGATGTTATTTGGAACTTTTTGCCATGGTTAAGACTTACGAGCATGAAATGCATTCTCTTGCTCCTTATTCGTTTCGCTGTTACAACAAAGATCTTGAGGGTAAAAGAGAGCAAAGGTACTCAACCTTGGATCGCATTGGGCAGTACGACTTGTTTGAGATCCTAAAGGTATTTATTCGGAATAACTCAGGTTCATACCAAATCAAAGATGATACTCGTCAAGTTTACCAATTTAGTGATTTTACCATTAACGAGAATACCCGAGAAATCTACGGCTGGTTCAACGTAGGTTACTATGGTATTAAAACAGATATCATTGATATTGAAACTGGTAAGGTTGATTTCGAGAAAGCTCAAAATAATGCTGAGATAATCAAGCATTACGTGCATTTTTACATCCCCGTGGGTGTAAATGAGGCGATGGCTTTTTTGCACTCTTACAGAGGCAATGGCATAAAAACTCTTTTCTACGTTCTTTTATCTACCTACTTCAAAAACATAACCAATCTAACTCTTCAAATGAATCCTCTTGCGTATGATAAGGCGATTCATGCGTGGTTAGATGCACCTGCGAAAGAGGTTAAGTTAACGAAATTTGTTGGTTTAAAAGATGCAGCAGACCAAATACGAAAACTAGGGCACAATGAACAAGAGTTAATTATTAAACCTCCTCGCAAAGGTACCTTAGGAAAACTTAGAGATTACATGACACGAGGTAACGATAGGTTACAAGCAGTGGAAGTGCTTTCTGAGTTTGGTTCTCAAGTAAAGACAGTGGTAGAGCTAAACGGCAAAAAGAGAACATTTTGTGTCGGCAATCGCTCTACCAACACAGTTTGTGAAATTGAAATAGATGAGACAGTGGTTCTTGATAATGGCGTTCCTCTACTTGAGTCTATGACTTGGTGGGTTAGACAAATCTCAAGAGAATACGCTCAAACAATGTACCCCGGTATGAATTTAGAGGTTCCATATGAGCTCGAAAATTAATGTTTGCAACATAATTTTTGGTCACTTGAACACATTAAAAGATGCATCATCAAGTAAGGTTAGTCTTGTTGATGTATTCACTTTCTTTATTGTGCCACTCTTGTTTGGAATTTTGGTTTTTTTATCAGGCTTTAAGCTTAACGATAGTCTGATATCACTATTGGTTAACTTTGGTGCGATATTTACGGCACTGCTCTTAAGTGTTTTAGTTTTGGTTTATGACCAAAGTTCAAAGTTGTCTGAGAGAAATGAAAGAAACAAAGTTCCTTTCTACACGGTTAAGAAGTCATTACTGGACCAGCTTTATTATAATATTTGTTACTCTATTGTATTGGCATTGGCACTTATATTTATGTGCTTTCTAGAGTCAATCACTAGAGGGAAATTATTAGATTTAGCATGTATTGGTGTGCCCAAGCTAGATATTAACATGTACGTTTTTACGCCGGTCGTAGTTTTTATATCAGTCCACCTGATATTGACAATAGTTATGATTGTAAAGCGTATGCATGTATTACTCACCACTGAATAACGAATATAACAAGGCATTTAAGAGTGATTCCCAACGCTTGGCATTTTTCATTCCATCGTTGGGTTTTGTGTTTAAGGCGTATTGGTTTAGTTTCGTGGTAGCGTTGCTCACACCTTAATGCGGCGTTATGGCTTCCTCAAAAATGACACTGTTTGGATAAACAGTATTTGTTGTTTGTGCTCTATTCGTTGTGTAAAGTATTGTTTTTACTTCAATCTAAGTGGGCATAATGAATGCGTGAATCCTTACGTCGTAAAGTGTTAGATGTTTGTGCTAAGAAAATCGCACAAAAGGGCGAGAATGTTGGAGTTTCATTCTATGCATTTTTCGCTAATAAAAACGACGATCCAGAGTTGTTAATGGAGGCAGCTACTTGGTGGATTCAAACTCACCAGCTAGATCACTTCGAAAAAGCCTATAAAATCATAGAAATGATTGAATCAGGCAAGTAAAGAACGCGTTAAGTCCAAGCCATAACAAGGCGTTCAAGTGGGATTCATGCCGCGTGGCATTTTTGGTATGCGGCGAGTTTTGGTGGTGAAAGTGGTCTGCGGGAAGTTGGTTTGTGCGGCATTCACCCCTTAACGCAGCGTTAGCATGCTACGCACTCAAAAATTTATAGGCTTTGATTAATACCATGATAAAAAATCAGAATTGTGTTTATTGCGGTATCGCCGTTAAGAAGTCCGTAAATTCGGATGCCGGACGTTCTGTTGAGCATTTGATACCACAAATTGCTGTTAGCAAAAAAAGAACAAATGCTAAAGGTGACTTTCACGTATGCAGAAAATGCAACACTGAAAAAAGCAAAATTGATGAGTTGTTCGGGTTGATATCTAGGATAAATACACCCGGTGAAGGTGGTATGGAAGCCATATCAAAACTTGCGAAAATGTACGGTAAACGAAATAAGGCTATCACACGGATGATTGATAGCGCCCGTAACCATCCCGACGGTATGGAACTTAAACTACCTTTCAAAGGTGAGGACATATACAAATATGGTGTTTTCCTTACTAAAGGGGAATATTTTAAAAAGCATTTGTCGCTACTCGATCTAAATGAAAAAGTTGTATTGGTTACATGGGGAAGCCCTAGTTTGGTCAAGGAGTTGCTTTCAAGATACCAATCCACTCACGGAAGCAATCCCTATGATGATCTTGCTAAGAATAGTAGTGTGGAAAACATATATGAAGAATGCTTTATTGTCGCAAACTCTGAAGGGGATGGTTTCTCATTCTTCTTTAATCGAGAGTACTTACTCCTGACTAAGATTGTTGATAGAAATGAAGAGACAGTTCGAGAGAAGCGCATCAATAAGCTTGATTTAATCGCGGGCTTTGCTCAGGGGAAAGCAAGTAAGTACTGTACGTAATAATCATGCTAACAAGCAATTTAAGAGGGATTCACAACGCTTGGCACTTTTGCTTCTACTTCAAATTTAGTGTTTATGGCACTATGCGTTAGGTTGGGTGGAGGCGTTGTTCACCCCTTAATTGGGCGTTATGTGCTTTCGGAGAAAACGATGAATAAGTGTCTAATCATCATATTAGCTAGTCTATCATTTGGTGCTCTTGCTGAAGAAGAGTCCATTGACTGTAATAATGCGATGACCACAATCGAGATAAACCAATGTGCCGCGATTGAGCTAGAGTCAGCACAAGTTAAATTAGACAAATATCTAAACACTAGCTTTGAGCACAACTCTCATGACTCAGAACTGATCGCAGCAATTAAACTTGCTCAACAGGATTGGCAAGCATATATGTCCTCTCACTGTGATTCGGTTTATACGCAATGGCGTGATGGAACTATTCGTGGAATTATGGCGATATCGTGCAAAACTAAGTTAACTAAGCAAAGAACGCACGAGTTATGGGAAAACTTTTTAACTTATATGGACAGTACACTCCCAGTTTTACCGGAGCCAAGTGTAGAGTAGGTTTCAAGCACGCACATAACAAACTGTTCAAGAGGGATTCGCAACGCGTGGCATTTTTACTATGCGTTGTTTTTAGTGATTAAGGTGGTATGCGGCGGCTTCTGTATTGCGTTGCTCACCCCTTAACAGGGCGTTAGTTTGCAAGAGGAAAAACGCAGCTATATCGCAAGATCTAGTGGTAAAAGCTCAAAGTTGAAATTGTCGTATCGGCGTTCAATTTCAGTGTTAACTAACATGGTGAAAGTCCAAAATTGGCATCGTTTCAACGGTTGATTTGTTCTTTGGTGCGGTGACTTTGAGGTTAACTGAGTCGCAGTTTTTTGCTGAAACTCTGCTCGTTGAGTTTGTTGGTACAAAAGCCGATTTACTCGCTGAAATGGCGTTTTCTCTGGTGTGGTAAGTTCATGTGGTTTCAGTTGCTTTGTTGAAAGTCCGCATTGTGAGATTTGTTTTCCAAAAGCGATTTTTGGTGTTGTAAGCTCGTTTTCTGCGGCGTTGTTTGTTCCAAGTGGTTTCATTGACTAGCCGTTTTTAGACTACGCCTGACTTAAATGCACCAAAGCACATAAAGTTTGTTGTTTGCAAAGTTTAAAATAACTTAAAATCAACGCTTTGGGTTTGCAAACTAACAAACTGCTCAAGAGGGATTCGCAACGCGTGGCATTTTTACTATGCG
>NZ_JAQQBT010000032.1:0-5463 GCF_028570825.1 Vibrio sp. CCUG 15886 | reverse complement strand
TGGGCCAATGCGAGCAATCGCATCTTCATTTGAATAGATTTTTGTTGGCTAGCAAGTTTTTTGAAATCAATGTTATTGAGACTGTCCATAGCGTTATTTATCACGAAAAAGTAACAGTCTCAATTAGATCATATTTTTAGTTAGGTTGGTATCACTCCTTCTTATCCTTGCTAGATGGCTATTAAATATCGCGGGAGTTTGCCGTCATTCGGGGAGTTCCACATATAAAAAAGCCCAACGTGTCGTTGGGCTTAAGTAGTGTTTTAAATGTGCTGTCAATGCTAGAGAATTCTCTTTAGTACGCCATCGGCTTTAATGCGAGTGATCTTTCGGACTAACTTCTGAACCACTTCCGGATATTCTTCAACTTTCTCAAGTTGTTTGTATGTACAAATTAACTGAGTGTGCTGGAGAATATTGTCGACCTCAGAATCAAACTGTTCTGTTAGTTGCGCAAAATCATCTCGGATCAACAAACCATTTTCGAGATCCAACGCCCAAGCCCTAGGATTGAGATTGTTTCCTGTCAGCAGCATGTAGCGTTTATCAACCCAAATGCCTTTAAGATGGAAGCTGTTATCGCCATCTTTCCAGAGTCGAATAGAAAGGTTTCTTGCTGCTATTTGAGCTTCATAAGCTTTAGCAAACTTGCGTAGGTTCAGCTCATATAAATAGGGTAAACCACCAATCGTCTTGAATTCTTTGTCTGGTGCGATGTAAAAGTCGTTAGCGGTCTTATCGCCTACAACAATCGTCACCTTTACGCCACGTTTTAACGCACGTTTCACGCCCTTCGCGATATCTTTAGGAAAGTTGAAGTAGGGCGTACATATGAATATTTCACTTTGAGCTGCATCAATCAACTTAGCGATGTTTTGATTGAGGAAATTACGCCTCTTTCCTAAGCCAACCATGGGGGTGATGGAAAATTGATGTTCGGCAGCCTCTTGAGATTCAAAGCGATACTTAGCGCGAGCTAACGCTGATCGAAATTGACGAATTGCGGTCTTAATTTCTTTGGTTTCGGGGCGATCTTCTTTTGCCAAATCATTCACGGCAGGGTGCGCTATCATTTCGTTCTGGACGAAATTGAACATGGTGTCTGCAAGAGATTCATTATGAATGACGTGGTATCGATCAAAGCGATAACGCTCACTGTACTGAAGGTAGACGTTGTTTAGGCTCGCTCCGCTGTAAATCACCGTATCGTCGACAATGAAGCCTTTTAGATGGAGTACACCAAAGACTTCCCTACCGCGAACTGGAATGCCGTAAACAGGGATTTTGTGTTGATATTTGTTCGCAAACGCTTTGTAAAGCGCAGCATTACCTTCAGATTTTTCAGCACCGATCAAGCCACGTTGTGCTCGGTGCCAATCAACGCATACGCTGATATCTAAACCCGGATTGCGTTGCTTAGCTTCGTATAGCGCTGTCAGTATTTCTCGCCCGGCCTCATCATCTTCGAGATACAAAGCCACTAGGCAGATACGAGAGGTCGCTTTTGCGATCGCATCTATCAAGCGAGTCCTGAAGTCTTTCGCTGTATGAAGAACTTCCAGAGCATCAGCATCCACAGCAATGCTGGGCAGCTGTGCAAAAGGATTCCTGCTAGCCATCATATGGGGTGTATTACCTTCGTTATGTGCAGTATTGCAAGCTGCCGATTCTACCAAATTTATTAAATCCAATACCAGAAAAGCGCGAATTCTTAGCGGATTTGTGCTTGATATTGCATAGGAACGAGATCTTTGCCACTTTCTGAATAGCGTAGAAACTTTTGTTTCAGTGAGTTAGGCAACTGTTCGGACGAAACCGTCACGAACGAATGTTGAGCATAAAAAGGTTCGAGGTGTCGATAAGCAAAGCAAAAGACCTTTTCGTTGAGAAGCTCTTCAGCACAGTACTTGAGCAAGCAATGCGCGATCCCTTTTTCTCGCTGGCTGGGTATGACCAGCATGCCGGTCATCAGTTGATGTTCTTCAACCCGACGAAAGCGTACAACGCCAATGGTCTGCTTATCTTGAATTGCTACGACAATCTGCTCATCTTTTTTTACCTTCGTGCCCGGATAATGGGCCTTATAGAGCTTTTTGATGATAGGAACTTTGATGGGGTCCAGTACTTCAAAGTGAATTGAATGTGTCATGGCACTGTGCCTGCGGGATAAGTGTTGTAGAATGGGCAAAGTTTAAGTTAATACGTTGATGCTATGCAAATTAAGCAAAATATCTCTTTAAAGCCGTACCATACTTTCGCCATTGAGCAATGTAGCCATTATCTGGTTGAGGTGGGTAGTGTGGATGAACTCGTCGACATCTACGCCAACCCAGATTTCCGTGAGTTGCCAAAGCTCATTCTTGGCAGTGGCAGCAATGTGCTCTTTACCCAGCCTTTTTCTGGTGTCGTGGTGGTGAATCGTCTTTCTGGCAAAACGTTAAGTGAGGACGAATCGTTTTACTATATCCACGCTGAGGGGGGAGAGGATTGGCCCAACTTGGTGGAGTGGTGTGTTCAACAAGGGATTGGTGGTTTAGAGAACCTTGCCTTGATTCCTGGTTGTGCAGGCTCGGCACCGATTCAGAATATCGGTGCTTATGGGGTTGAATTTAAGGATGTGTGCCAGTACGTGGATATTTTGATGCTGGACGATTTTTCTCAACGTCGCCTCAGTGCTGAAGAGTGTCAATTTGGCTATCGTGACTCAGTATTTAAGCATGCCCTCTATAATCAATGCGTAGTGATCGCGGTGGGGTTAAAATTGCCTAAAACGTGGCAAGCGAATAACAGTTACGGCCCGTTGCAGGAAATTGCAGAGCATGAACTTTCACCAATGAGTATCTTTCACAAAGTTTGTGAAGTTCGTAGAGAGAAATTGCCAGATCCAAAGCAGATCGGCAATGCTGGCAGCTTTTTTAAAAACCCCATTATCGATAAAGCCCATTGGCAGCAGCTAAAAGCTCAGTTTCCTAACATCGTTGCGTATCCTGCTGGTGAACAGATGAAAGTAGCCGCTGGATGGTTGATTGACCAGTGCGATTTTAAAGGGGTGCAAGTTGGTGGTGCTCAAGTGCACCCGAAACAAGCGTTAGTGTTGACTAATGCGCAGTCATGTACCGCGCAAGATATCATCCAGTTGGCCAGCCTTATTTGCGATGCGGTGTGGGACAAATATCAGATTGCACTTGAACATGAAGTTCGCTTTATCAGTACTGTCGGTGAGACCTGTTTAAGTGAGCTAAGAGTAGAGTCATGAGAAAAGAGCACGTTGTTAAACTGCATTTATTAAAACGCCTAGCCGATGGACAGTTTCATTCTGGAGAGACGTTGGGTCATGAACTTGGTATTTCTCGAGCGGCGATCTCAAAGCACATTAACGCATTGCAGGATTGGGGAGTCGATGTTTATCGAATTCAAGGGCGAGGCTATCAACTGGCTCAGCCGATGACGCTGCTTGATGAGCATCAGCTGGTTGAGCAAAGTGCAAATAATGTTGAAGTGATCCCTGTGATTGACTCAACCAATCAGTATCTACTGGAACGTATTGAAAACCTTCAAACAGGCCATGTTTGTTTGGCTGAGTATCAATCACAAGGGCGAGGCCGACGAGGGCGGCAGTGGTTTTCGCCTTTTGGCTCCAACCTGTATATGTCGATGTACTGGCGTCTGGACGCTGGGATGGCAGCAGCGATGGGATTGAGTCTTGTTGTGGGGATTGCTGCGGTTGAAGCGTTGGAAACATTAGGGGTTCAAGGTGTGAAACTGAAGTGGCCTAATGATGTCTACTACCAAGATAAGAAATTGGCCGGAATTTTGGTCGAGATGACTGGCCAAGCCGGAGGCGCTGCTCACTTGGTGATTGGAATGGGTCTAAACATGCAAATGCAGGCAGATTGTCATTCCATTGATCAACCGTGGACAGCGCTCAGCCAGATTGAATCTGGAGCAAGGCTAGATCGAACAGAACTGGCTTTGACGTTAATGGCGAAATGGCGTGAAGCCCTTTCTGAGTATGAACAATGTGGTTTAAACGGCTTCATCGAGCGTTGGAATCGATTGGATAACTTTAAAGGCCGCCAAGTTAAGTTATTGATTGGCCCTAGAGAAATTCATGGTGAAGTTCAAGGCATTGACAGTCAAGGTGGCGTTATTCTAAAAACCGTGGAAGGGATTCAAACATTTGTGGGTGGTGAAATCTCTTTGCGAGCTAACGATCAGTAACGAAATCGAATGGTATTCTGAGTCAGTGTCTCTATTTACGTAGCAGAATCTCTTCAACCAAGTGATTTGGGCCCTTGCGCAGAATCAGCTGAGCTCGCTCTTTGGTTGGCAAAATGTTTTCCGTTAAATTAATGCCGTTAATGTCTCGCCAAATCTGTTGCGCTTTCTCGATGGCTTGCTGCTCGCTAAGTTGAGTATAGTGACTAAAGTACGAGCCAGGTTGAGTAAACGCGCCTTTACGGAACTTGAGAAAGCGCTCCACATACCATTGTTCTATCGTATTGCTTTCAGCATCAACGTAAATTGAGAAATCGAGGAAATCAGAAACAAAAACACGATGAGGATCGTGTGGATAGTCCATGCCACTTTGCAGCACATTCAATCCTTCGATGATCAAAACATCGGGGCGATCTACTTTCTTTACTTCCTCCGTAATGTCGTAAGTAATATGCGAGTAAACAGGAACCTCAAGCTCCGGTTTACCTGCTTTGACATCAGAGACAAATTGCACCAGCTTCTTCATATCATAAGATTCTGGAAAGCCTTTCTTATGCATGATACCGCGTTGATCCAGCTCTTTCTTTGGATAGAGAAAACCATCAGTGGTGACCAGTTCGACTTTTGGATGATTTTCCCAGCGAGAGAGTAGAGCACATAAGACCCGAGCGGTGGTGCTCTTACCTACAGCCACACTGCCTGCGATACCGATGACGAAAGGAGGAGCGTGTTCATCATTATTCAAAAACTGATGGAGCACCGAATTGCGGCTCTGCCTTGCCTGCACATAAAGATTCAATAATCGGGAAAGAGGGAGATACACTTCCACGGCTTCTTGCATGGTGAGATTTTCATTGATCCCTTGCAATGCTTTTAAGTCTTCTTCAGACAACGTCATTGGCACTGAATTACGTAATTCAGACCAAGTCGCGCGACTAAATGACAAAAATGGGCTCATATGAACGCTTCCTTTCCATGTGAATCGTGAAAGAGAATGCAAAATACATCATGAGTAACAGAAAGCAAATGACAATAGTGAATCCTCATTGAAAAAAGAGAGAATTGTGTGATTTTGCGTCAGGTGATTCTGTTTTATCAAAAAATCAGATTTTTTTGTAAAAAAGCTATTGCAAGCAAAGAAATGATTCACTAGAATGCGCTCCACTTATGCCGACTTAGCTCAGTAGGTAGAGCAACTGACTTGTAATCAGTAGGTCACCAGTTCGATTCCGGTAGTCGGCACCA
>NZ_JAQQBT010000031.1:0-8078 GCF_028570825.1 Vibrio sp. CCUG 15886 | reverse complement strand
GCTATGGTTTGGACTCTGAATATTCTGTTTTGGGGCGGTGTGGCTTGGTGCTACATAATTTAAGCTAACAAGGCGTTTAAGAGGGATTCATGCCGCGTGGCATTTTTGGTATGCAGTGAGTTTTAGTGGTGAAAGTGGTCTGCGGAAGGTTGGTCTAGGCGGCATTCACCCCTTAACGCAGCGTTAGCTGGTAGGAGGTTATATGGAAATTAATACCGACTTTGAGAAGATGAGCTTTCATGATGTATCTATCAATGATGTTTCCAGAACTGACTCCAAGATCATCATCGTTCTCAGTGGTATTTTCATCAGCAAAGAGCACCCAAGTTCCAATGGAAAAGATCTAATTGTTCAGAATGGGGTGATGACTCTATACAACGTGTCTAATGAAAAAAGCCTCACTTGGTTGAATGATGTGGCACCTGTCAGTCACAAAATTCCAGAGTACCCGATTGATGAAATCATGAATGCGAAGTTTGATGGGAGTACATTCCACTTTGATGGTTTTAAGGAAACGATGCCTTGGCATGAGTGGTTTATTCAGGCAACAAGTTTCAACTTGGTAGCTTTCGATGTTGTGGAAACAACCAGCTAACAAGCAATTTAAGAGGGATTCACAACGCTTGGCACTTTTGCTTCTACTTCAAATTTAGTGTTTATGGCACAATGCGTTAGGTTGGGTGGAGGCGTTGTTCACCCCTTAATTGGGCGTTATAACACAGAATTGACTTCTTGCTCAAAATGGCCTGTTGAACTATTATTTGTACGTTATTTTGTACTAATGGGAGTTCAATATGAGTCGTATTCATTTCGATCAAGATATTCAGCCTTTGTCTGAGTTTCGTGCCGGTGTAGCTTCATACATCAAACAAATCAATGAGACTCGTCGTCCATTGGTTATTACGCAACGTGGCAAAGGTGTTGCTGTTGTTCTCGATGTTGCTGAGTATGAAGCAATGCAAGAGAAAATTGAATTACTGGAAGAGATGCGCACAGCTGAAGCTCAATTAGCTTCTGGTCTCGGTGTTTCCAATGATGATGCGCGTGCTCAAGTACTTGGGCGCATTAAGAAATGAAAGTAGTCTGGTCTCCATTAGCACTTCAGAAACTAGGTGATGCAGCGGAGTTTATTTCTTTGGATAGTCCACCTGCGGCAGAGAGGTGGGTAAACGAAGTTTTTGATAAAACTGAACTCCTTGGAAGTATGCCTGAAATGGGGCGGTTTGTTCCTGAAATGCCCCATACGAATTATCGCGAAATCATCTTTGGCCATTACCGTATTATCTACAGTTTAAGCCACGAAATTCGCATACTAACAGTTCGTAACTGTCGTCAAATTTTATCTGAAAGTGACGTGTAAAACTGTGTTATAACAAAGCGTTAAAGAGGGATTCATGCCGCGTGGCATTTTTGGCATGCAGTTAGTTTTGTGGTGAAAGTGGTCTGCGGAAAGTTGGTTTGAGCGGCATTCACCCCTTAACGCGGCGTTATATGCCAGTAATCAGAAAGTCGATAGCAGAGATGATCTCGTCTCTAAAAGTGCTTAGATCATTTACAGGCTCTTTTAGCATTTTGGTTGGTACACTTGCCATTTGATGAGTCAGAATTACGAAGTCACCTTCATCAATATGGATTACGGGGCATAGATGACTGGGCGCTTTTTTCTCTAACAACGTAGTAGGCGTTAGCGGAATAACTAATCGAGTGTTCAATGTATCAAGCAATTCACTTTGAACGTCAACAAAGTATGGGTATGCGGTTGAAGTGCTTTTATCGTTGTTTTTGTATAGCGAAAATTGTGGCATTAGAATACTCGGTAAGAATCAGAAAATAGTCCGTGGTTTTCAGTTAACTCATTGCAAGCATTAATGGCATCAGCATTTTGCTCTAACCATTCAGCTTTCAGGCGTTGACTCACTTCTTTCTCAAGTGCCTTTTCCATTGTTGCCGAAAGGTTTATATTTAAGCGTTTAGCCTCAGCGAGTAACTCACTGTTTAAGCTTAAGTTTGTAGCTTTCTTTGGTGCTTGCGTACTATATGCGTTTCTCATGATAGCAACCTGTGCGTATTGTGTGTGCGCATAAATTATAGGTGCAATACAAGCATATAACAAGGCGTTTAAGTGGGATTCATGCCGCGTGGCATTTTTGGTATGCGGTGAGTTTTGGTGGTGAAAGTGGCTTGCGGAAGGTTGGTTTAGGCGGCACTCACCCCTTAACGCAGCGTTATAGAACAAGGATAGTTCATGGAAAAATATGATATCGAAGGGCTTATTTGTCGAATAGAAAAAGAGCGTAAGTGTATTTGGCGCTGGGCTAGGTTTTGGACTGGTTGTTATCACATAGCAATTTATGGAGCTGCCATTTTAAGTGCTTTAGCTGCTCTAATGTTGGAAATTGATGGCTTGCTAAGTTTTGAGGTTAACAATTTACCTTCAATTTTTGCAGCGTTGGCAGCTTTGTTAACTACAGTTTCTGGATTAGGTGGCTTCCAAAGGAAGTGGCAAACTTGTCGGAAAACTAACAAAGCACTTAGCGATTTGAGAGTTGATGCAAAATATGGAAATGCTGAGGCATTGGAAGTATGTGAGCGGTATAAAGTTATATGGAGCAACCACGAAACTGGTATTTCTGGTTCGGAGTAATTGTTCTATAACAAAGCATTTAAGAGTGATTCGCAACGCTTGGCGCTTTCGCTTCGCTCAAGTATAGCCAAGCGTTGCTCACACCTTAATGCGGCGTTATGCAAATATTCAAATCAGCCGATTTTCCAGTGCTCAGGTCTAGGCTATTGGCGAAAATAAATTGGCTAACTAGCTACATCATTCTGGTAAACTGCGACCAAACTAAGCGGTATTATTAGGACCCAAGCGATGAGCCAAGAGCAACCAAACAACCCTTTACATGGATTAACCTTAGAGAAAATCCTTGTTCGTTTACAAGAGCACTATGGTTGGGAAGGGTTAGACAGAGAAATTCAAATTAACTGTTTTTACAGCAATCCATCAATCAAATCTTCTCTTAAGTTTTTGCGTCGCACCCAGTGGGCGAGAGACAAGGTTGAGGCTTTGTATATAGATACGTTTTGCCGTTAAGAACATTTGCATAACAAGGCGTTCAAGAGGGATTCATGCCGCGTGGCATTTTTGGTTTGCGGTGAGTTTTGTGGTGAAAGAGGTCTGCAGAAGGTTGGTTTAAGCGGCATTCACCCCTTAACGCAGCGTTATACGACGTACGGCGTTAAAATTTGTTGCATATCATTTTCTTATGGCTAATATTCATCGAATCGTTTGTGGGAATATTTTTTGTAACTCTTTAACCCAAACGAGGAAATGGTATGTATGATATCTCTGATTTTTCAATAGCTAATGGTCGCCTGTCTATCGGGGAGGATAGCTATGAGCTTTCCAAAATTAAGAGCGTCAAAGTAGTTGAAAACAAGTTGAGTTCGCATCTAGTCAAGGCGTCTGTTACTTCAGCTATAGCTTCAAGCATTTTATGGCTATTCGAGCCATTTGCTACACCTTGGGGATTTGATATCAATGCTGGAGTTGTAGCTCTAGTCATCACATTCCCAGTGGTTTTATTACTCTCTATTTTTCGCTCAAAGTATCAGCTTCAAATTGAGTTTGAACATCAAGATGAGGTTGGTTTGCAATGGGTAACGGTAGCAAGTGGTAGAGCAGAGCAAGAGCTGACAGCGTTTAAAAAAGTAGAGCAAGACTTGTCGCAAGCTGTCGTATAACAAACAATTTAAGAGTGATTCCCAACGCGTGGCATTTTTCATTTCATCGTTGGGTTTTGTGATTAGGGTGGTATGGTTTCGTTCCGTGGTTGCGTTGCTCACACCTTAATTGGGCGTTAGCCCTAAAGCGGTGTTATGAAAGGAGTAGATAAGTGACAACAATATCTTTACCAACGTATTTCGATAGGGATACGTTGGCTGGATTTTTCAATGAGTTAGAAAAACACATCGATACTGATGATGTCTGTTTAGATTGTTCGACTATTAGGTTCTCAAAACCTACCGCAATGTTGGTTGCTGGTTCTAAAATACGAAGTTGGGTTAGATCTCGTCATCGTCGAGGTCTCAAAACCCGAAAGAAAGGAGTTGATACCTACTCATCTGCTCATTCATATCTTAAACATATAGGTTTCTTTGATTTTGTTTTAATGGGAGCGGGGAATTGCGTTGGAGAGGCTCGGGGTTCAAGCACTTACATCCCAATCACAAGAATTACTAAACCGGAATTAGGTGAAGGTGAAAATGCACTTGAACAATGGTATGAAGACATTCAGTCAAAGGTTCGGGGACTAGCGAGGGTGATTTCCGGAAAACCGGAAACACACCAAGATAACCGGATGTATAACTATGCATTACGAGAAATTATACGAAATGTATTTGAACACTCTGGTTGTGAGGAGTGTTATGTTTTTGGTCAACGTTGGTTCGATGGAGCCGTTGAAATTGTCGTTGTAGATGAAGGTGTTGGTATCGGTTGCACTCTTAGGGAGACATTGGGAGACATAACTGACCAAGAAGCATTAAAACAAGCAATTAAACCTGGTGTATCAAGAACATCGCGACTATCAGATGCAGAAAACACCTTCGACAATTCTGGTTTTGGTTTGTATGTACTAACTGAAGTTGCAAGAAGCTTTGGTTGGTATGCGTTGGGGAGCAACAGTGCAAAACTAATTGGTTATGAATCTAACCTTGAAGAAAGTACATTGAATTTTAATGGAACATACTTCGGTTTTAGGCTTACACGGTCACCCTCAGATTTTTCGAGTTTAGCAAAAGATATAATCAAAGCGGGTGAGCAGGAAGCCAATGTAGACGGGATAGAGCGGAAAGCTTCAGCAATGTCTAAGCTTTTTTAGTTTCGGGCTAACAAAGCATTTAAGAGTGATTCGCAACGCTTGGCATTTTCGCTTCGCTCAAGTATAGCCAAGCGTCGCTCACACCTTAATGCGGCGTTATATTATTTGGAGGCAGTGGTGGAACATCAGTTTAAATTTCACATTGAGAGTCCCTTTAATCCGCTTACATTGCGGCTAAGGCGAGAAACTGTGCTCTTTCGAATTAACATCATGAAAGACGTGTTTATAAAAGTTGAGAATTTACATCGAGAAGAATATGAAACCCTAATAGAAAAAGACAACTTGGAATATGAGACTACACAGGATGAAGAAGGAAATTACAATGATGTGTTTCTCTATAAAATTCGAGAGTTAGATCACTTCTTCTACCGTAATCATCGAGTTTCCACAATCTTAACTTTGTATGCAATGCTAGAAAGCTCGATGATGAAAATCTGTCATTCAAAGCAGAAAGAATACAAATCACCTTTCTCAGTGACTGACTTGTCTGAGTCGGGCGGGGTCGCTCGTTGCAAAAAATATCTGAGCAAATTAAGTGTTGTTGACTTTAATGAAGAACCAAGAAAGAGGTATTGGGATAGCATTTCATTTCTGGGTACATTACGTAATTTCTTTGCGCACGCAGAAGGTGATCTTGATTCTACCTTCAATCTGAAGAACAAAACGATCGCCGCAATTAAAAGAGGCGATATAGACGGCCTTCATTTTGAGGATGGGAATACCTTAATGCTAACTGATAGTTTTGTATTGAGTGCGTTTGAATCCGTTGAGGCAGCTTTGTTGGATCTTTGTGAAAAATAATATAACAAACGCTTTAAGACGGATTCGCAACGCGTAGCATTTGTGGTTTGCGGTAAATTTAGTGATTTAGGTGGTCTGCGGTAACATCGTATTGCGTTGCTCACCACTTAAGCGGGCGTTAGCTAAGTTATCGAAATTACATCTGAAAGAGGCAAAGGGAATTGAGTTCGAGAAATGGATTTTTTGTCCAATGCGACCACTTGTTGGCAAGTCCGGGTCGTAGGTGTGTTGGCGATTGGCTAGATTTGGTGATAACAGGTTTCATCTTTGTTTTGTCGCTTTGGCTTTTGACTCAAATGGATGTTGATGTCGAGGCGGCTCGAATAGGCTCGGTCTCACTCAGCGTTGCGTATTTCCTATTTTGTGACTGTTTGCCCAATGGTCAGAGTGTGGGTAAGCGGCTAGTCGGTTTATCAGTAAAAAGTGCTAGAACTGGCCAAGACTGTAACGTCATTCAATCTATCTTTAGAAATGCATTAGGTGCATTGTTAGGGCCAATTGACTCGCTATTTATACTTGGTAAAAAGAGACAGCGGCTAGGTGATAAATTGGCGAACACAATGGTGATAAAACTTAGCTAACAAGGCGTTCAAGAGGGATTCATGCCGCGTGGCATTTTGGGTATGCGGCGAGTTTTGGTGGTGAAAGTGGTCTGCGGGAAGTTGGTTTGTGCGGCATTCACCCCTTAACGCAGCGTTATAACGCATTTGAGTACGCCACATATCAAGGATTGAAATGGAAGAATATTGGAACCCCATGGTGCCTGAGTTGTCGGTATCAAACTTTGCTAACTCTATAGATTTTTATTGTGAAATCATTGGCTTCAAAATTAGAAATCATAGAAAAGATCCAGATTTTGCTTACCTTGAGCTTGAGCAAATTCAAATTATGTTGGAGCAAATCCACGATGAAGCATGGGTGACAGGTGAGTTGGTTTGGCCACTTGGAAGGGGTGTGAATTTTCAGATTGAGCTTTCTGATATTGCACTGGTGTATGAACGAGTTAAGGCTTCAAATATTAAACTCTTCAGAGAACTAAAAGAAACTTGGTACGACGTAGGTGAGTGTTTGTCTGGACAAAAGGAGTTCCTTGTCCAAGATCCGGACGGTTATTTGTTGAGGTTTTCACAGTACTTAGGTGAAAAACCTAAGGTCTAAAACTGCGTTATAACAAGGCGTTCAAGTGGGATTCATGCCGCGTGGCATTTTTGGTATGCGGCGAGTTTTGGTGGTGAAAGTGGTCTGCGGAAAGTTGGTTTATACGGCATTCACCCCTTAACGCAGCGTTATGAGTTTCAGAGAAATGTATGAAAGAGTTTTGTAAACAGTGTTCTAAGCACAGAAACGAAAGGCGTCCTACAACACCCTCAAAGCTAGCTAGTGCTCTTGAAATGATAAGGGGTTGCGTTGCTAACGGCGAATTATTGGAAACTCCATTGAATGATGAGCCTTACTACACAAACTTCGATTCCATTAGGACAGGGGAATGGCCAGATATCATTTGGTGTGTTTTTCAGTGCTCAACATGTGGCAAGATATTCGAACTAAATGCCATGACATATGTTGGCACCGCTAGTAATCGTTTTGGTGAACAACTTAAAGAACACTCATAACAAACAATTCAACAGTGATTCGCAACGCTTGGCGCTCTCACTTCGGGTTGAGTTAAGTGTTTACGGCGCAGTGTTTAAGTTCAGTGTTTGCGCTGCTCACACGTTAATTGGGCGTTATGTTTACCGAGATGGAGTGATTATATGAAAAATATCGAGCAATTTAAGTTTTATGCCGGTCTATGGTTGGCTTTTCTTTATGAAACTTTCCCTAACCCGTATGACATAGATGTGCGATGGGCTGAGGGAAAAGATTACGAAGGTGAAAGGAAGTTTAAGTCATACCAAGATGTTATCAATAGTTGGGATGAATACTCAATGGGTAAAGATAACCCGGTAGAGCAAGAGTTTTGGACATCGCAATCGACACTTATTTTTTTGATTAAAGAAGAATATATACGAACATCAACATCAGAAGACGACATGGCTCCGAAGCGCTTCGGTTTTTCGAACTGCGTACTGACAGAAAAAGGTTTGAAGATGTTAATGTCTAAAACCGGTATTGATCAGCGTAGCTTTGGAGAAAAACTCATTGAGTACTTGAAGGAAGGTAAATACTCATCGTTGTTTAGGTTAGTGAAGTTTTGGTAAACATAACAAGGCGTTCAGAGGGATTCATGCCGCGTGGCATTTTTGGTATGCGGTGATTTTGGGTGGTGAAAGTGTCTGCGGAAAGTTGGTTTAGGCGGCATTCACCCCTTAACGCAGCGTTAGGCTTTTTATTTAAATGGAGTTATATATGTCAAATTTAGCGAAAATGATACTAGTGTTCACTTTTTCAAGT
>NZ_JAQQBT010000030.1:0-8212 GCF_028570825.1 Vibrio sp. CCUG 15886 | reverse complement strand
GCGGCGAGTTTTGGTGGTGAAAGTGGTCTGCGGAAAGTTGGTTTATACGGCATTCACCCCTTAACGCAGCGTTATGCTTCAGTTCGATCTCTGGGAGATAATCGTAAATGAAAGAGCTTTTCGAGATAGAGAAGTACAAATCTAATAAATCTGTAATTAACTCTGGCAAGGCTTATAAAAGCTACATGACTATTCGTCGTGATCTGAGGTGTGCTCATTCGATTGTAGAGAGAAACATATCACTCAAAGAATCCATAAATAATGGCTCCGTATCTCTAAAAGACGTCAGTGACACAATGTATATCGAGCGAAGTGCGTTAATGCATGCAGTTACTCTGTATTCGCGCTGGTTTAAAGCTACCTCTGGGAAGCCTAAATTAGATACGAAAGTATTTTTTACAAAGGGTTCTTCCTTTGAACGCAGCCACAAGGAAATTATAAACTTACGTGATAAGTACTTAGCCCACAATGAGCTAGATTTATTGGGGACAGATCGAGTCTGGGTAAACTTTGACGAACATGGAAACGCTGAAAGTGTTTACAGTGACTTCATCGAAAATCAGTTCATCAACCATAATGAGCTTGAATTGAACCAATTTAAAGCTTGTATTGAACTGGTTCATAACAAAATTGACGCTGAAATTATCCCCGATAAAGAAGCTAAATTATTAGAAATGTTGAGAAAAGCATAACAAAGCGTTTAAGACAGATTCGCAACGCTCGGCATTTTCGGTTTGATTCAGCTTTTGTGTTTACGGCACAATGGTTTAGGTTAGGTGGTCGCGTTGTTCACCACTTAACGCGGCGTTAGCTTTTCAAGGGAAATTTGCATATGGAATATGCTGACGAGTATACAAAAAAAGAGAAAGTAGTTCGATTTTCAGTATTCACCCTATTGGGTTTGGCAGTAATTGCATTTCATAAGTTTTTGTTTCTTCCTTTAGTGACAGATTTTGTCGAGCGACCGCACTGCTATGAATTTCTGGGGTTAAATGGTGCCGATTATGTGTGGCATTTAGTGTTTGTTGGTTTGCCATTTTCTCTTTTTGTCGTGCTTGCGTTTATGCTTCCGATCGGGATAAAGGGTTTGAAGGAAGGGCGTTTTCCTCCAAAATCAATGAAGGTGTATAAACTGACAGCAGTTAAAAGAGGTACTGCAGCGTACTTCAAGTCAGGTATCTGTATTTTGGGTCCGGTTATGGCATTACTACTAACCTTCTGGGGATATCATCAAGTTGATAGCATGCCTCCAATAGACTCAATAAATCTCAGCCCTCATTTGTGCCAAAGCTAACAAGCAATTTAAGAGGGATTCACAACGCTTGGCACTTTTGCTTCTACTTCAGTTTTAGTGTTTATGGCACAATGCTTTAGGTTTGGGTGGAGGCGTTGTTCACCCCTTAATTGGGCGTTAGTTGCCAACGAGGAAAACGCAGCTAAAGCAGAATGTTTAGAGTTAAAGTCAGTGTGTTTTTGGTTGGGTTTTCGTACTTCAATTTTGAATCGTTCGGGTTTGTGAAAATTGTTCTCAGGTTTCTTTTGTCGTTGGATTTTCTGTTTCAGAAACCGATTTGTTTGTTGAAAGTCAGCTTTGTAATATTGTTTTCTCAAAAGATTTTTTTGGTGTTGTTAGTCCGCTTTCTACGGAGTTGCATGTTCCAAGTGGTTTCAGTGACAGGCGCTTTGAAACTGCGCCTGAACTGATCTTTTCAAAGCACATCAAGCTAGCGTTGGCAAAGCAGCAATTAACATCAAATCAAAGCTTTAGGTTTGGCAACTAACAAAGCATTCAAGAGGGATTCACAACGCTTGGCAGTTTTGGTTTGAATTAGCTTAAGTGTTTACGGCACAATGGCTTAGGTAGGGTGGTTTGCGTTGTTCACCCCTTAATGCGGCGTTATGTTTTAAGGATAAAAATGAAACATTCAGTTTTTATGAGTTTAGTATTTTTGACTGGGTGTGCTGCTGGTCAGGCAGCACCAATAGAAGTTCTCAGTTATGAAGCTGATGATAACAATTACACCTTGATAGCTATTAGTGAAAAAAAGCTAACAAGTTCAAATGGTGAAATCGATAGTGTTTTCGAGGAAAAAATTAAAGAGCTTTGCCCGTATGATTATTTAGTTTCGGAACCAACAGAAGATAATGGCCCCGATGGTACATGGCTAAAAAGGCACATGGAGTACTATATAATGTCGAACGATGTCAAAAGTGCTCATTCTTACTCTAAAAATGTAAGTTGCACGCTTTGATTACAAACATAACAAAGCGTTTAAGAGGGATTTGGCACGCGTGGCATTTTCGGTTTGCGTTGGGTTCAGTGATTAAGTCGCTGTGCGGTAGCTATTGTAGTGCGTGCCTGCCCCCCTTAACGCGGCGTTAGCTATATAACGAGAGTGCAAAGGATTTATAATGACTCCAGAACAAAAAACGGCGAGGTTAAAACGTCTAGTTTCTGCTGCAAGAAGTTTGGTTACAGGCCAGCAAGGAATCACGTTAGCAGCTAATCATGTTTTACGTTGCCTTTATGATTTGGGCGATGATTGGGTAGAAAGGTATCCTATATACACAGAATTTAGAAGTGCTTTGCCAGCAGAAGTACCAATATCTACAGAGCGGCTATTATGGCATTTTGATAAAGTTCTTGAGCTCGATCCTTTGCTGGCTAAAGTTGAATATAATTTTCGTGCAAAACTAATGTCTGAGTCTTTTTTAATTATTGAAAAATATAGCTAACAAGGCGTTTAAGACGGATTCACAACGCTTGGCGATTTCAGCTCAAGTTAGCTTTAGTGTTTAAGGCACAATAGTTTAGGTTTGGTGGTTGGCGTTGTTCACCACTTAACGCGGCGTTATGCGCCCCGAGAGTCGAACATTCATAATAGGTGCTAGATGGAATTTGAAGATTGGATTGTTAAAAATACTCGAGCAGGTAAGGCATCAGCGATTAAATATTCAGGCGCTATAACTGGGCGACTATCTAGCATGGCGATAGAGCATGGGTTGTCTAAAGTCGGTTTATTTGAGTCAACTTGCCCTAAAGTTGTATCGATGAACCTGAAAGAGCTAGATGAGTTTGCAGACCTAAATTCAACTGGTAATTCAATGTATAGTCGTGCATTAGATTTATTTCTTATGTATGTGGACTCACATAACCCAACCGTCGAAGCAGAACTTGAAGCTATAATCCTCGATTCATCAACTACACCAACGGAAAAATCTAGCTTAGTTCAATCTCGTCTTGGTCAAGGTAAGTTTAGGCAAAAGCTTATCGAAATCTGGGGCTGTTGTGCTGTCACTGGTTGCAATGAATCTAAGCTGCTTATTGCTAGTCATATTAAACCGTGGTCTCACTGCTCGGACAAAGAGCGATTAGACCCATCAAATGGTTTATTGCTTATAGCTACTTTAGACAAGGCATTTGATGCAGGTCTCATCAGTTTTGACAGTGAAGGGGTGATTATGATTTCCTCACTTTTTCAAG
The DNA here is from genome assembly GCF_028570825.1 of Vibrio sp. CCUG 15886. NCBI lineage: Bacteria > Pseudomonadati > Pseudomonadota > Gammaproteobacteria > Vibrionales > Vibrionaceae > Vibrio > Vibrio sp. CCUG 15886. The sequence continues at coordinate 4,728 of NZ_JAQQBT010000030.1, read as the reverse complement.
AGCATAAGCTTGCAGGTGTTAGTAATACTATGCGGATAGAGCTTCAAGGTAAAAATAGAGAGTATCTCGAATACCATAGAAAGTACGTGTTTAAAGGCGCATAACAAGGCATTTAAGGCGGATTCCCAACGCTTCGCATTTTCGGTTTGATTCGGCTTAAGTGTTTACGGCACAATGGTTTAGGTTCAGTGGTCTGCGTTGCTCACCACTTAATGCGGCGTTAGCTTACTGGAGCAATGACAAAATTTCTTTAAATAAGTAAGCTACCGAGGTAGTAGCTCACTTTGGTAACACAAGTTATTTATTCGATGACTTGCTAGGTTTTAGCCCCGGAGTGTTACCAGGAGTCTTTTTGTTGTCACGTCTGCGCTGGTCAGGCTTCCCTGTTGATTTTGCGATTGGTTTTGGACCAGGTTTAAGAGCCATAGTTGTATTCCTCAAAAGTATAAGAGCAAATCTCTCGCAAAATAATATATTCGTATTTATGCATACTGACAGTGACTGGTGTTTTATTTCCATTTAAAACTTGTGGGTATGCCATTGGCTTAAAAACCTGTGTCAGCAAGTTTAGCTGATGCTGATGGTTAGTAAGCTAACAAACTGTTTAAGAGTGATTCGCAACGCGTGGCATTTTTACTATGCGTTTATTTTAGTGTTTAAGGTGGTATGCGGGGACTTCGGTAATTGCGTTGCTCACACCTTAACAGGGCGTTAGCAGCACAACCAGACATCCGTGTCTGACAGGCTAGACTATGTTAGCTATCCCAGTTGTTTTCTAGGTTTGTAATTTCTGTGTGGATACGATCAAATGTTTTTTCGTAGTTGCTATTGAAGAAAAACTCTTTACCCGTAGTTAGATCCAGAACTGAATATTCAAACTCATGATCGCCAATTGCCTCTTCAATTAAGGCGCAGATGATGTTTGCTCGTTCCTGCGTCATTTTTTGTGATGCGTTAAAATGGAGCTTAACTAATCTCGGTTGACCGTGTAATACAACATTTAACTCTGGGTTGCATGTAATGCTAGTTCGCGAATAATTGTAGTTGTCTTTAGGCGGTTGAAATGCTGTGATATTTTTTCCTGATTGCCAGTCTTTAAAGTTATTCGCAACTTTTTCATAGTTTATTTTCTTGCTAGCATCTTTTTGCTTTCTACATATCTCGTATAGGTACGATATATGTCGCTTCTGTGTAAACAAGCTTTTTATCGCGGTTCTTAAAGATAAGTAATAGTCTTTATAAAATGCGTAAGGTGCTCTGTTGGCAATGTTTCTGATCTTTGTTAGTTTCGGTTTTCCTGTCGTTACGACGATCATTGAAAACTCTGAAACTCCAAGTTGAGGCATAGGCTATTCTCCGGTGTTGATTAATTCGTATGCAATGCTATGCCTGTGTATATAAACATGCAATAATCCCATATTGAAATTATGGATATTTCGCGTTGTTTCATTGGTTTTTGTGATCTGATAATCAATATGTTGGGTTTTTTGGTTTTATTTGGCACTATATGTGGTGTTTATGTGCAGCTAACAAGCAATTTAAGAGGGATTCACAACGCTTGGCATTTTTGCTTCTACTTCAAATTTAGTGTCTATGGCACAATACTTTAGGTTAGGGTGGAGGCGTTGTTCACCCCTTAATTGGGCGTTAGCTGAATAGAACGAGATTTGAGTATGTTTACAGTTCCAGATACAGAAAAGAAAATTCGAGCTAAGATTTCAAGTTACAAATCAGGGCTTAATCGTGAGCTTAGAGAGTATGGTGCTATCTCGGATGGTTACGGGAAAAGGTACTTAATATTTCCGTTGCTGCTTGTGCTTAATGACTTGAAGAAAGCAGAAGAGTACATGGAATGGTATGACTCTCAATTTCCAGATGATATTGGCGAACCAATCCAGATGTTATGTCGTTCAATTTTGTCTCATCGTTTAGGTAAAACAGAAAAGGCAACGTATGAATTAGCAGCAGCGATGTTATCTAATGTGTACCTTTTACCGTGGCTTTTCGGCAATAATATTGGTCCATTTGGAATAGAACAAACATCAGGCTTTGCTGACCCTGAACACTGCGATTATTTACCTGTGGAAGTATTTCACAGCATCAGTGGTGAGGAACTACATTGGATTGAAAGTTGTTTTGAGTCTGAGCTTTTTAGAGAAGCTCATACTAGGTTCATAGAAATATCGCTTATTTGGAATCTTGTTTCAGAAGAAGAGCGTCATGCTTTACTAAATGAACGAAATGGTCTTCTAAAACCGTTTGAAAAATTCAGCTAACAAGCATTTAAGAGTGATTCCCAACGCTTGGCATTTTTCATTCCATCGTTGGGTTTTGTGTTTACGGTGGTATGGTTGGGTTTGGTGGTAGCGTTGCTCACACCTTAATGCGGGGTTATGCTTTTGGAGAAAATTATGGATGAGAAATTTTTATTAGCAGTTGTAGCAGCTGGCTCCGCAGTTGGGGGGGGGCTTATAACTCAGTTATTTACAGTCCTTAAAGAGATTTTGATTGCTAGAAATGCTAATCGAACCTTAGTCAGGGATAAATATGAAGAGTTTGTAGACTGCTTAAACGAATCAGTAATCCACAGAACAAAAGTAGTAAATATAGTTTGTGACGAGGAGTTTCGTCGAAGCCTTCTAAATCTCCCGTTACAAAGAGCTTACAAATTAAGCTTGATTTACTTTCCTGAATTTATCGAACCGCTAAAAGAATGTAGCGCTGCTTACAAAGAGTTTTGCATGACTCTCGGTGGATCATTGGTTGTAGGTGATACGGTTAGTGTCGGACTGAGGGCAGCACATGAGCAACGTGAAAAAATGGATGCCGTCATGGATAAAATCGATCTGACTCAAAAAGAACTAGATCAATGTGTTAGGAAATATGCGCGAAAATACACTAAAGCATAACAAACAATTTAAGAGTGATTCAGCACGCTTGGCATTTTTGGTTTGAGTTTAGTTTAGTGATTACAGGGTTTCAGTTAAGTTATGTGGTCGCGTGCTTCACACCTTAATTGGGCGTTAGCTAAGTTATCGAAATTACATCTGAAAGAGGCAAAGGGAATTGAGTTCGAGAGATGGATTTTTTGTCCAATGCGACCACTTGTTGGCAAGTCCTGGTCGTAGGTGTGTTGGCGATTGGCTAGATTTAGTGATAACAGGTTTCATCTTTGTTTTGTCGCTTTGGCTTTTGACTCAAATGGATGTTGATGTCGAGGCGGCTCGAATAGGTTCGGTCTCACTCAGCGTTGCGTATTTCCTATTTTGTGACTGTTTGCCTAATGGCCAGAGTGTGGGTAAGCGGCTAGTCGGCTTATCAGTAAAAAGTGCTAGAACTGGCCAAGACTGTAACGTCATTCAATCTATCTTCAGAAATGCATTAGGTGCATTGTTAGGGCCAATTGACTCGCTATTTATACTTGGTAAAAAGAGACAGCGGCTAGGTGATAAATTGGCGAACACAATGGTGATAAAACTTAGCTAACAAGGCGTTTAAGAGGGATTCATGCCGCGTGGCATTTTTGGTATGCAGTGAGTTTTGGTGGTGAAAGTGGTCTGCGGAAAGTTGGTTTGTGCGGCATTCACCCCTTAACGCGGCGTTAGGCATCAAGGAGTAATAATTGAAGTTTGGGAATATAGATATTGGTGAGCTAAAACCAGTTCCAGAGTTAGAGTCCGGAGATGAAAAAGAAGTGTTCGCTTTTTATGGGCTAGCTTCATTTAATGCCCAGTGTGCGGAAAAGGCACTTGTTAACTTTGCTATGGGTTACAAGTTAGTTGATGAATCAGCGCTTACTCAAGAACAGTGGTTAGAGTTATACGATAGACTTAACTCGAATACATTTGGTCGCCTCTTAGGTCAAATAAAAAATCGAGTTGATCTACCAGATACTTTGCTAGTCCACCTTGATGAAACCCTACAAAAAAGAAACTGGTTGGCTCATGATTTCTTCTATGATTATGCAATTCATATGACAGACTTTGATGGGCGTGATCAAATGATCTCACAACTTCAATGTCTCATAACAATGTTTCAAATCGCAGACCGTGCAATCGAGAAATTAAGTTCAATTGTATGGCAACAGTTTGGTGTAGACGAGGCTTGGATACAAAAAGAAATGGCGATGCAGTTCTCAGAGTACCAATCAGCGAAAGATGCCTAACAAGCAATTTAAGAGGGATTCACAACGCTTGGCACTTTTGCTTCTACTTCAAATTTAGTGTTTATGGCACAATGCTTTACGTTTGGGTGGCAGCGTTGTTCACCCCTTAATTGGGCGTTATGTGTAGCCAGAGGGAAAGGCATGGAAGTACAGCTTAAAATCGGTAGTGATCCCTTATTCGCTGAGTCTTTAACCAAGACAAACATGGCAAGTTACTATCTAAGTCGTGGGATTATCTGGGATCACAATCAGTTTCTAAACAGTTGGGAAGAACTAGAAAACTACGAGATCCACCTAGACCAAACTCGTGTAGGTGTTCTTCGTTTTAGCTATAGTGACGAAGCGACCTTTCTGAGAGACTTTCAACTTTTACCGGAGTTTCAAGGTAAAGGAGTTGGGACTAAGTGCCTTGATCTAGTTGTAGGGCATGCACTCAGTCGTCAATCCACTAAGCTAGTTCTACGTGTGTTTAGTGAAAACCCAGCGATCAATCTGTATGAGTCCAAAGGCTTTGTTAGAACATCTGAAGTCAAAGGGTTGGTGGAAATGGAAGTCCCTTTAAG
>NZ_JAQQBT010000002.1:0-404115 GCF_028570825.1 Vibrio sp. CCUG 15886 | reverse complement strand
TCTTCCACAACCGGAGCATCGTAAGAAGGTTCATCTGCCATCGCAGCCAGTGCTTCGTCTTCGCCAAACTCTGGCAGCTCTAGCCCGTCAACATCGAACGCATCGTCCGTTATTTCGGCTTGAACTTGCTCTTCTGCACTTTCTACGTTGTTAGTTGCCGCTTCGCTTGGCTCAAGCACTTCATCTAGCGCGGACTCTTCACTTGTGATGTCGGATTCAACGGCTGGCTCTTCCGTTGCAAACGCGTCCTCTTCCACAACCGGAGCATCGTAAGAAGGCTCATCTGCCATCGCGGCCAGTGCTTCGTCTTCGCCAAACTCTGGCAGTTCTAGTTCGTCAAAGTCAACCTCATCAGCAAGGTCGATTTCCCCCTCTTCAACAGGCTCATCTAATTCAAAGTCTGCGAGTGATGGTTCATCTGCCATTGCAGACAGTGCGTCTTCTTCACCGAATTCCGGTAGTTCATTCTCATCAAACTCAATGTCGTCGAGATCGGTCACCGCGCTTTCAGCTTGCTCTAGTAACTCCGTTTCGTCGATTGGTGGCGTCGCCAAATCCGACTCAGACAATTCGACCTCAGAAAGCATCGGCTCCTCTTCAAGAGAGGCTAACGCTTCTTCTTCGCCAAACTCAGGGAAATCCAGTTCGTCAAGATCAATGTCTTCAAGCTCACTCTCAAGAGAAGGTTCTGCAAAACCAGGCTCATCGGCTAGCACAGCCAACTCGTCATCTTCGCCAAATTCGTTAAGCGCTAACTCATCCAAGCCGATCGCATCTTCACCGAGCACCGCATTGGCTTCTTGTACTGACTCATCAGCTAAGGCTTCCAAAGCATCGTCTTCATCGAATTCCAACAGTTCTAAGTCATCGAGACTGTCGTCCTGTTCTGCCGTCGATTCAGCCTCTACCAATCCTGCTAGCGATTCTTCTTGTTGTGTTTGTGGCAGTTCGCTGTCGGTTGCTAGACCATCAAAAAGAGTCTCTGCCTCTGCCCAATCTTCTTCGATAGGAGTGCCAAACTCATTTGGCACTGCATTTGGTGTCGGCGTTTCATGAACAGGCTCTTCTAACGGCATCTCCGCAGAAGGAGCCTCGAGCGCTTGAGCATCCTCAATGTCCTGCGCCAACAACGCTTCTGCGTCAGTTGAAACAGGCTCTGCGATGTCATCAACAAGATCCACCAGCTCATCGTCTTGAGCTGGTGTGTCATCGAGCTCTGAAAGCATGGCGTCATCAGGATGCCCATCTAACGTTTCTTCAGTAACCTCTGTCGCCAAAGAAGTCGATGCAATGCGCTCATCTGAATCGACCTCATGCAGCTCTGAATCAATCTGTGGTGATTCAACTTCATCAATCGCACTTTGTAGCCAGTCTTCTTCCTGTGGCTCTTGTGATTCCTCAACATCAAGCTCAGGTGCCGTTGTCGCTATCTCATGGTCAGAAAGCAGTTCTTGCTCTGCGGTTTCCGTCTGCGTTGTAGGCTCATACTCATCGATTGACTGACGTGGGCTTTCTACTTCATCAATGGCGGCTTGCAACCAGTCATCATTTTGGTCATCTAGGTCATCTTGAGCATCGATGTCATCGACATCACCAGTTTCTCCCTCTTCCCCTGGCAGATCGGCAAGCAGCTCTGTAGATAAGACAGACTCAGACGGCGCCGCCTCTTCAAGCAGTGATTCTGTTGAATCGTCCAGCGACTCTTGTAGGTTCTGGGGATCGGTATTCAGTTCTGCTTCAGCGGTGCTGACTTCTTCAATATCCTCTGGGAATGCATCTAGCAGTGGATCAAGCGTCGGCGCAACGTTAGCCAAATCTTCAGCAAAATGGCTGCTATTGAATTCTGTTGGTTCAAATTCATCGTCAGCCATTGGGCTATCGATGGACTCAACAAGTTCTTCGACCTCTGCCGTCGGTTCATCTTGCTTAGGCGACGCTTCCTCGAGAGGGAGAACGTCATCCAATAGATCATCAATGGCAGTGTTGTCTACCAAGTCACCTTCTGCATTCCCCTCTTCAATCGCAGGTTCAGAAACGGACAGTTCAACAAAGTCTTCTGATGAATCTAATGCCGCATCCAGTTCTGCGGCAAAATCGAACGGCTCTGCGGCATCGTCCTCTTGAGCTTTGTCGCTCTCATCTAAGCCAATCAGTTCGTCAAAGAGATCGCTTTCCTCTGCCGTTGCCAGCTCTTCTTCTGGCCATTCAAGCGACTCATCACTCTCTGGTGCACTTTCCAGTAATTCATCGAGCAGATCGGTGCTGTTTTCATCCAGCTCAGGCACAACCTCATCTTGACCAAAGGCCGCGAGTTCCTCTAACTCACTGAGCGGATCAAACTCATCAAGTGATTCTTCTTCGTCCGCTTCGAGTAGCTCATCAAGCAGCTCTGTGTCTGTTGGCGATACCTCAATCTCATCGTCACTTAGACCCGCCAGAGCTTCGAGCTCATCAAGAGGATCGAGGCTCACTTCATCATCTGAAGCCTGTTCCAACATCTCATCTAACAATGAGGTGGATAAGTCGTCTTGCGTGTCGTCAGCACCAGACTCTAATAGTGACTCTAATTCGTCTAGGCTGCTTTGCGTTTCCAGTTCTGATTCATCGATGACTGGCTCATCAAACTGGGCCAGTAGCTGATCAATATCTTCATCTGATGCCATCGTTCCAGACATTGCATCAGACATCTGTTTGTTTTCAGTTGGTGCAGCCGCGCTATCTTCATCTAAACCTAAATCAAATTCGTCAACTTCATCATCGTCACCCAAGTTGGAGAACAGATCATCAAGCATTGACTGGTCAAGGGCTGAATCACCTAGGTCTTCCGTCGGTTCATCGGACGCCAGCAATTCCGCTAAGTCATCTTCTGACATGCCGACGTTTTCACCAGAAAGATCAAAGTCACTCTCTTCGTCGTCAGTGATTTCTAGCTCTGGGCTGACTTCATCCAGCGCACGCTCCATCTCTTCAAGACCCAGCGCTTTGTCAGAACCTTTAACACTGATGCCGTTGTTTGATGAGTCAAAGTCGTCGAAGTCAGTATCCAGATCGCCGTCATCACCGATGCTAGCAAATGGGTCTTCACCATCTTCGCCTTCAAGATTGAAATCGAGATCACTGTCGTCAAGATCACCAAAGACGTCGTTTTCGTCGTCTCCCATAGTGTCATCAAACAGCAACTCGCTATTGTCATCGCTGTCGCTGAAGAGGTCATCATCGAGGGTGAGATCATCGGTCAGATCGTCCAGATCCGAATCTGACATTGGCGGTGGTGTTAATGGCGCTTCAGTTTGTGTTTCACTTGCACTTGGTTCCGCTTCTTTGCGGCGCCCCAGTAGCATCACAATCAAAAGGCCGATCAATGCCCCAGGAATCAGGGCAGCGGCAGCCACCATCCAGCCATTTGATAAGAATTGATCAAACGCCGATGGTTGCATGCGTTGCTGTTCTTCAAGCTTCGCCTTTTCTTCTGCGAGTAACTTCTCGACTTCGGAACGGATACGGTTTTCATCACCCAGCTCCGTTTTCAATCCATCCACTTCGGACTGAACTTCCGCCAACATCAAACGCAAATTGTGGTTCTTTTCTTCCAGTGCGGTTAATTCGCTTTCAGACATCTCGAGCTGTTTCTCAAGCGTTTTCACTTGAGGGACCTCTGGAGCCTTCACTGGTGTAGTGTCGACTGGGGACTCCACCTTCACCGTTTCGCTCACTGCTTGGGCTGGTGTCGCTGGCGTTACCTTGACCGGGCGAGTAACTGGCGTTGGCGCAATAGGACGAGAAGTCGCGTTGAGCTTATCCTGATGTGCTTTCATCACCGTAACCGCTTGATCGGTTGAGGCGCTGCGGACTTGAGCAAGCGACGGTACACGTAAGGTACTACCAGGCACTAAACTGTGAATATTTTGGTTTTCAAACGCCTGCGGGTTTAATCGGTAAATGGCTAAGAGAGTTTGTTGTACCGAGACGTTATTTGCGGGGCGTAATTTGCTGGCGATTGACCACAAGGTTTCGTTTGCACTTGTTGGGCCATAGAAACGAGAAGGTTCATCGGAAACAGGCAGTGGCGAGTTGGCACGCTCAACTTGTTCTGAAAAACTTGGCGATGATTGCACTTCACCAGTAGGACCGACTAATCGAATGCCGTCCGCTTGTGAAACTGATGTCGGTAGCGCAGTCATTAGCAATAAAGGGGCTAACAGGCGCTTAAAAATTTGACGCATAGAAGGCTCAGCTCTGTGCTTAGTTATAATTTAAATCATGATCTGTTAAATATATCGGATAACCACGGCAAAACTATAGGAATTAAGCCAAAAAATGTGGGTCTGACATGATATTCGTACTAATCTCACACAATTGCTCTCTAATCGAACAAAAAAGCCTCGCACATGGCGAGGCTTGAGTATTCTTAAGGCTTGAAGCCGAGTGTTTCGAGATCAGTAGTAGTCGCGAATCAACACTTCTGCGATTTGAACAGCATTGGTTGCGGCACCTTTACGCACGTTATCAGCCACGATCCACAAGTTCACGCCACTGTGATGGCTGATGTCGTTACGGATGCGACCAACCATCACATGGTTTTTACCACCGGCATCGCGAACTTGGGTTGGGAAGTCTTCACCATGGAATACTTCAACGCCCTCGGTTTCTTCCAGTAGACGAACCACTTCTTCTGCATCAATCGGTGAACCCGTTTCGATATGAACCGCTTCAGCGTGACCATAGAAAACCGGGACGCGCACGCACGTTGGGTTAACGGTAATCGACGCATCATTAAAGATTTTCTGCGTTTCCCACACCATTTTCATCTCTTCTTTGGTGTAGCCGTTATCCATGAATTTGTCGATTTGTGGAATACAGTTAAACGCAATTTGCTGAGAAAACTGTTTGTTTTCCGCCGGAATACCGTTTAAGAGTTTCGCGGTTTGTCCCGCTAGCTCATCAATACCTGCCTTGCCCGCACCAGAAACCGACTGATATGTACAAACGTTAATGCGCTCAATACCTACTGCATCGTAGATTGGCTTAAGTGCCACCAGCATCTGGATGGTTGAACAGTTAGGATTGGCAATGATATTGCGGTTACGGAATTCAGCAATGGCTTCTGGGTTAACTTCTGGAACCACCAATGGAATATCGTACTCATAACGGAAATGTGACGTGTTGTCGATCACGACTACACCAGCCTCTGCTGCGATAGGCGCCCATTTTGCAGAAAGATCACCGCCAGCAGAGAACAGACCGATGTGCGCTTGCGACCAGTCAAACTCTTCAACATTTTGCACGTAAATTGTTTTACCGTTGAAACGGTAAGTCTTACCTTCACTGCGCTCACTGGCTAGCAAGTACAACTCACCGACAGGAAATTTGCGCTCTTGAAGCACTTCAAGAATGGTTTCACCGACCGCTCCGGTCGCCCCTAAAATGGCAACATTGTATTGTTGGCTCATTGACTTACCTCAACTTGAAAACCTAGTTTTGCTAGTGGTTTTAGACGACATTGCGCGCTTCCCACTAGCGTGACTGCACTGTATTCACGACGATCCCAATACTCTTTGCGCATTAGGTCAAACGCACCTGGCGCACCGATTTCACGTCGGAATTGTGCGTCATCTCTACGCACATCGTAGACCAATTGCGTCAGGGTATGGAGCGTTGCTTCATCCCACTTGCGATCCAGTACCACTTTTGGCACAGGCGCAGTTGGCAAGAGGTCGCTGGCATGCGCACGAAGTTCATTACCGATGAACTCACAATAACTATTGAAGATCATTGTGGTTCCGCGAGCTTTCCCCTCAAGACCATAACCAGCCACGTGAGGGGTGGCGAATGCTAACAGAGGCAGTAGCTCCATATCAACCTCTGGCTCAAATTCAAACACGTCAAGTGCCGCCGTAAAGCCATCAGCTTGTTGCAGACGATGCTTAAGCGCTTGATTATCGACCACAGGACCACGTGCAGCGTTAATCAAAATTTGATCCGCACGCAATGAGTTTAGAATTTCTTCGTTGATCAGGTGATGTGTCGGATATTTACCGTCGCGTGTGATTGGCGTGTGTAAGGTGATGACATCCGCTTCTTGCAACAAACGATCCAGCGAGGTGAACTCACGTTCGTCCCCTTCTTCTTGCTTAAAAGGGTCATTAATCAGTACTTTAATGCCGATGCCTTCCAAACATTGCTGTAAGTAACTGCCAACTTGTCCAGCACCAATTATGCCAACGGTTTGTTCAAAAACCGAAAAACCTTGCTGCTGTGCCAGTACCATCATGACACTAAAGACATACTCGGCGACACCCACTTTGTTGCAGCCTGGAGCCGCGGTAAAGTAAATGCCCTTTTCTTTCAATAGCGCTTGGTCAACGTGATCCATGCCTGCTGTTGCGGTACCGACAAACTTCAGTTTGTTGGCTTTGCTGATCAATGCAGCGTTCACTTTCGTCACTGAGCGAATCATCAGTGCATCAATATCCACCAAGTCGTCAGCCGTCAAACTGCGGCCCGGCTTCAAAATCACTTCACCAAGCTGGCTAAACAGCGTCTCGGCGTAAGGCATGTTTTCATCAACAAGAATTTTCATCGTGGCAAATCCCAGATCCATATTGGAAAGTTGCAGTGATTGTGCCCTTTTTCATAAAAATCTCAACACATTCACCGACAAACAAAAAGAAAAAACCCGGTACAAGACCGGGTAAAATTCCAGAACAAAAGGATCCTGTCCCGCTCTCCATGGGACAGAGTCTGCGTCTGTTCGATCAGTGGTACTGATCAAGCTCTGGAAACTGGTGACCGTGCTGCGATGCAACACGGCTGAGCTTTGCCATTAACCTTGGTATTTCTTAATCACCAAAGTCGCATTGGTACCACCGAAACCAAAGCTGTTCGACATCACTGTATTCAATTCTGCTTCACGCATTTCAGTCACAATATCAAGACCTTCAGCCGCTGCATCTAGGTTTTCGATATTGATGCTTGGCGCAATAAAGTTGTGGTGTAGCATCAGTGTTGAGTAAATCGCTTCGTGAACACCTGCGGCACCCAATGCGTGACCTGTCATCGCTTTGGTTGCTGAAATGGCAGGGCTGTTACCCGCGAAGACTTCTTGAATCGCACCCAATTCTTTCACATCGCCTACTGGCGTTGAAGTACCATGCGTGTTGATGTAGTCGATTTTCTCTACATCTTGCATCGCCATCTTCATACAACGCACAGCGCCTTCACCGGATGGTGCCACCATGTCGTAACCATCCGATGTCGCACCATAGCCGACGATCTCACCGTAAATTTTCGCGCCACGCGCTAAGGCGTGCTCAAGCTCTTCGATCACCAGCATGCCGCCGCCGCCAGAGATAACAAAACCATCACGGTCTGCATCGTAAGTACGAGACGCTTTTTCTGGCGTCTCATTGTATTTGGTTGACAGTGCGCCCATCGCATCGAACATCATAGTCAATGTCCAATCGAGTTCTTCACCACCACCTGCAAACACGATATCTTGTTTGCCAAGTTGAATAAGTTCCGCTGCGTGACCAATACAGTGTGCTGAAGTCGCACACGCTGAACTCATGGTGTAGTTCACACCGCGAATCTTAAATGGTGTTGCCAAACACGCAGAAACGGTTGATGACATGGTACGAGGCACCATGTAAGGACCGATACGTTTCACACCTTTTTCACGTAGCGTGTCGACTGCCGCCGCTTGGTTTAGTGATGAAGCACCACCAGAACCCGCAACGATACCTGTACGGTCGTTTGAAACTTGATCTTCTGTCAGGCCCGCATCCGCGATTGCCTGTTCCATCGATAGGTATGCATACGCAGCCGCATCGCCCATAAAGCGCATTTGTTTGCGATCGATATGGTCGGCAGGAGTAATTTTCAGATCGCCCCACACCTGAGAACGCAGGCCTTTCTCTTTGAATTGCTCAGACGAAGTGATACCTGATTTACCTGCTTTTAGAGAAGCAAGCACTTCTTCGACGTTGTTACCGATACTTGAAACAATACCCATACCGGTGATTACGACTCGTTTCATGTGACATTCCTATAATTCAAAATCCGCTAGATAATAACTAAGAAGCATAACAAAAGTGGTCAGCTTTCCCAGAAATTCGTACAATCGCCCTATTCTAACCGCGCTACATCACAGATTAACATCCTACTATGACATCCATTACCCATGCAGAACTCGGCTGGAATGAAGTCGGCACACCGGTTTCTGACCAATTTGATGACGTTTACTTCTCCAATGTGAACGGCCTAGAAGAAACGCGCTATGTGTTTCTTAAACAAAATCTTATTCCTGAAAGATGGCAAGAATTTGACCGCCGTCGTTTTGTGATTGGCGAAACGGGTTTTGGCACTGGGTTGAATTTCCTCGCGGTTTGGCAGGCGTTCAATGACTTTCGCCGTGCAAACCCTGACGCAGCACTCAAAGAGTTACATTTTGTCAGCTTTGAAAAGTTTCCCCTTAGCCAACAAGATTTGATCAAAGCGCATCAAGCTTGGCCTGAGTTGGCAGAACTCGCGGAAAAACTTCATCGTCATTATCCACCTGCCGTTCCAGAATGTCATCGCATTGTGCTGGACAATGGCGCCGTCACGCTTGATCTGTGGCTGGGCGATATTAAAGATTGCCTACCCTCGGTGCCTTACGGTGAAGAAGGCATCATCGACACTTGGTTCCTCGATGGGTTTGCTCCAAGTAAAAATCCCGAGATGTGGAATCAGGATCTTTTCAATGGCATGGCGAAACTGGCGAGATCTGAGTGTCGAGTGGCGACGTTTACCTCTGCGGGTTTTGTAAGACGAGGCTTGATTGAAGCGGGCTTTGCCATGAAAAAAGTGAAAGGCTTTGGCACCAAGCGAGAAATGATCGCAGGCTGCATGGAAACAAGACAACAACAAAGTCGCCACGCGCCTTACTTCAATCGCACCTCTGCATCTCATCTCGATTCTATTGCCATCATTGGCGGAGGGATTGCCAGCGCAGCCCTCGCAAAAGCCTTGGTTCAACGTGGGCAAAAAGTAACCCTCTATTGTAAACACGCCCAAGCGGCAGAAGGCGCATCGGGTAACCGACAAGGCGCAGTTTACCCTTTACTCAATGGTAGTCATGATGGCGTTTCACGCGTATTTGCCCCCGCGTTTTTGTTTGCTCGCCAGTTTGTAGAGCAAGCCGCACAAGCGCTCACCTTCGATCATGATTGGTGTGGCGTGACCCAGTTGATGTGGGATGAAAAATCAACCAATAAGTTGGACAAGATGCTCTCAGGGAACTTTGCACCCGAGTTGATTCAAAAGCTCTCCGTAGAAGAAACCGCAGCAAAAATTGGTTTGCCGATCGACATGGCATCGGTTCATTATCCACTTGGCGGCTGGCTATGCCCGGCAGAGCTAACCCAAGCCCTCTTTGCGCAATTGGGCACCCTCGACAACTTCACGGCCAAATTTGAGCAGAGTGTTGAACAACTCATCTGGGACGAAATGTCACAGCAATGGCAAGTCCATACTCAAGGCCAACACGATACTTATCGCGCTGTGGTAATTGCCAATGGTCATGAGTTCCAAACCTTCAACCAAACCGCTGACATTCCGCTTGGCCAAGTCAAAGGTCAAGTCAGCCATGCCCCTGCTACTGAGACGCTCTCTAAGCTCAAAAGTGTGCTTTGTTACGACGGCTACATGACTCCCGTCAACCCAAACAATCAGCATCTTTGCATTGGCGCGAGTTACGATCGCCGCCATTTGGATACTGAGTTTGATGCCAATGCGCAACAAGAGAATGCCGAGAAACTGACGCAATGTGTCCCAAACCAAGCGTGGGCAAAAGAAGTGGATACATCTGGCAATTTATCTCGCCAAGGGATCCGCTGTGTGAGTCGAGATCATCTGCCGTTTGTTGGCAATGTCGGCGACTTCTCGGCCATTAAGCGTCAATACGCCAATTTGCCGCACACTCAAGCAGAAGAGATTGAGGTAATTTCTCAGTTTCCGAACTTATTCTGCCTCCTTGGCCTTGGCTCTCGTGGCTTGAGCTCTGCCCCACTGATGGCTGAGTTGCTCGCCTCGCAAATCTGTAACGACCCGCTGCCTTTGCCTGTTGACGTGCTTGAAGAGTTACACCCAAGCCGCATGTGGGTAAGAAAACTGCGCAAAGGCAAAGCCATTACCGAGCTGTAAGTTGAAGATACGCACAAACAAAAACGCCTCGTTGTATTGACGAGGCGTTTTTATTGAAACAGAGGTTAAGCTTGCGCTTGGAGCTCTTGCCACAAGTCGCTGACGATGATGCGATCTGCTGGCGCAAGTTCTGAGCGAGCATTCTCTAAACTCTGCTCAATGCGCGATTTCAGTTCCGTCACATCGTTTACGCCATCGTCTTCGCAAGACGCAGCAGAGAGCGAAATATGGCCACGCAAATAACCACCTGCAAACAGTTCATCTTCTGATGCCGTTTCAATACGTGCATCAATCAGTTCCAACAGTTTTTCTTCAAATTCAATAATCATGGATAATCTCGTGGTTACTTAACGATGAAATCGCCTACTTCTAAGGGTTTTACTTGATAAAAATTCCGCAATGCGTCGGAAAGCATCTGCACACGAGGGGGGAACCCCGCCTCAAATATCGACAGAACTTCCTGATGCACTTTCTGCATAAAGCCCAAACGGTCAGGCTCGAAATCGCCGTGTAGGTTGTCACAACTTACATTAAAAGGAAAGCCTGCGCTGAGTGCCAAAATCCATTCGTACGCTTGTGGGCGAATTTCAACTTTTTCAAACTCGGCTTGCACCTCAGCCGTTCTTCCATCGGGTTCATACCAATAACCAAAGTCTTCGAGGAGTCGGCGCTCTGGTCCAGCCACGCACCAATGGGCTATTTCGTGTAATGCAGAGGCATAAAAACCACGAGCAAAAATAATTCGATGATAGGGAACTGAGGTATCCGCGGGTAAATAAATTGGCTCATCGCCACCCAACTCTAACTTGGTGTTGAATGACTTAGAAAAGGTCTGATTAAAAATGGTGATGAGGTCTTGATAATGGTGACTCATGGTTCGATCTGTACTTCTTTTGACTTGCGCTGCGCATTGTCGCTCTTTTTTAGAATGAGGTAAACGATTGTTCCAAAACACAGCGCAATTTGAATTAGCTCACCTTATTTGAAAGCGTGCTTTCCCCTACTATTTCTCATTCGTCAACCCAATCATTTGTGACTAAACTCACGCCTTATTTGTTATTCCACCCTTTGTATATATGACGCAAAGGAAGTGTTACTAGAGCGTTTCAACATGTTGTTAAGTGTTTTGTATGTCATTGGCATCACGGCAGAAGCCATGACAGGTGCGCTAAGCGCCGGACGCAGAAAAATGGATTGGTTTGGTGTAATGTTGGTGGCCAGCGCAACAGCCATTGGCGGTGGTACGGTACGAGACATCCTACTAGGACACTACCCACTTGGTTGGGTAAAAAATCCAGAGTTTCTTGCTATCACTTGTGTGGCGGGCATCTTAACAACGGGGCTTGCCAAGTGGGTGATCAAACTCAAAGGCTTGTTTATCCGCCTTGATGCCCTCGGCCTCATCGTATTTAGCATTATTGGTACTAAAATTGCGCTGCAGATGGGCTTACATCCGGGCATTTGTATGGTTTCAGCTCTAGTGACTGGTGTTTTTGGTGGTTTACTGCGCGATCTCATCTGTCGTCAAACACCATTGGTATTGCATGAAGAGCTTTACGCATCCATTGCGCTTTTGGCATCGGGTCTTTACCTGACATTGTTGGCATTTGAAATCCCAGACGTCACGGCCACTATCGTCACACTCGTGGTAGGTTATGTGCTGCGCATGGCGGCAGTCCGATTTAAATGGCGCTTACCGTCATTCCACTTGGACTCTGAAGAAGCCGTGCATTAAGACACGAAATCTCATATTAACCCATATAAAAAGGGTGGCCCTGATGGCCACCCTTTTTGTTTATATTTCAATAACTTTAAACTAGAGAACTAGATTTTTGGCGTTTGCGTGCTGACGCCATGATTTTGTCCACGATGACGCAGTAAGTGGTCCATTACCACAATCGCCAACATGGCTTCAGCGATGGGCACAGCGCGAATGCCAACACAAGGATCGTGACGACCTTTGGTAATGAGCTGTGTAGATTCACCATCCACGTTGATGGTGTCCCCTGGCACTGTGATGCTTGAGGTTGGTTTTAACGCAATATTGGCAACGATGTCTTGTCCGGTTGAGATACCACCTAAGATACCACCAGCATGGTTACTGCCAAAACCCTGAGGAGAAAGCGTGTCACGGTGCTGACTGCCTTTTTGGCTCACGACATCAAAGCCATCACCAATCTCCACGCCTTTCACCGCATTGATGCTCATCAAAGCATGAGCAATATCCGCATCAAGACGGTCAAACACGGGCTCACCTAAACCAACAGGAACATTCGTCGCCACCACTTGAATCTTGGCACCGATCGAATCGCCTTCTTTTTTCAAGTCTCGGATCAGTTGATCAAAAGCCTCAACTTTGTCGACGTCAGGGCAGAAAAATGGGTTGTTCTCAATTTCGTTCCAATCCACTTTATCAATCGCAACGTCGCCCATTTGTGAAAGATAAGCGCGGATCTCAACGCCAAATTCTTGCTTGAGGTATTTCTTCGCAATCGCTCCAGCAGCCACTCGCATGGCGGTTTCGCGTGCCGAAGAACGACCACCACCGCGGTAATCACGAATCCCATATTTTTGGTGATAAGTGTAATCAGCATGACCCGGACGAAATTTATCTTTGATGTCTGAGTAATCTTTCGAGCGTTGGTCGGTATTTTCAATCAACAAACCAATCGATGTGCCTGTTGTTTTCCCTTCAAACACCCCTGAAAGAATTTTCACTTCATCCGGCTCGCGGCGTTGGGTGGTGTAACGTGATGTACCTGGGCGTCGGCGATCCAGATCGGTCTGCAGATCTGCTTCACTAATTTCAAGCCCTGGAGGACATCCATCCACAATACATCCCAGTGCGATACCGTGACTTTCTCCGAACGTGGTTACTCGGAAATGTTGTCCGATACTGTTTCCTGCCATTACTTCCTCAAATATTGTTAGCGCTGTAAACCAGGCTATACATTTCAATTCTTCGTGATTTCATAGTGGCGCTATTGTGTTTTGATGTAAACCCCTAAAACGATCAATTTTGTCTTTTTCGGTCATCTCGAAAAAAAACGCCCGCTTAAATCATTAAAGCGGGCGTTTTCTCAAAAAGTGTCAGCAAAGGGGTTAATGCTTAGTCTTTGTATAGACGGAAATCCTCAGCACACTCCAACAACTGTTCGCGCGTTAGCAAGAAGACACCGTGGCCGCCGTTTTCAAATTCAAGCCAAGTGAATGGAATATGTGGATATTGCTCCATCATGTGTACCATTGAGTTGCCCACCTCACAGACCAAAATACCTTTCTCTGTTAGGTAATCCGGTGCATTCGCCAAAATACGGCGCACGAGTTTAAGACCATCCGTTCCAGCGGCAAGACCTAATGCAGGCTCATGAGTGAACTCAGTTGGTAGGCTATTCATGTCTTCTTCATCCACGTATGGTGGATTGGTCACGATGATGTTGTATTGCTCTTTTGGCAAATCACGGAATAGATCGGAACGAATAGGGAAAACTTGCTGCTCCATGCCGTGGTCTTGAATGTTTTGCTCGGCTACCGCGAGTGCGTCTACCGAGATATCAATGGCATCCACTTCAGCTTCAGGGAAAGCATGAGCACAGGCAATTGCAATACAGCCACTGCCCGTACACAGATCCATAATGCGCACTGGCTCTTCGATTAACCATGGTTCAAATTGTGCTTGGATAAGTTCACCAATTGGCGAACGTGGCACAAGTACGCGCTCATCAACGAAGAACTCTAAACCACAGAACCAAGCTTTGTTGGTCAGGTAAGCGGTTGGCGTACGTTCGTTGATACGCTTAACCACACGCTCAACAATGCGTAAACGCTCGCTACTGGTCAAACGTGAGTTCAATACATGCGGAGGCACATCAATCGGTAAATAGAGCGTAGGAAGGATTAGCTGAATCGCTTCATCCCAAGCATTATCAGTGCCGTGACCGTAAAACAAATTGGCGGCATTAAAGCGGCTCACTGTCCAACGAATCATATCTTGAAGAGAATGAAGCTCAGAAACTGCCTCTTCTACAAAAATCTTATCCAAAATTGCCTCCGAAAAGCGCTACAATACTGCCAATGATGTAAATATTTAGTGTTAAACCCATGAGTAACAAAGACAACGACCTTGACGACGATTTCTCATTATTCCGGGAAGCAGTACAGGGCATAAAAAAGTTGCCTCAGGATACCATAGTCCAGCAACCAAACAGAAATACTAAACAAAAAGAAATCAAGCGTATTAGCCGTGAAGCCAGTGACTCTGAATTCTATTTCTCAGACGAGTTTGTTCCTCTTTTAAGCGAAGAAGGGCCGACCCGTTACGCACGTGACGATGTATCCACCTATGAAGTCAAACGCCTACGACGCGGGGTGTATGTCCCCGATGTGTTTCTTGATATGCACGGGATGACACAACAAGAAGCGAAGCGTGAACTTGGCGCAATGATCGCGTACTGTGTGAAAAATGAAGTGCATTGTGCTTGCGTGCAGCACGGTATCGGGAAGCACATTCTCAAGCAAAAAACGCCACTGTGGCTCGCGCAGCATCCAGATGTGCTGGCTTTCCACCAAGCACCACTTGAATTTGGCGGAGATGGCGCTCTGCTTGTTCTGCTCTCAATCCCTGAGAAATAAAACCGCTCTCACGTCTGCAGGTGACTCTCTCCTGCAGCGTCCTTCTTTCCGTTATCGTGCTCTAACCACTATTGGGCTCTAACTACGGTCTTAAACTAAAACGGATTTCGCCACGATGCTGGCTCGGTTCAAACTCCACGCACACCATGCCGGATGTCGGGAACATCGGCGCAGACATGTCTTTGACAAATTCCGCCGTCAAATAGCCCACCAAAGGAAGGTGTGAAACCAGCAGAATCTGCTCTGGCTGCTCGACTTCAATCAGCGCGCACAGGTAATCATAAACTTGCTCAGACTGCCCATAAGGGGTGATGTCTTCACAGATTTCCACTGCGTCGGCTTGAAAATAGCCACTGATTTCTTGCCAAGTTTGTTGCGCTCGAAGGTAAGGGCTAACAAGAACCTTATCAAAATGTGTGATGCCATGTTCGGCACAAGCTTTCGCTACGGTATCCGATTCTAGACGACCACGAGTGGTTAAGGCTCGTTGTGCATCACTGTCGGCGAAATGTTCCGCTTCACCGTGACGCATAATTAGTACTTTCATGTAATATCCTTGGACTCAATTCGGATCATTATCATTTGACGCGTTTAGGCGCTTGCATTCTTCTTTGCATTTTTCGATCCGCTTTGCGCTGCCATCACAGCACAATGACGAGTATTTATTTGATGATCTTATTCGACTCAGCCGCGACAATTATATCAATTCACTTGCTAAAGACTTCGACTTTCTTAACAATCTGTTAAAGAGAGGTACGCAAAGCGTTATCAATCTCAATATTCGCCATGGAAATACCACAGAGAATTTGCACCCGCTCTTTTCAGGTTCATAATAACAATATTGACATTTTCGGAGACGCAACGTGCACTTAAGTCCAAATGACACTCATCACTATCGTTACTTGACGCTCGATAACCAGTTGAGAGTTTTGCTGATCAGCTCCGAAGACGCCACCAAATCAGCTGCGGCTCTTGCGGTCAATGTCGGGCATTTTGATGATCCTATCGAACGAGAAGGCCTTGCCCATTATCTTGAACACATGCTGTTTTTGGGGACGGAAAAATACCCTAAAGTAGGCGATTTTCAAAGCTATATTAACCAGCATGGCGGCAGCAATAATGCTTGGACAGGGACTGAGCATACTTGTTTCTTTTTTGACGTCAGCGCCAATGTTTTTGAAAAAGCGCTAGACCGATTTAGTCAGTTTTTTGTCGCGCCTTTGTTTAACGAAGAGGCTCTGGATAAAGAGCGCCAAGCGGTTGAATCGGAATATCGTCTGAAATTGAACGACGACTCAAGACGCTTCTATCAAGTTAATAAGGAAGTGGTTAATCCGAATCATCCTTTTGCAAAATTTTCCGTCGGTAACTTGGAGACACTCAACGACAGAGGTGGCGTTTCCATTCGCCAAGAGATCGTAGACTTCTATCGCACTCATTATTCATCCGATTTAATGACCTTGACCATCTATGGACCGCAAAGTCTTGATCAGCTGCAAACGTGGACAGAAGAAAAGTTCGGCCCTATCGCCAACAACCATTTAGCGGGTAAATCGATAGAGGCCCCCATCAGTGATGAAAACAGCACTGGCATTTTGGTGAACATTGAGCCGCTCAAAGAGATACGTAAGCTCATTATGACATTCCCGCTGCCAGGCATGGATCATCACTACTCAACCAAACCGCTTTCCTACTTTGCCCATCTGCTTGGATATGAGGGTGAAGGCAGTTTGATGCTCAAACTGAAAAACAAAAACTGGGTGACCTCCCTCTCAGCGGGCGGTGGTGCTGCTGGCAGTAATTACCGTGATTTCACCGTGAGTTGTACTTTGACGAAAGACGGGCTCGCCCATACCGACGAGATTATTCAAGCTGTCTTCCAGTACATTCGTTTGATCAAAGCAGAAGGGCTTGAAGAGTGGCGATACAAAGAGAAGCAAGCGGTACTTGAATCTGCGTTTCGCTTCCAAGAGCCCTCTCGACCACTCGACATGGTCAGTCATTTGGTGATTAACATGCAGCATTACGCTGCGGAAGACACCATCTATGGCGATTATAAAATGGCGAAGTACGATGAGACGCTACTGCGCTCTTTGTTTGACTATTTTACCGTTGAGAATCTGCGTGTGACGTTGATTGCGAAAGGCTTTGAGGCAGACAAAGAAGCGGCATGGTACTTCACCCCATACCGTGTCACGCCATTTAGCGACGAGCAAAAACAAAACTATGCGCAAATTAACCCAGGTTGGGGGTTTGAGCTTCCAGCGCGCAACCCATTTATCTGTTACGAACTGGATCCCAACCCGCTCGAAGCGGATGAAACCCTGCCACAGTTGATTGAAGATCTTGAAGGGTTCCGTCTCTGGCACCTACAGGACACCGAATTTAAAGTACCTAAAGGGGTGCTTTACGTGGCGATAGACAGCCCACACGCGGTTTCTTCTGCGAAGAATATTGTCAAAACCCGCCTGTGCGTTGAGATGTTCCTCGACTCGTTGGCCAAAGAAACTTATCAGGCCGAAATCGCTGGAATGGGGTACAACATGTACGCTCACCAAGGCGGCGTCACCCTAACGCTCTCAGGTTTCTCACAAAAACTGCCACAACTGCTTGAGATGATCCTCAAGCGCTTTGCAACGCGAGATTTCAGCCCGATTCGATTTGACAACATCAAAAAACAATTGCTTCGCAGTTGGCGAAATTCGGCGCAAGATCGTCCTATTTCTCAACTATTTAATGCAATGACAGGCATTTTACAGCCAAACAACCCTCCCTTTTCCAAACTCATTGAAGCCTTACAAGAGATTGAAGTGGAAGAGTTGGCCGAGTTCGTCGATGCCATTCTTGCTGAGCTGCATGTGGAGATGTTTGTCTACGGCGATTGGCAGCGTCAACAAGCGCATGATATGGCCACGACACTGAAAAATGCCTTGAGAGTGAAAGAGCAGCGCTACGAAGAAGCCTTACGTCCACTGATTATGCTTGGTGCAAATGGCAGCTTCCAACGAGAAGTGGAATGTGGCCAGCAGGACTCTGCTGTGGTGATTTATCATCAATGTGAAGACACTTCACCTCACAGCATCGCACTTTACTCTTTGGCAAATCACTTGATGTCTGCAACCTTTTTCCACGAAATTCGCACCAAACAGCAACTTGGTTACATGGTGGGAACCGGCAACATGCCATTAAACAAACACCCCGGTATCGTGCTGTATGTGCAATCGCCAAACTCAGCACCAGCGGAATTAGTGCGCTCGATCGATGAATTTTTGAATGCGTTTTACATGGTGTTGCTAGAGCTCAATGAATATCAATGGCACAGCAGTAAGCGCGGGCTCTGGAACCAAATCTCAGCTCCAGACACCACCTTACGCAGCAGAGCGCAGCGTTTGTGGGTTGCCATCGGCAATAAAGACACTGAGTTCAATCAGCGCGAGAAAGTGCTCGAGGAGCTGAAAAATTTAACTCGTGCCGACATGATCCGCTTTGTGGTAAATGAACTCAAACCAAGAACAGCGAATCGTTTAGTGATGCATACCCAAGGTATCGCCCACGCCGATGCACCGAAAATTCACCTTGGTCAGGAAATTGGCTCTATTGAAGAGTTTCAGTTAAGGCCAAAAGATGTCGGCCTCGGTTAGCACTCAATCTGGGTTAGATATTGAGCAAAGTAACAAGCAGGCAGACAAAGAAGCAAACAAAACAGGCTACCCGAGAGTAGCCTGTTTTACTTTTTGCACTAAACCATTGGTTGGTTTAGAAACTAGTTGTCATAGAAACGACGTCCTTCTCCCGCACGCGTGAGTAAGCCATCACACGGCGCAAAGCGATCGCCATATTTCTCAGCGAATTGGTTCATTTTCTCTACCAGTTCCTTCAAACCAAATTGGTCCATATAACGGAACGGGCCACCGAGGAAAGGAGGGAAACCGATACCAAAAATAGCCCCAATATCACCATCGCGAGGAGAACGAATAATGCCATCATCCAAACAGCGTACCGCTTCGTTGAGCATTGGCAACACACAACGCAGCGCAATGTCATTGTCGCTCAGCTTCGACTCTGGGGTGAGTTTCAGCAGTTTGTAAACGGACTTATCCACTTCTTTCTTCTTGCCTTTATAGGTGTAGAAGCCTTTTCCACTCTTGCGACCTTTGCGGCCATCATTGAGAAGCACATCAAACACATCTGGCCCTTTAAAGCGAGCACCCAACTCAGCGACAAGGATAGGCATGATCTTCGCACCAATATCTACACCCACTTCATCCAGCAACGTAATTGGACCGACAGGGAAGCCAAAATCCAATAATGCGGTATCGATCTTATCGATCGGCTCATTTGCTAGCAAAATGTGCGCAGATTCATTCATGTACGGCGCAAGAATTCGGTTCACATAGAAACCCGCTTGATCTTTCACCACAATCGGCGTTTTGCCTTGTTTCTTCGCCAAAGCGACCACCGTGGCAATGGTTTCTTCCGACGTTGATTCATGCGGAATGACTTCCACCAAGGGCATTTTCTCTACCGGACTAAAGTAGTGCAAACCCACAATGTTCTCAGGCCGCTGCGCCTTCTCGGCAATTTTATGGATTGGCAAAGAAGAGGTATTCGTCGCGAAGATAGTCTCCGGCTTCGCATTTGCTTCAATATCCGCCACCATTTGTTGCTTGAGCGACAGATCTTCAAAGACCGCTTCAATTACCACGTCGGTACGGTTAAAGCTGGTGAAATCGGTTCCTCCGCTCAATTGCAGCATTTTGCTCTGCAGTTGCGCCTTGGAGAGAATGCGACGTTTGCGCTGCTTATCAAACAACTTGTAGTTGTATTTCAAGGCGTTCAGCACGCCGTCATTGCTGACGTCTTTAATGCGTACTGGCACTTTGGCTTTTGCCACACTGACATGACTGATACCCGCACCCATCAAGCCGCCGCCAAGTACGCCGACCATTCCGACTTTACTTGGTTTTGCTTCACTGCCCGTTTCTTTTTTCATTTCCGTGGTGGCAAAGAAAATCGAACGCAAAGCCTTCGACTCGTTGCTCATGACCAACTCACCAAAGCGCTTCGCTTCCAGCTCCAAGCCCTGTTTCATTCCTTTTTCAAGGCCATGCTGGATGACTTGCAAAATGGCGACAGTCGCAGGGTAGTTACCACGTGTTTTTTCGTGCGTTTTTTTCGCCGCTTGTTCAAACACAAACTTACGCCCTAGCCCACTCCCAGAGAGCAATTTCTCTTTTGTCGTCACTTTTTGTTTTGCGCGCTTCTTGCCTTTTTCAACAAACTGCTTTGCCACATCCAACAAAATAGTTTGTGGCACGCAGGCATCAACAACGCCCAATTTTTTGGCTTTGTTGGCTCGAAGCTGTTTACCCGTCAGGATAAGATCCAATGAAGGAAGAAGACCAATCAAACGAGGGAGACGCTGAGTACCACCAGAGCCCGGTAATAGACCAAGCTGGACTTCTGGTAAACCAAGACGAGTGGCGTCATCGTCACTACACACACGGAAGTCACACGCTAACGCCAATTCCAAGCCGCCACCCAGACACGGGCCGTGGATTGCAGCCACCACTGGATAAGGCAAATCAGAAAGTTGTTGAAATAACTCTTGTCCTTGGCGTGCAAGGGCTTCTGCTTCTGGCGCTGTTTTGCACGCTTCTAGCATTCGCACATCCGCGCCTGCAACAAAGTTGTCAGGTTTCAACGAATGCACGATCAGCCCTTTCAGGCCGCTGCTGTCTTTCAGTTGAGCAAAAATCGCCTTCATTTCATCGGCAAAAGCCGCTTGAAGGGTATTCATTTTTTCGTTTGGAACATCAATGCCAAGCCACGCAATGTTCTGCTCATCAATCTTTAGATTAAACGCTTTTTGCTCACTCATTATTCAACCTCCAGAATCATCGCAGCACCCAGACCACCAGCCGCACAAGCCGTGTTCAGCGCTAAGCCACCGCCACGACGTTTCAACTCACGCAACGTTTGCGTCATCATGCGTGCGCCCGTTGCAGCAAAAGGGTGACCATAAGCAATGGAACCGCCGAGCACATTAAACTTGTCCATATCAATCTCACCCATCGCTTTTGAACGGCCAAGATTCTCTTGAGCAAATTTATCTGAAGCAAACATTTTCACGTTCGCCAGTGCCTGCGCTGCAAACGCCTCATGCATATCAATCAGAGTGAGATCAGAAAGCGCTAAACCTGTACTTTGTAGAACTTTCGACGTGGCGTAAGAGGGGCCCATTAGCATATCGCTCTCAACGCCGATCGCTGAGAAAGCGTAGCCACGGATGTAACCAAGGATCTCCATACCTAATTCTTTGGCACGGCCTTCACGCATCAACAACACCGCAGCAGCACCATCGGTTAACGGTGTACTGTTTGCTGCGGTCACACTGCCATATTGACGGTCAAACGCTGGACGAAGTTTGGCATAGCCTTCTAAGGTAGAGTCATGACGAATATTGTTGTCTTCCGCAATCCACTTCTTATAGGGTTCTGGGAATGCCGTCATCACCTCTCCGGCAATCTTGCCGTCACGCCACGCTTGCGACGCTAACGTGTGAGAACGATGCGCCAGCGCATCTTGCTCCGCACGCGTGATGCCATGCGTTTTTGCCATTTGCTCTGCGGTTTGGCCCATGGAAAGCCCTGTAGAATACTCCGCCACAGCAGGGGGTACCGGCATGAGATCTTTCAGTCCTAAACCAGAAAGCACTTTCAGTTTTTGACCCAACGTCTTGGTTTTGCTTAACGCCAACAAACTCGCGGCAAGCTTTTTCGAGACACCGATAGGCAAGACAGAAGAAGAATCCGCACCACCGGCAATACCAATATCAATCGCTCCGGCCATAATACTTTCTGCCACGTTCACCGCAGATTGGAAACTGGTGGCACACGCTCTGGTGACACTGTAGGCATCCGTATGAATGTTCATCCCCGTCCCCAGCACGATTTCACGGGCAATGTTTGGCGCTTCCGGCATTTGAACTACTTGGCCAAACACCACTTGCTCAATCAGCTTCGGATCAATATCAGTACGCGCTAACAAATCGCTAACAACCATTTTTCCTAGGTCGACAGCTGGCACCTGACTAAATTCTGTACTTTGACGAGCGAAGGGAGTTCTTAACCCCGCGACGATAGCAACACGCTCGCCCTGACGTGTTTTCACTTCCTGCTTGCCCATTGTTTCTCCTTAATAACAAGAGGTCTGACCTGATGCATTGTAATCAGTTTGTTAAATTTATCAAACATGCGTTTAAATAAACGTGAGGTTAGTAGATCTATTATTCTAATCCCTCTGCAAGCTTATTTTTATTTCAATAACTTACAGACAATTATTAATCAGAATGTCAACGGCAGGTAGTTGAGAGGCAAAAAAAAACCACACAATACTGTGTGGTTGGAATTGGTATAAAACAATTAACTTACGCCAATTGAAAATAATCAGTTTCCTGATTAGGAGAAAGTAAAGTCAGCCTTCAAAAGGAAGTGTCATCTTGCTCAACACGCTAACCCAAAGGGTTAACTAGATGACAGGGTTTACTATAGCCAGTTTGTCGCTACAGATTTTGAATTAGATCAATTTTATGGTGATTTAGCGCTAACTGGTGCGTATACAAAGCGTTATTCCTGACTTTCCCTGATCTTTATCATCTAAATTGCACTTTATTTCTATCCTTCTTCGCTTACGAAAGAGCGCTAACACCACTTTACGCCCAGTTTTCGTCCCATTTAGGTGTAAAATTATCGATATGCTAAATAGAACTCTTCTTCAACAATAAGGTCCAAAGGGGTTCCGACGTTAAAGCGGAATCAAAATCTTGTTTGTTATACAACAGATAATTGTAATATTTCTTTTATCAATATTTACGTTAGACTAAGTGTCGGGCTCGCTTGATTGATAAAACAGATAGGAATCATACGATTAAAAATGCATTCCTATTCCCACACAGAGCAGGTATGGAGGCTTCTGTGGCAATATTTGAATTATTCCGAAAGAAAACGTCTGACACTCCGGTCAATACGGAAATGGACAGACAAAGAAAATACGAAGCACTTGTACGAGCCTATCATCGAGATTTGTACCGTTACGCTTACTGGCTTTGCAAAGATCAATCCATTGCCGAAGATCTTGTGCAAGAGACCTGCCTTAGAGCGTGGAAATCTCTAGATAGCCTACAAGATGAAAAAGCCGCAAAATCTTGGCTCATTACGATTTTGAGACGAGAGAATGCACGTCGTTTTGAAAGAAAACAGTTCGACCTCGTGGATATTGATGACTATGGCAATGATGCCAAAGTCACTGATGATGAACACCACCAGCAAGAATGGTTGCAAGCGCAAATTATGAAGTTAGATGTGGAATATCGTGAGCCACTGTTTCTCCAAGTTGTGGGGGGATTTAGCGGTGAAGAGATCGGAGACATCCTTGATCTCAATAAAAATACGGTAATGACACGTCTGTTTCGCGCAAGAAATCAGTTGAAAGAGCTGTTAGACTCAGACCAAACTCAAAGGGGGCAAAAAAATGGATGATTTAGAATTTCGTCGCCGTATTTTGTCGGACCCGAAAAGCCGTGACGAAGAAGTTTTGCAAGCGCTCAACAGCAGCGATTCCAATGCAAAATTTGCTGAAGATGTGCTGGATTTGGATGCGCAAATCAAACAAGCAATGAAAGTGGATGTGCCTGAAGAGCTTGTTGACAAAATCTTGTTTAAACAAACGTCTTACGCGAGTGATGATAAAATTGTCAGACCAAATTTCGTCCGTAAAGCAATGGCGCTAGCCGCTTCATTTGCCTTCACTACAGGCCTATTGGTCGGTCAAATTAACTGGGGTAACCTCATTGTGCCACCTGCACAAGCAAGCTTGGCAGATACGGCAATGAAACACGTGGTCGCAGAAAGTGGCTTTGTGCGACACATCGATGAGCAAGTGACCTCCGTACAGATCAACGCCAAATTATCGCCACTGGATTACTACTTTGATGCAAACTTCCCATACCACGTTTATTACCTGAATCACTGTGGTTTTGGCCATGCCAATGCATTGCATATGATTTTCCAGGGAGATAAAGGCAAGATCACGCTGTTTATCGCCCCAATTAAGAGCCCAGCAGAAGCTGATTTCGCCAAAGACGGGATGAATGGCATTATCGTTCCTATTGGTGATACCAGCTTGATCTTGGTGGGAGAAAATGGCGAAGACACCAAGAAATTTGCTGAAAAACTCGCACCTATGATTAAACCTCTCGTTTAGTCAGTATTTCGCAGACAAAAGCCGCAAGTTACTGCTAACTTGCGGCTTTTTACATTATTAATCCGCACAGAACCATTCACCAAACTCATATTGGTAGAGTTAAAACTCTATTTTATGCGCTTTAGCCGCCATTTCCTGCCAGATAACCGCCAGTTTTGCAATTTTCACCCATTTTAGGTCAATGGTCGGATTTGTATCTGCTACTCTTACGACTAGGATCAGCCACCACTGAGCAATTGCTCAAAAACAACGCCCATTTAGAGGCGGCAACAAAAAGGAATAATCAAATGACTCAGAACATGCGTCTGTTTAAAAAGTCTCTCCTAGCAGTGACTGTTGCATTGGCTTCAGGCCAAACAATGGCAGCAGGTTTCCAACTTAATGCACAATCTGCAACGGGTATCGGCCGCGCATTCGCCGGTGATGCAGTCATTGCAGATAACGCCGCCGTTATGGCACGTAACCCAGCCGCTATGGCGCTTTTTGATGAAAAAGCCCTATCGCTTGGTTTTGAAAGCATAACTTCAATGATTGAAGTGAAAGATGCAAGGTACCAAGGTTTAACAGCTCCAGCAGGTAAAGAATCGAACTATGACGATGCTGGCGATACCTCTATTGCGCCAAATATTCACTTTATCATGCCAGTAAACGATAAGTTTGCTTGGGGTATTAACGCCTATTCAAACTTTGGTACTAAAACAGAGTTTGATGACAGTTTTGTTGCTCGCGAGTATGGCGGCCTGACGGATGTGAAAAGCGCCAACTTTGGCTTAGCAGGCTCATATCGCCTTAACGAGCAATGGAGCTTCGGTGCTGGTTTAGACATCATCTACGGCCAAGGCACAATGAAACGTGAACATGCTCTAATCGGCACTTTAGTCGACGTAGACAAAGCAGACGGCTGGGCTGTTGGTTTCAATGTGGGCACTGTATTTGAACTAGATGAAAACAACCGTTTTGGTTTCTCTTACCGCTACAGTCCAGAAATGGAAGCGGAAGATGACAAAGGCCAAAAGATCACTCTACCACTACCAGATATGGCGGAGTTTTCGGGTTACCATAAAATTACCGACACCAAATTTGCGGTTCACTACTCTATCCAATACATTGGCTGGGGCACATTTGATAAAATTGAGTTCCGTAACTTAAAAGACAATTCACCAGCAATCGGTGCAAGCTACGACAAAGCTTATGAATGGCAAGATGGTTGGCACTACGCTATTGGTGGTACTTACTACCTAAACAACGACTGGACGCTACGTGCGGGTTATATGTATGACACCAGTGCACAAGATTCACTAACATCGGTTTCAGTGCCTGACTCAGATCGTCAATGGCTATCTACTGGTTTTACTTACCACATTGATACTAAGTCTAACGTGGACTTTGGCTTTACCTACCTGATGGGTGACGATGTTAAGGTTAATGAATCTACTGCTGGCGTGTCATCACTAACGGCTACAACTCACGCTGACGCTATCTTGTTCGGCTTACAATATAGCCGTACTTTCTAATAGAAAATTAGAGAAAACCTCTGTGCTAAAGGGCTGGTCTACCAGCCCTTTTTCTTTATTTTCCCGTCTATATCTCACTATTTCAGAGCACAACTGTTTGCTGGATTGGCCATTTCATTACACGCGTGTACGCTCAAATTTCAAAACAAGCCGATAACAAATAGCATATTCAATCATCCAGTATCGTTTTTATAGTTAATTAGTCTGAATACACTGTTTTATTGGCATTTGGTTTTTAAAGCTTTTGCTCTAGATCTACAATTCGTCCCCACATATTCACTTATTCAGCGAACAAACATAATGAAAACCAACAAGACTCTTCTATCAACAGCAGTCGCTTTTGGCCTACTTTCTAGTGCAAATCTTGCAAATGCAGCAGGCTTCCAGTTAGCAGAATACTCGGCAACAGGCCTTGGCCGCGCATACGCTGGTGAAGCAGCGATGGCAGACAACGCAAGCGCACAATGGCGTAACCCAGCGATGCTGACCTACCTAGAGGGTACACAAGTATCTGTTGGCGCGATTTATGTAAACCCAAATATTGATGTGGAAGGCGAAGTTCGTCATCCAATGCTCGGTAATACTGCGGCAAGCTCTGAAGATTTTGCCCACGACGCAATTATTCCAAACCTTTACATCTCGCATCGTTACAATGACCAACTTGCGATTGGTTTTGCACTAGGCACCAACTACGGTATGGAAACTGACCTAGGCAAAGATTTCGCTGCCTCTCACTTTGGTAACGAAGCCAGCGTGATCAGTAAAGAAGCGAACTTAAACCTTGCTTACCAACTTAACGAGCAGTTCAGCGTTGGCGGTGGTGTTCGTTACATTATTGCTGAAGGTAGCTTTGGCGCAACTGCTCCCAAAAACAATATTGTAGGTAAGCATCCAATCACCGGGGCTCCAATCAGCTTACCTCAGGGTACCACTTTGAAATATATGGAAGGTGATGACACCGCGTGGGGTTGGCAAATTGGCTCAGCATGGCAGATCAACGAGAATCACCGTGTTGGCTTTACGTATAAATCTGAAGTGGAACTAAAATTGGAAGGTCACGCAGAAGGTATTGCTTTCCAAAATACACCTAACTTCTACGATACGGGAAGCATGGCACTAACTCTACCTGCAACCGCAGAACTCGCAAGCTTCCACCAGCTTTCTGAACAGCTAGCGCTACATGCCAGTATTAACTGGACAGACTGGAGCAGTTTTAAAGAGCTTTATGCGAATTTAGACAACAATCCAGGCTCAATGGTGAAAGTAGAAAACTGGAAAGACAACTACCGCTTTGCCGTTGGTGCAACATACCAACTACAGCCTAAATTGGCGCTAAGAACCGGTATTGCTTATGACACCTCAGCCGTGAGCGATAAAAACCGTACCATCACCATTCCAGAAACGGATCGTACTTGGTTGAGCGTTGGTGCAACTTACGATTGGACTCAGAACTTCACACTAGACGCAGGCTTTACCTATATCATTGCGAAAGATGCGCCAATTAAGGAATCACGTGGTTACGAATCGGATGACAAAGCACAAGCTATTGGCGGTCAGTTTGTCGGTGAAACCACGGGTAACGTGTGGCTAATTGGTGTTCAAGCGAACTACCGCTTCTAATCTCGTTCATACGCAGATCAAAAAGGGCTTAGTGTTGACTAAGCCCTTTTTCATTTTCGCTATCTGCGGATTTTTTAATTGCTCATTGGGTTTAAGAGGACTGAGAACACCACCTTTAGTCGACAACTAATACTCGTCTAAATACTCATCAAGCAGCGCTTCTTCCTCTTCATCCACTTCCTCTTTTTTGATCTCCGCTTTGAATGCTTGGCGCTGGAGATACACTTCACGAGTTAACGCGTAAGGATCCGGAGAGGCTTCTAACTGTCCTTCTTGATTCACGAGTAAGGCGCGTTTTTCCATTCCTTCTAGCGCCCATTTACCCAGCCCAGCCCAAAAATTGAGGTACACCAGAGGAACATACATACCATCAACGGTATCAGTCACTTCCCTTACGGTGTAAGGACCATAGCCCGGGATCATCAAATAGGGACCATTACCAACGCCATAGTGGCCGACGGCGTCGCTAAACGCTTTTTCATCATGCTTGGTGATGCCTGCTGCAGAGGCAATGTCGATCAAACCGAGCAAGCCAAAGGTCGAGTTAATCCAGAAACGGTTGAAGTGGTCCACCGCTCGCTGCCCATTTCCCATAATGATGTTATTCACCATGCTGGAAGGCTCATCGAGGTTAGAGAGGAAATTGGCGACGCCGACTCTTACTGGCCCAGGCGTGTACTCAACGTAAGCCAAAGAGACAGGACGCACGATATAAGGGTCAAGATAATCGTAGTTGATGGTCCACATTGAGCGGTTAAACGACTCAAACGGATCGCCTTCATAGTGGTGTTGTGCTGATGCCTCATCGTTCTGCTCTTGTTGTTCGTCTGGCACACTTGAACATCCAGCCAAGCCGAACAAGAGTAGTAATAGTGTCGCGAGAGACTTCCCCTTGTAATGCATTTTTATTTCCATTTCGTTGGCAACTATTTTGCCGATAGATAAAAATCAAGGCCAGTATTCACTGACCTTGATGATTCTACTTGATAGCCAACAAGATTAATATTGATTATTAATACTGACTGTCACTGGTGTTCCCAACGCAACGGGTTCGCTTTCGCCATACCAGTCACCGTCACGAGTTGCCACGTTACCATCACTATCGATACGGGCGCGAACCATCAGCTCACTTAAGCTAGAAAGCTTTTGTCCTTGCATCATGCTATTGCCATCATCCAATACCACGGTACGAGGGAATGTCCCCAGTGGGTAACGAGCCGCAGCAACAGGCATTGGTGAGCCATCCGCATTATGTATAGAGACGATCAGTACTGAGTTCGGATCCGCCTGCACTTGCGGGCTAAGCTCAATGGTAACGGCAACGCTCTTACCTGTGGCGACATTCTCGCCCATACGCTGCTTGGCACTTTCAATACTGCGCGCCAGCATTTCGTATCGGCTGTCTTCTGGACCAATCATTTGTTGCATGATGCTCCAGTACTTAATGGCAGCAGCAAAGTCTTGACGTTCAAATGCATCAAATGCCAGCAAAGAGAATACGCGTAAGTCAACATAATCTTCACGAACCAACTGGCTCAAAATCGAACGAGCCGTATTTTGGTCCATTTCGTCTTGTGACAACATTAATGCCTGTGCGTAACCCAGTTTGATGTCAGCATCTTCTGGTTGCAGATCAAACGCTTTTTGCATCGCATCAATTGCGGTGTTGACGTCGCGATTCGCCAGAGCAATGCGGCCTAGTAACAACCACCCTGTCGCATCATCAGGCTGATAATGCAGACGGGTACGCAATGCTAAAGTCAGATCTTCCATTTCATCGTCGCTTAACGGTTCAGCGCTGGAAGACATCAATTTTTTCGAAAGCTCAGGCAAGTTCGCATTCACTTCTTGCCATTTCACCACATCTTGATAGGCACCAAACTTGATGTATAGACCATAGCTTAGCGCGACAGTCAAAATCACCGACGGGATTAAGACGGCCATCGGCGAAATTTTGGTTTCAGCCTGTTTCTTTTCTCCCGGTACATCATCGAGCAGTGATTGTTTCAGGTCAGCAATCAAATCTTGCTGATCTTCAACCAACCCTTCTGATGTCTCTTCCTCAAGTTCTGAGAGGCGATCTTTATAGAAAGCTTTGTTCAGCTCGTCGCGTAATACGTCGTCATTATTGGCTTTTTGCTTTAACAACGGCATTGCAATCAATGCGCATGCCACCAAAGTAAGGGCGACAGTGGATAACCAAAAAAGAGTCATTATTGTTTGTCTCCGTTGTTCTCTTCGTCTAATAACGCTTTAAGACGAGCTTCTTTTTCAGCATCCCATGCCTCATCCTCGGCTTGGTTGGCTGTTTTGCGTTTACGGCTTCTCAAAACAATCAAAGTAAAACCAATGACAATAACCCCAATGGGTCCTAGCCACAAAATGGATGTTGCTGGCGTCAATGGTGGGTTGTAAGTCACGAAGTTTCCGTAGCGAGCAATCATGTAATCAACGATTTCTTGCTTAGACTTGCCTTCTTTGGTCATCTCATACACTTTCTGGCGCAAATCTTGAGCCAATTCGGCATTGGAGTCGGAAATTGTGTTGTTCTGACACTTCGGACAACGCAAGGTGTGCCCTAACTCTTTGAACTGTTGTTCCTGCTGAAGGTTATCAAACTCATACACCTCAATTGCTGCGTGTGCCGCAAGCGAGAAGGTAATTGCAGCAAAAAGGGCTAAAAGAAGCTTTTTCATTGTTTCGCCTCCTCGACCAATTTGTTGTAGAGCGGCTCCAGTGTTTCAGCCCAGTTACGCGGGTTTACATCCCCAACATGACGGTAACGGATCACGCCGTTGGCATCGATAATAAAGGTTTCCGGCGCACCGTAAACACCAAGATCGAGACCAAGCATGCCATTGCCATCAAACAAACTAATGAGGTATGGATTGCCTAAGTCATTCAACCAGCCCACCGCTTTGGTGCGATCATCTTTGTAGTTCATACCGATGATCTTGACGCCTTTGCCTGCAAGTTCGTTGAGGTATTGGTGTTCGGCGTAACACGTTGGACACCAAGTCGCCCAGACATTAAGCAGCAGCGGTTCACCTTTGAAAACCGACTGGTCGTAGAGCTTTCCTGGTTCAGCCAGATCTTCCAGCTTAAAAGTCGGGACTGGCTTGCCCACCAAAACCGATTCCAACTTGGTTGGATCATCACCTTGTTGGTTTTTAACCAACTGAGTGGCAAAAACCACAGCCAGTGCCATAAAGGCAAACAACGGTATAAACAGAATTTTCTTGTTCATCTTATGCCTCTTGCTCATTTAGCTTGGTTTTCGTCTCGGCTTTGTTGCTTTTGCGGAAACGGTAACGCCTGTCTGACATGGCCAACAAGCCACCAAACGACATAATCAGAGAACCTGCCCAGATCCAACGTACAAACGGTTTGTAGTAAATACGAACAGCCCAAGAACGGTTATCTTCCAAGCGCTCACCCATAGCAATATAGAGATCTCGCGTGATGCCACGGTCAATTGCTGCCTCGGTCATCATTGATTTTGCAGTGCGATAAAAACGCTTTTCTGCATGCAATGTATTGACGTACTGACCGTTATGAGTGATTTCAAAGTCTGCGATATAGCCGTCGTAGTTCGGACCATCTTTGTCACGAAGACCTGAGAAATAGAAATCGTAACCCTGAATTTGGAAATGCTCACCAGGCGCCAAACGCACGTCGCGTTCAATACTGTAGTTTTGCACCATCGCAATACCAATCACCGTCACTGCGAGACCAACATGGCCCAACATCATTGCCCAGTGACTACGTTGTAGCTTACGAACACCAGTCAAGAATGGATGACGATGCGTTGCACGTTCATAAAGCTCGAAGCCGTGCATTGCGATGATCCAGATAGCCATCACCCAGCCAATGTATGCCATCACATCGAAGAAATCCGCGAACAGATAGACACATAGGTAGCCTAATGCAAATGCCAGCACACCAGAAATGGCCATTGGTTTAATCAGGTGTGAAAGTTGGTCACGCTTCCAACGAATCAGAGGACCAATACCCAATAAGAACGCAAAAGGCATCATCAGCCATGCAAATAGCATGTCGAAGAAAGGTGCGCCGATAGAAACCGAGCCTAAACCAATTTGCTTGTGCACTAATGGTAAAAGCGTACCCACCAACACAACCACTAAGGCGGCAATCAATAGTACGTTGTTTGCCAGTAGTGCATTTTCTCGAGAAACCAAGTCAAAATTACCACGCACGCGCACCGCTGCACCTTTAACAGCAAACAGCAGCAACGAACCACCAATCACAAAGACGAGGAAACCAAGAATAAACATGCCGCGAGAAGGATCGGATGCAAACGCGTGCACCGACACCAAGATGCCTGAACGGACTAAGAAAGTACCCAACAAGCTTAATGAGAACGCAGAGATCGCCAGTAGCACTGTCCAGGCTTTAAACGTGCCGCGTTTTTCAGTAACCGCAAGTGAGTGCATTAGCGCCGTACCCGCAAGCCAAGGCATGAAAGAGGCGTTTTCTACTGGATCCCAGAACCACCAACCACCCCAGCCAAGCTCGTAGTATGCCCACCAAGAGCCAAGTGCAATACCTAATGTCAGGAAAACCCATGCAGCGGTTGTCCACGGGCGAGACCAACGAGCCCACGCAGTATCAAGACGACCTGTCATCAGCGAGGCAATCGCAAAAGAGAATGCCACGGAGAAGCCAACGTAACCCATGTAGAGCATAGGTGGGTGAACAATCAAACCCGGGTCTTGCAACAGTGGGTTTAGATCACGACCATCGACTGGGAAGAATGGCAACGTACGCAAGAATGGGTTTGAAGTAACGATAATAAACAGCAGGAAACCAACTGAAATCATCCCCATCACAGCAAGTACTCGCGCCACAGATTCTTGTGGCATGCCGCGGCTGAATGTGGCCACCGCAACCGTCCATGCGGCTTGGATAAGTACCCATAGCAACAATGAACCTTCATGCGCACCCCACACCGCGGTAAGGCGATAATACCAAGGTAACTGACTATTTGAGTTGCTTGCGACGTATTGCAACGTGAAGTCATTGGCATAGAAGCCGTAACTCAGCACGATGAAAGAGATAAACAGCATGATGAACATTGCCCAAGAGAGCGGACGTGCACTGTTCATTAACATGGTGTTGTTGTTTGAGGCTCCCCACAGGGGCAGTAAGCTCAATAATACCGCCATCGCCAGTGAGACGATGAGGGCAAAGTGACCGATTTCAGCAATCATTGGCCGCTTCCTTGTTTTTGTTCTTCAGAGTATTGAAGCGGTGCATGCGTTTTTTTCATCGCCTCTGCGATTTCTGGTGGCATGTACTCTTCATCATGTTTTGCTAAAACTTCAAACGCTTCAACCGTCGTGGCGTCTTTTAAGACACCTTGAGCCACGATACCTTGTCCTTCACGGAACAAGTCTGGCAGGATACCTTCGTACTCGATGGTCACTTTAGGGCCCACATCCGCAAGATCAAAGCGTACTTTGAGAGATTCTGGATCGCGTCTCACAGACCCCATCACCACCATTCCGCCAATACGTAGGCGCTGACCAACTTCTGGCTTAGTGCCATCATCTTTGCCATTCACCAATTCGGTTGGGGTATAGAAAAGGTCCATGTTTTGGTTCA
Source organism: Vibrio sp. CCUG 15886 (assembly GCF_028570825.1). NCBI lineage: Bacteria > Pseudomonadati > Pseudomonadota > Gammaproteobacteria > Vibrionales > Vibrionaceae > Vibrio > Vibrio sp. CCUG 15886. Next base: position 371,278 of record NZ_JAQQBT010000002.1, on the reverse strand, counting down.
AGGCGTAGATCATCAAACCGATAGTGGCACTGACACCGATTAAAATCGCTAAAATAATCCCCAGTCTCTTTTGACGTCTTGGATTCATAGGGTGTTCTCCATATTCTTCGCGGCATCGATACGTGCCTGACGATCTATCTTCGCTTTTACTTCTTGAAGAAGCGCATCGCTACGACGTAAGCTGCTGATCAATAGAATCAGCATGGCCAAAAAGGTAATACCAAAAGCGCCCCACACGTAAGAAGCGTACCCACCCATAGCAAAAAATTCGCTCAGAGATTCAAAATGCATGATCTAAAACCCTCACTGAGTCTTGCCAAGCGCCAACTGGCGCACCCAAGGACGATGACTTTCTTTACTGATGATTTCATTACGGAAACGCACCATCGTCACCGCGGCAAAGAAAAACGCAAAGCCCAAAATATTTGTTAGCAGCGGCCATAACATGGTCGAAGCAATGGAAGGCTTAGCAAATTTGGTAATGGTGGCACCTTGGTGCAAGGTATTCCACCACTCTACGGAGAAGTGAATAATTGGCAGGTTAATCACACCAACAATGGCCAGGATGCCCGCTGCTTTTGCCGCTGTTTTCTGGTCATCAAATGCGTGATAAAGCGCAATCACACCCAAGTAAAGAAATAGAAGAATTAATTCTGAAGTCAAGCGAGCATCCCATACCCACCAAGTACCCCACATCGGCTTGCCCCATACGGCACCTGTTACCAACGCAATAAAGGTATAAACAGCACCGATTGGCGCCATCGCCAACGCTGCCATTTCAGAAAGACGGACTTGCCAAACTAGGCCGATAAATGCGGCAATGGCCATCGACATGTACACACCCATCGACCAAATCGCAGATGGGACGTGGATATAGATGATTCTAAAACTGTCACCTTGTTGATAGTCGGAGGGTGCGAATGCAAGTCCCCACACTGTACCTACCGTCAAAAAGATCAGGGCTAAAACGGAAAACCAAGGTAACAACTTACCACTAAGCTGGTAGGCTGTTTCTGGCTTTGCATAAGGATGGAGCCATTTCCACATGTTTAGTTCTCACTCTTACTTCACTCAGGCACAAACTTAGCGTGTTACACTAGCAGTGCTTTAATAATAATTCTTTGATCCGATCTTGTATTAACCTCAGTTAATCATTCTCGGTATAGTTAGTTAACGCTGACTCTCAGGGCGGCGCTAATGGCAAACGGTGTCAGTGTCATACCGCCGACCAACATCGCTCCCAATATGGCTAACTGGCCGTTATACGTCATACCCAATGCTGCAGCATCAATCGCTGACGTCGCAAAAATCAAAATTGGGATATACAAAGGCAAGATTAACAGGCTGAGTAATACACCGCCTTTTTGTAATCCAACCGTTAACGCCACACCAATTGCACCGATAAAACTCAGCGTTGGCGTTCCGACAAGAAGCGTCAGTACCACCGAAAGCCACGTATTAAAATCCAATGAGAGCAAAATCGCCAACAACGGACTGATCAGTATCAATGGCAGTCCCGTTAATAACCAATGAGCTATGACCTTTGAAATCACCACAAGTTGCAATGGGATCGGCATCAACATCATTTGTTCAAGCGCACCATCTTGAAAATCATCGCGAAACAGACGCTCTAAAGATAATAGAGCAGATAGCAATGCCGCTACCCAAACAATGCCTGCTGCAATACGCGCTAACAAATTTGGCTCAGGACCAATACTGAGGGGGAACAACGTAATGACAATGATAAAGAACCACAGTGGGTTCAAAATGTCAGCTTGGCGGCGAAAGGCAATAAGCAGCTCACGGCGAATAATGGTTGTCATTGCAGCAATCATCTCAATCACCCAATTTAATTTTTCTTAGTTTCGGGCTATCTGCAAACATATCTTGGTGTGTCGTCAAGATTACGATGCCCCCATTATCAACATGGTTGGAAAACAGTGACTCAAGTACTTTGACACCCTGTTTGTCGATGGCGGTTAACGGCTCATCAAGAATCCAAAGAATCTGATGACTTAACCAAAGACGAGCCAACGCCACGCGTCTCTGCTGTCCAGCAGACAATTGTGCAACGGGCACATCTTCTCGACCTGCCAATCCAACTTGAGTCAGGGCATGAAAAATCCGTTCTGAAGAGGAATCTGAATTATGAATCGATTGATAAAAGCGTAAATTTTCAAACGCGGTGAGCTCTCTTTTTACCCCGGTTTGATGACCTAAAAAAAGCAAGTCTTGATGGAACTGGTCGCGGCTTTTTTCGATCGCCTCCCCTTTCCATTTGATGGCGCCTTCATCTCTATCGCCAAGCCCAGTCACGATTCGAAGTAGCGTTGTTTTACCCGTACCGTTTCGACCTTCAATCTGCACCAACTCACCGGGTTTGATTTCAAACTGAAGATTTTCAAAAAGGACGCGTTCATCGCGAATAGCAGTTAAATTGGATACTTCTAGCATAAGGCTTCATAGCGACACAAATTAGAGGGGTATATTAACACACCTAATAAGTGACAAGACAGGATAACAAAGCCTCTATGTTTGTCAGTTGGTGAGAATTTGTTAACCTGTTATCACATTTATTTAAATTTACCTCTATAGAGTGATAAGTCTCTCAATTTTATTGAGTTCCTTGAACTTTCCACCTCTATTCCTTCAGATGCATGAATCATGGAGAAATGGCCATTTTTGGCCAAATACAAAAAAAGAAGCCGAAGCTTCTTTTTGTCTCTCTAACTGTTTAAATCACACTATCGACGACGCGTCGGTGCTTTTTTTGCCGCCGTTTCGTCTAAGTCCGACAATTGGCTGCTTAGCGGTGGAATTTTCTCTTTACCTGCAATTTTCTTTTGCAGAGAAAGCATCAACTCGGCTTCTGCTTTTGGCAGTTCGCACTCTTTAATCAGTTCATTGACGTCTGCACCAAGTTGAACCATTTTGCTGGCTCGAGTATACAAACGCCCATCGGTATCCGCTTGCTCAAGCTCAACCACGCGCTCTGTTAAGTGTTGAATGATCTCTTGTTGCTCGCTGACGCGTTGGCCTAAACCGATAACAACCGATCTCACTTCTAATAGCTGCTTGTTCGCTTTTTGTAACTCTTTCTCGCTGCTACGCAGCTTCTGCCCTTGGCTATCCAAACGCGTTTGCAACGTCGCTTTTATCCGTAGCTGAAGCACAACCAACAACAGTAAGACGAAAAGTCCAACACCAACAAGCAACGCTGGACTATTAGAAAACATCTCAACCATTATAGATGAGCCATTTCATCCCATTCTTCGTCAGTCAGTAGCTTGTTAAGGTCAACTAGAATCAATAGTTTGCCGTCACGGTTACTTACACCTTGGATGAATTTCGCGCTTTCGTCTGTGCCCACAGAAGGCGTCGAGTCAATTTCAGATGAACGTAGGTAAACCACTTCCGCAACACTATCGACTAAGATACCAATCACTTGATGCTCAGATTCAATCACGATGATACGGGTGTTGTCTGTCACTTCACCTTCCATCAAACCAAAACGAGAACGTGTATCGATAACCGTTACGACGTTACCACGTAGGTTGATGATGCCTAAAACGTAATCTGGCGCGCCCGGAACAGGTGCAATTTCTGTATAACGAAGCACTTCACGAACTTGCATTACGTTAATGCCGTAAGTTTCTTCTTCCAGCTGGAACGTCACCCACTGAAGTACTTCATCATTTGTGTGATCTTTTTTAACTTCTACTTCGTTAGAATGAGACATGGCTAATCCTCGTTAATGTCGTTCCCGACTTCTCAAAATTCTGAATTTAATGATTTTACATCCAGCCCGGCATTTAGCATGGAAATTAATGCGTCTACATGAATTAAAGCACACATTTTCTCTTTCACCATGCCAGCAAGCCAAGGACGCTTACCCGATTGCTCGCGCCAACGCACTTTTTCTGGATAAAGAAGCTCAGTGCCCAGCAACTTATTGCTGGCTAAACCCCACATACTATTACCTAGCATGACAATATATTGATAGTTCGATTTGTATTCTTCATCAGCCAGTTTGTCTGGCATGACCCAGCGTGCCGTATCAACCACATCCAGTTGCTGATCCCGATTGGTTTGCAAGCCTAGGTACCAACCCGGTCTGCCGATTAAGTGGTTCAACTGTGTCAGTTGATGGATGCCACCCAACTCATCCAACGGAACAGCAAAGGTGACGCTGTTGACGTCAAAATAGAGCACTTGGAAAGCGATATCTCGTTGAGTCGACGTCCAATCTTTCTGTTCACTAGCAGACGTTTGCGTTTCTAACTCAACCTGAACGTCTTCGGCGATTTGCTCTACTTCAGCCTCAATGGTTTCAACTTCAGGTTCGATCTCGACAGGCGCAATTTCTGGCTCCTCGACATCGACTTGCCAATCCTGAATCTCTTCAACCACCTCGGTTTCTACTGTCCAATCTTGGATTTCCTCTTCCAAGATGGCGACAGGTTCTTCTTCGATGACAGCGACGTCTTCGGCAACCTGACTGGCTTCTTGCTGAAGCTCAGCGATGGACGCGGTGTTTTGCGCCAAAATATCGTCGAGACCCAATTCGTCAACGACATTGGTTGACTCAAGTTGACTGAGTAAGCGTTCAACATCTTCCAGATTCGGGGCTTCAAATTCTTTTAGCTCTGTTTCGGCATAACTATAAGACTCTGGCTCTGAATACTTGATTTGCAGTTCTGGTTCGTAAGATGCCCCTGACCAATCGGCAGTCTGCTCATCCTCTTCAACAATAAGCTCCAGCTCTTGCTCTTCGTCTAAGAGTGCGCTGAAGTAATCATCTAACGCTTTTTCACTGGATAACACCGCTTCTTTGCTACTCATCAATCGCTAACCTCTCTAAGTAAATCAGCAATTGTTTGTAGGCAAATACCCCGCGGCTCCCTTCTGCAAAATGCGAAGCGGGTAAACGTTTTAAGCTCGCGTCTCTGAACTTGGTGTCAATTGGCACCGCCGATGTCCAAACTTGATTTGGGTAATCTTTCTTAAGCTGCGTTAACGTTTGTAACGACGCCTTGGTGCGTTTGTCGTACATCGTTGGCACAATGGTGACTTTAAAGGGATCTCGACGCGATTTTTGCATAATCGCGAGCGTACGAATCATTCGCTCTAAGCCTTTCATGGCTAAGAATTCCGTTTGAACTGGAATTAAGATTCGGTCACTGGCCGCCAGAGCATTGACCATCATGACGCCAAGAATTGGCGGACAATCAATCAGCACATAGTCATAATCTTTGGACAACGCGATTAACGCACGCTTTAAGATTAAGCCCATTCCACTGCGGTTGCCCATCACTCGGTCTAAGGTCGCCAAAGACATGTGCGCGGGTATGATATCGATCCCTTCTACATCTGTTTTCAACAACAACGGTTTAACCGCTTCACGCGTAAACTCTTTAAGTTGAAAAAGATCAAATAGGCTGCTGGTGACCGCATCGGGGTCGAAGCCTAAATAGGTCGTTAGTGATGCGTGTGGATCGGTGTCAACCAAAAGAACACGATGGCCTTTTTTGCTCAGTAGCCCAGCTAGAGTGACGGTGGTGGTGGTTTTACCAACACCACCTTTTTGATTTGCAACACTCCAAACTATCATATCTGTCCTTATGCTAGTCCCACTTCAACTAGCATACGTTCGGCGATACGTTCCAAAGGCAGGTCTTCAGTTGACAATCCTGCTTTGGCCACAGCCTGTGGCATGCCATAAACAACACAGCTATCTTCATCCTGAGCCCAGATAGTCGCTCCTGCCGATTTCAGCATTCGCGCACCTTCACGGCCATCCGCACCCATCCCGGTCAACACCATAGAGAGAACTTTGTCGGCGTAAATTTTCGCTGCAGATCCAAAAGTGACGTCCACGCAAGGCTTATAGTTCATGCGTTCACCACCATCGATAATGCGCAATCTTGCTGCACCAGGGCGGCCATCTATCATCATCTGCTTGCCACCTGGCGCCAAATAAGCGACGCCCGCTTGTAGCACGTCGCCATCTTCCGCTTCTTTCACTTGAATCTTACACAGTGAATTTAGGCGGCTAGCAAAAGCGGCTGTAAATGTCGCAGGCATGTGCTGGATAAGTACAATGGGATGAGGGTAATTTGCTGGTAGCTTGGTCAGAATTTTCTGCAATGCGACAGGCCCACCAGTTGAGGTACCAATCGCAGTCAGCTGGTATTTTTTTCCTGAAGCTCTGAATTTAGCCGCCACAGGTGCACGAGAAACGGGAGCTTGAGCCGACGCTTCACGGCGTAACCCTGTCGTAGGGCGATTTAACGTACTTTGAGGCCTTTCTTGAACTGGCGTAGAAGAGGCCACGGGACGACGCATAAATGCACGCTTTGAAGCAATCTGAATGACGCGCTGTTGCAGTAGCGAAACGGCTTCATCTCGGTTACGAGCAATATCTTCAAATTTCTTCGGTAAGAAATCCAAAGCACCGGCATCCAATGCATCTAGCGTTGCTTTTGCACCATCATGAGTAAGCGAAGAAAACATCAAAATAGGCGTCGGTACCGACGCCATGATTTCACGAACAGCTGAAATGCCGTCCATGACAGGCATTTCAATGTCCATAGTGATGACGTCCGGCTTGAGGCGTTTGGCTTTTTCAACCGCCTCTTTACCATTTACCGCCACATCAATCACTTCTAGGCGCGATTCTGCATTGATGATCTCACTCACCCGACGTCGGAAAAAACTGGAGTCATCAACTACTAATACTTTTATCGCCATTTGAATCCTTATTGTAATACTAAGCCCTGATTACAGACGCGATGCCGCTGCGTACTGTTTTAGCAAATCAGGAACATCCAGAATCAGAGCAATATGCCCATCACTGGTGATCGTTGCACCCGCCATGCCCGGTGTACCTTGCAGTAAGTTGTCTAATGGCTTGATAACCACTTCTTCTTGACCAATCAAGGTATCCACAACAAAACCGACGCGTTGACTGCCGATTTGTACGATAACGACGTGACCATGTCCTTTGCGCAGTTGCGCTTTACCAGACTTCGGTGCGAGCCAGTTTTGTAGATAGAACAGCGGAATCGCTTTTTCACGTACGATGATGGTTAACTGACCATCAACAACGTTGGTACGGCTAAGATCTAAATGGAAGATTTCATTTACAGAAGCCAATGGCAACGCAAACGGATGGCCAGCCACACCAACCATAAGTGTTGGTAGAATCGCCAAGGTCAACGGAACTTTGATGGTAATCTTAGTTCCTTTGCCCAACTCTGAATCGATATCAATCGAACCATTTAGGGTATTGATCGCGGTTTTCACCACGTCCATACCTACACCACGTCCAGAAATGTCTGAAATTTTCTCTTTACTGGAGAATCCTGGTGCAAAGATCAAGTTGAAACATTCTTTGTCAGATAAACGGCCAGCAGCATCTTCATCCATCATGCCGCGTTTCACTGCGATGCCACGAAGTTTATCTGGGTCCATACCGCCGCCATCATCGATGATCGCGAGTTCGATATGATCACCCTCTTGAGATGCAGAGAGTATCACTTTACCCGTGCGAGACTTACCTGCTTTTGCACGGTCATCAGGCATCTCAATACCATGGTCAACCGAGTTACGCACCAAGTGGATCAAAGGATCCGCAAGCGCCTCAACAAGGTTTTTATCGAGATCCGTTTCTTCACCGCGCATTTCCAGCACGATGTCTTTTTGTAGGTTACGCGCCAAGTCACGAACAACGCGAGGGAAACGGCCAAAAACTTTCTTAATGGGCTGCATACGCGTTTTCATTACTGCGCCTTGCAGGTCCGCGGTCACCACATCTAGGTTAGCTACCGCTTTCGCCATCTCTTCATCGTTACTATTCAGACCGAGACTCAAAAGACGATTTCGAACCAGTACAAGCTCACCAACCATGTTCATGATGGTGTCCAGCGTCGACGTATCAACACGTACCGTCGCTTCTGCCTGTGGTTTCTTCGCTGCTTGTTGCGCCGCTGGGGCTTTCGCTTCTTGCACCGCCGGCGCTTTTACTTCTGCGCGAGCTGGTGCAGGCGCCGCCGCTGGCTTCGGCGCAACTGGTGCTGCTGGTTTAGCTGGCTCTGGCGCAGGAGCGACATTTGCTGATGCAGGCTTGGTTGCGAAATCCAACTCCTCAAGGGTGGGACCTTTACCTGAACCATGCAGCTCGTCTAATAGCTTTTCGAACTCTTCGTCGGTCATCAAGTCGCTATCACCAGCACTTGGTGCTTTTGCCGCTGGTTTAGCTGGCTCTGGTGGTGGCGTTGCTTGGAAGTCAGACGCCGATGGGCTTTTGCCCGCACCGTGTAATTCGTCTAACAGTTTTTCAAATTCGTCGTCCGTGATGTCACCGCTATCTACCGATGCGCTCACTGATGGTGGCGTAGGTGCTGCTGGCGCAGCTGCTTTTGCGCTGGGTGCGGCCCCTTTGCCATGCAGCTCATCAAGCAGTTTTTCAAACTCATCTTGAGTGATTTCATCCACTGAAGAAATCGCGGAGCTGGCTGGCGCAGGCGCTTCGACAACAGGTTCTGGAATAATTTCAGGTTCAGGCTCTGCTACAACGACTTCTTCTGCGACAGGTGCAGCCACTTCATCTTCCGATTCAGGGCGACACAAACGATGCAGCTCGTCGAGCAATTCAGGATCCGCAGCTTCGAGAGGCTCTCGATCTTGAACCGCTTTAAACTGATGGTTTACCGTGTCTAAGGAACGCAGCATTGTATCCATTAGGCTTGGAGAAACGGAACGTTGGCCATTGCGCAATACGTCGAACACGTTTTCCGCACCATGACAAGTTTCAACCAACTCGGTGAGCGACAAAAATCCAGCGCCACCTTTAACGGTATGGAATCCACGGAAAATAGCATTGAGAAGATCCCTGTCTTCTGGGTTATTTTCCAATTCTACTAACTGCTCAGAAAGCAGTTCCAGAATTTCCCCGGCTTCTATTAGGAAGTCCTGAAGGATATCTTCGTCTAAATCGTAGCTCATACGTTACCTTTAAAATCCAAGACTGGATAACAAATCATCGACTTCATCCTGCGATGCAACTGCGTCTTCACGCAACTCGGGGTGCAAAATCGGACCCTCTGGCTCGCTGCCACTTTTTTCTTTTTCGGCAAGATTCTGTGTTTCTTGAGTTTTGTCCTTCGGCGGTTTATTTCCAGCAAACACCGTTAGGATATCGACCAATCGCCCTTCCACTTCGTTTACGAGTGTGATGACACGACGGATAATCTGCCCAGTTAAGTCTTGGAAATCTTGTGCCATCAAAATTTCTGTTAACTGGCCGCGTAATTCTGTGCTATCGCCTTCGACTTGAACTAAAAGATCTTCGATACGATGGCAAAGGGCCTTGAACTCACTCAATTCGATGCGACCGTGCATCAGTTCATTCCACTGAGGACGGACTTGTAGCAAGCATTCGTGAAGATTATCGGCTATTGGGAGACAGAGCTCGACAGCATCCATGGTCTTGTTTGCTGCGAGTTCGGTTTTTTCGATGACATATTGAAGGCGATCCCTTGCATCTGGGATTTCATCGTTTGTAATTTCTGTCATCCGTTGATCTAAGCTGAAATTCTTCAGGGAAGTGTGCAGATCTCGAGTAAGCGAACCAATCTCTTGCAGCATTGGATTGCCTTTTTCCTCATAGATTGACGCAACCAGCTCATCGGCGGCTGCCTGCTCTCCCTGTTCCAGTAATTCAACTAGAGACTTTGCTTGCTCTAATGAGATCATTCTGAATAGACCCTTTTCGTTTATGCTTCGGAAGCATGCTGCGTTTATGAGCTGCCAATATAATGGTTGGCATTGCATGAATGCTTATAGCAGCTCTGACGAAGTAATCTTCAAACGAGGTTTATAAACGTTCAAAAATTTTATCTAGTTTTTCTTTCAGGGTTGCTGCGGTGAATGGCTTAACAATGTAACCATTAACGCCTGCTTGAGCCGCTTCGATGATCTGCTCACGCTTCGCTTCTGCGGTGATCATCAGCACTGGTAGATGCTTCAGTTCAGCGTCTGCACGAATATTTTTCAGCAGATCGATACCCTGCATGCCAGGCATATTCCAATCCGTAACGACGAAATCGAAATCACCTTTTTTCAGCATAGGTAACGCTGTCAGACCATCATCAGCTTCTTGAGTGTTATTGAAACCCAAATCACGAAGCAGGTTCTTTACAATACGGCGCATTGTTGAGAAATCGTCAACAATAAGGATCTTCATGTTTTTATTCAAAATTGCCTCCACTGAATGTCAAAATCAGTGTTTTAATCATTTTGTGTCCAAGCACTAAGCTTAGTGCGCAAACGTTGCATTGACTGGCTCAATATCTGACTGACGCGAGACTCGCTAACACTCAGAATTTCCCCAATTTCTTTTAAGTTTAGCTCTTCATCATAATAGAGCGAAAGTACCAAAGCTTCACGTTCTGGTAATTGTTTTATTGATTCAACCAGCGCTTTTCTGAAATATTCATCAGCAACGCCCTTAAACGGGGTATTGTTTTCTGAATCTTCCACCGAGGTGATCACATCATCCGACACACCAAGATCTTCAATACCAATCAAGCGAGAACAATTGATATCTGTCAAAGCACCGTGATACTGCTCTAAAGACAATCCCATGTGCTTTGCTACTTCGGCATCAGTAGGATCTCGGTTTAGCAATCCCTCGAGTTCGGCTATCGCTTGGCTAATCTCTCGATTGCTTTTGTGTACCGAACGAGGCACCCAATCACCACGCCTGATATCATCAAGCATAGCACCACGGATACGAATGCCAGCATAAGTTTCAAAACTTGCGCCTTTTGAGGCGTCATAATTTTGTTGAGCTTCTATCAGGCCAATCATACCCGCTTGGATCAGATCCTCGACCTGAACACTAGGAGGCAATCGCCCTAACAAATGGTGAGCAATGCGTTTGACCAGCACAGAATACCTTTCTATGAACAGTTTTTGACTGTTCACATTTGCATGCTGGTCATAAGTGAGCGCTTTATTCACCAAAAGGTTCCTCTATAAATGCATTACGTGTCAGCAATCGTTCGACAAAGAATTCCAAATGACCACTTGGGCTCTTTGGAATTGGCCAGGTCAGCGCTTTATTTGCTAACGAACTGATGGCCAAGGCGGCTGGAGAACGCGGGAAAGCGTCCACAACAATTTTTTGTTTTTTAACCGCTTGTCGAACTTTATCATCTAACGGAATACATGCTACGAGTTCGAGGCTCACATTCAAGAATCGCTCTGTGACCAACGTCAATTTTGCAAACAATTCTCGACCTTCTCGGTAGCTTCTGACCATATTTGCAACAATCTTGAAGCGTTGAACCTGATGCTCTTTACTCAATAGCTTAATTAAAGCATATGCATCGGTAATTGAGGTAGGTTCATCACACACTACGACAATCACATCCTGAGCTGCACGTGAAAAACTGATTACCATATCAGAAATGCCGGCTGCTGTATCTATCAGCAACACATCCATATCGTCTTCTAGGCTACCAAAAGCACGAATCAGACCCACATGTTGTGCATGTGAAAGCTCTGTCATACTCTGTGTTCCAGAAGTGGCTGGTATTATTTTAATACCATATGGTCCTTCAACAATAGCATCTTTTAGCTCACATTCACCTGCTAATACATGTCCTAAGTTACGTTTTGAACGAATTCCGAGCATAACGTCGACATTAGCCAGACCTAGGTCAGCATCCAGTACCATTACTTTCTTACCTTGGCGAGCCATCGCAATGGCCAAACCTAGGGTCACATTTGATTTACCCACGCCACCTTTACCGCCAGTAACTGCAATCACTTTGGTCAATGATGGTTGTGTTAAGCGACGGAGGCCGCTAGCTTGATCGTGTATCATATTCTCAGTCATAGTAGTCCGCCGCCTAGAATCCTTCGTTGTCACTGTTCCAGTAGTGAGGTTCATTCTCTGTCGACTTCTCAAGCAGTTCATTCGCTTTCGCGATCAAATATTTTGGTTGTGCTATCACGATATCTTCGGGAACTCGCTGCCCATTAGCGATATACGCCACAGGTAACGCGTTTTGAATCACAACACTGACAAATTCGCCCAAACTGAGTGACTCATCCAGTTTGGTCAGGATACAACCTGAAAGTGGAATTCTTCGAAAATGATCAATGGTCTCTTGCAGCACTCGTCTTTGAGCTGTAGCGGGAAGTACCAGATAGCTGTGTATTACTTCCCCACTCTCTTGCATGAGCGTATCGAGCTGCTCCGATAAACGTACATCGCGCTGCCCCATACCTGCGGTATCAACTAAAATCAGTTTTCTGTTTCTAAGCTGATAGATTACATCGGCTAACTCACTAGAATCTTTAGCAACTTTTACAGGACATCCCATAATTCTGCCGTAGATCGAAAGCTGTTCGTGAGCGCCAATACGGTAGGTGTCTGTGGTGACAAGCGCGACATTATTCGCGCCATACTCCATAGCCGCTCTCGCTGCCAATTTTGCGATGGTGGTGGTTTTGCCAACACCCGTTGGCCCTAACAATGCCACAACCCCACCACGCTTTAGAATATCTTGCTTGGTGACATTAATTTGGTCTGAGACCAAAGCGAGCAAAGCCTTCCATGCACGGGCAGGCTTGGTATCTTCTGGAATGTAACACGCCATCTGATCCGCCAATTCAGGCGACACCCCCATACGCTCGAGACGTTTGATAAGCATGGCGCGCAGCGGTTCTCTTCTTTCCACTTCCTGCCACAATAAACCCGATACCTGATGCTCAAGCAAACGACGAATCGATGTCATCTCTTCGCGCATGTTCTCTAGCTCGTTAGAACCTTCTTCCTGCTCAGTTTGAGGCTTACGGCGGTCGTAACGCGTTGGGTCAAGACGAGGCTCAGGGCGTGGAATACGACGGTCTTCCGCAATCAGCTTCGCCAAAGGCGAGTTTTCGCGAATACGGACATTGCCATTTTGCTCTTCACGATGCTTATTTTGTCTTTCCAGCAATGAGTTCAGAGAGTCGGCCGATTCATCTCGGTAGCTGCTCTCTTCGCTTGTATTGCTGTACTGCTTAAGCATGTTGGCAAAGCGTTTGGTCATGGATCCGCCATTGGTCTTCTCGCTCTGCAAACTGACGCGATCGTCTTGAAGATCGCGAGTCGCTTTACGTGCGGGAGGCGCAGTGTATTGCCCTGCTGTCGACGGGGTTGCTGTCGCTTGTCGGCGACTTAAATTAGGCATGCTGCCAAAAGTGGAGGATTGATTGTCACCATCAATCGCAGCGACGATTTCAACGCCACCGGCCACTTTTTTATTCGACATGATGACAGCATCAACGCCAAGTTCTTCTTTTACTTGGAGTAATGCAGTTCGCATGTCTTTGGCAAAAAATCGTTTTATTTTCAAACCATTCGTCCATTAAACAGGGCTTAACCATCAGTTATTAATTAATAGATCAGTTACCCACAGCCTGTACAATTCGAATTTGTTTTTCGTCAGGAATTTCCTGATACGAAAGCACTCTGAGGTTAGGAATCGTGTTCTTAACAAATTTCGCCAGAGTGGACCGCAGCACGCCGGAGGTGAGTAAGACTGCTGGTTCGCCTTTGAGCTCTTGCTCCTGAGTCGCCATCATCAACGATGATTGCAATCTTTCAGCCAAACCGGGTTCGATGCCCGCAGACTCACCACCTGACGCTTGCATGGTCTGATGCAATATTTGTTCCAGCTCTGGAATCAGGGTAATAACTGGCAACTCAGGCTCTATTCCATTGATTTCCTGAACGATTAGTCTCTTCAATGAAATACGTACCGCCGCTGTCAGGATGTCGGGTTCTTGACTCTTTGAGGAATATTCAGCCAAGGTTTGTACAATCGTACGAATGTCACGAATTGGAATCGCTTCATTAAGTAGGTTTTGCAACACTTTCACCACAGAGCCCAACGAGAGCTGATCAGGGACAAAATTCTCGACCAGTTTCGGTGCACTTCGGCCCAGCATTTCCAGCAAGTTCTGTACTTCTTCATGGCCTAAGAGCTGAGAGGCATTGTTAGTTAGAAGCTGGCTCATGTGCGTGGCCAGTACGGTAGAAGAGTCCACCACGGTGTAGCCCAATGCTTGAGCGTGTTCTCTTTGGTCTGGTCGAATCCACACCGCTTCCAGTCCAAAGGCTGGGTCGATAGTCGGTTCACCATCGATCATGCCATACACTTGACCTGGGTTAATGGCCAGTTCTTGATCAGGGCGAATTTCAGCTTCACCCACTGCCACGCCCATCAAGGTGATTCGATAACTGTTCGGAGTGAGTTCTAAATTGTCACGAATGTGCACTGGCGGGATCAGGAAGCCAAAATCTTGCGAGAGCTTCTTACGAACCCCTTTCACACGCTCAAGCAGTTCGCCACCTTGGTCTCTATCTACCAATGGGATCAAGCGATAACCTACTTCCAAACCAATGATGTCGACCGGCTGTACGTCATCCCATGAGAGTTCACGTACAGAGGGAGCATTGCTGCTGTCTGCCACCACGGGCACTTTCGGTTCTTTGGCCTTTTGCTTCTGCTTCTTATCAATAAAGTAAGCACCCGCTCCGGCGATCGCCGCTAGCGTCAGGAAAGCAAAATGAGGCATACCGGGTACAATCCCCATGATGCCTAGAATCGCCGCGGTGATCGTCAGTGCTTTTGGATTATCAAACATTTGGAAGAGCATCTGCTCACCCATGTCTTCATCGGTATTCTGACGAGTCACCATCATCGCCGCTGCGATAGAAAGTAACAGGGATGGGATCTGCGCCACCAGACCATCACCAATGGTTAGCAATGTATAGATTTTGATGGCGTCGGAGAAACCGAGATCATACTGCGCCATACCAATGCTCAAACCACCAATGATGTTGATGAACAAGATCAAAATACCGGCGATGGCGTCACCTTTAACGAACTTCGATGCACCATCCATCGAGCCGTAGAAATCGGCTTCTTTGGTCACTTCAAAACGGCGTAAGCGCGCTTGTTCTTGGTCTATCAAACCCGCGTTCAAATCGGCATCGATCGCCATCTGCTTACCAGGCAAAGCGTCCAAGGTGAAGCGAGCACTTACCTCGGAAATACGGCCCGCACCCTTGGTGACAACCATAAAGTTAATGATCATTAAGATCAGGAACACCACAAGACCAACGGCGTAGTTACCGCCGATCACCACGTTACCGAACGCTTCGATAACGTTACCCGCTGCGTCTCCCCCTTCGTGACCCTTCAGGAGAACCACACGCGTTGAAGCAACGTTCAAGGCCAATCTCAGCAAGGTCGCAATCAGTAGAACGGTAGGAAAGGCAGCGAAGTCGAGTGGTCTTCGGGTATAAACCGTGACCAATAGCACCACCATGGCTAAGGCGATGTTAAAGGTAAAGAACATATCCAGTAGAAACGGAGGAATTGGCAATACCACCATGGCCAAGGTGGCCAACACCATAATCGGCGCGCCAATGGCTGGTACTGAACGTTGGGGGATTTTAGGCAACTTATCTGCAAACGGCAGAGTAAATTTCTTAGCCATTACTTCGTCTCAATGGATAGCTTTAAGTTATTGATATGGAAGACAACGACTGTCGTCATCTGTATTTATCATCCGAATTAAGTGCTAGCTAGCAATCTCTATACCAGCTCATGCGCCAAAATAATGACAAGAGACTTAAGAACAAAAGAATCGCCGACTATCAATGTCTGAGATCGGGTGGAATCGGCAGATCATAGTCTTGCAGTTTCGGCCGATGGCCGCCCCGTTTCCGGTACTGTTTCAACTGGAACACGTAAGCCAGTATTTGTGCAACCGCGGTAAATAGACCATCAGGGATCTGCTGTTCAAGCTCGGTGGAATAATAGAGCGCACGCGCCAATGGCGGCGCTGGCACAATAGAAATATCGTGCTCGCGCGCCACTTCACGTATTTTCATCGCCATGTGATCCGTCCCTTTCGCCACTACCACTGGCGCTCTGTCGCTGTTCTGCTTATAACGCAGTGCAACAGAAAAGTGCTCCGGGTTGGTCACTATCACATCCGCGGTCGGAACGTCCGCCATCATACGTCGCTGAGCGGCTTCGCGTTGCAACATACGGATACGGCCTTTCACCTCAGGTTTACCTTCGGTGTCTTTGTATTCGTCTTTCACTTCTTGCTTGGTCATTTTCAGTTGGTCAGCGTGTTGCCAAATCTGAAAAGGAATGTCGATCGCCACCACAATCAACAACGAGCAACTGATCAGCAAAACGAAGTTCAGCAGTATGTCCAAAGCGTGGAAAATATTCTGCGGATAGACATCCAAACTGAGTTGGATTAAGTCTTCCTGTGAAGCTTGAATTAGGTAGATCGCTACGCCCGTCACCAAAGCGACTTTCAAAATTGATTTGATGAGCTCAACCCAACTTTGCAAGCCAAACATACGTTTGATGCCGCTCAGTGGGTTCATTTTCGATAATTTTGGCGTCGCCGCTTCCACGGAAAAACTGATGCCACCAACGCCGGCGGAACCAATTGCAGCAGCGACAAAGAGCGCAAACAAGATAAGCAGCAGAGGAAGGAGCAAAGCGCTTAATGCGCCACTGGCAATATCAAACAGCTTACTGGGGTCAAAAATTTCTTCACGAGAGAGGCTAAACAAACGTCCCATCGCTTTGAACAACGCCCTTGCGAGGCTTTCGCCAAACCACATCAGGGAAACGGCACCAATCACCAATACAGACACAGAAGCCAGCTCTTTTGAGCGGGCAACTTGGCCTTTTTCCCGTGCTTGTTGTAACCGTCGGGGCGTGGCTTCTTCGGTACGTTCTTGACCGTCTGACTCTGCCAAACCAGCCTCCTAGCAATTCAAACGAATAAATCGGCAAACCTGCTGTTCGCCTTGCAACCAGTACAGCTCATAGTGACTGTATAAGCCAGCCAAGATGTACCAACAAATCAGTAACCCCACCAACAAGGCGAAAGCAAAACCGAGGGAGAAAATATTCAACTGCGGTGCGGCTCGGGTCATCACACCAAAGGAGAGGTTGATCGTCAGCAACGCAATGATGCCCGAGAGTGACATACTCAGCGCGGTTTTGAACATGATGCCCAGCCACAGTGCCAGCTCACGAAAATCAACCGCATTCAATGAACCACTACCTATGGGCAAGGTTTTGAAGCTAAACAGCACCAATTGCAGCATTTTCAAGTGACCATCGGTGGCGAGGAAAAACATGGTCGACAAGAACATAAACAACTGACCAAGCAACGGCGTGTTTTGACCATTGGCCGGGTCCACCATGGATGCGAAACCCAAACTCGATTGCATACCCAAAATCTGACCCAACAGGACAAAGGTTTGGATGATAAATTGCGTGACCATCCCCATTGCTACACCAATAACAATTTGCTCAAAGGTGGTCAAAAAGCCTTGAAATGAGAGCAGTTGGAGATCTTCTGGCACCGCCGGAATCGCTGGCATTAAGGCCAAGGTGATGGCAAGGCTAAGGTAGAGACGAATTCGAGGAGAAACAAAACGCGCACCCGTCACCGTCATCACCATCAGCATGGATGAGATACGGGTGAAAGGCCAAAAATAGTTGGCTATCCAGTCCAGAATAATGGTGGTTGGATATTCCATCGCTCCTCCCGCCTAGTACAGAACTTGCGGAAAACGTTCCACTAGCGCGAAAAAGTACTCCATCAACATCTGTGTCATCCAATGGCCAAAGAGCATTAGTGCTAATAAAGTCACAATCAGACGTGGCAAAAAGCTCAGGGTTTGTTCGTTGATCGAGGTCGCCGCCTGAAAGATGGCCACAATCAAACCCACCAACAAACTGGGAATAATGATGGCACACACCATGATGAGAACCATCCACAGTGCTTCACGAAACAGCTCAACAAAAACTTCAGGTGTCATTGCGTCTCCTTACCGCTACAAAGCAAAACTGCCTGCGAGAGTGGAAAGGATTAGGTTCCAGCCATCGACTAACACGAACAACATCAGCTTAAACGGCAGCGAGACGATCATCGGTGACAACATCATCATACCCATCGCCATCAATACCGAAGCCACCACAAGGTCAATGATAAGGAACGGCAAAAACAGCATGAATCCGATTTGGAATGCGGTTTTCAGCTCAGAGGTGATGAACGCGGGAATCAACACCGCCATAGAAACGTCTTCGGGATTGGTGGCCTGCTCTCCTGACATATTGACGAATGTCTCGAGATCTTTCACGCGTGTTTGCTTGAGCATGAACGCTTTCATTGGCCCTTGTGCGGCATCAAACGCTTCGCGTGCGGTGAGCTGCTCATTCAGGTACGGTTGAACCGCTTGTTCATTCACTTCGTTAATCACGGGCGACATGATAAAAAAGGTTAAGAAGAGTGCAATACCAATAATGACCTGGTTTGACGGCGTTTGTTGCAGACCCATAGCCTGCCGCAAAATCGACATCACCACCACAATCCGGGTGAATGAGGTCATCAAAATCACCATTGCTGGCAAGAAGCCAAGCATGGTCATTAACGCTAAAATCTGCAACGTGACCGAGTAATCTTCACTGCCGTCAGGGTTAGTGGTCATGGTGAACGCTGGGATACCGCCTCCGCTACCCACACTCATAAATTCACTCTTACTGGTGTCACTCTGCATTTGTGAAACCGTCACGCTACCGCCCGGTGCAAGATTGGCTGGCAACGCGGTCTCTTCCGCTTGTGCCCAAGCCGAAAAGGATAATAGGGATGCCATCAGTAAGCTGAGTGATAGCCAAAACGTGGTCAGAAGTTGCTTATTGTTCATTCTTTTTCAGTAGCTGGCTAAATTGTTGTGCAAATCCCGTTTTAGCCAACTCCTCCTGTTTTAACGGATGCTCTAATTTTGCAATCAGCTGGATAGACTGACTGGTGATGCCCACTAAAAATTGTTCTTCCCCCGCCTGAACAACAGCGATGCGCTCTCGAGTCCCCACCGCAATTTGACTCACCACCTTTAGGCCGTGTTTCTGGCCGAATGCTGGCGTTTGGATGCGCTTCATCAGCCAAGCTAAAAAGAGAATAAAAGCGATAACGAGGAGAAGAGAAGCAAACGTGGTGGCAAGGTCAAGCTCCGGCGCTTGAGGCGCGGCCCAAACACGAGGAGCACTCGTCATGGCGACCAGTGCTCCTGTAAGACCAAATAAGCGATGGCGATAACGGCTTGGTCTCATAAGCATTAACGCAGTTTTTTGATACGTTCAGTTTGGCTGATTACGTCGGTGAGACGAATACCAAACTTATCGTTGACCACAACAACCTCTCCGTGGGCGATCAACGTGCCGTTGACCAATACGTCGAGCGACTCACCAGCCAGACGATCCAGTTCGACTACCGAACCTTGGTTAAGCTGAAGTAAGTTACGAATGCTGATTTGTGAGCGGCCCACTTCCATCGAAATCGTCACTGGAATATCCATAATGGTATCCAGTTTGCGGCGCTCATCGGCGGTGATCGGCGCAGAGGTATCTTTCAACTCTTCTAATGGCGCTGCCAATACTTCGTCAACATCAATTTCAGGCGCTGCGGGATCTTCACCCAAAGCTGCTGCCCATTCTGCCGCTAGCCTTTCATCTTCACTTGATGCCATTTTACTATCCTGTTTTTACTTACTATTTAACTCAATACTAGACGAACATTTTGCTCTCAGTCGCGAGCATTAATCATCATCGTCGTCACTTTCTAGTTCAGACATGATGTCTTTCCCTAAGAAAGTTAAATCGGTTTTCACCACATGAGGGCGTTCAATTTCTTCGGAAATTTGTACCGCCAGTTTCTCGTTAGACTGCCCCATTTTCACGCGGTAAGTAGGCAGTTCCTCTACAAACATCACGGCGTGCTTAGGCATTTCTATCGGAATGACGTCCCCTGGACGAAGTTCCATCAAATCGCGCAGCGAGATATCTTTCTCCAGCAAATTGACACGGAAATTCACCGGACAATCCATAATCTCTTCACGCAGAGCAGAGCTCCAACGTACGTCCGTTTCCATTTTGTCCGATTGCACACCCGCATCAAGCAATTCGCGGATGGGTTCAACCATGGAATACGGCATGACCACATGGAAGTCACCGCCGCCGCCGTCCACTTCGATATGGAACGAACTCACAACAATCACTTCCGTTGGGCTAACAATGTTCGCCATACTCGGGTTCACTTCCGAATCGAGATACTCAAATTCTACCCCCATCACAGGCGACCAAGCTTCTTTGTAGTCTTCAAATACGATTTTCAGTAGAAGCTGTATGATACGTCGCTCTGTTGGGGTAAATTCGCGACCTTCAATTTTGGCGTGGAAGCGACCATCGCCACCAAAAAAGTTCTCTACCAGAATAAACACCAAACGCGCTTCCATGGTGATCAACGCGGTACCTTTTAACGGCCTGAAGCGAACCATGTTCAAACTGGTGGGTACATATAGCGTATTTTGGTATTCACCAAACTTCATCATTTGCACGCCGTTGATCGAAACTTCGGCGGTTTTTCTCAACATGTTGAATAAACTGATGCGCATATGACGAGCAAAACGTTCATTGATCAGTTCCAAGGTCGGCATGCGACCACGAACAATCCTATCTTGTGAGGAGAAATCGAAATTAACGGCGCTGCCTAGATCATCCTCTATCGGCTCGTCTATCTCATCGACATCATCCACCCCATGAAGGAGCGCATCAATCTCGTCTTGGCTTAATAGATCGGTCACGCTATACCTACTGAATCACAAAGTCGGTAAACAATACTTTCTCAATCACAGGCTGACCTACCGATTTCGTCAGCGCTGCTTTAATGTCATCTGTGGCTTTATCACGTAGCTCCGTTCGACCAGTAGGTGAACGCAACTGCTCAACCGTTGCCGAAGCAAACGTTGATAGCAATGAACTTTCAATCAACGGCGAATGGTAACGGGCAAGGTTTTCATTTTCTGTACCACGAACCATCAACTGCACTTTGATCTGTACCATTCGATTGCGGTTGTCACCCGTGACGTTAAACACGAATGGCTGAGCGATATTAACGTATGCGATGGGCGCTTCAACAGGCTGAGCTTGGACTTGTGCAGCGGCTTCCTCTTCTGCAGGATCCGATCCCATCAAAAAGAACGCAGCACCACCGCCACCGGCGAGTAATACCACCACAGCAATGATGATGATTAGAAGTTTACTTTTCCCTTTTGGTGCTTCTTCACCGTTTTGCAATTCTTCTGCCATGAGCTGCTCTACCTATCAAACTTAACAATTTGTATTTTATGCGTAAAAACTGATTCCATCACGCTTTGATGTGACATTTAAGTCAAGTTTAACGTCAGCCTCAAGGTTTTCCTCATTTGAAGAGGCAAATCTGCTGCTTTGTTGTCCATTCCCTTGTCCATCAGCACTGTATTGTCTCTGCTGCTGACCAGAGGCTTGCTGTTGAACTGACGAATCGGCCAATTGCATCCCTTGTTGGGCGAGCATTTCCCGCAGTCTTGGCAATGTTTGTTCAATGATGTCACGCGCTTGCGGGTTGGTGACAGTGAAATGCACGTTGGCGATGTCATTGTTCATCGTCATGCGGATTTGCATGCGGCCAAGCTCCGGTGGGTCCAGACGAATATCAAGTTGTTTGAGGTTCTTTGACATCATCATTTGCACTTTTTCTGCCACCTGCTCATTCGCTAACTCTCGCGTTAATGGCATTGACGGTTGTTGCGCTGCGACGTTCTCTGCTCTCGTTTGCCCAGTCACTGTCTGCGCACTGTAGAGAGAGGCCGTTGGTTGAGCACCCTGAGTCTCAGTACTTGTTTGCTTCGATGAGCTTTTTACGCTAGCAAGGCCAGCCGCCGCTAATGCCGCCTGCATCGATTGCACTTGAGATTTAGCCACATCCGGAGACGCGGCAGGATTAAACGCGGTTGGTATCGTATTCGCCGTTATGCCATCAGGCAGAACCATGGCGGCTTTGTCTGCGCTCAATGGGACAGTTGTGGCCGTATTGGGCTGAGCAAGTGCCGTATGCACCGCTTGCGCTAATGCTGCGCTGCCTGCCGTTTTGGCAGCGGCGCTATCTTGATGCTTTGGCTGAACGGATTGAGGCGACGTCCAATCAATGGCGGCATGTCGTTCACTCCCCCCTTCCGAAGGGGTAAGTTGCGGCTGAGTGGTAGCCGCGATAACAGGTAATCTTGTCGTCCATTCTGATGGGGGGAAATCCGCCACCATTTGACCCGATTTCAAACCATCGAGAATTTTTTGCTCAGGCGCACTTAAAGGTTGCGCCGCCGCTAATTTTTGCTCAATGACCACTAACAACTCGAGTGACACCACTTGTGGTGTTTCACTTGAAGACGTTGCACTATTTTTCACCGAATTGACGCCCATGGCGCTGCTAACAAGCAACGCTTGTTGATCCATATCAGCACTTGGCTGAACGTCCTTGCCGAGTGCCGCACTATTAGCAAGGTGGCCCGCTTGAGGCTGCGGCATCACCTCGCGCCAATCTTGTGGCAATTCAGTCTCGGCCACTTGCGCGTTGATGATTTGAGCTTGATGAGCAGCATCAATAGGTTGTGCTTGACTAACAGCCTGTTGATCAAGATGCGCGGAATAGTGGGACAAGCTTTGCCCTTGTTGGGCCGCAATCAACGCTTGTTCGTCATCGAGTGCATCACGTTGTGGCTGCACAGAAGTCGATGCAGCTGCAATGGCTGCGCTCGATTCAATGTCTGGCGATGCGTTTTGTGGCAAGCCTTTGCCACTTGTCTCTTTCAGCGCAGCATTCGACTGTTCTAACTGACCTAGAATTTTGGAGCCTTCCTGCATCACCGCTTGCTTGGCGTTGTCATCTTGTGCCACGGTGTCTTTTGCTGCGGCAGGAGTGCCTTTCAATACATCACTGTCTGTATTTACGCGACTAAGTGATTGATTCGATTTGTCATCTTCACTGCTAAGTCCTGCTGAAGAGTCTTGGTCTAATTTCGATTCGGCCACGCGCTGGGACGAAGAGAGGTCTGCTTCTGACTCAAGCTCTAACACCTCATCAACCGAACTATCTGATGGGCCAACCTTTGCCTCACTTGTCTCAGCAGTGTTATCAAGAGCACTGCTCCCTTTAACGCCTTCCGATTGAGCGCCTTGCGATGCTTTTGCTGCGATATTGCCGTCCGCTTCCGTTTTTCCAGAGGAGAAGACTTCAGAAAGGGTCTGCAAAAAACCTTTGGAGTCCGTCGAGTCGGCCGTGGTGGTTGCAGCCAAACTTTCGCCACTTTGACTGGTGGTCTTTGCTGTCGTGGAAACGGGTTGCAGATTCACATTCATAATTCGAGTCTCTTAGCCGCGCTAAAATGGGTTAAAATCCAATGCTTTCCAGCCTTGGTATTGAGCTAAAAAAATAGCCTGCAAAAAGCAAGCCACTTCTCTCATTTAGCGCCGTGAATAGAGCAAGGTTGAAAACTCATCCATCTGTTTCTGCTCTCGCTTTGCTTCTGCTTTGAGTTTCTCTTGCTGTTTTTTCTCAATCATCCACTCGTAGGATTTTCGTTGCTTGCGCACTTCTAGCCAATAATGTTCACAGTTTTCAACTTGTTGTTTAAATTGTGTTTCTGCTTGCTTTTGCTTAGAGAGCGTTTCATCCAGTTTACCGAGGAATCGATGCAAATGAACAAACTGGCTGGCCGTTAAACCATTTTGCCCTCGCTCGACGAGCTGCTGGCAATAATCCAGGCGATACTTTTCAATTTGAGCCAATTGAGCGTAGTAACCTTCCAGCTCCGATTTCGCCTTATTCAGCGCCATCACCGCTTGGTTTTCTTTCTCTTTGGTCTGCTCAAGCAGAAAGTCCATTGCGTTTTCCATCGATTACTGCACTCCAAGCACGTTCTTCAACATGTTGACACACATGGCATAAGGCACGGTTTCTTTCATCCGTTGTTGCAAGTATTCGTCCAACTTCGGCTTCAATGTGAAAGCACTGTCAATAGCTGGATCGGTACCCGGTTTATAAGCGCCAATCGACACCAAATCTTGGTTTTTACGACAAATAGACAACACTTGGCGCACCGCTTTCGACATCAGCACATGCTCTTCGGTAGTGATTTGTGGCATGACTCGGCTCACGGACTTCTCAACGTCAATCGCCGGATAATGACCCGCATCGGCCATTTCACGTGAAAGGACGATATGGCCATCCAAGATGGCGCGCGATGCGTCTGCGATCGGGTCTTGAAGGTCATCGCCTTCCGTTAAAACGGTAAAGAATGCGGTGATCGAGCCTTGTTGCGGGCCGCCATTACCAGCGCGCTCCACCAGCGCAGGCAATTTGGCAAACACCGAAGGTGGATAACCTTTGGTGGCAGGCGGTTCACCGACCGACAGTGCAATTTCACGCTGCGCTTGGGCAAAGCGTGTCAATGAATCCATCAGGAGCAACACATCCAACCCTTGATCACGGAAATATTCCGCGATGGTGAGGGCCGTCTGACAACCTTTTAAGCGCATAAGCGGCGATGCATCCGCGGGCGCCGCGACGACGACGGAACGCTTGCGTCCATCTTCACCGAGAATTTCTTCGATGAACTCTTTAACTTCTCGGCCACGTTCACCGATTAATCCCACCACAACCACTTGGGCGGTGGTACCACGGGTCATCATACCTAGCGTGACCGATTTACCCACACCAGAGCCCGCAAACAGGCCAATACGTTGGCCTTTTCCCACCGTAAGTAAGCCGTTAATGGCTTTCAAGCCGACATCGAGCGGCTCGGTAATGGGCTTGCGTGCAAGGGGGTTAATCGGTTCCGCATTAAAAGAAGCGCGATGTTCGGTGTAAATTGGGCCTAAACCATCCAAGGGGTTGCCCACACCGTCAATCACACGACCTAGCAGTTCCATGCCCACGGGCAAACCACTTTCGCTGGTTAACGGCGTCACTTTAGCGCCGGGCAGAATGCCACCGATTTGCTCGCTCGGCATCAGAAATAGATTGTCACCCGAAAAGCCGACAACTTCGGCTTCCATCTGGCCCGTCATGGTTTCAACCAAACACAAACTGCCGATGGGAGCTCGACAACCTGTCGCTTCCAGCGTTAGACCGACAACACGCACCAGTTTACCTGAGGCGACCGGACGGCTGCCCAAGCCTTGTACTCTGTAGCTTTTGAGTCTCTCTGCTAGCGCAATCATCATTCACCTCCGTGGTGACGATTCTTACCACAGAAATTCTGTATCACTTGCTTGATGCGCTCTTCCATCCGGTAGCTAACGCTGGATTCGCCCGCTTCGATTTGTACATCGCCACGGTTCAGGGCTGGTTCACTGAGTAAGGTCCAGTTGCGGAAGTTGAGATCATCCTCGCCATACGCAGAGCGGATGATGTCGACATCGTCGGGATTGAGGCGCAGCGTAATGGGATGCCCAGCAATAGGCAGACTTTCAACCGAGGCTTTAACGGTGTCTAAGATCACTTGCGGGTTGGTTTGTACCTCGACATGCACCACTTCTTTAACCAAGCACAACACCATATCCACCAGTTGTTTTTCCACTTGGTTGTTCATCAGCTCTAATGGCTGGGCAAACTGGTTAGCAAGATTAATAAAGGTATCGACCTGCTGCTTGATGTGTTCTTGACCCGCTTCAATGCCTTCATTTTTGCCCTGTTCAAGGCCTTCTTCATGACCGGCTTGAAAACCTTCTTCTTTGCCTTTATCAAAACCTTGTTTAAAGCCCGCTTCTTGACCTTGGAACAAACCTTCCTGATAAGCGCCTTGCTTAATCAGTTCGATTTGCTCTTCGGTTAACTCAAGGACAGCTTCTTCTTCCGGTTGTTCGAAATCCGGCATCCAGCCAGGATCGTAGTTAAACGCCGTTTCTTTGGCTTGCTTGTTTACCTCAGAGCCGTAATCAGGCAATCCCCAACGCTGAGGTTGTGGAACGGCATCATCTTCACCAGGGCGGATAAAACCACGTTTTCTCTCGTTAGCCATGGATCGGTTACCTCTGAATGGTCACATGTAAAACTCAGTCATTGAGTTTTCATTGTTCTTAAGGAAACAAAGCCCCAACTCGGGGCTTGTCTGTAATTACAAGAATTCGTCTGCGCCACCGGACAGCATGATTTCTCCGCTGTCGGCCAAACGACGAGCAATGGCGAGAATTTCTTTCTGCGCCGCTTCCACATCGGCAACACGCACTGGTGGCATTGCTTCGATGTCGTCTTTCATCATCTCAGCAGCACGTTTCGACATGTTCTTGAAGATCTTCTCACGAAGACCATCATCGGCACCTTTAAGGGCTTTCTGTAGTACGTCTTGTGGGACGTCACGCAGCAATTTCTGGATACCTTGATCGTCCACTTCGATAAGGTTCTCGAATACGAACATGAGATCTTGGATTTGCGTCGCCAAATCTTCGTCTTGGTCGCGAATCTGCTCCATCAACAAACCTTCGACGTTGTTGTCGAGGTAGTTCATGATCTCTGCTGCTGCCTTCAGGCCGCCAATTTTCGCTGCTTGCGCGCCCGCTTGGCCGGCAAACTGTTTCTCCATGATTTCGTTCAACTCAGCCAGTGCTGAAGGTTGAACTTCCTCAAGGTTGGCGATACGCATCATCAAGTCAAGACGTACGCGCTCTGGGAATTGCGCGATGATCTCGGCTGATTGATCGGCTTCCAAGTAGGACAGTACGATCGTCTGAATTTGTGGGTGTTCGTTAACAATGATGCTCGCCACTTGTCGTGGGTCCATCCATTTCAACGAATCGAGACCTTTCGAACCCGTACCCAACAAGATCTGATCCACCAAGTTATTGGCTTTATCAGCACCCAGTGCCGCGATCAAGGTATTACGCATGAAGTCTTCACTGCCCATACCGATGTTGGTGTACTTCTGAATGTCTTCCAAGAAAGCACGGTGCACTGCCGAAACTTTGTCTTGGCTGAGGTCTTTGGCGCGCGCCATCGCACTACCCACACGCTGAACCTGCTTGGGCTCTAAGTGGCGGATAATGCCGGCGGCGTCTTGTTCGTTTAAACTCAGCAGCAAAATTGCTGCTTTTTCTTCACCTGATATCGAACTGATATCAACTTCTGGTGTATCCATCGAGCCGTCTTCGTTCCCGTTTACAATTTCGTTAGCCATTTATCATCCAATTTTTGACCACTTGTGCTGCCAGTTCAGGTTCATTTGCCACGAGGGCACGAACCGCTTTCAGCACATCTTCGTCCTTGTGTAGGTTAGGGAGATCGATACTAGAGCCAAACTCAAACAGCTCACCTGCATCAATATCGCTACCGATTAGGCTGGTTTCACCATCGGCACCAATCGGTAAGCCATCTGGTCCATACATTTCGTCATCGTCATCACCCGCTGGGTTGAGCAGTTTCTTCATCGCAGGGCGGATCAGAACTAAGATCACCACAATAATGACTAAGGCACTGGCAAACCAACGAATCCAATCGTTGAAGTTAGGATGTTCCCAAATAGGCACATCCGCCAATTGCTCCTGCTCTGGCTCGGCAAATGGCATACTTAATACGTTGAGCAAGTCACCGCGATTTTCACTAAAGCCGACGGTACCGACAAGCACTTGGCGAATCGCGTTAATTTCCGCCTCGCTGCGAGGTGTATACGTCACATCACCTGTATCAGGATTGATGGTGGCGCGATCTTTAATGGCGACTGCGACGGTTTGACGGTTAATCACACCCATTTGCTTACGCTCATGACTGATGGTGGTGTCCAATTCAAAGTTACGTGTCGATTCTTTACGTACCGATCCTTGACCGAGCACCGAGCCATCTTTCATTTGAGCAACATCTTGAGGAATCGACGCATCGGCAGGTGGCTGATTACTCAGGGCACCGGGCACTCCGGCCACCATGTTGCCATTGTTGTAATCTTCAAGTGCGTATTCGCTTCGTGTCGCGGGCGTATTCGGATCAAACTGCTTACGCGTTTGTTCGACCGCACTGAAGTCCATTTCGATATCCACTTGGGCGGTATAGTTACCGAAGCCTAAGATAGGGATCAAAACGGAGTCGATTTTTTCACGCAGCGCTTGTTCTTGATTACGCTCCAACTCTTGCTCTTTACGGCGAGCTGCTGAAACGGGATCTTGAGAGCCAGAATTGAGCAAGCGGCCATGTTGATCCGTGACGGTCACACGCGAGGTTTTCATCCCTGGCACGGCACTGGCTACCATGTCGACAATCGAATCGACTTCTTGCTGCTTGAGGTTGGAGCCGGTATTTAAGGTCAAGAACACAGAGGCGGACGCTTCTTGGTTGTGGCGCACAAACACACTCTGTTTTGGCAACGCGAGAAGCACTTTGGCTTTGCGCACTTGCTTCATCTCTTCGATCGCTTTACCCAGTTGGCGCTCTCGACTCAGCTTCAAACGCTCTTGTTCAAGACGCTGTGAAACCCCAAATCCCATATCTTGCAGCAAGATATCATCGCCTGCTTGGGTACTTTGATTCAGGCCAGAGCGTACCATGTCCAATTTGATGGAATTGAATTCACTCGTTTCAACCAAAATGGTGTTGCCATCCAGTTTGTAATTGATTTTTTGCTGGTCTAAATGATCCAGTACGGGAATCAGTTCTTCGGTTTCAAACACACCCAATGGTCGCATTTCTGGCTCTTTAACCCAGAAAAACAACATCACAATCAAAGCGACACAGATGGAAATCGAGAGGACTAACACGACCTGACGTAATAAATCTAAATCACCCACGGCCATATCAAACTTAGAAGAGCTACGCTCGTCTAAATCTGGATTCTGACTGTCCATATCCATATCAGAATGCATGGTTAACGCTTTACTGGAACCATCATCAGTCAGTGCTAGATCGGTTGATTTATTTTCTTCAGCCACAGTTTACTACCCACATTAGACTGGCATGTTCATAAGGTCTTTGTATGCCTCGACCAGTTTATTTCTAACCTGTACCGTGGCTTCAAATGCGACGCTGGATTTGTTTCTCGCAATCATGACATCGGAAAGAGAAACATCCGCGTCACCGCGATCAAAGCGGGTTTGCAAATCACTTGAGCTCTTTTGCAGTGAGTTAACGTTATTGATGGCCTGATTTAGCAAAGTGCTAAAATCGGCACTGACTTTCGCGCCCGTCGCCGGTGCGGTCGTGTTGCTTGCTTCAAGCATCATGGCGCGCATTTCGCCGTTAAATCCATCAATTCTCATCGTTACCTCTAAGCCAAAAGTTTGACTAACTATTTTGCTGTAATATTGACACAGCAATTAGCATGCCATATTGCCCGTTATGGCTGGCCAGTTTACCTGAGTCAGGCAATCTGACCAAGATTTCAAATCCTATCCCGGGATCTCGATACCAGCATCGCGCATTTTGGCTAGCTTATAGCGTAAAGTTCTGGGGCTAATCCCCAGCTTATCCGCCATTTCTTTGCGGCGACCCTGACATTCAATCAATGTTTCCAAGATAATGGCGTACTCTTGATCGCGCAGCTCACTGCCTAGGCTGTCGCCCACAGACAGACCGCGAATCATGCCTTCAGGCTCAGCCTGAGCGATCGGTTTTATGTCTGGCGCAATGTGCTCTTGTTGCTGCACCACATGCTGCAAGCTGTCGGCATCTTGCCAATCCACCCCTTCAAGCAAGATATGCTCGTGGGAAATGTCACCATTTTCACTGAGGATCAGCGCACGCTGCACTACATTATCTAGCTCACGCACATTACCTGGCCATGGGTATTGCAACAGCTTCTCCAACGCACTTGGTGAGAAACGCGGCACTGGGATACCTTGCTTGGTACAATGGCGCTCTGCTAAATGCTTCGCCAGCGGTGTGATGTCTCCTTGACGGTCACACAACGCAGGCCAAGTGATTGGGAAAACGTTCAGGCGGTAGTACAAATCTTCACGGAAGTTGCCCGCTGAGACATACTGTTTGAGATCGCGGTTACTGGTGGCCAGCACGCGAACATCAAGCTTAATGCTCTTGCGACTACCTAAACGTTCCACTTCACGCTCTTGCAAAACACGCAACAGTTTCGCTTGAAGGTTCAAATCCATTTCGCTGATTTCATCGAGCAAAATGGTGCCACCTTGGGCTTGTTCAAATTTCCCCGGACAAGCTTGAACCGCCCCGGTAAACGCACCTTTCTCGTAGCCAAATAGGGTTGCTTCCAACATATTGTCGGGAATAGCAGCACAGTTAATGGCAATGAAAGGCCCATCTTTGCGCGGCGAGGCATTGTGAATGTAGCGTGATAGCACTTCTTTGCCCGAGCCACTAGGCCCAAGAACCATTACGTTGGCATCGGTACGAGCGACTTTGTCCGCCAATGCCAATAAGCGTAAGCTTTTTTCGTCCGCAACAACGGCATCGCCATTGTCTTCAGATTTTACAGGTGCGTAGCGGCTGACCATATTGAGCAAGACTTCTGGCGCAAAAGGCTTAGCCATGTAGTCAATCGCTCCTTCCTTCATCGCCGACACGGCGTCTTCGATGTTGGCGTACGCTGTCATCAGCAACACGGGTAAATTTGGCCAGTTTTGTTTGATGCTACGTAACAGTGCTAAGCCACCCATGCCCGCCATTTGTACATCAGAAACGACAATATCGACCGGATTGGCTTTCAGCTTTACCAA
The DNA here is from genome assembly GCF_028570825.1 of Vibrio sp. CCUG 15886. Lineage (NCBI taxonomy): Bacteria > Pseudomonadati > Pseudomonadota > Gammaproteobacteria > Vibrionales > Vibrionaceae > Vibrio > Vibrio sp. CCUG 15886. The sequence goes on along the minus strand of NZ_JAQQBT010000002.1, from coordinate 340,631 downwards.
AGCATCTTCTGCGCAATCCGCTTCTAGCCATTCATAACCTGCTAATGCCAATGTGTCGACTAGCGCTTCGCGCAGACCTTCATCGTCTTCTACGATTAACACTTTGCTTTGAGCCATCTTGATTCTCCAGTGTTGTTACGCGCTCATTCTGCATCTGCAGATTGAGTTCTTTCCAAAGGGATACACATGGTGAAGCAAGCACCATCCCCTTCTTCCGATAATAATTCTAGTCGGCCCTCATGAGCACGACAGACCATTTGTACCACGGCCAAACCTAAACCCGTTCCTTGAGAACGAGTGGTAAAAAAAGGTTCCATGATTTTGTTTTGCAGCTCTTTCGGCACTCCAGGGCCACTGTCTTGCACTGAAATACGCAGCTCACCATTGACTGGGCGGAAAAACACATCGATTTGCGCTTCTTTCCCCGCAATTTGAATGGCGTTCATCACTAAGTTACTCAATGCAGAAGCGATGGCATTGGCATTACCTAAAATTACTGTTTGCTCCTCTTCCACCTCTTGGCCGTAATCAATGTGATTGCTTTTCAATGCGGTCTCAACCATGGGCTGAAACTCACTGACCAGTTGAGCGATGGTGAAAGGTTTAATGACTTTGTTGTCGCCGCCTTTGGCAAATAACAACATATCGTTGACCTGTTTTTCCAAATCCTGCAAGCGATCCATCAGCTTTGATTGAAAACGCTCTCGCGTTGTATTAGGCAGGTTAGGAGCAGAAAGGTTTGAGGCGTAAAGCATCGCACTAGAGAGCGGGGTTCGAACTTGATGCGCCAAAGACGCGACCATGCGTCCTAACGAAGATAACCGCTGTAAATCACTCACACGAGATTGCAACAAGCGTGTTTCGGTTAGGTCAGTGATCAAAATGAGTTGGCCTGTCGCAGAAGCCGAAATGGCTAGGCGGACTTTTCGACCATTACGCAGGGACACTTCATGACCATCATCTTCGCGTGGATCGAACGCTGCTTGGATCACCGAAAACCAGCGCTCGTTCACCAAGGGCACTTCTAGAATTCGATGCGCTTCTGGATTGGCTTCTCGCACCACCCCTTGAGTATCAAGCAAAATCACTCCCGCTGGCATCACATCAAGCACTTGCTTGTAACGTTCTACCTGACTTTCTACCGAGTCTAAGTGGGATTGATTGGTTAAATTATCCATGCGCTGTCGAAATCTCGCCTCAAATACTAGAATAGCCTAACACGCAAAATGCATGCCAGGCTATTTTTGTTTATTATCAATGCGTTAGGTGATTGACAATAAGTTGACGCTGAAATGGTTTTCTAACGTTGCATATTGTATTTACGCATTTTCTCAACCAATGTGGTGCGACGCATCCCCAACATATCAGCAGCACGAGCCACGACACCGCCTTGTGCTTCTAACGCTTGGTTGATCATGTTCACTTCCAAATCCGCAAGAAGTTCTTTCAAGTTAACCCCTTCAGGCGGCAAGGATTGAGGAGCATCGAAGTGGTCATCAAAGTTATTTCTCGCCGCTAGATCGAAGCTTTCAGAGAAAATATCTTCCAATACGTCGCGCTCTTGATCTTCAATCGAATTGAACGATGACGTCTCTGGTTGGAATTCAGGAATGTCACTGTAACGATATTTGGTTGGCAAGTGATTCACGTCTACCAAACTATTTGGATAGAGGATCACCATACGCTCAACCAAGTTCGCCAATTCACGCACATTACCTGGCCAATCATGCTCCATTAAGGAGTTGATCGCACGAGGGGTGAAACAAATCGGTAATCCCCCTTCGGCTTGCAGACGTGTCATGAGCTCTTGCAGTAACAAAGGAATGTCTTCTTTGCGCTCTTTAAGCGCAGGCATCTCAATGGGGAACACGTTGAGACGGTAGAAAAGATCTTCGCGGAACTTTTCATCGTCGATCATGGTTTCTAAATTGCGATGTGTTGCCGCAATAATGCGCACATTGGCTTTAATGGTGGTGTTACCACCTACGCGTTCAAAACAGCGCTCTTGCAGCACACGAAGCAACTTAACCTGCATTGCCATTGGCATATCGCCAATTTCATCCAAGAAAAGTGTGCCACCTTCAGCTAACTCAAAACGCCCTTTGCGCGTGGTTAATGCACCAGTGAAGGCCCCTTTTTCGTGACCAAACAATTCACTTTCAAGTAAATCTGGTGGAATCGCACCACAGTTGATTGGCACAAAAGGACCATTGCGACGTGAGGAATGATAGTGGATATTACGCGCGACCACTTCTTTACCCGTCCCCGATTCACCCAAGATCAAAACATTCGCTTCGGTCGCTGCCACTTGTTCGATTAGATGACGAACTTCTTGAATACCTAAGCTTTGACCGACAAGACTGCGGAAGAGGGTATTCTTACGTGCCGAGGCAACAACATTGACGCCTTTACGACCCAAAAACTCTTTACAGTGTCTTAGTGCTTCGCTGAGCTGAGGATAGTTGAGTGGGAATTCCAACTCACCAATCAGGTTAGGCAGGTGTTCTACAGGATGAGAAAAATCCCCCAACACGAGTAAAGGGATATGGTGGGCGGAGTTCAGTTTTGCCATCACAGTTGTGATGGACTTATTGTCGACGAAACCAACGATAACCCCTGACCAGATCTTTGACCAATCTGCATTTTCTATCTGATCAGAACGTAGGGCTTCGCAACTCTCTCCAACGAATTCCAGTATATTGCGTAAGTTAAGACGATTTGCTTCATCGTCTTCTATTACAAGCAGCTTTGCCAAACCTTGCATAAGTACCGATTATTGCCTTTGTTTTATGATGTGTTGCGGCCAAACCTTGATATGCGAAATCAAAATGATCAATTTGTTTAAAGATCACTCAATTAACGATAGACAAAACAGGAAAATCAGCAACAAAAAAAGCCATCAGGGCTACTAATGGCTTCTATTTTATTTGAATAAAAAAATAAGGCAACCAAGCAATTAGGAGGTGTGAGCTCGGTAGAAAGAATGGATATCGAATTACATTCCAATATCCGCAGCCGTGAGATTGTGGTACTCGTTTGGAATTTGGTCCCAAGCCGATTTGATCTCACGGATGATGTCGATCACATCGTCGATCATTTGTGGGTCATTTTTGTGATTTGCCCCTGAGATCTGTGTGATCATGAATTCGTAAAGCTGATCGAGGTTACGTGCAATATCACCACCGTCATCCATTGAGAGACAGCTACGCAGTGCAATGATGATGTCCAATGCTTTGCCAAGACGCTCACCTTTCACTGGAATGTTACCCGCTTGCATCGCTGCTTTGCCTTGAATCAGACGCTCGATCGCCCCTGCCATCAGCATTTGAATGACTTTATGCGGCGACGCAGCACTGAGTTGGCTATCCACTGACACTTTTTTATAAGCCTGTAATGAACCGCGCATAGTATTCCTCTTTTACGTAAACTTCTTATATTGTTGGAGCGAACGCTGACCATGCCTCAATTTTTGTAGTTGAAGGCCAACTAAACTGGTCTGAGATTGCATTCGTTCAAATAATGCTTTTGTCCGAGTGAGCATCAATTGCCACTCTTCCTCATGCTTTAACTGTGGATTATCCACCAGCATTTGCAGAAGGTTTTGCAATAACTGTTCCCTGTTATCGACCAAACGCACCAATTCTTCAGCATTTATTTCGTTTTTTTCTAATTCCTGAGAAATTAGCTGATCGAGATCACGCAATTCAGAAAGTTGAGTCATGCGTTATTATCCCAGAGCGTTCATCAATGCGCCTAATTGCCCCTGCATTTTACTGGTTGCGTCTTGCATTGCAGTAAATTTCGAGTGAGTGCGCTGTTCTAAACTGCCCATGCGGCGATCCAATGCCGCTTGCTCATCAACCAATCGGTAATTTTGCTCCGATAAACTTTTCTCACGAGTACGAATAGAACCGGTCACGCCTGTGATACCGTGAATGGCATCTTCGACACGTTTAGCGAACCCCGTGTTTCCACCAAAGAACTCTTCCAAACGATTGAAATTGTTATTCAACTGACGATCAAGCATGTCGTAGTTGATTTCCAACGTACCTTGACGAGTGGTGGTGATACCAAATTCTGTTAGCGACTTGAGGTTTTCTGGCGCTTTCTCTATTCGAGTCGAGAAAACACTCTTTAAACGAGAGTCGGCATTTCTTACCGTGCTGTCCCCGGCTAGCGGCCCTTTTTGACCGGTCGTAGGATCGACACCCGACAACGCTTTCGACGTCTGATAAAACTGATTATAGGCCGCTACAAACGTTTCGATGTCATCACGGACACTCTGTCTATCATACTCCACCCCGATTTCTGCTGGGGCTTTGTTTTTAGGTGTCACTCCTTTGAGAGCGAGATCAACCCCTTCAATGGCGTCTTCGATAATGTTGTTGTTACTCGATAACTGAGCAACACCATCCAATACCACCATCGCATCTTGCCCTTGCTGAACTTCCGTCATACCGCTGTAGGTATCAAACGATTCCTGAGCTTGTTTTAGTTGCTCATTCGCTTGATCAATGCGCTCTAAGCGTTCACGCTCTTGCGGCTCCAACTTCGCGCGCTGAATTTGCTTCGCTTGCTCTTCGGTCAACTCACCTTTAGCCACTTTTTCATCCAACGCGGCTTTTTCTTGTGCCAGTTCTTCTTCTATCTTGGCCTTTTCTTGCGCGAGTTCTTGCTCAATTCGCGCTTGCTCAGCTTCGAATTTGGCTTGCGCTTCTTTGACGGTTTCATAGGAGTCAGTCAAGGTGCCGGATGCTGTATTCGTCCATCCAGGTACGTCTGGTGCTTTTTCAATGGCCGCTTCATCAAGTTCAAGCTCAGGTCGGTGATAAGAATCCAACAAAGTACCGGACGCGGTTTCCGTCCATCCGCCAATGCTGTCTTGCGGCATTAAACCTGCGGTTTGACGCGCTTCATCAATCGCTTGCTGGCCAGCTTGAGCAGCCGACGCACCAAAACTAGAAATAGGCTCGTCCTCGGAAAGTGGGGATTGTTCACTTTCATCGGATAGCTTGGTATCACTGGTTAGTTGAGGCTCGTCACCCTCACTTTGAGGTGCCACCTCAATAGGATTGCCCTGTTCGTCGACCTGCGGCTCTGCCTCTTCTGACACCATGTCACCGTCAGTGGCGGCAGCTTCTTTCGGTTTGCTTTCGCTGATCACTTCTTCGGCAGCAAGACGGGCTTGTTCGAGTGCTTTAACGCGGTCTTCGAGGGTTTTGTATTCGAGTTTTTTGAGCGGATTGCCTCGTTCGGCATCCACATGAATTCGGATTTGATTTTCTTTGCCTGAAACCGTCGAGGCGACGATAAGGCGGGGGCCTTCGACATCATTGATGATGGAGGCACGTACTCCGAGGTTTTTGCTTGCCCCGTTTATGCCTCTCACGACGTCAACCAGTTTTGAATCTGCGCTGACGTTGACATCGAACGATTTATCACCAAGCGAAATCTGCAGCTTGCCCGGGCCAAACTTGTCATCTTCGGCTAATACATCCGAAGCAACCTTATGGCTCTGTGCAAGCTGCAACACATCGATGGCATACTTACCTGCAATGGCATCGGTAGTTGCAGTGGCTGAGACGACACTATCGTCAGTCGTATCGACTTTTCGCACCGCGAAAGCCTTCTCCTGACGAAAGTTCGCCATCAGATTTTTCATCGTATCCAGCGATTCTCTGAGCCGACCATAGGCGCTGATGCTGCTATCAATCCTAGCCCGCTCATTGTCTATGCGTTGCTGCTTTGGTACGCGCTCCGCATCGACAACTTTGCTGACCATGGAGTTGATATCCATGCCACCAGACATCCCCAAAGGGCCTAAACTCATCAAATCACCTCAATAACGACTTACACTTTGTCTACCAGCAAACCAGAGCTGGTAGCTTGCGCGGCTAAGCGTCTAAATACGTCCAGCATATCTTCATCTGGGATTTGACGTATGATGTCGCCTGTTTTGGCTTCATAAATCGTCACTACGTCTCTCCCAGACTCTTCGTCTACTCTAAAAGATAACCCTTTATTGATGGAAGAGATAAATTCATTCATCTTTTCCACCATTCTCAGTTTCTCTTCTCTGTTGAGCTCTTGACGAGCTTGCGCCATTTTTACTGCCGCTTCAACAGTCAGATTCACGTCGTTCTTTTTCACCGTTTCCGATGAAGGGTTGCCTTTTTCGACCGATACACTGGGCACGCCACCGCTTTTTTCATAAGCAACTTTTGTGCCACTTTGCAAGCCGTAAGGCTGGATGTTCGATGTGTAGGATGGTATTTCCATAACAATCTCCCTTCCACCTCTATGAGCTATGAGTAGTAAACTACCGTACAGCTAAGCTCACGCCGCTGTATTAGCCCAACAAGCTAAGAGCTGCAGATGGTGACTGCTTCGCCTGCGCCAGGATAGAAGTACTCGCCTGCTGCAGAATTTGCGTCTTAGTCATCTGAGTCGTTTCTTTCGCGTAGTCGGTATCCTTGATACGGCTGCTCGAAGCGTTTACGTTCTCATTGATGTTGCTTAGGTTGCTGATTGCATGGTTGAAACGGTTTTGGAATGCACCTAGAGAGGCACGTTCACTGTCTACCGATTTCAATGCGCCATCTATGATCGCTACTGCTTCTTGAGAGCCTGCAACCGTCGTGACATCAATGTTGCTCACGTTGGTTTTGGTGCCATCACCAATGTTCAACTCAGACGCTAGACCACCACCGAATTCCACTTCACCTTCTACACGTTGGTTAGAAGCGAATAGCTGCAGTTTGCCGCCTTCACCGACCGACGCTTTCACATCATCGTTTTGACCGTTAATGTAAGTCGCCAGTTCTTCAAGATCATCACCCGCTTTGGCGTTGACCGTGATCTCTTTTTCTTCACCTTGCTTATTCACATAAGACATTGTGAAGTCAGTGTTGTCGCTTACGCGCCAATCTGCGCCTACGCCTTCTTCAGATTTGTAGCTCAAGCCACCCATCGCGTCTGTATCTGAACGAAGGTTACCCATAGAAAGCATCACAGCTTCACCAGAGTCAGCACCGATTTGGAAAGACTGAGAACCGTACGTACCGTTAAGGAGTTTGTTACCACCAAAAGAGGTTGTCTCTGCGATACGGTTAAGTTCTTGGTTCAACGCTGACACTTCTTCTTGAATCGCTACGCGCTCAGAACGAGAGTTCGAACCGTTAGACGATTGCAAGGCAAGGTCACGCATACGTTGTAAGATGTTGGTGGTCTCTGTCATTGCACCTTCAGCAGTCTGTGCAATAGAGATACCATCGTTGGCATTTTTAACCGCCATGTCGAGACCACGGCTTTGCGAGTTCAAACGGTTAGAAATTTGTAGACCTGCAGCATCATCTTTCGCGCTATTGATTTTATAGCCCGAAGACAAACGCTCCATTGATTTTTGTTGACCTTCAGCGGCCTGGTTTAGGTAACGCTGTGCGGTCATTGCTGACACGTTAGTGTTTACATTGATAGCCATAAATGATCTCCTTAGGCTTTTTGCTGATGCACCATCGTGTCTCTCACCTCACTTTGGTACATCTCATTTCTCTCAGTCCTTTAACGGCCACCAAAAGAATACCTTTAGGAGAATTTTTCGTTTTTTTTAATATTTCTTTGGTTGGGTTAAAAAGTGTGACTTCTCCCTAAATAATAGCGCATAAAAAAAGCCTGACCGAAGTCAGGCTTTACTCGCTCATCTCTCACCACGAGCCAATGAGGTTTCTGTCTGGTTAAGGCGATTAGCCTAGTAGACTTAGCGCTGAGTTTGGCGCTTGTTTCGCTTGCGCAAGAATGGAACTTGATGCTTGCGATAGAATTTGTGTCTTGGTCAACTGAGTCGTTTCTTTCGCGAAGTCGGTATCTTTGATTCGGCTCTTCGACGCGTTCACGTTTTCGTTGATGTTATCCAAGTTGCTGATTGCATGGTTGAAACGGTTCTGGAATGCACCCAGCTCTGCACGGTGGCTGTCTACGTATTTCAGTGCCGCATCCACAATCGCTACCGACTCTTGCGCACCTTGTACGGTTGTCACGTCAATCGTGTCTACCGTGACGTTTTTGCCTTCGCCTAGGCCAAGTTCACCAGCTAGGCTACCTGAGAAACTAATTTCACCTTGAACTTTGTTGTTACCAGCAAAGATCTGTAGCTTGCCGCCTTCACCCACTGACGCTTTTACAAGGTCAGTTTGACCGTTGATGTACGTCGCTAGCTCTTCGATGTCATCACCCGCTTTCGCGTTGATTTCGATCTCTTGCTCGTTACCAAAGCTGTCTGTCAGTGCAATCGTCAAGTCGTTGTCGCCTGCGGCCACATTCCAGTTCTTGTCTTTGCCTTCTTCAGCTTGGTAGCTCACGCCGCCCATCATCACGTTGTCAGAGCGCATGTCTTTGAGTGACAGCATGACCGCTTCACCGTTATCCGCACCAATTTGCATTGCTTTCGTGCCGTAAGTGCCGTTGAGCAGCTTGTTACCACCAAAAGACGTGGTTTCTGCGATACGGTTTAGCTCGTCGTTCAATGCTGTCACTTCTTCTTGAATCGCCACGCGCTCTGATTTTGAGTTTGAGCCGTTCGCTGATTGTAGAGATAGGTCACGCATACGTTGTAGGATGTTGGTGGTCTCGTTCATCGCACCTTCTGCGGTTTGTGCGATTGAGATACCGTCGTTGGCGTTACGTACCGCAACGTCTAGACCGCGACTTTGTACGTTCAAGCGGTTAGAGATTTGCAGACCGGCTGCGTCATCTTTTGCACTGTTGATTTTGAAACCTGAAGACAGACGCTCCATCGAAGTTTGTTGTGCGCTGTTTGCGTTATTCAGGTAACGCTGTGCTGTCATTGCTGCTACGTTTGTATTTACATTCACTGCCATGATGAATTCTCCAATTGATTTTCCGATATTACGGTTTCCGACGTCTCGGAAAACCAAGTAGTTCTCTCAAAGTTATTTCTATTAACGGCTCGGTTTGGAAATTCTTTAGGAAAAAAATGCGATTTTTTTGAAAAAAGTTTGTTTGAAGGGGTTTTCGTGATTAAAGCGGTAAAAAGTATAAAAACATCAAAAATAGGACTAAAGATTTGAATGGTACTGTCGATAAGAGCTGTTCACTTTTTTCCAGCCCACTCCTACTCACTTGCTCTCTTTTATATCGCAAGCTCTGTGCCAGTCACTCCGGCGCTTATCCCAGCAAGGTCAACGCGAGATTCGGCCCTTTTTTCGCCTGCGCCAAAATAGAAGTACTGACTTGCTGTAGGATCTGTTGTTTGACCATGCGCGTGGTTTCCTTCGCATAATCTGTATCTTGAATTCGACTGTTTGATGTCGCCAAGTTTTCGTGGATGTTGTCGAGGTTATTAATCGCATGGCTGAAGCGGTTTTGATATGCCCCTAGCTCAGCACGATGACTATCGACGTATTTCATCGCGGTATCAAGGACAGCCACTGCTTGTTGAGCGCCACCGACAGAAGTAATGTCGATATTATCCACCGCATCGTAACCTTTTAGTTGCAAACCTAGTTCACTGGCTAAGTCTCCTGAAAACGATAACGTTCCTGAGGTTTCTTCGCCGGCCATAAACAACTGTAGCTGACCTTCTTCATTCACCGATGCCGTGACTTTGTCAGTCTGACCATTAATGTAGGTCGCAAGCTCTTCGATATCATCGCCGGCTTTCGCACTAATTTGGATCGTTTCCGTTTCACCAAAACGATTTGTGAATGACATGCTAAGCGCATTCGCCCCCTCTTTTACTTGCCAATCAGAACGGGCACGTTCGTTTGCAATGTAACTGAAGCCACCCATATCAATACCATCACTGCGCATCGACTTCAGTTGCACTTGTACCGCTTCACCTGACGCTGCCCCTATCTGAAAGGCAGCCGAGCCAAAGGAACCATTGAGCAATTTACGCCCACCGAACGAGGTGGTTTCTGCGATACGGTTCAACTCGTCATTTAACGCGGTCATTTCTTCTTGTAAGGCAATTCTTTCAGCATGGCTATTGGAACCATTGGCGGATTGCAATGAAAGATCACGCATCCTTTGGAGGATATTAGTGGTTTCATTCATTGCCCCTTCCGCAGTCTGCATAATGGAGATGCCATCATTGGCATTTCGCACCGCGATATCTAAACCACGCATTTGCGACTGAAGACGATTCGAAATTTGCAGCCCTGCCGCATCGTCTTTTGCACTATTAATACGCTTCCCTGAAGACAAACGCTCCAAGGATTGATTCAGCATGTCGGTTGCACTGGTCAAATGACGCTGTGCGACAAGTGCTGCCACATTGGTATTAACGGTGATCGCCACAAATATTGGTCCTGAAATTAAGGCTTTGGATACTTATCGACCAAAACAGTCAAAGGTTTAGCGCTATTTTTAACTAGGGCAAATAAAAAAGCCCTTCACATATTAGGAAGGGCTTTCAAAAATAGCGGACAGATTATTTTACGGCTAATGCACTCAGCATCTCTTTCGATGGCGCGAAGAAATACGCACCGGTAACTGCTTTGGTGAAACGCAACAATTGGTCTGTTTTACCATCAGTGACACCATACATGCTCTCAAGCATCGCTTTGAAATTGTGCAATGTGTGGCAGTAGGCGATAAACAGCAAGCCATGCGAACCAGTCACACTGCCATACGGTAAGCTGTGACGAACAATCTTAAGCCCTTTGCCTTCTTCTTTAATGTCCACTCGACCAACGTGTGAAGCAGCAGGGACATCGTCCAGCTCAATAGAATCCGGTTTGGTACGGCCAATCACTTTCTCCTGAGCAGACACATTCAATCGATTCCAAGCAGGTAGGTTGTGCTCAAATCGCTGAACCATAACATAGCTGCCACCAGCAAATTCACCGTCTGGGATCAACGCCACTTCCGCGCGTTTTTCTGCTTTCGGATTTTCAGTGCCATCAACAAACATGGTCATATCGCGCGAATCAAGATAACGATACCCGTAGGTTTCATCGACGACAGTAATATCTTCTGCAACCTCTGACAGCAGTTTACGCAGCAAGTAGAAATGCAGGTCATGACGTTTGGAATGACAATGCAGTAACACATCCACATCCGTTGAAGGCGCAACAATCTCCCCTTCACCCAATACAGGGAAATCGATCAGCTCCGCTGGCATCGCCATATCCAATTGCTGCCAAAACGACTTGCTAAACGCAATAGAAAGCGTCAACTCTGCATCAGGCTGAGATTGATTGAGCTCTTCAACCAATGCTGGCAGTGATTGTAATTGAGCCAATACCTTTGCTGGATTGTGATTGATTTTAAGCAAAGTGTATAACGCGAATGGGCCCGCTTCTGGCAGAATCGCCGTTTGAGCAAGTGACATAATAAACTCCTCTTTTTTGCCCCCAGTGTAGGGCGAAACTGACGGATAATTATTGATAATCGTCAGTTAAGGTTGTCGTCTGTGGGTAAATTAGGGACATGAAAACAATCTTTTACCCACTGACTATTGAATACGTAAATACCAAACCAAAGTAGTATTAATAGGGTTAACCCATTGGTCCAGCTAAACTCGCCATGTTCCAGATAAACATGGTAGGTCGTCTGCACAATTTGCCCTAACACCAAACATAAGGTGAAACCCCGTCCATAATTGGTCAGTTTATCAATCCATTGGCGGCCGGGCTTTCTCAATCCCATAATCCACATCAGCAAAACACTTGGAATGCCAATCAGAAGACCTAAATAGAGGGTATGGTTATCAGGGTAAACAATTTGCAAGATCTTGCCGCCACTCTCGCGGCTTGCCCCTGCACCAGCAAAAACGACCCAAGCTCGGGCTAAAAAAAACCAACCAAACCAAAGCAACAAAGGCGCTTTGAGATAACCTTGGTTGTCATAATGATCTATCGAATATCGCAAAATCTAAATCTTAATCAATGGGACTCGCGACACTTTAACGCAAATGATTCAATTAGTAACCCGCAAAGGTTAGACTAATGCCATCTCTTTTACAGCAGACTTATGATGATGAAACACAACGCAATCACACCGTCACCAGAATCTCAGCAAGAAGCACTCAAAATCGCTAGAGCAACACAAAAGCCTGGGCAAACCAAAGAACAAACCAAACTGATCGCACAAGGCATTGAGAAAGGCATCGCGCTTTATAAAAAGCAGCAAAAAGAGAAGCATCGTCAAGCGGACAAAATGCGTAAGAAGCAATTACGCGATAAAAGCAAAGAGCAACAGAGCTCGATTGAAGACGAAATATTCGACACTCAAGCAACGACCCCAATACCAAGCCAATTTGTACATATACTTCCTTGGGGGCTGCTGATTGTTAGCTGGTTGGGATTTATTGTTTACGCCATGATGAGGAAATAATATGAAAAACATCGACTTACTGTTACTTGCTAGCCTGTTTTTAGCCGGGTGTACCACCCCAACCCATCTGCCACTTTCCGGCTCACAAGCAATCGAAATCCGCATTGATGATCAGTTTAATCCTAAACATTGTCAGTATCTTGGCACGGTGACAGGAAATGAAGGTCATTGGTATAGCTATCTCTTCTTCAGCAATGACACCATGATGCAGGGAGCGGTGAATGATTTGAAAAACAATGCCAAAGAATTAGATGCAGACACCATCTTCGTCATTGCGCCGCAGGCGTTTGTCACCTCTTTTAGCTTGCTTGGCACCGCGTATCGCTGCCAATAAAAAAGCCAGCGAATGCTGGCTTACGCACGAAATCCAAGGCTGCTGGCGATATCTTTCTCACGTTCCATAACCCATTGGCTATCAAATGGTCCCCAGTCTGACAGTTGGTAATAACCATCATTATGACGTCGGCCATCTTGAACAAACATAAGTTCGATTCCAATCCCCGGCAGCGCCTTCAGTACATCTTGAATAGTACGACGAGGCCACCCCGTTTTTTCGATTAACTTAGGCACATTTGGCCTTTCAAGGTTCTCCACCAATAAGGCCAAATACAGCCGCCTTGCGAAAACAGGACTCAATTCCATTGACACCTCCTAAACTTGTGCTAACTCATTATTTCTTTTTTTCTCAGTCTTTTGTTGAGGTTGATCAATAACTCTCCAATCCCCTTAGCGAAAGTGTGAGTTTTTTTGAACTTCAAAATATTCCTGACGATATTTTGTGTGTTCTGTCGCTTCTTGATAGGATGCAAAACACAACAAAAAGAATTAGCCCAAAAGGAAAAACACATGACCATTACCATGTATGGCATTCCTAACTGCGACACCATTAAGAAAGCCCAAAAATGGCTAGAAGAGGCAGGCGTTGCTTACGAATTTCATGATTATCGTAAGCAAGGTATTAACGCGGAACTGGTGAGTGAGTTTTGTCAGCAATTGACTTGGGAGCAAGTGCTTAATAAGCGCGGCACCACCTTCCGTCAGTTGACTGACGAGCAAAAAGAGTCGCTCAATGAGACAACCGCCGTTGATTTGCTAGTCGCACACCCTGCGATGATCAAACGCCCAATTTTGCGAGTCAATGACCAGCTACACGTTGGCTTTAAAGCAGAACAGTATTCAAAAATTTTCAATTAATGAAGGATTATCAAGGATGACAGACAGCCCAGTACTGGCTCTAACCAAAGATCTCATCAGTCGCCAGTCGGTAACCCCCGAAGACGCCGGTTGCCAAGATGTCATGATAGCGCGCCTAGAGGCTCTTGGTTTTACCATTGAGCGCATGGTGTTTGAAGATACCACCAACTTTTGGGCTCGCCGTGGCACACAAGCGCCACTCTTCGCCTTTGCAGGCCACACTGACGTGGTGCCCGCTGGAAAATTAGAGCATTGGCACACACCGCCTTTTGAACCGACCGAAAAAGAAGGCTATTTGTATGGCCGAGGGGCAGCGGATATGAAAGGCTCATTGGCAGCAATGATCGTCGCGACGGAGCGTTTTATCGCAGAACATCCCGATCATCAGGGTTCTATCGGTTTCCTGATCACCTCAGATGAGGAAGGCCCGTTTATCAATGGCACGGTTCGCGTTGTGGAAACGTTAATGGCGCGCGATGAAAACATCGACATGTGTATTGTCGGCGAGCCATCAAGCACCGAAGTCGTTGGTGATGTAGTAAAAAATGGTCGTCGTGGTTCGATCACTGGCGACTTGACCGTCAAAGGAACTCAAGGCCATGTGGCTTACCCTCATCTTGCGGACAACCCAGTGCACAAATCGCTTTTGGCAATCCACGCCCTAGCGACCACTGAGTGGGACAAGGGTAATGAATACTTCCCGCCAACCAGCTTCCAGATCCCGAACGTACAAGCGGGTACGGGTGCGTCCAATGTTATCCCAGGTGAGTTCCACGTTCAGTTCAATTTGCGCTTTAGTACCGAGCTTTGCAACGAGCGAATTGTGGAACGAGTGACTCAAACACTCGACCAACATGACCTCAATTACGATCTCAAATGGACATACAACGGCGACCCATTCTTGACGGATACTGGTGCCTTACTCGATGCCGTGGTGGATGCCGTCGATAGCGTCAACCAAACCAAACCAGCATTGCTTACTACCGGTGGCACATCTGACGGACGCTTTATCGCACGAATGGGTGGACAAGTAGTTGAGCTCGGACCGGTGAACGCCACCATCCATAAAGTGAACGAGTGCGTGAAGATCGATGACTTAGAAAAACTCACCGATATGTACCAGAAAACATTGGAAAACTTATTGGCATGAACACCATTGAGCAGCTGACTGGCAGCGAAACATCTCATTTAGAACACGTTTTAGTGGGGGAAAAATGGTTTTGGCTCCACCCTGAGGTGAAAAATGATCTTTTCGCTCTGCTAGAAGCGGCTCAAACCGCTGGTTTTAAAATGGAAATTGCCAGCGGTTTTCGTGATTTTCAACGCCAAAAGGCCATTTGGAATGGTAAGTTTTCCGCTGCAACTCCGATCCTCGATCACCATTCGCAGCCCATGGATAAAAGCTCGCTCAGTGACAGCGAAAAAATGTGGGCCATCCTCCGCTGGTCCGCTTTACCTGGCGCCAGCCGCCATCACTGGGGGTGCGATTTTGATGTCTTTGCGCGCAATCTACTGCCCGAAAACGAATCGCTCAAATTGGAACCTTGGGAATATCTCTCTGGACACCAGCAAGCGTTCCATATCTGGCTAAAAGGGAACTTGTCCCGCTTTGGGTTTTTCTTTCCCTATGCGGAAGACTTAGGAGGCGTGGCTGCAGAGCCTTGGCATATCAGCCATCTAGCAACATCTCAGCAATGCCTAACCCTGTTAACACCAGAGAAACTCCGCCAACAATTGGAACTTCATCCCATTGACGGGCAGGAACAAGTGCTCTCTAATCTTACTCTGATCTACAATCAATTTATCGCCAACATTTGTACACCGGAGGCTGTATGCAAGAAATCTTAACCAATCCTTGGGTCATCAGCTTTGTGGTACTCAGTGTCATCGTTGGTAACATCGCGGCACTAAAATACACCGCCAAAATGAAAATAGGCCAAGTGGATAAACTGAAAGACAAAAGCGATCTTGATAAGCTCAACGAGCTTGATCAAAAAAAGCAGCAATCTGCCCACAACGATGATGAGCTTTCAAGATAGGTCTGATTGAGATCTTGGCTAACGCCAAATACAGGTGCGCACACAAATAGAAATAAGAAAATAGCAAAAAGGGGCATCGTGCCCCTTTTACTTTGTCTTTTTTACTCTTTCTTAACCACCGCGGCTAAGACAGGTGCCATCGATTTCAAAAACGCTTCCTCAACCGGTTTACCCGAAGAGTCGGTCACGTTAATGGATGTACGGTTACCCAAATCACCAAACAAGAATGTGTAAGTGCCTGACTTGAGCTCCATCGGCTTCACACCGATTTCATTCCAGAATTCATCATCTGGCGAGGCGTATTTCGCTTTGATGGTGCCTTGAGATTGGTTGCGCTCGTCAATCGTGAAACCCATTTGCGGAAGAATCGTTGGAAGACGCTGCCAGAGCACATTGTACGGAGTACGTGCAATGATGACCGGGAAACCACTTCTGTCGGTACCCATCGTGATAGGGATTTGCTTCACCAATTCCTGAGCTCGACGCTGCGCTTCATCACGTTTGACTTGGTCGTACTGAGACGTCACCAAATTGGTCATAAACACGTTGTAGCGCTCTTTATTGGTAACCGTTACCGGCTTAAGCTCAGTGCCTTCTCGCCACTCAATCAAATTGATCTTAAAACCATGACGATTGTTTGCTTCGAAGCGATCAATTGCATATCGGCTACCGATTTCCATCTCTTCATCTTCAGAGCGCCACGTAACCCAACCCGTCTCGATGTGAGTATCGGATTGCATGTCGATCGGAATTTGACGCTCAGCCAGCATATCTTTCACCGTTTGCCACACTTCATCCGCTTCTTCTTGCTTGATCAGCCAAAGCGTAACTTCTCCCTGATTGCGCTCATAACGTGCACCCGGGATCAATTCCAAAATTTGCTGAGGTGGACGGATATCCACTTGCTTACCAATGCCACCCGCAAACTCACCCTGAGGGATATTGTAATTTGGATAAAATTGAGGGGTTGCCCCTTCAGGTAATTGCCACGGCTCAAGTGGTGGTGTTTCTAGGTAAGCAAAGTCATCCTTTGCCTGACGGCGTTGTGTGGCGCTACCAGAACAGGCAGACAAAACAAAAACAGCCAGCGAGCTAAGCACTAACTGACGAGAAAACTTCATTGAAACTCCTAAAGCGCCGGATGTTCTCCGGCGTGACTACATTCTCTTAGTAAATCCCTGCGTCGGTCATTGCTTGTGCAACGATCGGATGACATTTTTCCGATAACTCAGTCAACGGTAGACGTAAATGCCCGCATTCAATCAAACCAAGTTGTGTCGCTGCCCATTTCACTGGAATTGGGCTAGATTCGATAAACAAGTTTTTATGCAGTGGCATCAAACGTTGATTGATCACTTCCGCTTCTTCAAAACGGCCTTCAAGGGCCAAACGGAACATATCCGCCATATCTTTTGCAGCAATATTGTTGGTAACCGAAATCACGCCTTGACCGCCAAGTTTGACAAAATCTAGGCCTGTCGCATCATCACCACTTAGTAAGATAAAATCTTCGCCACAAAGTTCACGATGAATTGCAACTCGATTTAAATCACCAGTCGCATCTTTTAGTGCAACGATGTTTTCGAGCTCAGCCAAACGAGCAACGGTCTCTGGCAAAAGGTCAACCGCAGTACGCCCAGGCACATTGTATAGAATTTGGGGAACGTTACTCACTTCAGCAATCGCTTTGTAGTGCTGGAATAGGCCTTCTTGCGTTGGCTTATTGTAGTATGGAGTAACACTCAGGCACGCATCGATACCTGAATCATTCAGCAGACGGCTGAAGGTCACCGACTCATGGGTAGCATTGGCTCCCGTGCCAGCGATCACTGGGATTCGACCATTAACAAATTCAACCGTTTTGTTGACTACTTTTACGTGCTCTTCAACCGTCAGTGTTGAAGACTCTCCTGTGGTACCCACAGCCACGATACCGTTCGTACCAGCAGCGATGTGATATTCAACTAATTTTTGCAGACCATCAAAGTCTACTTCTCCATCGGCTTTGAACGGCGTAAGTAACGCAACGATACTTCCTGATAACATGTCTTTCTCCCTCATTTAATCCTTCCTGCATGGTACTGTAAGGCGATTCAAAAAAACAAGAGCGCAAACTCGCTTCCTGAATACTAGTGGATGAATATTTGAGTTGATTGGTGATTTATGTAGCCAAACCGCCCCTCAATGGAAGGTTCAGAGCCTTCAACCAAGCTTCTGAGGGGATATTTGGCAATAAGCGATTCGCTCGGAAAAGCGAGTTTTGCTCAACTATAATGAGACTAGGATGTAGGCTTGTCAGCGTCTGGTGAATTCCAAGACCATCAACACAGCGTTCCCTAACATAAAAAACGGAAGCGACTCGACATTTTCCATAAACTTCTGTGTTACCATCCGGAAAAAACAAAATGCACAATAAGAGCGAATCTATGACTCAACATCTGGTAATTACCGCAATGGGCACGGATCGGCCAGGCATCTGTAACCAGGTTGTCCAACTGGTGACGCGTGCGGGTTGTAACATTATTGACAGTCGAATCGCCATTTTTGGCAATGAGTTTACCCTCATCATGCTGCTGTCTGGCAACACTAATGGCGTCACTCGAGTCGAGACCACTTTACCACTGCTCGGCCAAGAACATGATCTCATCACCATAATGAAGCGAACGTCGGCTCATCATCCAACGACAAATTGCTACACCATTGAGGTGTTTGTTGAATCGGATGACCGCGTCGGCCTCACCGAAAAATTCACACAATTCTTTGCAGAAAAGCAAATCGGCTTGAGCGCACTCAGTGCCCAAACCATCGATAAAGCCACGGTACAAATGGAGCAAGACCAGTTCCACATCGCGATTACGGCACACGTACAAAACGAATCCAATTTAATGCAGATTCAGGAAGATTTTAATGATCTTTGCCGCTCGCTGAACGTACAAGGCACGCTGAACTTTATAAAAAACACCCTTTAAAAGGAATAACGACATGAATATGCTGCAAGCAGGCTCCCCTGCTCCAGAATTTTCTTTGCCTGATCAAAATGGAAATCTTGTCTCGCTCAAAGACCTCAAAGGAAAAAAAGTTCTCTTTTACTTCTACCCAAAAGCAATGACTCCCGGTTGTACCGTTCAGGCCCAAGGCCTACGTGACGTCCATAGCGAGCTCGCAAAGCATAATGTGGTTGTGCTGGGCGTAAGTATCGATCCAGTCAAACGTCTGGGTAAGTTTATTGAACGAGATTCTCTCAACTTCACTTTGTTGTCAGATGAAGATCACGCCGTTGCTGAACAATTTGGTGTTTGGGGCGAGAAAAAGTTCATGGGCAAAGTGTACGATGGCCTACACCGTATTAGTTTCCTCATCAACGAGGAAGGTGTCATTGAACACGTCTTTGATAAGTTCAAAACCAAAGACCACCATGAAGTGGTTCTTAATTATCTTGAGCAGAGTAAATAGGACGAGTTAAAGCATCCTTACTTATCCAGCAGACAATAATAAGCCCAACGTGTTCGCTGGGCTTTCTTTTCTTGTCTTTTCTTTTTTGAGCAGTGTTAGTAATAACTGAATGGAGTGAGATAACACAATCTTAGGATGGTTGTGCTTCGTGCTCATCTTGACTTGGCAGTGCTTTCCAAACCGCTTTCACTAAGGTCGCCAACGGGATAGCAAAGAACACGCCCCAAAATCCCCAAAGACCACCAAACACCAAGACCGCGACAATGATGGCCACTGGATGCAGGTTCACCGCTTCAGAAAAGAGGACCGGAACAAGCACGTTACCGCCGAGTGCTTGAATGATGCCATACGCAATAAGCAACGTATAAAATTCGGTTGAGATCCCCCACTGGAACAACGCGACAATCGCGACGGGAACCGTTACCGCCGCTGCACCAATGTATGGAATGAGCACGGAAAGGCCAACCGCCACTGCGAGCAACGCCGAATACCTCAGGTCCAAAATGGCGAAAGTAACATAACTCACCCCACCAACAATCAAGATCTCCAGCACTTTGCCGCGGATGTAGTTGGAGATTTGCTCGTTCATCTCATGCCACACTTTATTGGCTAAGTTGCGATTCTTTGGCAGCAAGCCGCTGGCCATGCGCATCATTTCTTCTTTGTCTTTGAGTAAGAAGAACACCAGCAAAGGCACTAGAATGAGGTATACCGCTAAGGTTGCAATGCTGATCAAAGAAGCTAATGAACCTTTAACGACACTCTCTCCCATGCCGAGCACTTTGTTTTTCGCGTTGGTGACAATCGCTTCTACGATTTGTAAATTGGCCAACTCAGGATAACGTTCAGGCAGCGATGCGATAAACTGCTGCAGCCCGTTATACATGTTAGGAATGTCATTGATTAAGTTACCCACCTGAGTCCAAATGGTTGGAATCAATCCAAACAGCGCAATCAACATCAATCCGATAAACAGAAGAATCACGGCGATCACGCCAACGGTTCTCGGTACGCCAAAGCGACGAAGTTGTGCAACGGGCCATTCCAACAAATAGGCCAAAACAATGGCAACTAACAACGGAGCCAGCAAGTGGCCAAAGAAATAGATCGTCACAAAACCAAATAGCAGGATAGCCACTAAGCTGACGGCATGGGGGTCTGAAAAACGGCGCTTATACCAGCGGTTGATCATTTCAAACATCTTGTGACAGTTCCTTATTAAAAGTGATAGTCAGGAGGTAATCCTCCTGTTCCATGGTTGTCTCGACGAGAAACTGACGTGATTGAAGATACTTGACGATATCGCGCATAGAGCTTTGGTCGGATAGTTGAATAACTAATTGACTTCCTTCCGATAACTCTGCACTGTGGCGCTTAGCCAAAAGTAATGACATTGGGCAGCGTTGTTGTCTAAGATCGAGTCGCTTACGTTCCATCTTCTCGCCTAAAACTGATGATAGGGGTGATATTGTAAAGTGTTTTTTTACAGGTGCCAGCATTTATCAAAGTTTGATTTGCAGTTTAAGTAAGGGACTGGCATTTTCTTTTGTAACACTTTACGAAACCAATTAGCCAGCAATGGGTCTTAATATTGCAGCTATATGGAGAGTTAATCATTACTATGTTAAAACGCGCGCGTACCATTATTAGTTTATCTGTCGCTTTGACTTTAGCTTTGCCAACACCTGCTTGGGCCAATTCAATTGATTTGCCTGACATTGGGACAGCGGCAGGCGCCACGTTGTCGATCGATCAAGAATTAATCTATGGTGATGCCTACATGCGCATGCTGCGCAGCAGCAAACCCATCGTCAATGACCCAGTCATTAACGAGTATATCGATTCTCTCGGCCACCGCTTGGTTGCCAATGCCAACGATGTAAAAACGCCCTTTCATTTCTTCATGATCCGTGATCGAAACATCAACGCATTTGCCTTTTTTGGTGGTTACGTCGCCTTGCACTCAGGCCTGTTTCTTCATGCTCGAACAGAAAGTGAGTTGGCGTCCGTTGTGGCACACGAAATTGCCCACGTCACTCAACGACATTTGGCTCGCAGCATGGAAGAGCAAGCGAGACGCTCTCCTGCAACCCTTGCGGCATTAGCTGGCTCACTGTTGCTGGCCATCGCCGCGCCAGAAGCGGGTATTGCTGCAATCACTGCAACAACCGCAGGAAATATGCAAAGCCAGATCAACTACACGAGAAGTAATGAAAAAGAGGCCGATCGCTTCGGCATCAATACGCTTGCAAAGGCAGGTTTTGATGTGCAAGCCATGCCCACTTTTTTCTCTCGTTTGGCTGATGAGTATCGTTACGCGAGCACGCCACCACCGATGCTGCTGACGCACCCACTGCCTGAAGATCGAATTACCGACAGCCGTGCTCGTGCACAATCGTATCCTCCGCATCGCGTGAATCCATCGCTCGACTATCACCTCACTCGAGCTCGAATTGTCGCTCGCTACGCAGGAATTGACGCCGATGCGGCGATGGACTGGTTTGCTCGTACGGAGAAAAAAGCAACGCCAGGCCTCAAACCGGCCTTTGAATATGGCAGAGCGCTGGTGCATTTAGACAAAAAAGAATTGGATCAAGCTGAAACGATTTTGGCCCGATTAATTAAAAATGAGGGTAACAATCCTTTCTATCTTGATGCGCTGTCCGATCTTTATATCGAGCAGAAACAGCCAGAGAAAGCGATCGCAATGTTAAAAAGTGCGTTAGAACGCATTCCCAACAACAAGGTTCTAACGATAAACTACGCCAATGCTTTGCTCGAAGCAGATAAAACCGAAGAAGCGATCCGTGTATTGCAACGTTATACGCATGATAATCCAGAAGATACCAATGGATGGCATCTGCTTTCGCGCGCCAATATTGCCATTGGTAACAGTGGTGAAGACCTCGCGTCACGTGCGGAAATTCTGGCGCTGCAAGCGAACTGGAACAAAGCGATCCAATACTATACGCAAGCCAGCCAACTGGCCGAGTTAGGGAGTTTGCAGCAGGCAAGATACGACGCGCGCATTGACCAACTCATGGTCCAACGAGATCGCTTCCTCGCATTACAATAAATACATGGAGAATCCTATGTCAGTCGTGATTTATCACAATCCACGCTGCTCAAAGAGCCGTCAAACCCTCGAACTATTGGAACAACATGGCGTGACGCCTGAAGTGGTGAAGTACCTTGAAACACCACTCAATGTAGAACAACTCAAAGCCCTTTACGCTCAATTGGGCTTCTCCTCTGTCCGTGACATGATGCGTACAAAAGAAGACTTGTATAAATCGCTCTCTTTAGGTGATGACAAGGTCACTGACGAACAACTGTTTAATGCGATGGCAGAAAACCCATCACTTTTTGAACGCCCTGTCGTGGTTGCTAATGGCCAAGCTCGTATTGGTCGCCCACCAGAGCAAGTATTAGAGATTTTGTAATTGTCAGTGACTACTCAGCTGTTGGTGCTGTACTACAGCCGTCACGGAAAAACCAAATTACTTGCTCGCCAAATTGCCCGGGGAATTGAATCCATTCCCCATTGCGAAGCTGTCCTGCGCACCGTTACAGAATTGAACGCCAGCTCACAACAAGCATCAGAGCCTATTGTTACTCTGGATGAGTTGCGTAACTGTGACGGGCTTGCTTTGGGAAGCCCCGTTTGGTTTGGTGCAATGGCAACGCCACTAAAGCACTTTTGGGATCAAACCTCACCACTGTGGTTGAATGGATCTTTGATTGATAAACCAGCCTGTGTTTTTACTTCATCAAGTAGTATGCACGGGGGGCAAGAAACGACGCTACAGAATATGATGGTCCCACTGCTGCATCACGGCATGTTGATTTTGGGTATCCCTTATTCGGAGCCTGATCTGCACCAAACACAATCGGGTGGCACCCCATATGGCGCAAGTAGTGTTGGTCACGAAAGCTCACTCACCACAGAAGAAATTCGCTTGGCGCAACAATTAGGAAAGCGCTTGGCACTGGTTGCCAAAAAGCAAAAGGAGTCGTAGATGTCTGATGTCGACATGAGTCCAAAAACACAGCAGTACCGCTATTTGGCCTTGTTTGGCAATTTATCGCTGTTACTGTGGGTTGTACTTTGGCAATTGGCGTTATCGCCACACCCTCATTTAAGTTCCACTACCCTCGCGATCGCATGGTGTATTCCCCTGCTTTTACCATTACCAGGTATTTTGGCGGGTAAGCCCTACACCCACGCTTGGGCAAACTTTGTTTTAATGCTCTATTTTTTACACGCTTTAACGATTTTGTACGTCGATGGTGGTGAGCGTTGGCTGGCTTTGGTCGAGCTGTTGCTCACCACGTTAGGCTTTGCTGGCAATATTCTCTTTGCGAGAGCGCGCGGCCAAGAGCTAGGAATGAAGTTGAAAAAGCTATCGCAAGTCGAAAAAGAAGAGAAAGCGAAGTTTGGCAATCAGCCGTAACATAATGGCTTTTGCCCTCATTGCCGCAATAAGCATAAAAAAACAGCCAACGATCAACGTTGGCTGTTTTTATATCTAACTATTCACAGTATTAGAAGCTCATATCACGAGAGCAACCTAACTTAACCACTCAAACACCATTTGATATTTTGGCTTAGCTGGCGGTTGTTCGACCACCACTGGCGAATGAGTGGTCTCCTCGTTCAGTGTTGGCATGATGGGCTCAATGGCAGGTTCACCCACCTCATCATTTTTAGTCAGTGCGTCATTTTTTGTTGGCTGAACTTGCGTCTCAATTGGCGGCACTGGCACAGCATTCTCTTCATCTTCTACCAGCAACGGATCATCAAATTTGGTGATTTTAGACAGCTTTGTGGCTTCTTGCTCAAACGCTTCTTGCGAAGCCAGCAAGTGCACACGCAACATCAACTCATTACCTTTGATTTCTAATACATCAAGATTGGCCACTGAGTTCAACGACGTGAGTGTCTTTTCTAACGTAAAGAAATCAATTGCGTTGTTGATGTTTAAAAACTTCACCACGACCGATTCAGAGGACTCACCAAGAACAACGACGGCGCTACGTTTAGCATAAAAATCGGCAACAGCATTAATCAGTTGTGTCGCTGCATCACCACCATTGGCACTTCCGGTGACAGGCGCAACATTAGAGCGCGCGATAGCGCCAGGGGATTGATCGTACAGATTCCAACGCAATGAATTTCCTTGAGCACGAATCACCAACACGCCATCCACTGGGTAGCGACCGCTGGCTAAACTGATCGGTTTGGCAAAGCCTCCCCACAAGTCCGACACTTCAATACCGGTGATATCGTCAAAGTCACCCACAGGCAACGTCAATGGCAAACCACGATCACGAGCGGCTTGCTTCAATTGGTCAGAAACGTTGCTCGCCGAGTGCTCCCACACGATCTTGCGATCATAGTTTTGCTCTTCCACCAACCAAACCAGCAGATTATTTCGGTTTGTTGGCCAAAAAGGCAGTTGGGCTTGCGTTAATAGCGAGCGAATTTGCGCATCATTAAAAAGCAACTTCAGGGTCATGACATCCCCTTCTTTGCCATAGCTCAATTGCGAAATATAACGGGCGCTGGATTGAAGTGCCTTTGTCACAACGGGATTATCAACCGAGTCTTGGTAACCGGATGCTCGAACAATAACCTGCTTCATTGCCTGCTGACGAGCTAACTCTTCACCTTTGTCTTTTGTGCTGTCAATCGCGACTTCTGTGCGGTAGATATCCACCTGAGTTAATGCATAAGCGGGTAGCGATAAACACCCGATCATCAATAGAGCTAAATAACGCATATAAGTCCTAAGTTACTTCTTGAGATGTCAGATGATAAGCAACTCTCCCATCATGAGCAAGAAAACAGCAGATTTTTACTGCACTTCTCAGTCAAGTGAATAAAAAGCTCTCAATTCGTTTGATTTACGGACAAACAGCAGCAATCTTGCAAAAAATTGATCAAAAATACTTAGCAATCGTTTGCAAAGTGATAGAATCCCGCGAATTTATCTGCATAGTTATTAATAGGGAGCCTTTATGAAAAATGCTTTACAGGGTGCACAAATGTTATTTGTCGCATTCGGTGCCTTGGTACTCGTACCGTTGCTGACCGGATTGGACCCTAACGTCGCTTTATTTGGTGCAGGTGTCGGCACCTTATTGTTCCAATTGATCACCAAACGAAGCGTTCCCATTTTTCTAGCCTCCTCTTTCGCTTTTATTGCGCCAATCATGTTTGGTATTCAAACATGGGGTATTGGCGCAACCATGGGTGGCTTAATGGCAGCAGGTTTGGTTTACGTTGCACTTGGCGCGATGATCAAAGTACGTGGTGTGGGCTTCATTCACAAAATTTTGCCACCTGTCGTTGTTGGCCCTGTGATCATGGTTATCGGCCTTGGTCTTGCGCCAACGGCGGTCAACATGGCGGTAGGGAAAACTGGTGATGGTGCGGTTCAACTCGTCAATGGTGATGCAGCAATCATTATCTCCGCAGTTTCACTCTTCACGACCATTGCGCTGAGCGTATTTGCAAAAGGTTTCCTAAAGCTGGTTCCTATCGTCGGTGGTATCTTGGCAGGTTACTCGGTTTCACTATTCTACGGAGTGGTTGACTTTACACCGGTGGCTCAAGCCGCTTGGCTAGCCATGCCAAACTTCACCACCCCTGAGTTCAACATCAACGCGATTCTATTCATGATCCCTGTTGCAATCGCTCCTGCCGTTGAGCACGTAGGTGACATGTTGGCTATATCTAACGTCACAGGTAAAAACTACCTGAAAAAACCAGGACTACACCGCACGATTGCTGGTGACGGGGTTGCGACCATTGCCGCATCGATGGTTGGTGCACCACCAAACACAACCTACAGTGAAGTTACTGGCGCAGTGATGCTCACCAAAGCTTACAACCCAGTCATCATGACATGGGCTGCCATCACCGCTATTGTTCTTGCACTTGTCGGTAAATTAGGCGCTACCCTGCAAACCATTCCCGTTCCTGTGATGGGCGGTATTATGATTCTTCTCTTTGGTTCGATTGCCACTGTAGGTCTTAATACGTTAATCAAGAATCACGTGGATCTGCATAAATCTCGCAACCTTGTGATTGTCGCGGTGACATTGGTGTTTGGTATTGGCGGTATGGCTTTTGGTATTGGCGAGTTCAGCCTACAGGGCGTGAGTCTATGTGGTATCGTGGCGATTATTCTTAACCTTATCCTGCCGCATGACATGGGTGAAAACCACGTAGTGGATAACGCTCAGATGGAAGAAGAAGCACAAAACTAATTGCCAAATGAAGCTTGGTTCGGTGAACCACACCTTGTTTGTCGAACGTAAAGAAATCCGAATAAAAAAATGCCTGGTCAGTGACCAGGCATTTTTTATTAATATGCATTAGACAAATCGGAAGGATTACTTGGTACCGAAAATCTTATCACCAGCATCACCAAGACCAGGGACGATGTAGCCCTTGTCATTCAGTTTCTCATCGATAGCTGCGCAGTACAGTTCAACATCTGGGTGTGCTTTCTCTAGCGCTTCAATACCTTCTGGCGCTGCAACCAACACCAATACTTTGATTTGCTGACAGCCTTTCTCTTTGAGAAGGTCGATCGTCGCGATCATAGAGCCGCCAGTTGCAAGCATTGGGTCAACCACCAATGCAATGCGTTCTTCCATGTTAGAAGCCAGCTTGTTGAAGTATGGGATTGGCTCTAATGTTTCTTCATCACGGTAAATACCAACTACGCTGATACGTGCACTTGGCATGTGCTCAAGCACGCCATCCATCATGCCTAGACCAGCACGTAGGATTGGCACAACCGTTACTTTTTTGCCCTTGATTTGATCCACTTCAACTGGGCCATTCCAACCTTCAATGGTCACTTTTTCCGTTTCAAAATCTGAAGTTGCTTCGTAAGTTAAAAGACTACCAACTTCAGTGGCTAGCTCACGAAAACGCTTAGTGCTGATATCACCTTCTCTCATCAAACCAATTTTGTGTTTTACAAGAGGGTGTTTTACTTCAACAACTTTCATGTCCATCTCCGGCAATATAGATAAAATTTACATAAACTTGCCGATTATAAACGATTTCGTACAGAATTTCTCGTTACATTGCACAACAAAAAAACTTGCGCAAACGTTTGCTCTTTATATTCCTGCCCTGATAGAATAGCGCCGTTTTCATATCCAACTTCAAACCGAGGACTTCCCCGTGAGTGGTAACAACTCTTCTCTTAGCTATAAAGATGCTGGTGTAGATATTGATGCAGGCAACGCCCTGGTTGAGCGTATTAAAGGTTCTGTAAAACGTACACGTCGCCCTGAAGTAATGGGTGGCATTGGTGGTTTTGGTGCTTTATGCGAACTGCCAACAAAGTACAAGCAACCTGTTCTAGTTTCTGGCACTGATGGCGTTGGCACCAAGCTGCGCTTAGCTCTGGATATGAACAAGCACGACACCATTGGTATTGATCTCGTTGCTATGTGTGTAAACGATTTGATCGTACAAGGTGCTGAACCTCTGTTTTTCCTAGATTACTACGCAACGGGCAAGCTGGATGTCGATGTGGCTGCGGATGTTATTTCAGGCATCGCGGAAGGCTGTATTCAAGCAGGTTGTGCTTTGATCGGCGGTGAGACCGCAGAAATGCCGGGCATGTACGAAGGCGAAGACTACGACGTCGCAGGCTTCTGTGTCGGTGTAGTAGAGAAAGAAGACATTATCGACGGTACTAAAGTCGCGGTAGGTGATGCATTGATCGCTGTCGGTTCAAGTGGTCCACACTCAAACGGTTACTCATTAGTGCGTAAAATCCTCGAAGTGTCTGGCGCAGACAAAAATGAGGAGCTTGCAGGCCGCACTATTGGTGAGCACCTACTTGAGCCAACCAAAATTTACATCAAGTCTGCACTCAAAATGATTGAGCAACATGACATTCACGCGATTTCGCACATCACTGGCGGCGGTTTCTGGGAAAACATCCCACGCGTATTGCCAGAAGGTACCAAAGCGGTGATCGATGAAAAGAGCTGGGAATGGCCGGTCATTTTCCAATGGCTGCAAGAAAAAGGAAATGTGGCTACGCGCGAAATGTACCGTACATTCAACTGTGGTGTCGGCTTGATTGTGGCACTGCCTCAAGATCAAGCGGAAGCTGCGGTTGCACTGCTTCAACAAGAAGGTGAAAAAGCGTGGGTGATTGGTGCGATTGCTCAGGCCGAAGCTGGCGAAGAGCAAGTTGAAATCAACTAAGCTGCAAAACCTAAAATAACTTCAGAATGAGGACGCTATGTCCTCATTCTGCTATTTGGCACACTGAAAACCCTGCAAAAAGCAGGTATTTTCTTGCAAGACAGTGATCTTAAGAACCAGCAGTAAATGGACAGTGGTTATGAAAAAAATCGTGGTACTGATTTCCGGCAGCGGCAGCAACCTGCAAGCCATTCTTGAAGCATGCGAGTGTGATACAAGCCGAGCCAAAGTGTGTGCGGTTTTCTCAAACAAAGCCGACGCTTACGGTCTTGAACGAGCCAAACAGTTTTCGGTACCCGCTCATTACATCGATCCCAAGGCGTTTACCGATAGAGAAAGTTTTGATCGTGAATTGATGAAAGCGATAGACGAATACCAACCCGACATCGTCGTACTGGCTGGTTACATGCGCATTCTGAGTGGTGAATTTGTACGTCACTATTTAGGAAAAATGGTCAATATACATCCTTCCCTCTTGCCTAAATACCCCGGCCTTCATACCCACCAGCGCGCTATCGATGCCGGGGACAGTGAACACGGCACCAGTGTGCATTTTGTCACGGAAGAATTAGATGGGGGCCCAGTGATCTTACAGGCGAAAGTGCCTGTTTTTGCAGAAGATGACGCACAAAGCCTAGCGGAGCGCGTGTTAACGCAAGAGCACAGCATCTATCCCTTAGTGGTGAAGTGGATGGCAGAAGAGCGGCTTGTCATGCAACAAGGTGTCCCCTATCTCGATGGCCAACCACTTGGCAGCGCCGGTTACGCTGCAGAGTAAGGCGATTCATTGTCGCCACTCGACATCGAAAGAAAAAATGGGTTGCTTATCGCAACCCATTTTCAATACAAACTCGCAATACCGTTTTATTCAAGTGGTTCCGTTGGCGCTTGGCAGCTTGGTTTTGCTGCTGCAAACGGGACATCAAGTAATAAATTGGCGTTACTGCTGACTCGCTCGCCAAAGTGAAACAGACCATACTCCCCTGGCTTCATTCTCTGCCAAGTTTCATTACCGGTTAGAGGCTGGGTCGCAATCACAGAGACAACGTCGTTAGGGGTGGTCTCTTCTTGAAAGTTAATCTCAACATCTTCATCCAGCAACGCTGCATTACCAAAAGGTGCTCGACGAGTGATCCAGTAAAGATGGTTGGTACAATACGTCATCACATACTCGCCATCACTGAGCAGCATATTGAACACCCCTTTTTCTCGCAGGGTTTCACAGCAAGAGGCAAGGTAAGCAAACACCTGTTCCATATCCTGAGGAATATCAGGATAACGCTGTTCCAATTGATTCATCAGCCAGCAAAACGCTTTTTCACTGTCCGTTTGCCCAACTGGACGATGTCGCCCGGTATCCAACGATTGATAGTCCGTGAGTTGGCCATTGTGTGCAAATGTCCAATATCGCCCCCAAAGCTCACGAGTGAATGGGTGGGTATTTTCTAAAGAAACACCACCTCGATTCGCTTGGCGAATATGGCTGATCACCGAACAACTTTTAATCGGATAACTTTGCACCAACTCCGCAATCTTCGATTCACAACTTGGATTTGGGTCTTTGAAGGTTCTAAATCCCTTTCCTTCATAGAAAGTGATGCCCCAACCATCTCTATGTGGTCCGGTTTTACCGCCTCGTTGCATCAAGCCAGTAAAACTAAAACAGATGTCTGTTGGCACATTGGCGCTCATACCGAGCAATTCACACATCGAACAAAACTCCCTGAACAAATCGATACGGGTTGCCCCGATCAGATTACTCCATCTCTTTCTCAATCAATTGGATGATGATATGGATAATTTTAATATGCACTTCTTGAATACGGTCTGCGTAACCAAAGTGTGGTACTCGGATTTCAACATCCGCAAGACCCGCCATTTTACCGCCATCTTTACCCGTCAGTGCGATGGTTTTCATGCCCTTGGCTTTCGCCGCTTCAATCGCTTTCAGAATGTTGCCTGAATTGCCAGACGTTGATAGACCAAACAGCACATCGCCTTTACGACCGACCGCTTCAACGTAGCGAGAAAATACATAGTCATAACCAAAGTCGTTACTGACACAAGAAAGATGGCTTGGATCTGAAATCGCAATACCCGCGTAACCAGGGCGATTTTCACGGTAGCGGCCCGTTAGTTCTTCGGCAAAATGCATCGCATCACAATGTGAACCACCGTTACCACAAGACAACACTTTGCCATCTTGTTTAAAAGATTCGGCAATCATTTTCGCTGCCGCTTCAATTTGCGCAATGTTGTGATCGTCGCTTAGGAATTTATTTAGTACGTCAGCAGCTTCAGTTAACTCATTTCTAATCAGATCTTGGTACATACGATGTTCTCTTTATCTTGGTTTATCACGTTATACGTCGATGTTTGCTGAGCGACAGCCTAGCTAACATAGCAATACGCTGAGTTTACCCATAAACAGGAAATAGTGTCGACACCGAAGCCTCAGTTTTCGCGGATTTGTAAAGCGATTCGCTCAAAGCTGCTTAGGAAATCACCATGGAAATCTCAATTTTAGAATTTTCACTCTACTCAGATCACTTTTTGCTCAGAATTGTGTTTTACATTTCTTTAATATTTTGATTACACTTAAACCAACTGGTTTGACCTCTTACCAAAACACAGACGTATAACACAACGAATTGTCTGAAAAGGAACCTACATATGGACATCTTGCTCTCCCTACTCGCGATGACCTTGATATTGGGCGTGACGCTCTATCATCGAATGTCATTAGTCAAATCCGTCACCTTGTTGACCGCCACGATGCTGCTGTTAACTTTCTCCGGTTACGTCGGCTCAATCGGCTGGCTAAGCTACTTCTTAGCGCTGGCGGTATTCGCTATGCCCTCTGTACGCCAATCGCTCATCAGTGCAAAAGCGCTCGGCTTGTTTAAGCAAGTGCTTCCAGCCATGTCTCAGACAGAAAAAGAAGCGTTGGATGCAGGTACCGTTTGGTGGGAAGCGGAGCTTTTCAAAGGCAAGCCAGAATGGAAAAAGCTACACGCCATTCCAGCACCAAAACTCTCTGCTGAAGAGCAAGCCTTCCTCGATGGTCCGGTAAATGAAGTGTGTGCCATGGTAAGCGATTACCAAGTGACGCATGAGCTGGCCGATCTGCCTCCTGAAGTTTGGCAATATCTCAAAGATCACAAATTCTTCGCCATGATCATTAAGAAGAAATACGGTGGCCTTGAGTTTTCTGCTTACGCGCAATCTTTGGTGCTGCAAAAACTGACTGGTGTCTCTGGTGTTCTTTCTTCGACCGTTGGCGTACCAAACTCTTTGGGTCCTGGTGAACTTTTGCAACATTACGGTACAGAAGAGCAGAAAAATTACTACCTTCCTCGCCTTGCAGAAGGTAAAGAGATCCCCTGTTTTGCCCTCACCAGCCCTGAAGCGGGTTCGGATGCGGGTTCTATTCCAGATGA
Organism: Vibrio sp. CCUG 15886; assembly: GCF_028570825.1. Classification (NCBI taxonomy): domain Bacteria; kingdom Pseudomonadati; phylum Pseudomonadota; class Gammaproteobacteria; order Vibrionales; family Vibrionaceae; genus Vibrio; species Vibrio sp. CCUG 15886. The sequence continues at coordinate 308,901 of NZ_JAQQBT010000002.1, read as the reverse complement.
CGGTGTGGTCTGTAAAGGCGAATGGGAAGGCAAAGAAGTCTTGGGCATGCGCCTAACATGGAACAAGCGCTACATTACCCTTGCCCCTGTAGCAACGGTTTTGGGCCTTGCTTTCAAACTTCGCGATCCTGAAGGCTTACTCGGCGAGCAAGAAGATCTTGGTATTACTTGTGCGCTTATCCCAACAGACATTAAAGGGGTTGAAATCGGCAACCGTCATTTCCCTCTCAATGTCCCCTTCCAGAATGGCCCAACGCGTGGCCAAGATATTTTCGTACCGATCGATTTCATTATCGGTGGCCAAAAAATGGCAGGCCAAGGCTGGCGCATGCTGGTTGAATGTCTCTCTGTTGGTCGCGGTATTACCCTGCCTTCAAACTCAACCGGTGGTATCAAATCCGCTGCATTGGCAACCGGTGCTTACTCGCGCATTCGTCGCCAGTTTAAACAGCCTATCGGCCATCTTGAAGGTGTAGAAGAAGCGTTGGCACGCTTAGGTGGTAACGCGTATGTGATGGACGCAGCAAGCAATCTTACCGTTGCCGGTATCGATCTTGGTGAGAAACCATCGGTCATCTCCGCGATTGTGAAATACCATTGTACTCACCGTGGCCAACGCAGCATCATCGATGCAATGGATATCGTTGGTGGTAAAGGCATTTGCCTTGGTCCCTCCAACTTCCTTGCTCGTGGCTACCAAGGTTCACCCATCGCCGTCACGGTGGAAGGGGCAAACATCCTCACTCGTTCAATGATCATCTATGGTCAAGGCGCAATTCGTTGCCATCCCTATGTACTAAAAGAGATGGAAGCCGCCTACTCGGACAAATCTGATGCGGTAGAACAGTTCGATGCAGCCTTGGCTGGCCACGTCAGCTTTACCATGAGCAACCTTGTGCGCAGCATTTGGTTTGGTTTGACCGATGGTTTTGGCTCGAACGCCCCAACGCACGACGCCACCAAACGTTACTACCAGAAGCTCAATCGCTATAGCGCCAACATGGCATTATTGTCAGACATTTCAATGGCCGTGCTGGGTGGCTCATTGAAGCGTCGTGAGCGTCTATCAGCCCGCTTAGGCGATATCCTCAGTCAGCTTTACTTGAGCTCAGCGACCTTAAAACGCTTTGAACAAGATGGCCGCCCTGTCGAAGACCTGCCTTTGGTTCACTGGGGTTTGCAAGACAGCTTGAAGCAAACAGAAGTGGCCATTGATGAGTTTCTTGCCAACTTCCCGAACCCCATCATTGGTAAAGCATTGCGCGTCTTGATCATGCCATTTGGCCGTGTGCGCAAAGCACCAAGCGACAAAATCGATAGTCAAGTTGCACGCATACTACAAACCCCAAGCGCGACACGTAGCCGCATTGGTCGCAATCAGTATTTGCAACCAACAGAGCACAACGCAGCAGGCAAGATTGAGCTAGCACTGTCTGTGATTTTGCAAGCAGAACCTGTGTTTGACAAAGTGTGTAAAGCACAAGGTAAACGCCGCCCATTCTTACGTTTGGATGCCATTGCAGAAGAGGGGCTAGCACAAGGCATTATTTCTCAAGATGAAGCCGATTTGCTTAAAGAAGCGGAGCAACATCGTTTGTACACCATCAATGTTGATGACTTTGAGCCAGAGCATCTGGCGGCAAAAAAGTCTCATACCGATGTGATGGATAACGTTGCTTAGTCACCACAAAAGTATCACAAGTACAACGGGAGCCGAGCTCCCGTTTTTTTATGTATAAAGACTCTTACCGCCTTTCAATAAACCTCTTGTTCAGCGGCAAAAACACCAAAGTTGCGTTACGTGTTTTAATTAGAAATAAAAACTTAATTATCAGTTACATATATCGTTGCTATCGTTCGCATTCCAATCAAAAACCGACCATATTTCATTGCTACTTCACTGCTTTGGTCTTGATAATCTCGCCATTCAAACCATGACGTAGGTAGAACACATTGAGTAAAAAGCCAGCGGCACGTACAACTGACGTATGAGCAACCAACCATTTCCTAAAGGTAGTCTTGTACACCGAAAACCAAAGCCACTAACAGATATCACAGCAAGGAATCTAATATGAGTCATTTTTCTGATTATTATGTGGTGTACCAGCGCGTGGGTGAGCACGCTATGGTTTTGACTGGTCATGAGAAAAATGCGGGAGCTGATCTTACTTTTAATCAGTTTCAAGAAAACACCAACCGCTGGTTTTACTTTCTAAATGGCTTTAGGGAGGAAGATGTCAGTCAGGGGATACACCATCAGTTGTGTAACTTACATATGTCCGGCAGAAAAATGATGGTGAAACGCGAGCTGTATCTGGCACTGCGCCATATCGATATCACCGGAGCACAATGGCTGAGAGCCGTTATCATCAATGACGATGACACTTACCACGATGACTATCACTACTTAAACTTCTACGAAAATCCGGTTGATGAGGATTACGCTTATTACGATTTTGTTGACTTTGACCAGAGCGAGTACGAAAAAGATGTCTTTGCCGATTACCTGCCCCCGCTCTACACCTTCGAGAAAATCGTTTTATCACAAGAGAAGCTCGCTGCCGTGCCCTTGGAAAAACGCTTAATTTGGAACGATACACACACCACGAACTGCCTTGCTGTACATAAATCCGTTAAAGAAATCATGGAGAAATACCAACCTCTTGATTGTCGCTTTACCCGAATTGAAGAGTATCAAGAAGATATGGGTACTCGCGCAGAATACGACGCCGATGGGAATCTCATATGAGTGAATTTTCTGATTATTATGTAGTTTACCAGCGTGTAGGCGAGCACGCCATGGTGTTAGTCGGGCATGAAAATGATGTTCCACGAGACCTGACGGGTAATGACTTCCAGGAAGACACCAACCGCTGGTTTTACTTTGAAAATGGCTTTAGGGATGAAGATGTAAGTCAGGGGATACACCACCAGTTGTGTAACTTACATATGTCCGGCAGAAACATGATGGTGAAACGCGAGCTGTATCTGGCACTGCGCCATATCGATATCACCGGAGCGCAATGGCTAAAAGCCGTTATCATCAATGACGATGACACTTACCACGATGATTACCACTACCTGAATTTTTTTCGAAATCCTGTAGACCGAGATTACGCCTATTACGATTTCGTTGATTTTGAGCAGAGCGAGTACGAGAAAGATGTCTTTGCTGATTACCTGCCCCCGCTCTACACCTTCGAGAAAATCGTCTTATCACCAGAAAAACTCGCTGCCGTGCCCTTGGAAAAACGCTTAATTTGGGATGACTTGCAGTTTACTGACCGACTTGTTGTACATAAATCCGTTAAAGAAATCATGGAAAAATACCAACCTCTCGACTGTCGTTTTACTCGGATAGAGGAACATAAAGAGAACATGGGTACTCGCGCAGAATACGACGCCGATGGGAATCTAATATGAGTAAGTTATCTGATTATTATGTGGTTTACCAGCGCGTGGGCGAACACGCCATGGTGTTAGTCGGGCATAAAAATGATACTCCACGAGCGTTAACGGCTAATCAGTTCCAGGAAAATACCAATCGCTGGTTTTACTTTCTAAATGGCTTTAGGGATGAAGATGTAAGTCAAGGGATACACCATCAGCTGTGTAACTTACATATGTCCGGCAGAAACATGATGGTAAAACGCGAGCTGTATCTGGCACTGCGCCATATCGAAATCACCGGAGCACAATGGCTGAGAGCCGTTATCATCAATGACGATGACACTTACCACGATGATTACCACTACTTAAACTTCTATGAAAACCCGGTCGATGAGGATTACGTCTATTACGATTTTGTAGACTTTGACCAGAGCGAGTACGAAAAAGATGTCTTTGCCGACTACCTGCCCCCGCTCTACACCTTCGAGAAAATCGTCTTATCACAAGAAAAACTCGCTGCCGTACCCCTGGAAAAACGCTTAATTTGGGATGACTTGCAGTTTACGGATTGCCTAGTCGTACATAAATCCGTTAAAGAAATCATGGAAAAATACCAACCTCTCGACTGTCGATTTACCCGAATTGAAGAGTATCAAGAAGATATGGGCACTCGCGCAGAATACGACGCCGATGGGAATCTGATATGAGTAAGTTTTCTGATTATTATGTGGTGTACCAGCGTGTGGGCGAGCACGCTATGGTTTTGACTGGTCATGAGAAAAATGCGGGAGCTGATCTTACGTTTAATCAGTTTCAAGAAAACACCAACCGCTGGTTCTACTTTGAAAATGGCTTTAGGGATGAAGACACAAGTCAAGGGATACACCATCAGCTATGTAACTTACATATGTCCGGCAGAAAAATGATGGTGAAACGCGAGCTGTATCTGGCACTGCGCCATATCGATATCACCGGAGCACAATGGCTGAGAGCCGTTATCATCAATGACGATGACACTTACCACGATGACTATCACTACTTAAACTTCTACGAAAATCCGGTTGATGAGGATTACGCATATTACGATTTTGTTGACTTTGACCAGAGCGAGTACGAAAAAGATGTCTTTGCCGATTACCTGCCCCCGCTCTACACCTTCGAGAAAATCGTTTTATCACAAGAGAAGCTCGCTGCCGTGCCCTTGGAAAAACGCTTAATTTGGAACGATATACACACCACGAACTGCCTTGCTGTACATAAATCCGTTAAAGAAATCATGGAGAAATACCAACCTCTCGACTGTCGCTTTACCCGAATTGAAGAATATAAAGAAAATATGGGGCGAGCACGCTATGGTGCTAGTCGGGCATAAAAATGATACTCCACGAGCGTTAACGGCTAATCAATTCCAGGAAGACACCAACCGCTGGTTTTACTTTCTAAATGGCTTTAGGGATGAAGATGTAAGTCAGGGGATACACCATCAGTTGTGTAACTTACATATGTCCGGCAGAAAAATGATGGTGAAACGCGAGCTGTATCTGGCACTGCGCCATATCGAAATCGCCGGAGCACAATGGCTGAGAGCCGTTATCATCAATGACGATGACACTTACCACGATGACTATCACTACTTAAACTTCTACGAAAATCCGGTTGATGAGGATTACGCATATTACGATTTTGTTGTCTTTGCCGATTACCTGCCCCCGCTCTACACCTTCGAGAAAATCGTTTTATCACAAGAGAAGCTCGCTGCCGTGCCCTTGGAAAAACGCTTAATTTGGAACGATATACACACCACGAACTGCCTTGCTGTACATAAATCCGTTAAAGAAATCATGGAGAAATACCAACCTCTTGATTGTCGCTTTACCCGAATTGAAGAATATCAAGAAAATATGGGCACTCGCGCTGAATACGACGCCGATGGGAATCTAATATGAGTGAATTTTCTGATTATTATGTGGTGTACCAGCGTGTGGGCGAGCACGCCATGGTGTTAGTCGGGCATGAAAACGATGCTCCACAAGACTTAACGGCGAATGACTTCCAGGAAAACACCAATCGCTGGTTTTACTTTTTAAACGGCTTTAGGGAGGAAGATGTCAGTCAAGGGATACACCACCAGTTGTGTAACTTACATATGTCCGGCAGAAACATGATGGTGAAACGCGAGCTGTATCTGGCACTGCGCCATATCGATATCACCGGAGCGCAATGGCTGAAAGCCGTTATCATCAATGACGATGACACTTACCACGATGATTACCACTACCTGAATTTTTTCCGAAATCCTGTAGACCGAAATTATGCCTATTACGATTTTGTTGACTTTGAACAGAGCGAGTACGAAAAAGATGTCTTTGCCGACTACCTGCCTCCGCTCTACACCTTCGAGAAAATCGTTTTATCACCAGAAAAACTCGCTGCCGTGCCCTTGGAAAAACGTTTGATTTGGGATGACTTGCAGTTTACGGATTGCTTAGTCGTACATAAATCCGTTAAAGAAATCATGGAAAAATACCAACCTCTTGATTGTCGTTTTACCCGAATTGAAGAATATCAAGAAGATATGGGCACTCGCGCTGAATACGACGCCGATGGGAATCTGATATGTTAAAAAGCCATTGCTCAATGATATGCCCGTCGAAAAGACACACTGAATAGCAATGGCTTCAGTCAACCTTGGTCTTACAAAAATCAAATAACACTATTTGAAGTTGAGATCATTTACCTCATTGTTGAGCTCTTGCAGATCGTCCGCGTAATCTTTGGGGGGCGGTGTCCAACCCCGCTCGGAGCGAGAAAGATTGGTATGGCGATCCTTTTGCATTTCCAACATCATTTTTTCTTCAAGCTGCATAAACAACTTTCTGTAGTTGTTATCAAAACGCTCACCTTCTGAATCGTCTAACCAAGCGCTGTACAAAGAATCTGACTTACGATTTTCAACGCGCTTGTATCTCATCTTTTGTTGCTCAACAAAAAACGGATGAACCCCCAATAATTTCATGGTTTGCCCGCCCACTTCTAATGCCGAATGATAAGTTTCTGACTCAATCACATCCGCCCCGGCTTGGCGCAGACGATAACCGTGTCCACGGTCAAATGCTCTGGCGATGACTTTCACACTGGGGTAAGCGTGCTTAACCTGCTTGACTAACTCTACACTGGCATCGCGATTATCAATCGCGACCACAATCGCGGCCGCTTCTTCAATTCCCGCGGTGTGCAGAATATCGGGGCGAGTCACATCACCAAAGTAAGCTTGAGTGCCAATCTGTCGCATCACATCTACCTGATTTGCTTGGTAATCAAGTGCAACGGTTTTAATTCCGTTAGACAACAATAAGCGATTGACTATCTGTCCAAAGCGCCCAATACCAGCGATGATCACTGTGCCTTTTTCATCAATGTCATCATCGGCTCTTTCATTAAACTTAGTGGCGAACTTCGGCAAAATAACTCGATCAAAGAGGATAAATAGACCCGGAGTGAGAAACATGGAGATCGCCACCACCAGCGAGAGTTGCTGGGAGAGAGACGTCGATATCACGTGATTTTGTACTGAGAAACTCAGCAGCACAAAACCAAATTCACCCGCCTGCGCCAAGCTCAATGCAAACAGCCAACGATCACTGCCTTTTATGCGGAAAATAAACGACAGCGCCAGTAACACTATGGCTTTCAGGAGCATCACCGCCAACGTTAAACCGATGATGGTGCCAAACTTATTGAAGAGAATGGTAAAATCGATGCCCGCTCCGACCGTAATGAAAAACAGGCCCAAAAGCAGCCCTTTGAAAGGCTCAATATTCGATTCGAGCTCATGACGAAACTCACTGTTTGCCAGCATCACGCCCGCCAAAAATGTGCCCAACGCAGGAGACAGTCCAACTAAACTCATCAACGCCGCAATACCAATCACCAGCATCAAGGCCGCTGCGGTAAAAATTTCTCTTAAGCCGGAATCGGCCACGTAACGAAAGATCGGACGACTGAGGTAATGCCCACCGACGATCACCACGCCAATGGAAAGTGTAATGACGATACCATAGGCCCAGCCAGGTAAGCCGGCAACCAGGCTCAACTGTTCATGATGCTCCGAGGCCGATTGGATGGATTGCTGAGCTTGCTCGACCAATTCAGGCAGGGCGAGCAGTGGGATGAAAGCCAGCATCGGAATGACCGCGATGTCTTGGAACAACAACACAGAAAACGCGTTTTTACCCCCTTCCGTCTTGCTTAATCGCTTCTCGTTAAAGGTTTGCAACACGATCGCCGTTGATGATAAGGCGAAAATCAATCCAATCGCTAAGGCCGTGGTCCACACTTGGCCGAAATAGACAGCAATCGCCACAATAATCCCAGCGGTACCCGCAACTTGTAAGCCGCCTAGCCCCAATAAGCGGTTACGCATTGCCCAGAGCATTTTAGGCTCAAGCTCTAAACCGACCAAAAACAACATCATCACCACACCAAATTCGGCGAAATGCTGAATGGTGGTGGTTTCTTCCCCGACCAAACCAACGATGGGGCCAATCACCACGCCAGCGATAAGGTACCCAAGCACAGAACCTAGGCCAAAGCGTTTTGCTAATGGCACGGCAATCACTGCGGCAATCAGGTAGATGAAGGCTTGTAAAAATATTTGAGTCATCAGGCTTCCTTGATGATTTGAGGTAGGGCATGAGTGATTTTGTTCAAATGATTGGCGGCGTGGATATTGACTCGATCTTCCACTAAGGCTTGCAGCAAAGTCACGTAGCGCTCGACATGCTGGTCAATACGATTTTCCTCTAACGCGGTACGTGCACCAAATATCGCAAACGGTGGTAGGTAGTGCATACTGGTTAGCGCGGCCATTTGTTCAATCGGTGCCAACAATTGACGAATGGTAAAGTGGTTATAACCCTCTGCTTTGTATGCTTCTTCTTTGCCTCCTGCAGAAACCACACAGAGCATCAGCTTGTCTTTCAAAGCGGTTCCATCTGTCCCGTAAGCAAAGCCGTATTCCAGCACCAAGTCTTGCCACTCTTTCAACAATGCAGGGGTGGAATACCAGTAAAGAGGAAACTGAAACACGATGACATCATGTTCCAGCAGTCGAGCTTGTTCATTGTCGATGTTGATGTCGAACTGAGGGTACTCGGCATACAGATCGACACACGTGACACCGTCAACGGCTTGCGCTGCGGCAAACAGTGGCGCATTGACCTCTGAGCGATGTTGCGACGGGTGAGCATAAATCACCAAAACTTTGTTCTTCGACATGGGTTATTTGTCCATTTTTCGTCACCAACTCAAAAACTCTCTGAGTTGGCGGGTATTCCGAAGTTATCCACTTATTTCTTCGGCACTTCTAATTGCATCTCTGGAATGGCTTGGCGTTTTGCTCGCAACTTGCCCCAGACGAACCACACCACCAGCCCGAGTAAGATGACTACCACGTTACCAATACCAATCATCATGATGGCTTGTTTACGATCGGCCTCTCTTTGCGCCAAAAGTCGTTGTTCTTCTTCAATGCGGCGTTGTTCTGCAAGCGCGGCTTCTTTGGCTTTGCGCGCGGCTTCAATATCCACCTCTTTCACAACACTGAACGTTTGTTGTGAGATGGGGAACATCAATGGGCGTTGTGTCGCGGCGTCAGTGGCGAACACTTCACCCTTCCAACCATAAATGCCGATCATCTGGCTACTATCGAGCAGCATCGACACTTTTAAGCTCTCTTTGTCCGCCTGCCCTTGCACATAATTGACGAAATCATCCGGAGCACTTTGCTCAATGTGAACCGCCAAAGACCCAGGCTGCACCATGCCTTGCTCGCCTGAAACCACAATACTGTGTGGCTTGCCTTCATCACGTGACTGAATGAAGGTGGTCGAAACAGGGCTAGGATAGACCAGCACTTCCTGTTCTTTGGCTCGTAGGAACACGCCATTTCCTGAGGTGATACGCGCCCGATACTTGCCCGGGTCCACTTCGATAGGCAACTGCACAGTAAACACACCATCGCCAGCTCGTTCATCTAAGCCCGTGCCATCATCGCTAAAATCACCAATAACAATGGGAACTGGACGCGCTTCTTTTACTAAATCTTGCTCGTTTTCAACAAACTTCGTGAAAGTCACTTTTAGATTGACGCGATCAAGGAAATCTCTCAGGACTAACGGCTTATCATCCGATGCGAGCCTTGCGGTGAATTTCATCACTTCGCCATGATACAAACGACTGGGGAAGAGATCCGTTGAAAGCGTCAGGTGAGAAATCAGCCGAATGTTGTTTTTGGGGCTCACTTTTCCCACGGCTTGCCAAGGGCCCGGCATTGGGTTGTCGATAGAGATAATGTCCATGGCTGACTCTTGATACCAGCGGACGTTGGGGTAGCTTTTGAAGGCGTAGTATTTTCGACCATCTGGTCGCACTAGCACCACGGGCTGAGAAGGATTTTCGCGATAAATCAAGAAAGTGATTTGATCGATGGTTGGATCCACTCGAAAGCGGTTATCCAGCAAGGACATGGTCGACTCTGTCGCAGCATGGCTTACACAACTAACCAATAACAATAATACGACTGACAATGTCCTCAACATAGATTCTCCTATTGACGCCAGAGGCAAGTTCCGCTTTTTTCTACAATATCCAATCTAGATTGGTGCGCTTCTAATTCATCGGCCGTTGCACGCAAAACCTTAAGAGATTTTCGCCCCGCCACTCGGCGAATGTCTTCACCGCCGCCTTCTTGCGAGTTGGCGTTGAACTCCAAACTGGTTTGCCCACCGGTCATCAGCAGGTAAACATCAGCCAGAATCTCCGCATCGAGCAATGCCCCGTGGAGCGTTCGGTGTGAGTTATCAATGCCGTAGCGTTCACACAAAACGTCTAGGTTGTTACGCTTGCCAGGGAAGATTTTCTTCGCCATCGCCAGCGTATCGGTCACCTTGCAGTAGTCATCGGTTTTACCGATGGCGGCGTCGAGTTTACCGAACTCATAATCCATAAAGCCCACGTCGAAGGGCGCGTTATGAGCCACCAGCTCAGCCCCTTTAATGAACTCTAGGAACTCTTGGTGAACTTGACGATACTCCGGTTTATCAACTAGAAACTGATCGGTAATACCGTGAACATCGATCGCATCGGGTTGAATTTCACGGTCTGGCTTAAGGTAAACATGGAAATGTCGCCCAGTCAGCTTACGGTTGATGATCTCCACCGCCCCGATTTCGATGATTCTGTGCCCCATATAGTGTGGGCCACCTTCACGGTTCATACCCGTGGTTTCCGTATCGAGCACGACGATACGATCGTATTCAGAATTGTTACTGGTATTCATAATGATATGTGTGTCAGACTATGCAGAACGTATGCTTTAAACATGGCTTTCGCTAATAGTACCAAAACATGACAAAACAAGTTGAAATTTTCACTGACGGTTCTTGCCTCGGTAATCCTGGACCCGGTGGTTACGGTGTCGTCTTGCGTTACAAACAGGTCGAAAAAACCTTAGCACAAGGCTATAGACTCACCACCAACAACCGAATGGAAATGATGGCCACCATCGTTGCTCTTCAGGCCTTGAAAGAACCTTGCAATGTGATTCTCACAACCGATAGCCAATATGTTCGACAAGGTATTACTCAGTGGATCCACAATTGGAAAAAGCGCGGTTGGAAAACCGCCGATAAAAAACCGGTCAAAAATGCCGATCTTTGGCAAGCGCTTGATAAAGAAACCACTCGCCATACGATTGACTGGCGTTGGGTCAAAGGACACGCAGGCCATCGTGAAAACGAAATGTGTGACGAGTTGGCGCGTGCCGCGGCCGAAAACCCAACCCTAGACGACACTGGCTATCAGCCTGCCGAGTAAACTACTCTCTTCCTCTGCAAGCGCAGCTTTTGCGCTTGCTCAGTAAATCACGCTGTCGGTTCATTACCCCGAGCGGAGATAAACGACGCTTTAACTGCCAATGCGGTTTGATGGGTTTGAGCGGATACGTGCGTTTTCTTGCGACAATAAAATAGAGACTGCCCGCAGGAGATGCCCAATCGCCAAGGCTGTTTTCAAGCCAAGTCCACATGGTTCGGTATTTCTTCATCGGAAACAGTGCATAACGATCGCAATGCACCACTTGATAATTCAACACTCCCAGCCAATCTTTGATCCGATTGGTGGTGAACATTCGTCCACTCCAAGGCAAGTTGTTTCTTCGCCAGGGCATTAAACTGGCCAGCCCGGTCAAGCTCACTGGATTAAAGCCTGTAATCACCAGATAGCCATCGTCCATCATCACACGATCCACTTCACGCAGTAATCGGTGGGGATCACTGGCGTAATCCAACTGATGCGCCAAGATCACCGCATCAAAGCTTTTTTCGAGAAAGGGCAATTCGTAACCATCTGCGATGACATTGTGCAAAGGATTCTGGATATCTAAGTTAACTTGGTGTTGAATGTTACATATTGCACTGGTTAACTCGCAGCTCAGCCCACCCAGTTTCAGCAAATGGTAACCAAACAGTTTCGGGCACCATTCGTCTAAACGGGTTTGAATCGATTCACGAACCCATTGTCCGTTGTTCATTTCTTCCCATGTATAGGGATGCTGGATAACTTTACTGCTTAGTGCTGGCTTCATTAACCACCTGACTAGTTCGAACGAGCGGAGAATCCATCGTGTTAGAGATCAAAAGCATACCTGCATTCAACGACAATTACATCTGGTTGATTCAAAATAGCGATCAGCGTTGTGCTGTGGTCGACCCAGGCGACGCCAAGCCTGTCCTTCACTACATCGAGCAACATCAATTAACTTTAGAAGCGATTCTTATCACCCACCACCACAATGATCACATTGGCGGCGTGGCCGATTTGGTGCGCGCTTTTCCTAACGTTAACGTTGTAGGGCCGAAAGCAGAACCGATTCCAACGCTCACCCACCCCGTGGAAGATGGCGACCGACTTGAGTTATTCGACGAAACCTTCTTAGTGTTAGGTTTAGGTGGGCATACCTTGGGTCATATTGGTTATGTTGGCGACGGCAAACTGTTTTGTGGCGATGTGCTCTTCTCTGCTGGCTGTGGTCGTATTTTTGAGGGTACCGCGCAACAAATGTTTGACTCTCTCAACAAGCTCCTCGCCCTTCCTGAGGAGACGGAAGTATTCTGCGCTCATGAATATACCGCCAGCAACGTTGCTTTCGCCTTAGCTGTAGAACCGGATAATGAGTTACTTCACCAATACCGCGATACCGTCAATCGACTGCGTGCGCAAAATCTGCCAACCATTCCAACCACATTAAGACAAGAAAAATGGATCAATCCATTTCTTCGATATCTGCAACCCAGTGTTATTCACTCGGTTTCTAGCAGAACGAAAAATAGCGATCCACTCTCGGTTTTTACAGCATTACGTGAGTGGAAGAACGAATTTTAACTTTTTGATGCTTGTCTCCTGACCAAGGAGGCAAGTATTATCAGCAGCCCAAAGTTAAACAGGCTGGAACCATGCGTTTTAAGTTTAGTTGGGTGTTTGCACTACTATTGCTTTCTGGCTGTCAGAGCCTTCAAACAGAGAGCAATACCAGTGCCGCGCCTGAGACCAATGCCTCGCAAGCAAAATCGTCGCAGCAAGCTGCGAAAAAAGTGAAACCAAGTGACAAAACGCTTGAGAACGTTGCCCCTGAGCAACCTGTCGTCACACCTCAAACTCAGGAAGACGTTTGGCAACGCATCGCGATGCAACTTTCCTTAGACGTGCCTGACCACGAGAAGGTCGATTATTACCGAACTTGGTACCTCAAACATCCTAATCACCTTAAAACCGTCTCACAACGTGCGACCCCATTTCTCTATCTGATCACTGAGAAAATTGAAGCACGTGATTTGCCTCTTGAGCTGGCATTGTTACCTGTCGTAGAAAGCTCATTCGACCCATTTGCCTACTCTCATGGCAGTGCCGCTGGCTTATGGCAGTTTGTTCCGGGCACTGGGAAAATGTATGGTCTAGAACAAAATTTTTGGTATGACGGTCGCCGAGACGTGGCAGCCGCCACCGACGCTGCGCTCGATTATCTTACCTACCTCAACAAACGTTTTGATGGTGACTGGAATCACGCGATCGCGGCGTACAACAGCGGTGGTGGCCGTGTATCGAGCGCGATCCGTAAGAACAACAAACTGGGTAAACCTATCGATTTCTTCTCACTAGATTTGCCCAAAGAAACCAGTGGCTATGTGCCAAAACTGCTCGCCCTTGCCGATATTGTCGCCAATCAAGAGAAATACGGCATTGAGATCCCTGCGATTCCAAACAAACCCGTGTTGGCACTGATTGATCCTAAGGAGCAATTGGATCTCGCCATTGCTGCACAATACGCCGGGCTGAATGTCAAAGAGCTGCAAAGCTATAATCCGGCCTACAACCAGTGGTCTACGGCACCGGATGGTCCTTACCAACTGCTAATTCCTGTTGATAAAGCAGAGCAGTTCATCGCGAAAGTAGAAGAAAATCGCGGCAAAGGCATGAAGATGGTGCGCTACAAAGTGCGCTCTGGCGACACCCTCAGCGTCTTAGCGGAAAAACATAACACCACCAGTGAAGTGATCCGTACCGCCAATAGCTTGAGCGGCAACAACATTCGTGTCGGCCAGTACCTACTGATCCCTACATCGCAAAAAGACGCCAGCGCTTACACATTGTCGGCAGCAAACCGCTTGGCTAAGACCCAAGCCACTGCTCGCGGTAAATATAAGCTGACGCACACCGTTAAATCCGGCGAAAGCTTATGGAGCATTGCTAAAGCCAATAAAGTGGATCACCAAGCATTAGCGAAGTGGAATGGCATGGGACCACGTGACACATTGCGCGTTGGGCAAGATCTGGTGATTTGGAAAGAAAGCTCTGAAGGCGCCATTATCCGTACCGTTTTCTATAAAGTACGTTCAGGTGACACCATCAGTGGCATCGCGACCAAGTTTAAAGTCAAAAGCAACGACATTGTGAAGTGGAACGCGCTACAAAATCAAAAGTACCTGAAACCAGGTCAACAATTAAAACTCTACGTGGATGTAACTAAGGTAAGTGTATGACCCCTTCCAGTAACCCGTTTGTCATGATGCTTGACATATTTCGCTCTCCAACCTCATGTTTTCTCGCGCTTTATCAGCGTGGTGCTTGGGGCTGGCAACCGTACATCGTTCTCATATTAACCCCATTCCTGTTTTGGGGAGCGTATTTTTCTAATGTGGATTTTCAGTGGTTAAGCCAAATTTTAACCCCTCAATTTCAACAAATTAATCCAGAACAATTAAAATTCTTGGACGATCCAAACACCTTGATGGCGAGTGAGATCATTAGCGATGTGTTTGGACGAACCTTGACGATTTTGATGTTGGCATTTTGGTTCACTCTGGCAACCAAGCCCAGCCAGCATCAACACGGGTTTTGGAAATGGTTTGCCGCTGCAGCAGTGATCACCTTCCCAGCGGTGTTAGGCGACTTCGCTAGCTATGCAAGTTTGATATTGAAACATGGTCAAGTGGTGATTTACGCCGCCGATCTCAATAGTCTCAATGGGTTGATCAAGCTACCATTGACAAACGAATGGTCTCAGTTTGCCAGTTCAATGCCTTTGCTACTTCCTTGGTACATTGTGCTTGGTTATGCAGCCGTGCTGACATGGACAGAGTTTGAACGTGGACAAGCTTTGGTGATCGCCGCCCTTCCTTGGGTGGGATACTACCTGATTTGGGCTATTTATCTGTTGGTAATGTAAAGCTGACCAACAGTGGATTATGATCAGAGGCGTCCGTTTGAGGCGCCTCTGCTTTTTGTACTTCTAAGCCTTTGTAAAACACATGATCAAGCGGCAGCCCTGTGATAAAACGAGTTCGCTGATCAGGTGAGAACACCACTTCGATAAGCCCAGCGTTCTCCAATCGTTCCGTTACCGCTTGCAAACGTTTTTCGCTCCAAGTATTAAAATCACCCGCGACAATTGCAGGCCCTGGATGCTCTTTTAACGCCGCAATCAGGTCATTGACTTGTTGCTGATATTCTTGCACACCCCAAGTGAAATTGACGGCATGCAGGTTAACCACGATCAACATTTGGCCATCGGAGAGCGGGTACTCCGAATACAATCCCGATTTAGGCAAGCGAATCCACGGCTCCAATTGGGTGTAGCCACACGCCAAGCGAGGCTTACGCCAGCCTAATGTCAAGACGCCAGCGGCTTTATCAAACGCTTTAAACGCGTTCACTTGCTCACCGCTCCAACCACCAGAGGCTATCCAGCGTTTTAACCCATCTTCTAAGCTGGCTTCTTGCAACAGAATTAATTGTGCCCCAGCACTCATTTGGGTCAGCACAGACTGCCAATTAGCGCGATTCTGTTTGTAAATATTCCACACCAACAGGTTCAGACTCCCCTCTTGATCAATGCTGGCACGCGTTGAACTTTCATAACAATGCAGTTGCTGGTTAAACGAACCGTCGCTGATAGTGGTCATTTCAGGCTGTTCGGGGATGTGGAAAACGGTGTGGAATGCAAATATCCCACCAAACACCAACGCCAATGGCAGCCCCACCCAAATGCGTTTTCTCATTATCTTAATCTCTACTAAATGTCAGCGCTAAAAAAAGGAGCCTTAGGCTCCCTTTTTGTGTGATTAAATCGCGTCTTCGTCTTCTTCACCGGTACGGATACGAACCACGCGTTCGACGTTTGTGACGAAAATCTTACCATCACCAATTTTGCCAGTTTGTGCAGTTTCGATAATGGTCTCTACGCATTTATCCGCCACATCTTCTGTTACGACGATTTCCAGTTTCACTTTTGGCAGAAAGTCGACCATGTATTCCGCACCACGGTAAAGCTCAGTGTGGCCTTTTTGACGGCCAAACCCTTTCACCTCGGAAACGGTCATTCCCGTAATACCGACTTCAGCTAGCGCTTCACGAACATCATCGAGCTTAAAAGGCTTGATAATTGCTTCAATTTTTTTCATGTTCATCCCTTAAACTTCAATTTGTTAACCTATTATCGGTGAGCCATCGACAACATTCAATCACAAACCGCCCTATTCTCCCTGTATAAGACGAAAAAGCCAGAGCAACGGCTCTGGCTTTCGTCAAATCGATTTAATTATTTCAGGCTCGCATAATAAGCCGCCAAATTAGCAATATCCGCATCATTTAGCATTGCCGCTTGCGCTTGCATCACGACCGCTAAGCCGCCGTTACGCTCTTTGTTTTTGTACGCTTTGATAGCAGAGACAAGATACTGCTCATTTTGACCTTTGAGATTTGGGTAGCCCGGGATCGTAGCCCTGCCATCCGCACCATGACAAGCGGCACAAACCGCAGCTTTTGCTTGCCCTGCAGCGACATCACCTGCAGCTAGAACACTTCCACTCATCAGGCCTAACCCTAGAGCCAAACCAATAGCGACTTTCTTCATTGCTTTTCCTTTTTTATATCCATGATGGTTATTATATCCATACGATTTTTACATGAATTTGGATTACTTGCGCCAAAACAGCTCACAATCTTGACCAATAAACTGGCGATCCACAAACAATCCCGCCACCGCCACAACCTGTTGGTGATACATCAAAATTGGCGTGCGACGGCGCAACCAACTTGGTACTTGGTATTCTTGAAACAGCTTTTTCAACTTCCGACTGTGACCTCGCTCCGCCGGATGGGCACTTAGCCCCTCTGGGTTAAAGCTTATCCACAACGCCTCACTTTGCTCTGGAAGCGCGATTTGACCGAAACCACGACTTAGCGTTAACTCAATCGTCCCTAAACCATCAGGCAAAGCAAGCGGTGTATTGAGCGTGATCGGCGCATGCCAAGCAGAGAGATCCTGGTTGTCTGCAACCAAATAAAGACGCTGATTGAAACGGCGTACTTGCCCTTGGCTCAGTTGCAATATTGGATTGGCATCTGCTTGAGAAAGCGCGACTTGCTGCCAAATGAGTGACAACTGATGACGCGTTGGCATAGGATGCCCAAGCTTTGCCAGCCACATTCTGAGCAACTTGAAACGAGCCAGCTCACTTTGCTGTGACAACAGCGCGATAGCTAAGCTCTGGTCTTCGCCAAACAGTTGCTCAAATACCGGTAACAGCAGCTCATCCAGTAACGCCTCTTGCTCCGCACAGAGCGTGGCACTGCGTTGAACAGACGCCGCAAAGCTTGGCCATCGTTCAGACAGCGCGGGAAGGATTTGTCGGCGAAGAAAATTACGGTCATAACGCGTGTCTCGATTGCTCTCATCTTCCACCCAATGTAAACCAATGGCGTGCGCACATCGTTCAATCTCTTGGCGTCGAACATCGAGCAGTGGACGAATCAACCGTCCTTGAGAAAAAGGCATTTGTTGCGCCATGGATGACAGCCCCTTGGGACCACTGCCTCGTTTTAGTGCCAGCAGAAAGGTTTCCACCTGATCATCCGCGTGCTGACCGGTGAGAAGAAGATCATCGGCGTTAATATGCGCACGTAAAGCTTGGTATCGTGCGTTACGTGCTTCTTCCTCGATGCTGTTCCCTTGGGTCAAATCCAATTGAACTCGCTCCACTGTCAGTGGAATATTTTTTTCTTGGCACCAAGCTGCGCAGCTTTGGACCCATTGATCTGCGTTGTGGCTCAAACCATGGTGCACATGAACCGCACAGCACGGCAACAGATGCTCTTGAGCGTAACGATGAGCCAACTCGAGCAGCACCCTTGAATCTACTCCTCCACTAAAGGCAACCACTAAGCGAGTGTTCGCTTTACGTTGTTGTTCCAATACTTGAGAGAAGTGAGAATAGAGAGCGTCCATAGTGACTCCAAATTAAAAAAGGGGCTGAACACACGGTTCAGCCCCTTATTGTATACGATGCGTCTTGTAACCTAAAACAACGGTTTAGCAGTATCCGTAGTTCATTAGGCGCTGGTAACGACGCTCAAGCAACACGTCTTGAGGGAACTGTTCCAGCTCCGCTAATTGACGTAGTAGCGTTGCTTTCATGTTCGCTGCCATTTGTACATGGTTGCGATGCGCACCACCAAGTGGTTCTTCGATGATTTCATCAATCAGTTCAAGCTCTTTTAGACGAGATGCCACAAGGCCCATCGCTTCTGCAGCCTGTGGGGCTTTATCAGAATCACGCCACAAAATAGAAGCACAACCTTCAGGTGAAATAACAGAGTAAGTCGAGTATTGAAGCATGTTCACGTAGTCGCCCACGCCAATGGCTAATGCGCCACCAGAACCACCTTCACCAACCACGTTACAGATCACTGGCACGGTTAAACCCGCCATCTCTTTTAGGTTGGTGGCGATCGCTTCTGACTGACCACGCTCTTCCGCACCGACGCCAGGGTATGCGCCAGCAGTGTCAATAAAAGTGATGATTGGCATTTGGAAACGCTCTGCCATTTTCATGAGGCGCAGTGCTTTACGGTAGCCTTCTGGCTTTGGCATACCAAAGTTACGCTTCACTTTTTCACGAGTCTCACGACCTTTTTGGTGGCCAATGATCATCACAGGACGACCTTCTAAACGGGCAATACCTGCAACGATCGCTTTGTCATCGGCATAAGCACGGTCACCCGCAAGTTCATCAAACTCTTCAAATACGTGTTTGACGTAGTCGAGCGTATAAGGGCGCTGAGGATGGCGAGCTAACTGCGCCGTTTCCCATGCACCAAGATCACTGAAAATTTTCTTCTTCAGTTCGAGGCTCTTCTTTTCAAGCTGTTCAATCTCTTTGTCAAGGTCAATAGCTGAATCTCCGCCATGACGAGAGACGTCGCGTAGGGCTTCAATTTTTGCTTCTAGTTCAGCAATCGGCTTTTCAAATTCTAGAAAATTCAGGCTCATCTATGAATCCTTGTTGATTCGGCTCGGTTAGCCAAATTTAGTTAAATTCGAGTTCTACCTGGTCTTTACCAAGCAACATTTTTAATTCATCAAGTAATGTATCACTAGGCGTTACTCGCCATTCCGTGCCCAATGTTAACCGCGCTCTGGCGTCGGCACGCTGGTAGTATACATTGACAGGAATCGTTCCGGCTTTATGCGGTTCTAAGATCCGACTAAAGCGCTCAAAAAACTGGTCATCAATCTGTGATGCGGCAATCGAAACAGACACCCCTCTGGCGTATTTTTCACGCGCAGAACCGAGGTCCATAACTTCGCGAGCCGTCATTTTAAGGCCACCATTGAAGTCATCAAAGCTGACCTGTCCAGAAACCACCAAGATTTTATCTTTTTCCAGTAGATCTGCATACCGTTCTAACGCATCTGAGAACAACATCACTTCCATACGACCGCTGCGATCATCCAATGTCATGATACCGATACGCGTACCACGCTTGGTGGTCATCACACGGGCGGCGATCACTAAGCCAGCCAGTGTCAGTGATTGATCACGACGCGTTGGGGTGGCGTCTTTTAATCGACAACTGGTGTACTTATTGAGTTCCGTGAGATACGCATTAACTGGGTGCCCTGTCAAATAAAGGCCCAGCGTTTCACGTTCCCCTTCAAGCCACACTTTTTCTGGCCAAGGTTCCACTTGAATGTATTTGTGTTCCACCTCTTCCGGCGCATCGGTCAATACACCAAACATATCGGCTTGGCCAAATGCTTCCGCTTGATGGTGTTGGCTCGCCGCTTTCACCGCGTCATCCAATGACGCCATTAATGCAGCACGATGCGGGCCAAGTCGGTCCAACGCACCTGCGTAAATCAGTTTCTCAATCACACGCTTGTTGACTTTCTTCAAGTCAATGCGCGCACAGAAGTCAAACAAGTCTTTGAAGTGCCCACCTTTGGTACGCGCTTCGAGAATCGCATCAATCGGGCCTTCACCAACCCCTTTGATCGCGCCAATACCGTAAACAATTGCGCCATTTTCGTCCACGTTGAAACGGTACAGACCTGAGTTAATATCCGGTGGTAGTACCGTGAGTTTCATGCGGAAACATTCGTCCACCAAGCCAACCACTTTTTCAGTGTTGTCCATATCTGCGGTCATTACCGCGGCCATGAACTCGGCTGGATAATGCGTTTTCAGCCAAAGGGTTTGATATGACACCAAAGCGTAGGCAGCAGAGTGCGATTTGTTGAAACCGTAGCCCGCAAATTTCTCTACCAAGTCGAAGATTTTCATCGCCAACTCGCCATCGATGCCATTTTTCACCGCGCCTTCTTCAAAGGTAGCGCGCTGCTTGGCCATCTCTTCTGGTTTTTTCTTACCCATAGCACGGCGCAGCATGTCCGCACCACCAAGGGTATACCCAGAGAGTACCTGAGCGATTTGCATAACCTGTTCTTGATACAGGATGATGCCGTAGGTTGGGTCAAGAATCTCTTTTAACGACTCATGTTGCCACTTCTCATCCGGGTAAGAGATGGCTTCTCGGCCATGTTTACGGTCGATAAAGTTATCTACCATGCCCGATTGCAACGGCCCCGGACGGAACAGCGCCACCAGTGCGATGATGTCTTCAAAACAGTCCGGCTGAAGGCGTTTGATCAGCTCTTTCATGCCGCGCGATTCAAGCTGGAAAACCGCTGTCGTTTCCGAGTTTTGCAATATACGGAACGATGCCGGATCGTCGAGCGGGATCGACTCGATGCGAACTGGCGCTTTGCCTTCACGCTCTAAGCGCGGGTTAATCAAACCTAACGCCCAGTCAATAATGGTTAACGTGCGCAGTCCCAAGAAGTCAAACTTAACCAAACCGGCGGTTTCAACGTCGTTTTTGTCAAACTGAGTAACGGGGAAGTTACCTTCTGCATCGGCGTAAATCGGCGCAAAATCGGTGATCGTGGTTGGAGAGATCACCACCCCACCCGCGTGCTTACCGGCATTTCGTGTACAGCCTTCCAAAATGCGGCACATGTCGATGAGCTCTTTCACTTCCTCATCAGCTTCATACAGCTCAGGTAATGCCGGTTCCGCCTTAAATGCTTTTTCCAGCGTCATACCTGGATCGGGTGGCACCAATTTTGAAATGCGATCAACAAAACCAAACGGGTGGCCAAGTACTCGGCCCACATCGCGAATAACAGCTTTGGCTGCCATGGTCCCGAAAGTGATGATCTGTGATACCGCATCTCGGCCATACATTTCGGCCACGTGGTCAATCACTTGGTCACGTTTATCCATACAGAAGTCGACGTCGAAATCGGGCATGGATACACGTTCTGGGTTCAAGAAACGTTCGAACAGCAGATCATATTCCAACGGATCAAGGTCGGTGATTTTCAATGCGTAGGCCACCAGCGAACCCGCACCAGAACCACGGCCAGGGCCAACAGGAATACCGTTGTCTTTCGACCACTGGATAAACTCCATTACGATCAGGAAGTAACCCGGGAAGCCCATTTGGTTAATCACATCGAGTTCGACCTGCAAACGTTCGTCATACTCAGGACGACGTTGCGCGCGAATCTCAGGATCAGGGAAAAGAAACTCGAGACGCTCTTCCAAGCCCTCTTTGGATTTCATCACCAAGAACTCGGTTTCTGCCATCCCTTCGGTTGGAAACGCAGGAAGGAAATATTCCCAAAGACGCACAGTAACGTTGCAGCGCTTGGCGATCTCAACACTGTTTTCAAGCGCTTCAGGAATATCGGCAAACAGCTCGCACATCTCTTCTTCGGAGCGTAAATATTGCTGAGGGCTGTAATTTTTAGGGCGACGTGGATCTTCTAACGTATAGCCATCATGAATCGCAACGCGAATTTCGTGAGCGTCGAACAGCTCTTGTCCAATAAAGACTACTTCGTTAGTGGCCACCACAGGGAGATCGTATTGCTCTGCCAGTTCGATGGCAAAATGCAGGTAAGTCTCTTCATCTGAACGGCCCGTTCGGATCAACTCTAGGTAGAAACGGTCGGCAAAGTGTTGCTGGTAAAACGCCACACAGCTTTCGACCAATTTTTGATTGCCTTTCAGCAGTGCTTTACCTATTTCACCGTTACGTGCACCTGAAAGGATGATCAATCCTTCTGATAGCTCAATCAACCACTCTTTATCGATGACAGGTTGATGTTGAACATGACCTCGCAAGTAGGCTTTGGAAATCAGCAGGGTCAGGTTTTTGTAGCCGGTATTATCTGCCGCCAAGACGGTTAGCTGGGTAAGTTCGTCACCAAATTCGGGCGATTGCATTTTGAAATCAGCACCAATGATAGGCTTAATGCCGTTACCATGGGCTGCGCCATAAAATTTCACCAAGCCACATAGGTTGGTAAAGTCTGTCAGCGCCATTGCAGGCATACCGAGCGCCGCCACCTGTTTGACCAGGGCCGGAACTTTATTGATGCCATCCACCATTGAAAAATCACTGTGTATTCGCAGGTGAACAAATTTTGGGTCAGACATGACGTGATACCGTTTTTAACTTCTGTTTTGTGCCGATTTTACCCCAAGAAAAGGGACAAGTGACACCCTTTACGCTGGGTAACATCAGGCAGTTTGCAGTGCCTGCTGCTTTGTTACTCTTCAATGCCTAGTGCTTTCTTAACCGGCTTGAAACTTTTGCGGTGTTGCTCAATCACACCGTGCTTTTCGATTGCATCAAAATGCGCTTTGGTTGGGTAGCCTTTGTGCTGAGCAAAGCCAAATTGTGGGTACTGCTTGTCGAGCTCTTCCATCTCTTGGTCACGTACGACTTTGGCAATGATAGAAGCCGCACTGATTTGAGCTACGCGTAAGTCACCTTTGACCACCGCTTGACTGTCCATTGGTAAAGCTGGGCAACGGTTGCCGTCAATAAGCACCAGATCAGGCTTAACAGCCAGTCCTTCAACCGCGCGTTGCATCGCCACCATGGTGGCTTGCAAGATGTTCAACTGGTCGATTTCTTCTGGCGAACAGCGGCCAACAGCCCACGCCAGCGCTTTCTCTTGAATTTCTGGCAACAAGGCTAAGCGTTTTTTTTCGCTCAGTTTTTTTGAATCGTTCAACCCTTCTATCGGATTGTTCGGATCTAAAATCACCGCTGCGGTGACGACATCCCCCACCAGTGGACCTCGCCCCACTTCATCCACCCCCGCAATGCAGTGATAGCCCTGAGGATATTCAAAAGGAGGTAATTCTTTGGTTTCTTTTGCTGCCATCTTCTATTTCTCAATCAACTTTAACACTGCATTAGCCGCTTGTTGGTCGGCATCTTTGCGGATCCAATGATGCATCTCGGTGAACTTATCCAACATTTGGTGGTTGTCACCTTCTAACAAGCGAGATACCTCGCCAAACAAATTGTCTGGCGTGCAGTCATCTTGAAGATATTCTTTTACCAACTCGGTGTCGGCCAGAATGTTTGGCAACGAGACGTATTGGGTTTTAAGCAGGCGCTTAGCGAGGAAAGCCGTCACTGCATTGACACGATAGCCCACCACCATTGGACGCTTAAGTAACATGCATTCGAGTGCCACGGTACCCGAGGCAAGCATGACCGCATCTGAGGCTGTAATGACATTTCGCGCGGTATCATCCACCAGTTTGAAATCCAACTCTGGCGCGTATTCTTTCCACGCTTGTTCAAACTGCTCGCGGCGTTTTTGGTTGACTAACGCGACAACAAACCCCAGTTCTGGGAATGCCTGCTGCAGTTTCTTACACGTTTCAATGAATGGTTGCGACAGCATTTTCAACTCACTACCGCGGCTGCCCGGCAGCACTGCCAACCATTGCTTGTCTTGTTCCAACCCAAGCAACTCACGAGCTGGCGCTTTGTCTGATTCCAACGGAATAGCATCGGCGAGAGTATGGCCAATAAACTCACAAGGGACATTAAATTTGTCGTAAAACGCTTTTTCGAAGGGCAGAAATGCCAATACTAAGTGGGTGGCTTTCGCGATTTTGAAAATGCGTTTCTGACGCCAAGCCCAAACCGAAGGACTCACATAATGCACCGTTTTAATTCCGGCGTTTTTCAGATCTAACTCAAGGCGTAAGTTAAAGTCTGGCGCGTCAATACCGACAAATACATCGGGGGGATTTTCGGTAAAGTAACGCACCAGTTCCGCTTTCACTTTCAGTAAGCGAGGTAAGCGTCCCAAGACTTCCACCAGCCCCATCACCGCCAACTCTTCCATATCAAACAGCGACTGGCAGCCTAGAGCGATCATCTTTGGCCCACCGATACCAACAAATTCTGCATCAGGATGAACGGCTTTGATTGCTTTAATAAAGCCTTCACCTAGCGTATCACCAGAGAGCTCTCCAGCGACAATTCCAATACGCAATGGCTTGTTGCTCATGGTTTACAGACCTTTTTTGTTCCACGCTAAAAACACAAAAAGACCGCCATCAGAGACGGCGATCTTTTGTACAGTATGTCAAATCCGAGCGATTAGCGAATAATGCCACGCTGTGATTTTTCCAAAAACTCCAAAAACAGCTTAACCGCAGGAAACGCTTCCGTCTCTTTCGCGATTTCTTCTTTTGCCGCTTCTAGGGTTAAACCACTGCGGTAAAGCGTTTTGTATGCACGGCGAATAGCAAGAATTTCTTTCTTCTCGAAACCGCGACGCTTCAAACCTTCCACATTGATGCCAAACGGTGCGCAGTGATTGCCTTGTGCCATCACGTAAGGAGGCACATCTTGAACCACAATAGAACCGCCACCCAGCATACAGTGATCACCGATATGGCAGAACTGGTGAATCGCAGACATACCACCGACAATCGCTTGGTTACCGACTTTGACGTGCCCAGCGAGGGTAGCATTGTTGGCAAAAATACAGCGATCACCAATCACACAGTCATGGGCAACGTGAGCATTGATCATAAATAGGTTGTCACTACCAACGATAGTAATACCTTTGTCTTGAACCGTACCACGGTGCATGGTGACACTTTCACGAATGGTGTTTCGATCGCCAATAATAAGCTGCGTATCTTCACCTGCAAATTTGAGGTCCTGACACGCTTCACCAATTGATGCAAACTGGAAAATGCGGTTTTCTTTACCAATTTTAGTTGGTCCTTTCACCACAACATGAGAAAGCAGTTCCGTGCCTTCGCCAATTTCAACTTTGCTATCCACATAGCAAAAAGGACCAATTTTAACGTTGGCACCTATCACAGCGCCTTCTTCTACCACCGCTGTTGGGTGGATTTGCGCAGTTGCATCAATCATATTAAAACTCTCTACGAGCACATTTCAGTTCAGCAGAACAAACAACGTCACCATCCACTTTCGCCACACCGGTGAAAGCGGCAATACCGCGACGCTCTTTAATGAATTCGACTTCGATGATAAGTTGGTCACCGGGTACAACTGGTTTACGGAACTTAGCACCATCAACGCTGGCGAAGTAATACAGCTCGTTCTCAGAAGGAGCACCAAACGATTTAAATGCCAATAAACCGGTTGCCTGAGCCATGGCTTCAAGAATCAGAACACCAGGGAAGACCGGAAGTTGCGGGAAATGACCTGTAAACTGAGGCTCGTTAACCGACACATTTTTAATCGCATGAAGATATTTTTCTTCTTGGAAATCTACGACACGGTCGATCAGCAAGAATGGGTAGCGATGAGGAAGTAGCTCTTGAATTTCAGAGATATTCATCGTTTTCTTTTCAGTAGTCAAAGTCTTATTCCTATATTAATTCTTGGAAATATAGCGCGTCATTATAGAAGAAAAAGACTCGCTGTTGGCGAGCCTTTTGCAAGAAATTGGAATTAATCTTCCTTTTTCTGCTCGACGATTTTCTCAATCGCCTTCAAACGCTTATTCATTTCTTCAATGCGATGGACGCGAGCTGCGGTTTTACGCCACTCTTTATTGGTTTGCAACGGAATACCTGAAGAATAGACACCTTTTTCTTCGATGCTGCGCATCACCATGCCCATACCGGTGATATTGACACCGTCAGCAATGGTAATGTGACCGTTGATCACCGATGCTCCACCAATCGCGCAATACTTACCAATGGTAGTACTGCCAGCGACTACTGTACCACCAGGCATCACGGTACCATATCCGATGTGCACGTTGTGTGCGATTTGCAGTTGGTTATCCAACACCACGTTGTCTTCGATGATCGTATCATCAAGCGCACCGCGGTCGATGGTGGTACATGCACCAATCTCCACACGGTTTCCGATACGCACGGAACCCAACTGTGGGATTTTGATCCACTCACCACGGTCATTCGCATAACCAAAACCATCCGAACCAATCACGGTGCCCGCTTGGATTAAACAATCCGCACCAATTTGAACTTGATGGTAGATGGTGACATTAGCCCACAACTTGGTATTTTGACCGATTGTGGCATTTTTACCGATAAAGCAACCCGCACCGATGACAACATTATCACCAAGCGTCACACCTGTTTCGATCACTGCATTTGCGCCGATAGAAACGTTCTCACCCAATACTGCGTCAGCAGCAATTACTGCCGACGACGCAATGCCATCCGCAGGTTTTGGTGTTGTGTCTAACGCTTGCGCCACTTTAGCAAAAGCAACATAAGGGTCGTCGACCACGAGAACGTGACCAGAGCAATGCTTACGTTGATCCGCCTTCAGCATCACAACCGTCGCCTTACACTCGGCTAAATGTACTGCGTATTTTGGATTAGAAAGAAACGTGACGTCTCCTTCACCCGCTTTATCCATTGGAGCCACACGAGAAACGCAAACCGTTTCATCTCCGTGCAACTCTCCCCCGGTAATTTTTGCTAATTCAGCTAATGTCAGTGTCATCATAAGAATAATTATTTAATGGATTTAATCACTTTCTCAGAGATATTGTACTCAGGCTTACCATATTGTAGTGCAGTGATGTCGATGACCATGTCGTAGCCTTCTTTCTCTGCAACCACTTTGACGGCATCCTGAATCACTTTAAACAGTTTTTGTTTCTCTTCCGCTTCGCGACGCGCGCTCGCTTGCTCTAGTGCTTGTGCTTTGATCTTGTACTTGCTGTCTAGCTGACCAATCTCGATTCGCAGTTTTTCAACTTCTTCTTGACCTAACAGCTCGCCATCGCGTTTTAGCTTTTCGATCTTAGTCTTAGCTTCCGCCTGAATCGCTTGCAGTTCAGCGGCTTTGTCTTTGAACTCTTCCTGCATTTTCTGCAATACCACTTCACGCTGTGGCAATGCTTGGAAAACTTGCGCTGTGTTGATGTAAGCAACTTTCTGCGCAGCTTCAGCTGCCGTTGCAAACATAGAAGAACTTAGTACTAGAAGGCCAACACCAGCCGCTTTGATCATTTTGTTCAAAATCATTTCCTCTGTTTTAGAAGGTTCTGCCGATTGTGAAAGTGAAGAATTCTTCGTCGTCACCTTCGTAAATATTAATAGGTTTCGCTAACGAGAAGACCAAAGGTCCCATCGGCGACATCCATTGCAACGCCACACCGTAAGATGAACGGTAATTGGTTGGATCGGAGTAATCGTAGTAGTACTGATTGCCGTAATCGGCACCGGACTTACGGTAGTCAAATTCCGTATCCCAAACGCTCGCCATATCATAGAAAATACTGGTACGGATTTGGCTACGTGCTTCATCAGAGGCAAATGGGGTTGGTACGATCAACTCAATACTGGCCAGTGCAATGGCATTACCACCCACTGAATCATCTGTCGCGGTATCCGAACCGTTATTTGAACCACTGTAATCACGATAAACTGCTTTCGGGCCCGCAGAGTTCGAACCGAAGCCACGTAAGGTGGTAAAACCGCCTGCGTAATAGTTTTCATAGAATGGGAACAAGTTGTCATTGCCATCCGTTTGACCATAACCATTACCGTAACCCAAGCGACCACGGAACAACAAAGTGAACTCATGTTTCTTCGTTAACGGAACATACTGTCTCACATCGTACTGCATTTTGAAGTACTGAACGTCAGAGCCAGGTACGGTCATCTTGTAAAATGCGCGCTGATGGTTACCTGCGGTTGGGAAGTAACCACGGTTCAGGTTGTTACGCGTCCACGACAGTGTGACATCAAAGTCATTGGTATTTAAAGCCCCATCAGAGTCAATATTCGACGCTTGTGCTTGTAGGAATTGTTCTACCTGTAAGTAAGGTGACAAGTTACCGATCTTGTTGTGGGTATAACCCACACCAATTTCGAAACGGTTCAACTCATCGAAGGGGAAGCCCCATGTCAAGTTGGCGCCATAACTTTCATTGGTATAGTCAACAATGCCCGCTTCAGATGCTTCAAACTCGTTGTAGAAGATCTTACCGCCGAGGCTCACACCATCGAGGTTCCAGTATGGGTCACGATAATCTAAGCTCACGTTCTTTTGGTAATCGTTCATCATCGCGCTGATACCAACGCGGTTTCCGCTACCCAAGAAGTTGTCTTGCTGCAAACCAACCTGGAAGCTCACGCCCGACTCAGTACCGTAACCAATACCAAAGTTCACGCTACCTGAGTTTGCTTCTTTTACGTTGTAAACAAGATCTACTTGGTCTTCGCTGCCCGGTACACGAACGGTTTGCACATCCACCGTTTCAAAGAAACCGAGACGATTCAAACGCGTTTTACCCGTTTCAATTGCTTTTGAGTTCAGCCAGCTACCTTCCATTTGACGCATTTCACGACGCAACACTTCATCACGTGTTGAGTTGTTACCGGTAAAGCGGATATCACGAACATAGATACGGTTACCAGCTTCAACGTGAACAACCAGTGAAACTTGTTTGTTCTCATCGTCAAATTCAGGAATCGTGCTCACTTTAGGGTAAGCGTAACCTGCTTCACCCAATACACGTTTGATGTTTTCTTCAAGCGTAGTGACGGCAGAACCGTTATACGTTTCACCCGCTTCGAAAGGCACGAGAGCCTTAAACTCTTCCTCTTTGCCAATCAGTTCACCACGGAAGTTAACCTCTTTGACGCTATACGGTTCACCCTCATCCAGCACGAGAGTGATATAAACACCCTTCTTGTCCGGTGAAATAGCCACTTGAGTCGATTCCACGTTGAATTTTAAGTAACCTCGGTCAAGGTAGAAAGAGCGCAACGCTTCAATATCACCAGACAGCACTTGTTTCTGGTACTTCTCATCAGCAAGGAAATTCCACCAAGGCACATCCACGTTCAAGTTAAAACGAGAAAGTAGCTCGTCATCAGAGTAGACAGTATTGCCGATAAAGTTGATTTGCTGAATTTTGGCAGACACGCCTTCGGTGAAGACAAATTTTAAGTCTGCACGATTACGTGGTAATGGCGTCACAACTGCTTTTACTGTTGCGTTGTATTTGCCCACGCTGTAATAGAAATCTTCGAGACCTTTCTCAATATTGCTGATGGTTGTTCGATCAAGCGCCTCGCCCTCACGAATACCCGAAGCATCAAGGTTCTGTTGAAGCTGCTCTTCTTTGATCGCTTTGTTACCAGAAAACGAAATGCTTGCGATCGTTGGTCGCTCTTTCACTTGCACTATCAGCACATCGCCATCACGGAGAACTTTGACATCCTCAAAGTTACCGGATGCGTATAACGCCTTAATGATCGCCGATACGTCTTTTTGTTCAACCGTATCACCCACGCGGACGGGCATTTTAAGCAATGCAGCACCGAGTGCTACACGCTGTAGTCCTTCAATTTTAATGTCTTGTACAACAAAGTTTTGGGCTCCGTTTGCGGACACGCTGGTTGCCAATAATGTTGCGAACAGAATCTGCTTGATCGCCATAATTGTTTTAATTATTCCTTGCTACTGCTCTTTGTCTCTGAACCATCACAGACGAGTAAAATCATTAAATAATGCCAACGCCATCAGTGAAAAAATCACTGCACCGCCGATGCGGTATCCCATTTCCTGAATTTTCTCAGGCACTGGGCGTCGGATGACTGCCTCAATGGCAAAAAACAACAGATGTCCACCATCTAACATTGGAAGTGGCACTAAGTTAATTATCCCTAAGTTGATACTGATAAGGGCAAGAAAGCCAAGAAAGTAGACTAAACCATAGTCTGCTGTGGCGCCTGCTCCTTTGGCAATAGAGATCGGTCCACTTAGGTTATTTAAACCCACATCACCAGTTATCAGCTTCTTCAGCATGCTAATGGTCAGATCGATAACTTGCCCAGTTTTCTCAACGGCTTTGGCTACAGATTCGAATACACCAAATTGGAGATCGAAGCGATAACTTTCCGGCCATTCTGCGACTTCTGGAGCAATACCTGCAAAACCGATCACACTACCATCAGACAACGAACGGCTGTCTGGTGTTAATGTGAGCACTTGCCTCTGCCCAGCACGCTCAACTTCAACAGACAATGATTTAGAAGGATTCGAACGAATCCACTCTACAACATCATCCCACTGTTCAATTGGTTGTTGATCGATGGCCACCAATCGGTCACCGTTCACTAAGCCCGCTTTTTCTCCTGCGCCACCCTGAGAGACATTAGCTAAACGCGTGAAGATCTCAGGCGAAAAAGGACGAAAACCGAGTGACAACATCGCTGACTCTTTTTCAGGGTCAAACTTCCAATTGGAAATATCCAACATCACCGTGCGTTCGGAGCCTATTTCCTCGGAAGGCGCTACCGTAACCGCCATCTGGGCATCACCAATATGAGAAATCAACTGCATGTTGACTGATTCCCAATCGGGAGTTTTGATACCTGAAATGGCTTTTAGTTCCATTCCGGTTTCAATTCCCGCTTCAGCGACAATAGAATGCGGGGTCACAGGGCCAATCACAGGTTTGACGGCTGGTATACCGATGAGAAAGACTAACCAGTAGGCAAAAATCGCAAACAAGAAGTTAAATATCGGCCCTGCGGCGACGATGGAAGTGCGCTTCCATAACGGTTTGCTATCAAAAGCATATTGACGGTCATCGTCATTGAGTTCATCAACACGTCCATCCAGCATTTTGACGTAGCCCCCTAAAGGAATCACGGAAATACTGTACTCGGTGCCGTCTTGGCCGACCTTACTCCAAATGGATTTACCGAAGCCAATTGAAAACTTCTCAACTTTCACGCCACAGCGGCGCGCGACCCAAAAGTGGCCAAACTCGTGCACGGCCACCAAGATGCCCAGCGCAACGATAAAGGAGACTAGGTTCCACAAGATATCTGTCATTGTGCACGCTCTCTAACAACTTCATCGGCTAATGTTCTTGCCATTCTATCGAGCTCTAATAAGCTTTCCAAGCTATCTAGGCCGGATGCTAACGACTGTTTACATACTTGGTTTAAAACTGAGTCATTCACCCGTGCGATATCTGTAAATTTAATTTGGCGAGCAAGAAATGCCGCCACCGCCACTTCATTGGCAGCATTAAGCGTCGTTGTCGCATGCTGACCTAAGTAACACGCCTCAATCGCTAGTGCCAAACACGGGTAACGTTCGAAATCAGGTTGTAGGAAAGTGAGTTCGCCAACTTGCGTGAAATCCAACGGTTTCACACCCGCTTTAACGCGTTCAGGGTAAGACAGGGTTAACGCAATCGGCGTCGCCATATCTGGCTCACCCATCTGAGCCAACACGGAGCCATCGAGATATTGCACCATCGAATGGATCACTGACTGGGGATGAATGATCACTTTAAGTTGATCTCTGCTGGCATTAAATAACCATTTGGCTTCGATATACTCTAAGCCTTTATTCATCATCGTCGCAGAATCAACCGAAATTTTTGGCCCCATAGACCAGTTAGGATGAGCAATCGCCTGCTCTGGTGTCACTGCTTCTAATTCGGCCACATCAGTGTAACGAAACGGCCCACCAGAACCGGTCAATAGAATATGACTCACCCCTTGAGACGCTAAGTCACAGCGGCCAAGGTTGCCCTGAACGGCTTGAGGTAAACATTGAAAAATGGCGTTATGTTCACTGTCCACAGGCAACAACTGAGCGCCTGATTTTTCGACTTCATCAATAAACAGTTGCCCAGACATGACTAAGGCTTCTTTATTCGCCAGCAAAATACGTTTGCCTGCTTTGACTGCCGCCATGGTAGGGACTAGACCTGCCGCTCCAACAATCGCGGCCATCACGCTGTCTACCTGCTCAAGCGTAGCGACATAGCAAAGTGCTTCTTGTCCACCAAGAACTTGTGTGTTGGGAGCCAAGACGGCAAGCGCCATTTTCAGACGCAGCGCAGCTTCTTTATTGGCCATAACCGCGAATTCCGGCTGCCATCGTTGGCAAAGTTGCTGCATTTTCTCCACATTTGAATCTGCAGCCAAGGCAACCACAGAAAACTTATCTGGGTTTTGTTCAATGACTTTTAGAGTGCTTGCACCAATTGAGCCTGTTGCACCTAGAATCGTTAGCTTTTGCATAACTGTTGACCGAATAAAGAAACAAAAGGGGAAACGGCATCATCTCCCCTTATAAATATCAGAACAAGAAATAAAGAAGAGCAAAAATCGGAAATGCGGCAGTAAGGCTATCGATTCGGTCAAGGATACCGCCATGACCTGGAATGATATTACTGCTGTCTTTGATGCCCGACTCTCGCTTAAACATACTTTCGACAAGGTCCCCAAGCACCGAAATAACCACGGTGGCAAGCGTAATCAAAACCATGTGTAGTGGGCTAGAGAATGGAATGTCAAACCAACCAGAGAAGAACCAACCAACAATAATAGCAGTAATAACGCCGCCAATAAGGCCTTCGATGGTTTTATTTGGACTCACTTTAGGTGCCATTTTACGCTTACCCAAAGTTTTACCAGCGAAATAGGCACCGCTGTCTGCTGCCCAAACTAAGAGACACACAAACATCACCAGTTTTGCACCAAAATAAGGGGCGCTTTCAATATCAACGGCGCGTAATAAAATCACGCTCCACATAAAAGGGATAAGGGTAAGCAAGCCAAAAAGGTGACGTAGAGGTTTGTGACCTTGCCAACTCTGTGTGGATTTAGGATAAGTGATGGCCAAAGCACTGGCATAGAGCCACCAGATACTGCCTGCTGCTAGCATGAGATAGTGCGGCAAGCCAATTTGGTTCAGACTGGCAGAATCGGCTTCAATCCAGAAAAAACTGCCGATCGTCACAACAACCGCTGGCAGCATGGCTTTGATACGAGACTTTGCCTCAACAAATTGAGTCCACTCCCAAAAGCCCAAAAAAGTCACGGCTGTAAGCGCTGCGATAAAAAGTGGTAGAGATAATTCAAAAATCCCCAGGATTACCAAAGGTGCAAGAATTAGTGCAGTAATTATTCTTTGTTTCAAACTCATTGATCCTTATTGAGCACTCATCAGGGCCTTGATTTGCTCGCCAGTACAACCAAAACGGCGCTCGCGATTTACAAACCATGTGATCGCCTCAATCAGGCTTTCTTCACCAAAATCGGGCCAAAATACGGGCGTAAAGTACATTTCAGCATAGGCCATTTGCCACAACATAAAATTACTAATGCGGCATTCTCCACTCGTGCGAATGAGCAGGTCCACTTCTGGCAGATCTGACATGGTCAGATGCTTAGCAATGTCGTCTTCCGTAATGTCCTCAGCCGACAGATCACCAAGTGCCACTTGTTGCGCCACTTTTTGTACGGCCTGAGTGATATCCCATTTGCCACCGTAGTTAGCAGCAACATTAATCACCATACCTGTGTTACTTGCTGTTAGCTCTTGTGCTTCTACAATCTTTTTTTGCAAACGTTCGCTAAAACGTGAGGTATCACCGATGATGCGTAAACGCAGGTTGTTCTTATGTAACTTCTTCACTTCGCTAGACAGTACGGTGATGAAAAGTTCCATCAACAATCCGACTTCCTCTTCAGGACGACGCCAGTTTTCACTACTAAAAGCAAACAACGTAATGGCTTGGATATTCAGTTTCGATGCAGCTGCGATGGTTTTACGAACGGCGCTAACCCCTTTTTTATGTCCGAAGACACGAGGTTGACCCTTAGATTTAGCCCAGCGACCATTGCCGTCCATAATAATGGCAATATGCTTAGGAAGAGATTCGGTGAAGAGTTGAGAATTTTGCATAAAGAGTTAACTGAGTTCCATCAGTTGGATAGAGTAACACAAAAAAACGCTGTGCTGCGAACACAGCGTTTTCCAACAGTGATGTGAATGGAAATATTAAACTTCCATCAACTCTTTTTCTTTTGCCGCAAGAACGTCGTCGATCTTCTTCACTGCAGCATCAGTGAGTTTTTGAATTTCGTCTTGCGCTTTACGATCTTCATCTTCTGAAATTTCTTTTTCTTTCAGTAGCGCTTTAAGATCGCTGTTTGCGTCACGACGGATGTTACGAACTGCGACACGGCCACCTTCAGCTTCACCACGAACGATTTTAACTAGGTCTTTACGACGTTCTTCTGTTAGCGGTGGAAGTGGAACGCGAATAACAGTGCCTGCAGACATTGGGTTTAGACCAAGGTCAGACATCATGATCGCTTTTTCAACTTTCTGAGTTAGCTCTTTATCAAAAACAGTGATAGCCAGTGTACGCGCATCTTCCGCAATTACGTTCGCTACTTGAGTTAACGGCGTTGCTGCACCGTAGTAATCTACAGAGATACCAGACAGCAGACTTGGGTGCGCACGACCAGTACGAACTTTAGACAGGCTGTTTTTAAGCGCTTCAACACTTTTTTCCATGCGCTCTTGCGCGTCTTTTTTAATATCGTTAATCACGGTTTCACCTTAAAAATGTCGTCTTTCTACTAGAAAGCTTGTTCGGGGTTCGTTTACGCCATTGCATTATCTGCAATGGCATATTAACAGCTTAGGCGGTAATTAGCGTACCTTCAGCTTCACCCATCACCACGCGGCGCAAAGCACCCGGCTTGTTCATATTAAATACGCGGATTGGCATTTTGTGGTCACGTGCCAATGTAAATGCTGCCAAATCCATCACTTTCAGTTCTTTTTCAAGAACATCGGTGTAAGAAAGCTTATCATACAGCTCTGCGTCTGGGTTGGCTACCGGGTCAGCAGTAAATACGCCATCCACTTTAGTCGCTTTTAGAACTACATCCGCTTCAATCTCAATACCACGTAGGCAAGCAGCAGAATCCGTAGTGAAGAATGGGTTGCCAGTACCTGCGGCAAAAATAACCACGCGACCTTGGCGAAGTTCGCGGATGGCGTCTGCCCAGTTGTAGTCATCACAAACACCGTTAAGTGGAATTGCAGACATCACGCGTGCATTTACGTAAGCACGGTGTAGCGCATCGCGCATCGCTAGGCCATTCATTACCGTTGCTAGCATACCCATGTGGTCACCCACAACACGGTTCATACCAGCTTGCGCTAGACCAGCACCACGGAACAAGTTACCGCCACCGATAACCACACCAACTTGTACACCAAGTTCTACTAATTCTTTTACTTCCTGAGCCATACGATCAAGTACAGTAGGGTCAATACCAAAACCTTCTGAGCCTTGCAGAGCTTCGCCACTCAGTTTTAACAGAATACGTTGATACGCTGGTTTAGGGTTAGTCGTCATGGAGTACACCTTACAAAAAAGAGTTGTTGGTTAACAGTCATGAATTGAGATTAGGGAAGAACCTGGTGAGGAATGGCTTTCTCATTCTCATCTCGTCACTGGCTAATACAAAAGTCAGTGTTCAATCCCAATTCATCACGGCTAAAATTTACCGCTTATTCGTAAAAAGACCGCAGCCTTGGCTACGGTCTAATCTTTGCACAATCTCTAAGGATTAACCTTTTTGAGCCAGTGCAACTTCTTCTGCGAAGCTTAGGCCTTCAGCTTTCTCGATACCTTCACCAACTTCTAGGCGAACGAAAGTAACAACAGAAGCGCCACGCTCTTTAAGGATTTCAGCAACAGATTTCTTAGGTTCCATTACGAATGGTTGACCAGTCAGAGAAACTTCGCCAGTGAATTTCTTCATGCGGCCTTCAACCATTTTCTCTGCGATTTCTTTTGGCTTACCTTCGTTCATAGCGATTTCTACTTGAACTTCACGCTCTTTCGCTACAACGTCAGCTGGTACGTCTTCTGGGTTCACGTATTCTGGGCGAGAAGCCGCAACGTGCATTGCGATGTGTTTTAGAGTTTCAGCATCACCTTCACCAGCAACAACAACACCGATTTTCTCACCGTGACGGTAAGAAGCTAGCGCAGTACCTTCAACGAATTGAACGCGACGGATGTTGATGTTTTCACCGATCTTAGCAA
The DNA here is from genome assembly GCF_028570825.1 of Vibrio sp. CCUG 15886. Taxonomy (NCBI): domain Bacteria; kingdom Pseudomonadati; phylum Pseudomonadota; class Gammaproteobacteria; order Vibrionales; family Vibrionaceae; genus Vibrio; species Vibrio sp. CCUG 15886. The sequence goes on along the minus strand of NZ_JAQQBT010000002.1, from coordinate 272,372 downwards.
CTAGAGCAACACGCTCTTCTTCGAATTTAGCTTGTAGCTCTTCGATAGACGCTTTAGATGCCAATGCTTCAGCTGCAACTTTGCCAGCGAATGCAGTAAAGTTACCGTCTTTAGCAACGAAGTCAGTCTGACAGTTTACTTCAAGAAGAACTGCAACACCGTTTTCTTCTTTGATGAAGATTGCGCCTTCAGCTGCAACGTTACCAGCTTTCTTAGCTGCTTTCGCTGCGCCAGACTTACGCATGTTTTCAATTGCTAGTTCAACGTCGCCGTTAGTTTCAACAAGCGCCTTCTTACATTCCATCATACCTGCGCCAGTACGTTCGCGCAGTTCTTTTACTAGAGCAGCAGTAACAGCCATTCTCTATTCCTCAGTTAATTCTGGATACGGTAAAAATCAGGGGCCAGTATTTCGGCCCCTGATGCTAACTATAACTTAGTTTATGCGACAAACAGGTTGCACATGGACTAAGTGTGACACAGAGCCGCGATTATTCAGCTTCTACGAAACCGTCTTTCTCAGCTACAGCTGCAACGTCTTTGTTACGGCCTTCAGTTAGAGAAGAAGCCGCTGCGTTCAGGTATAGTTGAACAGCACGGATAGCGTCATCGTTACCTGGGATGATGTAATCAACGCCGTCTGGGTTAGAGTTTGTATCAACTACTGCGAATACTGGAATGCCCAGGTTGTTCGCTTCTTTGATAGCAATGTGCTCGTGATCAGCATCGATTACAAATAGAGCGTCTGGAAGACCACCCATATCTTTGATACCACCAAGAGACTTCTCTAGCTTCTCCATTTCGCGAGTGCGCATTAGAGCTTCTTTCTTAGTAAGCTTGTCGAAAGTACCGTCTGTAGACTGAACTTCAAGCTCTTTTAGACGTTTGATTGACTGACGAACAGTTTTGTAGTTAGTCAGCATACCACCCAACCAACGGTTGTTTACGTAGTACTGGTTGCTTGCGATTGCAGCTTCTTTAACAGCTTCAGATGCAGCGCGCTTAGTACCTACGAAAAGAACTTTACCTTTCTTCTCGCCAACTTTAACTAGCTCAGCTAGAGCTTCGTTGAACATTGGTACAGTTTTTTCTAGGTTGATGATGTGAACGCGGTTACGAGCGCCAAAAATGAATGGCTTCATTTTTGGGTTCCAGTAACGAGTTTGGTGACCGAAGTGTACACCCGCTTTCAGCATATCGCGCATTGATACAGTTGCCATTTTAAAATCCTCTATGGGGTTAGGCCTCCACATCCCCCATGTATCCGACCCTAGCCTAATCGCTGGGCACCCCGGAACATGTGTCGGAATGTGTGTGATTTAAAGAAAAAGTGTTTTTGGAAGAAGCCTGCTTCGCCATTAAGTTTCTCTTAACGAAGAGAACAGTCCTCATTTCCGGCGCGCTTTATACCATATTTTGCCCATTGAAGGCAAAAAAAAATGCATTTAGCAACGAAGCCAAACGAACACAACCCATAAAAAATGGCCCTGGGTATACTCTCGTTTTTCAGACAAATACACATTCTCATTTCTTCCTGTTAGAATGCCGCATCAGCACACTCTGATGTGCCCCCGAATTAAGTAGAGAAAGCCAATGTCAATTAAGATTAAAACTACTCAGCAAATTGAGCGCATGAGAATTGCCGGTAAACTGGCCGCAGAAATCCTGGAAATGATTGAGCCATACATCAAGGAAGGGGTGACAACAGATGAACTGAATCAGATTTGTCACGATTACGCTCTAGAAAAAGGTGCTTACTCTGCTCCATTGGATTACCACGGTTTTCCTAAATCGATTTGCACGTCAATCAACCATATTGTTTGCCACGGCATTCCAGCATCAAAAGATGAAATCGGTAGCAACGGCCAAATGAAACCTGCAATTTTGAAAAATGGCGATATCGTTAACGTTGATATCACCGTCATTGTGCCTGACGATGAAAAAGCCGATTTGTCTGTTCGTCCTCAAGGTTTCCACGGTGATACATCAAAAATGTTCCTAGTTGGCGACGTTTCTCCAGCCAACAAACGCCTTTGCATGGTGGCACAAGAAGCCCTGTACATCGGTATGCGTCAAGTTAAACCGGGTGCTACCGTGGGTGATATTGGTACCGCGATCGAGAAATACATCAAAGACAATAATAAAAACAACCCACGCAATAAGTTCTCTATTGTGAAAGATTTCTGTGGTCACGGCATTGGTGATGAGTTCCACGAAGAACCTCAAGTCGTTCATTACCGCAATAGCGATCGTCGCGTGTTAAAAGAAGGCATGTGTTTTACTATCGAGCCGATGATCAATGCAGGTAAATTCGGTTGTACTGTCGATGCTGAAGATGATTGGACGGTTTACACTGGTGACGGTAAAAATTCAGCACAGTGGGAACACACGATTCTCGTCACTAAAGAGGGTTGTGAAGTGCTCACTCTGCGCAGTGAAGAATCCATTCCTCGCCTTATGAAGAATATCTAATCCCATCGGATCATTTCGTTTTTCTATCCCCGCCTATGCGGGGATATTTTTTATCAGTCGCAACTCTGTTACATTCTTTAGCAGATAACGATTGCACGGATAGCAAACTATGGCTTTTCAATCTCCCCTCACCTTCAATGACGAACAACTGACGGTTGCCCAACTCAAATCACAGCTCGATCTTTTTGCCAATGCGCAGAAACAAGCGTTTCTTAACCATCATCCGGTGACAGACTTAGTGCTCTCACGCGCGGAATATATGGATCTGCTATTGACCCGTCTTTGGCGCTACTACGGGTTTAGCGAAATTCATAATATTTCCTTAGTCGCGGTGGGAGGATATGGTCGAGGTGAGCTTCACCCGCTATCCGACATCGATATACTGGTGCTCTCTAAACACAAATTACCCGGTGAGTTAGAGACCAAGCTGAGCGAGTTCATCACTTTGCTTTGGGATTTGCGCTTAGAAGTGGGTCATGCTGTCCGCACGGTCGAGGAGTGCGCAGCAATAGGCCGTGAAGATTTGACCGTCGCCACTAACCTGCAGGAAGCTCGATTGTTGTGCGGCAGTGAAAACACCTTCCAAGATTTGAAAAAAGTGGTGCTCTCTGACTCCTTCTGGCCCAGTGAGACCTTCTACCGTGCCAAGATTCAAGAACAGCGTGAGCGCCATGCGCGTTATCACGATACCACTTACAATTTGGAGCCCGACATAAAATCGACACCGGGTGGATTGCGCGACATTCATACCTTAAGTTGGGTAGCGCGTCGTCATTTTGGTGCCACTTCGCTGCTTGAGATGAGCCGCTATGGTTTTCTGACCGATGCCGAGTATCGCGAACTGGTGGAATGCCAAGATTTTCTATGGCGAGTGCGTTTTGCGCTACACATCGAGCTAAAACGTTATGACAATCGATTGACCTTCGCCCATCAAATACAAGTCGCTGAACATTTGGGCTTTAAAGGTGAAGGGAACCGCGGCATTGAAATGATGATGAAGGAGTTCTACCGCACACTGCGCCGTGTAGCGGAGCTCAATAAGATGCTGCTCAAGCTGTTTGACCAAGCCATCATTAACGGTGGAGAAACCGAGCCAGCGATCATCATCAATGAAGATTTTCAACGCCGAGGGCGTTTAATCGAGGCGCGCAAACCTGCTTTGTTTCAAGCACGTCCAGAAACGATTCTTGATATGTTTTTGCACATTGCCAACGATTCCACCATTGACAGTGTTAGCCCGCCAACGTTACGCCAATTGCGCACCGCTCGCCGCCGTTTGAACAAATTTCTTCACACCATTCCGGAAGCGCGTGAAAAATTTATGGAGCTGGTTCGCCACCCGAATGCGCTTCATCGAGCCTTTAGCTTAATGCATAAGCTTGGGGTCTTAGCCGCCTACCTTCCCCAATGGAGCCAAATTGTCGGCCAGATGCAGTTTGACCTTTTCCACGTCTATACCGTGGATGAACACAGTGTGCGACTGCTTAATCACATTAACACCTTTAGTTATGCGAAAAATCACGACAAACACCCCATCTGCTGCGAAGTTTATCCTAGATTGCAAAAGAAAGAGTTGTTGCTCCTCGCCGCCATTTTCCATGACATTGGCAAAGGGCGCGGTGGCGATCACTCAGAAATTGGTGAAAAGGAAGCATACGATTTCTGTATCGAACACGGCCTTTCCAAGCCGGAAGCCAAGCTGGTATCTTGGCTGGTGCGACACCATCTGCTGATGTCGGTCACGGCCCAGCGCCGAGACATCTATGACCCCGAGGTGATCACTGAGTTCGCCAAACAAGTACGCGATGAAGAACGTTTGGAATACTTGGTCTGCCTGACCGTTGCGGATATTTGTGCAACCAACCCAGAGCTTTGGAACAGTTGGAAACGGACCTTGCTTGCGGAGCTGTTTTACTCCACCCAAAGAGCCTTACGACGTGGATTGGAAAATCCAGTCGACGTGCGTGAGCGCATTCGTCACAACCAGCAACTCGCATCGGCTTTGCTGCGCAAAGAAGGCTTTACCGCGCGTGAAATCGAAGTATTGTGGCAACGTTTCAAAGCGGATTATTTCCTCCGTCACACTCACAAACAGATAGCCTGGCATTGCGAACATATTCTGCGTATGGACAACCCTGAGCAGCCTTTAGTGCTGATGAGTAAAAAGGCCACTCGTGGCGGTACCGAGGTTTTTGTCTACACCAAAGACCAACATGCACTATTTGCCACCGTGGTGGCAGAGCTAGACCGTCGTAATTTTAACGTGCACGACGCACAGATCATGAGCAGCAAAGACGGTTACGTACTCGATACCTTTATGGTACTTGACCAACACGGCCAAGCGATCGACGTCGACAATCACAAAGCGGTCATCAAACATCTGATGCACGTGCTAACTGATGGTCGTCCCACCAAAGTTAAAACCCGTCGTACGCCTTATAAGTTGCAACATTTCAAAGTGAAAACCAAAGTGGATTTCCTACCCACGAAGAGTAAAAAACGCACCTTGATGGAACTGGTGGCGCTCGATACACCGGGGCTACTTGCGATTACAGGCGCGACCTTCGCTGATATGGGATTTAACTTACATGGGGCAAAAATCACCACCATAGGTGAGCGAGCGGAAGACTTATTTATTCTTACTAGTGAGAATGGCGGACGACTCAGTGAAGAGCAAGAACTTCAGTTACGTGAAAAACTGATTCACAATATCGCCGAACTCGCCCCTTAACGTCATCATAAAATTCTGCTTTTGATAAATCCCTCAGCATGCTCTGCTGAGGGATTTTTTCACCAAGGATACCGAGCGCGATCTCGTGCACAACTTAGTCAATTGGTCGGATTATCAGCTATCTACCACATGATTTGACTGCTACATTGAATCTTAACAGTCATACCTAAATAGAGGTCGCTTATGTATCCACACCTCACTGGACTGGGTATTCATGATCCTAGCCAGATTGAACGCTATTCACTACGTCAGGAAGCGCACAAAGACGTATTAAAAATCTATTTCCACAAGCAAAAAGGCGAGTTTTTTGCCAAAAGCGTGAAATTCAAGTATCCACGACAAGTCAAAAATGTCTTAGTTGATAGCGGTAGTCATCAATATAAAGAAGTCACGGAAATTAATCGCAACCTCACTTTAGTCATTGATGAGCTAAATAAAATCACCAAGCCACCCAAACAAGAAGATGTGGATATCAAACAAAAGATCCTCACCGATCTGAAGCATCTTGAGAAAGTGGTGGCGAGCAAAATTGCCGAAATTGAAGCGGATCTCGAAAAACTCAAATAAGCGAAGCTCGCCTCATTGGTTTAAAACTGCATAAATGGCAAAGGGTTGATATGACATCAACCCTTTTTACTGTGCTCACCCTAGTATGAGTGAATCAGTGACTGGCGGTAAGCAAGGTGCTTGGCCACTCAAAACGTTCAAACAACTGTTGCCAAACTTTATCAACCTCTGCTCGAATCACCACTTCTTGCTGTGTATACGGATGGACAAATCTGAGTTCAGAGGCGTGCAGCAGCAATCTCGGCGCTTCAAACTCTTCACGGAACAGCTTGTTGTGTTTGCCATCACCATGAGTGGTATCCCCCACGATCGGATGACGAAGATGCGCCATATGGCGACGAAGTTGATGCTTACGACCGGTTTTCGGCTTGAGCTCCATTAACCCATAGCGGGTCGTTGGGAACTTGCCCGTTGAATAAGGCACTTCCACTTTGGCCAGTGGTTTGTAGAGCGTAATCGCGTCTTGTGCTTCCTTCTCTTGCGAAGCAAACTTGTCCGCAATCTTATCCAGTTCAACCTTCAACGCGTAGTCTAGCTCCCCTTCTTCCTCTATCCAGCCGCGCACAATCGCATGGTAGGTTTTGCTCATCTCCTGTCCGGCAAACATGGGCATAACCTGAGATGCGACTTCAGAGGACAGTGCAAAAACCAACACCCCGGAGGTTGGACGATCCAAGCGATGAAGCGGAAAAACATGCTGACCAATTTGATCACGCAATGTCTGCATTACAAACTGCGTTTCATGTTTATCCAACCAACTGCGATGCACAAGCATGCCCGCCGGTTTATTCACGGCCACAAAATAGTCATCCTGATACACAATCTCCAGCATTACTGGCTTACCTCATCAATCGTACGCAAAATACTCAACAACGTTTGTGTATCACGCTGTTCTTTCCAAGCTTCTTCAAAATAAGGGGTGAGCAGAAACCCCTTCGGCAGTGACGCTCCTTGCACCATCATCTGCTGTATGCGAGCGATGAAGATCCACTGCAACCATTGTTGCGGCGCTAACGTGTCGACCGCAAAAGGCATTTCGCTTTGCAACAATGCAGGCTCTGGGGGTATTTCATCCCACCAGCCTAAACGTTTCAGCTCCAGCTCAAGTTGTCGCAATAATCCCGTCAAAGTTGAGGTGTTTGTCATTAATCTTTACATTCCGAACCTTGAATTAGCCGCGAATGATACCATTTATTGAAGAAATAAAGTTAGGACAACATGCTTCATGGATACCATACACACTCTCAGTCAACTCCTTACCGCCAGCGACTGCCAATACGCCATTTATGATTTGGGCCGCCGTATCAATCCAATCAGCCAAACGCAATTTGCCGAGATAGAAAAAGGCTCAGCGCCTTATCCTTACCCTCTGCAACGGAAAGCCAATTTGGCGATTGTGTATTGGAATGAGCAAAAGCAACCATGGATTTGGTTTTTGAAATTTGAACTCGACGAGCGTGGTCTATTGAAGCAAGCCGACATCGGCAACTTCATTAAATTTGTCGTAGAAGCGATGGGAACGCGTTTATCGCAAGAAATGAGTGAAGAACAGCAACAGAAGTTGGCGAATAATCCTTATACGTTTAAGCCTTCTGAAGACAAAATGGCGGTGTTTCATAGCTTGGTGCGCGCGCAATTGCAGTTACCGACCAGCCAATATTACGAACACGCCCAAATCTATTTCCAAGGGAAATTGGGTTGGGAAAACTGGCAAACCGTTGGCTTGCAGGGCATTACCGACATCTGTGCTCGATTGGATCAAGAGCAAAATGGCGTGCTAATACGCAAGGCACTGGCGCACCTTCCTTCAACCCCATTGTATGCTCTGCTTGGTGCGTTAGAGCATGTCACCTTGCCTGAAAAGCTAACAGCCCGCTTAATCGAGCTCACTGAAGGTGAAATCGCCAAGCCACACCCTGATCTGTTTTTGCTCTCTGCGCTGATTCGTGCGCTGTCAGGCGCAGAGCAAGCACAAGTGAAACCCCTGCTGAACACACTGCTCGCCAGTCCTAGATTGAGCCATCAGGAAGTGTTGATTGGTATTGCCGGTCGCGCTTGGCATTGGTTGGCTGAAACGGAGGTCGCACAGCTCTTTTTGGTTCGTTTGGCACAAACGGGTAATCAAAACCTGTTCAACCAGCTGTTTGCCGACTTAGTGATGCTTCCACAGCTCAGAATGGTGCTATTGCCTCTGCTGCACTCCAGCCCATCACCAGAGCTGGCCAATGCACTTTTAAATCTACAACAGGCTACAAAAGGATAAACCATGGTCGGTGATTTGTTTGCCATCTTAGGATTGTGTTTCTTCTGTTTTCTCTTTTGGCAACAACGTCGCCAATCGGAACTGGCCAAGGCTGCGATAGCACGCAAATGCGACCAACTGGAGTTACAACTCATTAGTGTTGCGTTTGGCGGGCACAAATTAAAAACGCCAGAGGGAAGCTGGCGTTGGCATACTGTTTATTTATTTGAGTTTTCAGCGCTCGGTGACGACTGCTATCAAGGGCAACTGATGATGACAGGATTCAGGCCGCTGAACTTTTTCCTGCCACCTCATCGGATGTAAAACGCATTGTCACGAGCGCATTGCACTGACTAAGCTGGGAAACATCATAAAAGCCCAGCTTGGTGAGTACTTTGATTGCAGCGATGTTCTGAGGTTTGATGTGTGCCGTTAAGCTCTCCAACTGCAATTCATGCATCGCTTTGGGCACAAACGCCTTCAATGTTTCGCTGGCGATCCCTTTCCCCCAGTACGATTTATCAAACATGAACTCCAGTTCAGGTTGACTATCTAAATGCGCGATATAGACATGCCCCATGTATTCGCGATTGTAGTTATCCAATACAGCTCTGGCATGGATCGTTTTATCATTCAATACTTTATCAAACAGAAGCTTGGCATTGGCAACCGTGTATGGACCATTGAGCTGCGCACGATTCTTCGCGCAGCAATTTAGCATCACGAATTCGAGCTTTAATGATTCATTGTAAGGAAGGAGTAATGTCCTTCGAGTTACTATGGTCACATTCTATCCTTGATATGGCGGTACCGATTTAGCGCGTTGCAAATCCGTTACGCCCAATTGAGAAGCCGAAAAATTAAACCAACTTGAACAAAGAGTTATTGATCCAGATTGTTTTTTAACGTTGTTTATAAAATACTTATATCGATCTGACGGTAGAGAGTGTGAAGAGATGACGATAAGAAAAGCCCCGACACTTTCGTATCGGGGCTATAGTCTTACTCGCAGCAGTCCGGCTACTAATAATGCTCCCTGCATCATCCATAATAGTGGCTGAATCCTTCAGCTATTCCTTACTTCGCCGTCCTAGCGGTGTCCTAATCTTCCTAACAGCTAACTATCCCCGTTAGCGCACATCACTTGTTCCTTGAGCGGTGTCCCTGGTATCGTCCTGATACTGTCCTGACCTCCATCCTCGAGGTGTCCATTGTCGTTCCTTCGTCACCAACATCCTATTAGTGATTGCTTCCTACAATGTCCTTCGCTCCTTGCTTGATTCCTCATCCTGAGCAACCAAATCGTCTTCCTGACGATAACCAAATCCTTGGCGTTTCCTGTTCCGTGTCAGCATCCTTCCGACAAGGTTTAATTTACTCTTTTTCTTGAACGGAGCAATCCACCGGCAAAGAAAAACGCTTATGCAAACCATTACATCGCATTAACATTCCTTATTAATCATTAGGTTAGGTTCTTTTGATAACCATTCCTCTTACGATAAATTAGCTTTCTCGCACAAGCTGTGTAAGAGATCTCTCACACGCGATTACCGAAATTGCTATTCGCCAAAAACCTTAGTGCCACGTATCATGATAAACATATCGTTATCAGGAAGAAAAAATGTTAACTCAAGATGTCACCAAAGAGCTGGAAGCGGTGCTTGAACAGCTTCAGCAACAAGGAAAAGAGCCGTCTGTCGCGCTCGTGAAAGCACGATTAAAAACATCGATCCCCATGCCTGCGATCATAGCCGCTATCAAAAGCTGGAAGAGCGCCCAGCGAGTACCGAAGATCGAAGTAGCAAGTCAAACCCATCAAGATGCGGAACGCATTGCCCAACTCGAAGCGACCGTCCTGAAGCTGGCAGCCCGTATCGATGCATTAGAAGCACAACTAAAAGAGAAAAACCAATGAAGATATGGGTTGATGCCGACGCCTGTCCAAAAGTGATTCGAGAAACCATTGTCCGCGCAGCAGAGCGAACCGGTGTCGAATGCACCTTTGTCGCTAATCACGTTGTACCAGTACCAAGAAGGCCCAACATCCACAGTTTGCAAGTGCCTGCCGGCTTCGACATTGCGGATAACGAGATCGTCAAACGTGTGGAACCAAACGATTTGGTGATTACTTCTGATATTCCGCTCGCCGATGAGGTGATCACCAAAGGCGCACTCGCCTTAAGTTCACGTGGTGAGTTGTATACTAAAGACACCATCAAAGCGCGCCTTAACATTCGTGACTTTATGGAAACCATGCGCTCAAGTGGAATCCAGACTGGCGGCCCTGCGGCTCTCTCGCAAACCGAACGCCGCGAATTTGCCAATCATTTGGATCGCATTTTGGCTAAGCGATAATTCGTTATCAAGCTCAGCTCTAGCCTTGGTTCATCCAATACAAAAAGCCTGCGATATTCGCAGGCTTTTGTTTCGAGTCGAGATGTCGAGTTAAGGCTTATGGCGTGTAGTACGTTGCCGCGCCTGGGCCGACTGGCAAACCAAACACAAATACCCATACGTAGAACAACAAGCTCCAACCCACCATAAAGACGATAGAGTACGGCAGCATCACAGAGATCAGTGTACCGATACCCATGTTCTTCATGTAGCGAGTGGCAACCGCGAGGATCAGACCGAAGTAGCTCATCATCGGCGTGATGATGTTCGTCACGGAGTCACCGATACGGTATGCCGCTTGAATCGTTTCAGGTGCATAACCCACCAGCATCAACATTGGAACAAAGATCGGTGCGGTGACCGCCCACTGAGCAGAGGCAGAACCAATCATCAAGTTGATGAAACCACACATAAGGATGAAGGCAAAGAACAGCATCGGGCCAGTAAGACCAATGGTCTGTAGGAAATCGGCACCCGCCACCGCGAAAACTTGACCGAAGTTAGTCCACTTAAAGAAAGCAACAAACTGAGCAGCAAAGAACACCAACACAATGTACATACCCATTGAAGACATGGATTTTGACATCGCATCAATCACATCGCGGTCATTCTTCATCGTGCCAACGACTTTGCCGTAAACAAAGCCAGGGATAGCGAAGAAGACAAAGATAAACGCCACAATACTCTTAAGGAATGGTGAACCCGCTACCGTACCTGCGTCAGAGCGCAACACACCGTCAGCTGGAACAATCGTCCAAGCAAGTAATGCCGATACCACTAATACCGCAACACCCGCCAGTTTCAGACCTTTTTTCTCAACGTCAGTGAGACTGCCCATCTTATCGTTTGAGAGATCTTCTGCGGCTTCCTCAACGTTGTATTTGCCCAGTTTAGGCTCAACGACTTTCTCGGTGACAAAAGCACCCAAGAATGAAATAACAAACGTCGACGCGAACATGAAGTACCAGTTCACTTCAGGACCAACCGTGTATGTAGGGTCGATCATTTTTGCTGCCGTTTCAGTAATCCCTGAAAGCAGTGGATCCACCGTACCGATCAACAAGTTTGCCGAGTAACCACCAGACACACCCGCAAACGCAGCAGCCAAGCCCGCAAGAGGGTGACGACCGAGTGAGTGGAACAACATCGCCGCAAGCGGAATCAGAACCACATAACCAAGCTCAGATGCAGTATTCGAAATGATACCTGCAAAGACCACAGTGACGGTCACCATGCGCTTAGACGCACCCATCACCATGCCACGCATGGCCGCAGAAAGTAGACCTGAGTGTTCTGCAATCGCAACACCCAACATGGCCACTAGTACTGTGCCTAAAGGAGCAAAGCCGACAAAGTTTTTAACGAGATTGGTCACGATCAGCTCTAGTCCGTCTGCGTTAAGTAAGCTCACAACGTGAATCATACCGTCAGCAGCGCGGCCCTTGGCCCCCTCAGGGCGAGGGTCGACAACGGAGACTTCAAAATAGCCCGCGATGCCAGAAGAAATTAAGATTGCCAAACAGAAGATGGCGAAAAGTGTGATTGGGTGGGGTAACAAGTTCCCCAAATATTCAACCGTGTCTAGAAAGCGCGTAAAGAGCGGTTTCTTAGGTGAAGTTTGCTTAATCGAAGCAGATGAACTCATCTGTTCCCTCCTTGTAGTTTTTCCTGTGCATTTGTGACAAAAATGTCAAAAGCCTGGGCAGGTTACTCGACAAGAGAGGGAAAACGAAATTACAAATGTTACAAAACTTTTCCGATAGCGATATTATTAACCAATTAATGTTTAAAACATGGCCTTATAAACCAGTTTATTGATATTAACTGGAATTATAAATAAGCAAACAAACCAACACTATACGATATAAATAACCATTCAATTCTGAAGGCTATTCCAGCCAATGTCGCGCACCGTCGTTTTATTTTTGTACTGCTTTAAAACGTGGATTACTTTTGCAAATAACGTATAAACGACCACGTCGTCTGACGATTTGGCAATCTGGATGACGCGCTTTTGCGCTCTTCAGTGACTTAAGTACTTTCATTTCTTAACCTTCTTTCGAACCAAACTGAGCAAAACGACGATTGAAGTTCGCCACGCGCCCCTCTTTTTGCACCACTCTTTGCTTACCGGTGTAAAACGGATGTGATTCCGAGGAGACTTCAATGGTGAAGTAAGGGTAGGTTTGGCCATCTTCCCATTCGATGGTGCGGTCAGTTTGCAAGGTCGAACCAACCACAAAATAGTGATCGACACTGGTGTCGTGGAACACGACTTTGCGATATTCAGGATGGATTCCTGGTTTCATTTTTCCCTCTCCAACAATTGTTATGTTATAACATATTAATTAATAATTATTATCAACAAGAAATGCAAGAGAAAACTGTGATATTTTTCAGTCCATCTGTTGTTTTTATTTGACTCACTATGCACTCCATTGATCCTATTGGCTTTATTGAGAGCCCCTATAAAGAGAAATTCGCGGTACCCAGACAACCTCGCTTGGTTCCTGCTGCGACGGCACGGGTAAAACTGGTGGGCAGTGCCAATACCCCCGAGTCAGTAAGAGGTTTGGCGCAATTTTCCCACGTTTGGTTGCTGTTTTTGTTTGATCAAAACTTGGCCGCGGGTTGGAAACCCACCGTTCGCCCTCCTCGCCTAGGTGGCAATGAGCGCATGGGTGTATTTGCCACCCGTTCAACGTTTCGCCCCAACGGCATTGGCATGTCAGCGGTGGAAATGAAAGGGATAACTAAACAAGGCGATCAGGTCTATCTCGATCTTGGCAGTGTGGATTTGGTGGACGGGACCCCAATCATTGATATCAAACCTTACATCCCCTATTCCGACGCGATTTCCGATGCCGTCGGGGGCTACGCAGAGTCAGAACCCGAGCGCTCACTCGTGATCTTCTCCAGTGAAGCGGATGCGCTATTGGCGACACGACCCAAAGGGACGCTAGAGAAACAGGTCATCGCGCAAGTCTTGGCACAAGATCCTCGCCCTGCCTATAAGAAAAACAAACCGGATGAGAAAGAATATGCGGTAAATTTGTTCGATTTGAACGTCAAATTCATTATCCAAGATAAGATAGTGACGGTTAGCCGCATCGAACGCTTTTGACAATCACAAATGGCTGATATCATAGTCAGCTTAATTTTGTTCCCTCACTTTTGAGGGGTTATTCAAACCATGATGAAACGGATACCATAGAATGCGTACCAGTAAATATCTTCTTTCTACTCTGAAGGAGACTCCAAACGACGCAGAAGTAGTGAGCCATCAGCTCATGCTACGTGCAGGTATGATCCGTAAGCTGGCTTCAGGTCTTTACACCTGGCTGCCTACCGGTCTACGTGTACTGCGTAAAGTCGAAAACATCGTTCGTCAAGAGATCGACAATGCAGGTGCAATTGAAACCTTGATGCCCGTTGTGCAGCCGTTTGAACTATGGGAAGAGACTGGCCGCTCTGAAAAAATGGGCCCGGAACTTCTTCGCTTTACTGACCGCCATGTTCGTCCGTTTGTACTCAGCCCAACAGCAGAAGAAGTAATCACTGCGCTTGTACGAAACGAAGTGAGCTCGTACAAACAGCTACCGATCAACTTATACCAAATCCAAACCAAATTCCGCGATGAGCGTCGTCCACGTTTTGGTGTGATGCGTTCACGTGAATTTTGCATGATGGATGCGTACAGCTTCGATATCGACAAAGCTGGTCTGGAAAAATCTTACCAAGCAATGCACGATGCTTACTGCAAAGCGTTTGACCGCATGGGTCTTGAATACCGACCTGTTCTTGCAGATTCAGGTGCGATCGGTGGTAACGGCTCTCAAGAGTTCCACGTACTGGCTGAAAGTGGTGAAGACCTGATCGCCTTCTCAACGGAATCAGATTACGCAGCCAACATCGAAAAAGCAGAAGCCGTTGCTCCTGCGGTTGAGCGTGCAGCGCCAACTCAAGAGATGACGCTAGTGGATACGCCAAACGCTAAAACCATCGCTGAACTGGTTGAACAGCACGGTATCGCAATCGAGAAAACCGTTAAAACGCTATTCGTTAAAGCGTCGGACGCAATTGAAGCGCCTATCGTTGCACTGATCATCCGTGGTGATCACGAACTCAACGAAATCAAGGCAGAAAACCTTGCTGAAGTGGCAACGCCTTTAGAGATGGCAACAGAAGAAGAAATGCGTGAACTGATTGGCGCAGGTGCAGGTTCTCTTGGCCCTGTTGGCCTTAAACTACCATTCATCGTTGACCGCTCGGTTGCTGTTATGAGCGATTTCGGTGCGGGCGCAAACATCGATGGCAAACACTACTTCGGTATTAACTGGGGTCGTGATGTGGAGCTTGGCCAAGTTGCTGACCTACGTAACGTCGTCGAAGGCGATCCAAGCCCATGTGGAAAAGGCACATTGATGCTGAAACGTGGTATCGAAGTGGGTCACATTTTCCAACTCGGTAATGTGTACTCTGAAGCGATGAACTGTGGCGTTCTCGATTCAAACGGTAAAAACGTGATCCTAGAGATGGGCTGTTACGGTATCGGTGTTTCTCGTGTGGTTGCTGCGGCTATCGAACAAAACAACGACAAATACGGCATCATTTGGCCAGATGCACTCGCGCCTTTCCAAGTGGCTATCGTTCCAATGAACATGCACAAATCTGAGCGCGTTCAAGAAGCTGCAGAGAAACTATACGCAGAGCTGACAGCGATGGGTATCGAAGTGCTGTTCGATGACCGTAAAGAGCGCCCAGGCGTCATGTTCTCTGATATGGAACTGATCGGTATCCCTCACACTATCGTGATTGGCGATCGCAGCATGGACGAAGGTCACTTTGAGTATAAGAACCGTCGTTCTGGTGAAAAGACACCTGTCGCGATGGCGGATATCGTTGAGTACATCAAAGCACAACTGAAATAACACCGAGTTCAGTGTTATAACAACAGTTAAAAGGGATTGGTCAAGGCCAATCCCTTTTCTATTAATCTTTGGTTCAGATTTCTCCCTTTATGCTTACCTTATGTTTAGTCAGGAGAGTCGTCATGGATCTAAAAAGCCTTCTCAATCAAGCCCTCAACTCCGATCTTTTAAAACAAGGTTCAGAGGCATTGAACAAACAGACCCAAAACCTCAAAAACAACACCAACGCTAGCCAACTCAAAACACTCGGTGCTGGCGCATTGGGTGGCGGCCTCATCGGCATGCTGATGGGTTCTAAAAAAAGCGGAAAGATGGCCAAGAAGCTTGGCAAGAATGCGCTCAAAATTGGTGGCGCCGCGGCCTTAGGCGCGTTGGCTTATAAGGTTTACAACGACTGGCAAGGAACTCAACCAAACATTGGCGTGACGGAAGCCTACAATCCACAAGACAATCACCACTCAGTGCTGATCATCAAAGCGATGATTGCGATGGCCAAAGCAGATGGTCATATTGACCAGCAGGAAATGGCCCAGATTGAGCAAGCACTCAGTGAGATGAACGCCGATGAACAGGTGCGACAACTCGTTCAACAAGAGCTGCAAAAGCCCCTCGACCCCACCGACATTGCCAAGTTGGCGACATCACCACAGCAAGCAAGTGAAATTTACCTTGCCTCGCTGATCATCGCAGACGAACAAAGCTTTATGGAAAAAGCGTATTTGCAAGAACTTGCGAAGCAGTTACAACTGGCCCCTGAAGTCATCGAACAACTTGAACAGCAATTGCGTTGATGAATCTTTGCTCAGAGGGGTAATTAACTTGCGCCAAAACAACTCTGAGCTTTGAGTTTCAAAACCACACTGTGTATATTTGAGAGCAGTTATCATTTGTTTAAGTTCAAGGAAAACGCCATGCAAGTATACGGCTGTTGTGAGTTAGTTCGTGAGCTTTATGCTCAAATTGGTAGTGGTGATCAAGGGTACATTCCACAGGCCATCTCGTGTGCAGTCAAAGCGCTGAATGATATTGCCGCAGATGAATCACTACCTAAAGAAACACGTGAGAAAGCCGCTTTTGCCGCCGCCAACTTGCTCATTTCAGATTTTGAGGACTGATTGATGAACTTAGCAAACTTTGCATCCATGGATCCGATCATGTTGATGAGCATCGTCAACATGAAGCTGCGTGACGATTTTGCCGGTGACCTCGATAAACTCGTGCGTTATTTCGATATTGATCGTGCGGCATTAGAAGCCAAATTGGCCACCGCGGGTTTTGAGTTTTTGCCCGATGCTGGGCAGTTTCGATAAGTTCGAGCCTCTAGATCCTATTAACGTAAAAAGCTTGATGCCACCGCATCAAGCTTTTTTATCTACTGCTCTCTGGCTTTAACCAAAGGAAGCCCAAATCACTGTAGCCACCAGCACAGGACAAACGAACTTCACATACGAAGGCCAAACTTTGCCAAACCAACCCAAGGTGAACTCAGGGTTGCCCTGCTCAAGCTCTTTGATTTTGCTGTGACGACTCCACACCCAACCACCAAACAAGCAGAATAGCAGCGCGGCCATTGGTTGCAAATATTGTGTCGCGACGGTTGCCACCAGCCCAAACAGCGCACCGAAGTTGTACACAATCACCACACTGAACAGGGCAATTAGCCCTCCCAAGACCCAGCTCGTGGTGCTGCGTTTGGTATTAAAACGTTCACCCACAAGCGCCACAGGGCACTCCAGCATGGAGATGGAAGAAGTGAGTGCGGCAATCGTCAGCAGCAAGAAAAACACCACGGCAAATATCTGACCGAGAAGCCCCAAGCTATCAAACATCAGTGGTAGCACGGTAAACACCAGCGTATCTGAGCTCAGTAAAGAGCCATCTTCCGCATAGATTTGCACCCCTTTTTGCATCGCAACAAACATCGCAGGAAGCACAACCAAACCGGCAATAAAGGCCACAGCAGTATCCACCAATGTGACATTCATGGCCATCTTCGGTAAGTTCTCTTTTTTACTTAGGTACGAACCGTAGATCAACATTGAGCAACCACCGATGGTTAACGAGAAGAAACCTTGTCCCATTGCAGCTAGAATCAGTTTTCTATCCCACACCTTGTCGAAATCAGGCACTAGATAGTGTTTTAGCCCTTCCATCGCGCCATTTTGCGTCATGATATAGATAAACAGCACAGCAAAGAGCACAAACAGAGCTGGCATTAAGCGGGTTGACCACTTTTCAATGCCTTGTTTCACGCCACCTTGAACGATCAAAATAGTGAGCACATAAAAAGTCATCGTACCGAAAAGGTTGCGCTCAACACTGAATCCTTTGAACCATGCCGTCGCCGCTTCCATGCCGAGCAAGTCTGTGATTGCGCCTAGCATGAAGCAGATGATCCAACCGCCGACAATCGAATAAAATGCCAACACGGCACTTGGCACACTCAGGCCAATCCAACCAACCAGCCCACCAACTTTTTTACCAACAGGGTGACTGGTGAGTGCGCGCATACTGTCGACGGGGTTTGCTTGCCCATGACGACCAATCGCCATCTCCACCACAAGCATTGGAAAAGCAACGATCAAAATCATGACTAAATAAACTAAAAGGAAAGCACCGCCACCATTTGAGGCGGCTTGTGTCGGGAAACCCCAAATATTCCCTAAGCCAACAGCCGCACCCGCTGCCGCTAGAATAAAGCCTAATCGAGAACCAAAGTGTTCCCTCGGTTGAGAAGTTGTTTGCTGTGACATACGACCTAACTGCACTTATGAACTAGTTGCCTAGTACGATACAGAAACATGTTTGGCATAACAATCTTCAACTGGTCAATAACTCGACACTTAACGAAAATATCAGACAATCACATCGTAAAATTTGGCATACACACCAGCTTTCCTTTCCATAAAACACCTTGAAGTGCGCCGAAAAATTCATGTCGAGTGCTGTTACATCAGTGAACTGTACGTGATATCGAGGGAGTAAATATCATTTAATCAGCAATTTAGCCTGCAAAACTCTCTAACTTGGCTACTTATTACTCTTGAGATGTTTTTTATTAATGGAGAGAAAAATGAGAGTCACTTTGTTATCAAGCGCGCTGATCAGTGCGCTTGGCGTCAGCTATCAAGCGCAGGCTTATAACTGCCAAAGCCTAGCGACATGGAATAGCAGCGAGATCTACACATCCGGTAGTCAAGTTCAAAAAGAGAACCAAGCATTCGAAGCCGCCTACTGGACTCAAGGCAATGATCCCATCACGAACTCTGGCCCTTGGGAGGCATGGAAATCTCTTGGCCAATGTGACCACGGCGGAGGTAATCTACCACCAAGCATCGCCTTCTCTTCTCCAACCAATAATGCAGAAATTCCTGAAGGCGCAGTCATCACTTTGTTGGCGAATGCCAGTGATGAGGATGGCCAAGTTAGCCAAGTCGAGTTTCTTGCAGGAACACAAGTGATTGCGGTGGTCACACAAGCACCATTTGAAACCCCATGGACAGCGGTGAAAGGTACCTCTCAATTAACGGCCATTGCCACGGACAATGAAGGGGCAACCCAGTCCACCAACGTTAATATCAGCGTGTTACCCCAAGGAGAGCTTGCGCCACCAACGGTTTCTCTGACCAGCCCAACCGGAAGTGAAACACTGAGCGATAAAGACAGCTTAATCGTGAGCGCTCAAGCGGCAGACAGCGATGGCATCGTGACGCAAGTGGAGTTCTTCATCGATAATCAATCGGTCTTTGTGGATACCAACGCGCCTTACGAGTACCTCTGGAATGCGGTTGCGGGCACCCATACATTCAAAGCACAAGCGACCGATGATGCCAATTTAACCACCATGAGCCAAAACGTCTCATTGGTTGTCAGTGGCAGCCATTCTGGCGGCTGCGCGGATGCAGTTCCTTATCTTGCTGGCACACGCTACGAAGCGGATACGTTGGTCTCCAATCTCAATCAAAAATACCGTTGCGATGTCGCAGGCTGGTGTTCTTCTGATGCCGCTTGGGCTTACGAGCCTGGGGTAGGCCAATACTGGCAAGATGCTTGGAGTGGATTGGGCGCGTGCTCAACCCCACCGCAAATTACCATTACCTCCCCCAATGACGGTGCGGTGGTGCTCGCAGGCAGTAGCCTCACCCTCAGCGCCGATGCCAGCGACGCAGACGGCAGCGTCACCCAAGTCGAGTTTTTCGCGAATAATTCGAGCTTAGGTGTGGTGACTCAGCCTCCCTACGCACAGACTTGGAGTGCAACTTTCGTTGGAGCCAATCAGCTAAAAGCGATCGCAACCGACAACGACAATAACGTGAGTGAGTCGGTGATCAATGTCACAGTAAGTGATCAAGCGCTTGTCGTCACGCTCACTTCACCAACGGCTGGCCAAACGGTTGGTTTGGGTAAAAACGTGACCCTAAGTGCCGATGCGACCTCCCTCACTTCCGCGATTAAGCAAGTCGACTTTGTCGTCAACGGCAGTGTGATTGCAACCGACAATAGCGCTCCGTACTCTGTTTCTTGGACACCAGCGGCGATCGGCAACTTTAGCGTCAGTGCTCAAGCGGTCGATTTAGCGGGTAATCAAGCGCTCTCGGAAGCGGCGGCAATCAAGGTGGTTGAACAGTCGGAAAAACGCCACAAACTGATTGGCTACTGGCACAACTTTGTGAATGGGGCTGGCTGTCCGATACGTCTCGCTGACATGTCAAACGCATGGGATGTGATTGATATTGCCTTTGCAGAAAACGATCGCAACAGCAATGGCACGGTCCACTTCAACCTTTACTCAGGGGATATTTACAGCAGTTGTGCGCCGCTTGATCCGCTCCAGTTCAAACAAGATATGGCGGCACTGCAGGCGCAAGGTAAAAAGTTTGTACTTTCCCTTGGCGGAGCAGAAGGCACCATTACTCTGAATACCGATCAAGATGAAGCGAATTTTGTTTCTAGCTTAACCGAACTGATCAAAGAATGGGGCTTTGATGGACTCGATGTGGATCTTGAAAGTGGCTCAAACCTTGTTCACGGTTCGCAAATTCAGGCGCGATTGGGCAGGGCCCTACTGCAAATTGAACAAAATATCGGTGGTGACATGTACCTCACCATGGCACCAGAACATCCTTACGCTCAAGGCGGTATGGTGGCCTACAGCGGAATTTGGGGAGCCTACATTCCGGTCATTAATGCTACTCGCAGCACACTCGACTTACTTCATGTTCAGCTCTACAACAATGGTGGATTACCCAACCCTTACCTACCGGGCGCCGCTCCTGAAGGCTCTGTCGATATGATGGTTGCGCAATCTAAGATGTTGATTGAAGGGTTTGAACTCGCCGATGGTACTCGTTTTGAGCCGCTTCGCGACGACCAGGTGGCCATTGGCCTTCCTTCAGGGCCAAGCTCAGCTAACTCTGGCCAAGCGCCGACTCAAAATATCCTAGATGCACTAGATTGTTTAACATTAGGCACAAAATGTTCCACGGTGAAACCGGCGTTCAACTACCCGAATTTTGGTGGCGTGATGACTTGGTCAATCAATTGGGATAAGCATGATGGTTTCAATTTCTCCAAACCTGTGGGAGATAAATTAACGCAAATGAATGCCCGCTAAACACAAGCGTCTGTAAAACCAGAGAGCACCTCGAAGGGTGCTCTCTTTGTTACGAAATTAGCGGAATTAGATGGTAAATACCTGATAGTTTTTCAACTCTGGAATCTTCTTCAGCAAATCTTGCTCTTGTACGGCCATATCGTCTAACGAGTCACAAAAATCCTGAGTTTGTTGTTCAATTTCTTTGCTGTGCTGCTGCAAACGCTCTTGCACTTTCTGCTTCAACTCGGTCATGCTTTCCGACATCGCAGACAGATTCAAACCGCCTTCTTGCTTCATTTTGCTCGACATCGCGTCAAACGCACTGCTGATAAACTCTTTGTTGAAGATCTCTTGCGCTCGTTGGAAGTCATCCTGCCAAGACTCCGTCATAGAAGCAAAGCTTTCTGCAGGTAAAATCAAATCACCATCTTTGTAATACCGAGATTCAACATCGGTAAAAAAGTCTTTTACCGCCGTTTTCACGTTATCAAATGCGTCGGGTGCATCAAGGCTAACGGCAATATCATCAATGATGTCGTTCGCCAGCGCTAAGCTCTCTTCCGCCACTTGTTTCGCTCTAGGCAGATAAGCATTAAGGTTTTCGCGATACTCTTCAATGGCCGCTTGTTGATCACCGTTGAGCTCGATTTTCTCACCATGGATGTAAAGATTGTTGCTTGCATCCACCACGGCTTTGTCGCCGTTGGTTTGATGAATTTCCAAGACTTCACCATCTAGGCGAACTTCATTTTTGATATCGACACGACACTGCGCTGCATGAACCGAAGTGGTCACAACCAGTGGAAGAAAGATGGCCAGCTTTTTCATGACTTTCCCTTAATTGTTTTTTGCCGAACTATAACAGTTGGTGATGTGTATTTTGTCAGTAAATTGTCACAACTCTTGTCCCATTATTAGCCTCTATCCACACGACCAAATTACCGTCCTTGGACGTAGAGACGCGAAACATCATACTTTTTCACCCCATCTTGAAGGTGAGAAAAACGCACTTTCTCGGTATGATTGCACTCTGATTTCCCGAGCAAGAGCCATCCCAACGATGCAACATGACATTCGCGATACGTTACACCATATCTTTGGTTTTGAGGCATTACGCCAAGGCCAACAGCAAGTCGTCGATGCGGTACTGACTGGCCATTCTGCGGCCGCCATTTTCCCAACTGGCTCTGGTAAATCTCTTTGTTATCAATTACCCGCTTTGCACCTCCCCCACTTAACTCTGGTGGTCTCACCGCTCATTGCCTTAATGAAAGATCAGTTGGCTTTTCTGCATAGCAAAGGTATTGCTGCAGCAGCCATCGAATCTGGCCAAAGCAAAGAACAAACACAGGCGATTATGCAAGCGGTTAATGCCGGGGAAATAAAAATACTGATGATATCTGTCGAGCGCCTCAAGAACGAACGTTTCCGACAGTTCATCGCCCAAGTACCGATCTCATTACTGGTAGTGGATGAAGCACACTGTATTTCAGAGTGGGGGCATAATTTCCGCCCGGATTACCTCAAACTTCCGAGCTATCAAGCGACATTAAACATTCCACAAGTTCTGCTGCTGACCGCCACTGCAACAGAAAATGTGATAGCAGACATGCAACGCAAATTTGCCATCAAAAAGGACAATGTTGTTGTCACCGGGTTTTATCGCGCCAATCTCGATCTCCACGTGACCCCTTGTCGCAATGAAGACAAAGCAGACGCACTGCTGAAAATAGTACAACAGGCCCCTAACGCCCCAACCATTGTCTATGTCACGTTGCAACATACCGCAAGTCAAGTTGCTACCCTGCTGCAAGACGAAGGCATACGCGCTTCAGCCTATCATGCCGGATTGGATAACGAGTTGCGTAGCACGATCCAAACACAGTTTATGCAAGGCCAACTGGACTGTATCGTGGCAACCATCGCTTTTGGAATGGGGGTAGATAAAGCCGATATTCGCCGAGTAATCCATTTCGACTTACCCAAATCGATTGAAAACTACGCCCAAGAAATCGGTCGAGCAGGTCGAGATGGCCAGAAGTCCGATTGCATCGTCTTGGCCAATCAAAGCGGGTTAAGCACACTGGAAAATTTCATTTATGGCGATACGCCTGAACGAGATGACATCAGCTCGGTGATCCAACAAATACAAGCCTCTGGTGAACGATGGGAGGTGATCATCGCCCGCCTTTCTAACGATACCAACATTCGCCAACTGCCGCTAAAGACACTATTGGTATACCTTGAAATGGCTGGCCTGATCGAGCCTATGTACGCCTATTTTGCTGAGTATCGTTTCAAGTTTCTTCGTCCTGCTAGTGAAATTGTGCAGCGCTTTCAGGGTGAACGAGGCGCATTTTTACAGGCTGTTTTTGATTGTTCTCCACAAGCAAGGGTCTGGTGTCAAACCGATTTCGAGGCACTTTGGCATCGCTATCATGCCGAACGGTCACGTTGTGTGGCAGCGCTAGATTACCTTCATCAACAAGGCTGGATAGAACTGGAAAGTAAGCAAATGACGGACGTGTTTGCGGTAAAGCCGATTGAGTATTCCGCAGAGGATCTAACTGAACAGATTTATCAACTCTTCAAAAACAAAGAGCAAAGTGATGTCGAACGGATCCATCATATGCTCCACTTTTTTGAATCAGGTGAGTGCCTCGGTCATAAGCTCGCGCACTACTTTTCCGATCATAACGCACCACAGCAATGCGGCCACTGCTCAGCATGCCGAGGCCAGCAAGCCACTCTTCCTAAAGAAATGCTGACGGACATTCCTCAGCAAGCGCTTGATGAATGGATTACTCAGTTGCAGAGTCAAACCTCACAACCACTGAGTGCAGAGCTCATCACGCGTTTCCTTTGTGGGATCAGCACACCTAAGCTCACTCAACTAAAAGCGAAAAAGTTGAAGGGATTTGCGCAGTTGGAACGCGCACCTTATGGAGAAGTACTCGCGCGTGTCAGTAAACGAAGCTAATCAGACCTAGGGAAACAACAACACAAAGCGATTAGAGCAAGCTAAGTTGCCGGGCTTGCTCTTCTGGCTTAAGCATCACACTAAGCCCTAGTAAGCGAATTTCACGCCCCTTTTGACGTTGAAGAATGTCCTGCAACAACTCGCGGAAATAGGCTAGTTCGAGCTCATGGTGAACATGCTCTATCGTCGTCAATTGAAAGTCGGCGAATTTCATTTTGATCCCTTGCTTAATGATCGCTTTTTCAGGATTGGCTTTTTCTAAACGAATGGCCAGCTCGGGAAACAATTTCTCTTCGATCACTTGCCAACACTGTTCATAGGTCACAATATTTTGCGTAAAAGTGCGCTCGACTCCGACTGATTTACGTTCTCGCTCGACGATCACCTCTCGCTCATCAATACCATGGCTGCGCTGCCATAGCGACGCCCCTAAGCGACCAAATTGCTTGAGTAGCTGACGATAATCGCTGTTTTTCACATCTTGGCAAACGTACAAACCCGCTTGGTTCAACTTCTCTAAACTCACTTTGCCAACCCCAGGGATTTTTTGTAAAGGCAAAGTATCAATCACACTCTGAACTTGCTCTGGTGGAATCACAAACTGGCCATTCGGTTTGTTCATGTCCGAGGCCACTTTGGCGAGAAATTTAATCGGAGCAACGCCTGCCGACGCCGTGAGTTGTAGCTCATTCCAAATGTCACGGCGAATCGCTTCAGCAATTAAGGTTGCCGAACCATGACATTGTGTGGAATCCGTTACATCTAAATACGCTTCATCGAGCGAGAGTGGCTCAATCAAGTAAGTGTAACGTGAGAAGATACTGCGAATGTGCGTTGAAACCTCTTTGTATACCTGCATTCGCCCAGGCACAACCAGCAAACTAGGACACAATTTAAGCGCTTGTGCCGTTGGCATCGCACTTCTCACGCCAAACTTACGCGCTTCATAATTACAGGTACTGATGACCCCACGCTGCTTTTCGTGCCCTCCAACCGCCAGAGGCCGGCTGCGGAAATTTGGGTTATCACGCATCTCTACTGCGGCATAGAAGCAGTCCATATCTATATGGATGATTTTTCGCATTTGCGTAGACATACAACAACACAATCAATAACTGGACAAAAACACAGTATACAGGCAATTGAGACATTCTCAATCGTTCTCTATCGCCATTAATGAATCCGTATGCATGTCGTTATTTTGAGATTCAGCCCAATTAGCAAACAAACAAATCGCTTATTTGTGGCAACTTTGTTAGTCCTACATATTATTTATGTTAGTTGTTAATAATGGTCCGGAGGCCTCTTCCTTGGGTAATAAAATACTAGTTGTAGAAGATAGCCGAGCCTTTCGTAATTACCTCCAGCAACAACTCTCCCAAGCGGGATATGACGTTTTTGCGGCAGAGAATTTAGCTGAAGCGCAAACTTTCCTTGCAGAAAATCACGAGTTTCTTTGCGCCGTTTTGGATTATTGTCTACCAGACGGTCAAGATGGTGAAGTGATTGATCTTGCGTTACATCACCAGCAAAAAGTGATCGTCCTAACGGCGATGTTTAGCGAAGAGATTCGCTCTAAAGTGCTTGCCAAAGGGGTTTTGGATTACATTTTGAAAGACAGTATGGCGTCAGTTTCCTACTTGTTGCCTCTAATTAAACGCCTCACGAACAACCGTCAGCATAAGGCATTGGTGGTTGACGACTCTAAAGTGGTGAGAAAGCACATTACACAGTTACTGGAACACCAATATATCGAAACACTGGAAGCGGAAAATGGCACTCAAGCGCTCGAGGTCCTGAAACAACATCCTGAAGTGACGTTTGTGATCACCGACCATGACATGCCAGAAAAAGACGGCATCACCATGATTCGTGAAATTCGCGTACATACCGATAAGAACAAGTTAGCCATTTTAGGGCTGTCTGGCAGCGACGATCGGACGATGACTGCCCGCTTTTTGAAAGCAGGCGCGAATGACTTTCTCTATAAGCCCTTTAATCAGGAAGAGTTTTTCTGCCGTGTCCATCAAATACTCGACATGAAAGAAGCAACCAACGAGCTCTATCGTATGGCTAACCAAGATGCCCTGACAGGCCTTTGGAATCGTCGTTATCTTTTTAGTCAGTCCTGTAACAGCTGTGAATTGCGCCATATTGCGATGCTTGATATTGATCACTTCAAAAAAGTGAATGATACCTATGGCCATGATGGCGGTGACATCGCCTTAAAAACGGTCGCTAACATCCTGAAAATTTATTTCCCCGGAGAAATTGTCGCGCGGTTTGGCGGTGAAGAATTTTGTATTCAATCTTGCCAAAGTTATGACGACTTTGTCACTCGCTTAGAGCACATGAGGCAGCGGGTCGAGAAAACCACCATTACACACAAAGCGCATAACATTCATATCACCATCAGTATTGGTGTGGCTTCTTTGCAAGATGAGCTTGAAAATCAAATCAAAGAAGCAGATGGCTACTTGTACCAAGCAAAAGCCAACGGACGAAACCAAGTAGTTAGCCGATAAAGAAAACGCCCGATGCGGGCGTTTTTCATTTTAAGCGATGCGGTCTTTGTCCCACTGAGCCAATTTTTCCGCTCGCGCGGCTTCACGTGCTTCGCGTTTTTTACGCGCATCACAGGGCTCAGGGCAGTTACACACTTTTTCAATGCCAACAGCACCCAGACCGCCACAGCTTCCCTTCACCACCTTTTTCTGGAAGATGTAGCCCACTGCCATCGCGGCAATCACGGCGACAAACACACCAAAGGTAATTAGAAATGTACTCATATCAACAAACCTATATCACTTATTGATTCTTCAAATATGGCTTATACGCATCAGAAGCGATTTCTGTAAAGCCATCATCTGTTTTCACGATCATTAGCACTGGGATGCTATTTTGATTAGCGATCTCAATGCCTTTTTCTTCACCCAACACCATTAGACCGGTTGCAAGACCATCTGCTGTCATCGAGGATTTGTCTAACACGGTGACAGAAACCACTTTATGGTTAATTGGCATGCCTGTTTTTGGATTAATGATGTGAGAATAACGAATACCATCACGCTCAAAGTAGTTACGGTAATCACCGGAAGTCGCGATCGCCATATCACCCGGTTCGATAATATCTTGGATAGCACGCTCTTCTACCGACGGTTTTTCAATCGCGATACGCCAAGGCACACCTTCACGGTTAACCCCTTTTAAGCGAATTTCACCGCCGATTTCGACCATGTAGTTTTGTACACCTTGAGATTGAATATAGTCTGCAACCACATCAACGCCCCAACCTTTCGCGATCGTCGATAGATCCACATAGAGGTTAGGCAAGGTTTTGATCAACGTGTTATCGACAACCGACAAATGCTCAATGCCTGTTTGCGCTTTACGCTCAGCTAAATCCTCAGCACTCGGCACGACATCACGACGCGCTTCAGGACCAAATCCCCACAGGTTAACCAAAGGCCCAACGGTGACATCCAACGCCCCCAAGGTCAAATGATTGAGACGAATCGCTTCCTTAACAACGGTGGCCGTTTGTTGAGAAACCGCGAACGGCGCAGAATCACGAGACTGATTAAAACGGCTCAATTCAGAGGTTTTTCGGTACGTCGACATCTGATCGTTGACTTCTTCTAGCAAACGGTCGATCTCTTGCTGAAGCACGTCCGGCTTTGGCAAACCTTCTTGAGTAATGTATTTGATATTGTACGTCGTACCCATCGTTGGGCCGCTAAGATGTACCTGCTCTGCGGGCTTTTCACAACCAGCAAGTACCAATAGAGAAGCGAAAGCAACAAGCCACTTTTTCACTTGTTAAACTCCTATTGTTATTAAATGGATATGGAAAATAGGTTCACGGTTAACGCACCGATTTTCTATGGCCATTTGGCGCACTATTCAAAAAAAGAAAAAAGAATAGCGAGGAAAAAAGAATGGCTGGCTCCTACGAGCCAGCCATAGTTTCAATGGGTTAGATGAAATTAACCACCGAAGTCATCCAGTAGGATGTTTTCATCTTCAACACCGAGATTTTTCAGCATGCCGATAACAGCCGCGTTCATCATCGGTGGACCACACATGTAGTATTCACAATCTTCTGGTGCATCGTGATCACGCAGATAGTTTTCGTAAAGCACATTGTGGATGAAGCCTGTGTAACCATCCCAGTTATCTTCTGGAAGCGGATCAGACAGTGCACAGTGCCATACGAAGTTATCATTCTCAGCCGCTAGGCCATCGAAATCTTCTACGTAGAACATTTCACGCTTAGAACGCGCGCCGTACCAGTAAGACATCTTACGCTTAGACTTCAAACGCTTCAGTTGGTCAAAGATATGAGAACGCATAGGAGCCATACCTGCACCACCACCGATGAAGACCATTTCTGCATCTGTGTCTTTCGCAAAGAACTCACCAAATGGACCAGAAATCGTACACTTATCACCTTCTTTTAGTGACCAGATGTAAGAAGACATCTGACCCGGTGCTACGTCTGGGTTATTTGGCGGCGGAGTCGCGATACGTACGTTTAGCATGATGATGCCGAACTCTTCAGGGTAGTTCGCCATTGAGTATGCACGGATGATGTCTTCTTTTACGATAGACTCGTAACGGAACAAGTTAAACTTGTCCCAGTCACCGCGGTACTCTTCTGGTACGTCGAAATCTGCGTATTTAACGTGGTGAGCTGGTGCTTCAATCTGGATGTAACCACCAGCACGGAAAGGTACTGATTCGCCATCTGGAATTTGTAGCTTAAGCTCTTTAATGAATGTTGCTTTGTTATCGTTAGAGATAACCGTACATTCCCACTTTTTAACGCCGAAGATTTCTTCTGGTAGCTCGATGTCCATGTCTGTTTTCACAGCCACCTGACACGCTAGACGCTCACCTTCACGCGCTTCACCTTTAGTGATGTGATCCAACTCAGTTGGAAGGATATCACCACCACCGCTCTTCACTTTTACGCGACACTGACCACAAGAGCCACCGCCACCACAAGCAGAAGAAACGAATACACCTGCACCAGCTAACGCGCTTAGTAGCTTGCCACCTGGAGAAGTAACGATCGACTTATCTGCGTCGCCGTTGATAGAAATTGTAATGTCACCTGTTGGTACAAGCTTAGACTTAGCGAAAAGAATCACTAGTACTAGAGCCAGTACGATCAGAGTAAACATCACGACACCAAGAATAATGTCCATTGACTATTCCTTAATTGTTGCGGTTTACCCGACTTACAGTTGAACACCAGAGAAAGACATAAAGCCTAACGCCATCAAACCTACTGTGATAAAGGTAATACCTAGACCACGTAGACCAGGAGGTACATCTGAGTACTTCATCTTCTCACGGATACCTGCAAGGGCTACGATCGCGAGCATCCAACCCACACCTGCACCGAAACCATAAACAACAGATTCAGCGAAGTTGTAGTCACGTTGTACCATGAAAGATACACCACCGAAGATCGCACAGTTTACTGTGATCAACGGTAGGAAGATGCCTAGCGCGTTGTACAAAGGCGGGAAGAAACGGTCAAGAATCATCTCTAGAATCTGTACAAGTGCCGCAATTACACCGATAAAGGTGATGAAGTTTAGGAAGCTCAGATCCACGCCTTCGACCAGCGCGTTTTCCTTAAGTACTAGGTTGTAAACCAGGTTGTTTACTGGTACAGCGATAGTCAAAACAACCACTACTGCAACACCTAGACCGAAAGAGGTCTTCACTTTCTTAGATACCGCCAAGAAGGTACACATACCCAAGAAGAAAGACAGAGCCATGTTCTCGATGAAAATCGATTTAATTAACAGACTGATGTAATGTTCCATGTTGCCCTTACTCCTTCGCTTCTACTTGCTCTGGTTTGAACGTACGGATCGCCCAAATCATGAAGCCGATTAGGAAGAATGCAGATGGCGCTAGAAGCATCAGACCATTTGGCTGATACCAACCACCATTGTTCACTAGTGGTAGTACTTCCATACCAAACAACTTACCGCTACCGAATAGTTCACGGAAGAAGCCCACAGTAATAAGAACAAAACCATAACCAAGACCGTTACCAATACCGTCGATCAGTGATGGAACTGGTGCAGATTTCATCGCGAACGCTTCTGCACGACCCATTACGATACAGTTAGTAATGATAAGACCTACGAATACCGATAGCTGTTTAGAGATATCGTACAAGTAAGCTTTCAAGATCTGGTCTACCACGATTACTAGAGATGCGATGATCGCCATTTGAACGATGATACGCACACTGTTAGGAATGTGGTTACGGATTACAGAAACAAAGAAGTTAGACAATGCAGTTACAAACGTTACCGCTAGTGTCATAACAAACGCTGTTTCTAGTTTGGTAGTTACTGCAAGCGCAGAACATACACCAAGAACTTGAAGCGCGATTGGGTTGTTATCCAATACTGGCGCAAGAATGCTCTTTTTAATGTTTTGTGCACTAGACATTAGTTCAGGCCTCCGTCACGAACTTTTGCTAGGAATGGACCAAAGCCCATATCACCTAACCAGAAGTCAAATGTGTGTTGAACACCGTTACTAGTTAGTGTCGCACCTGACAGGCCGTCAACACCGTGCTCAGAACCAACTGGCGCACCACCTTTCACTACCTTGATAGCTGGCTTGTGGTTTTCGTCAAACAGTTTCTTGCCTACGAACTGTGCTCGCCAAGATGGGTTTTCAACTTCACCACCCAATCCCGGAGTTTCACCCTGCTCGTAGTAGGTGATACCTGATACTGTATTACCGTCGGTTTCAACCGCAACGAAAGCGTACATCATTGACCAAAGACCGTTACCGTGAACCGGTAGAATGATCTTAGAAATGCTATCGCCATTTTTCACTAGGTACACAACACCTGTATTTGCACGACGTAGAATTTTCGCGTCATCTTGCTCAGCTGTCAGTTTGATAGACTGTGCAGGATCTTTCGCGGCTTTGCGTTGGTCATACGTTGCTGCATTACCATCAACAAAGTCACCTGTTGCGAAATCAACCAGACGTGGTTCGATGTACTGAGCAAAAAGCTCTGGTACTTTCTTACCTTTGCTGTCGATACCAGCCACTTCGATGATCTTGGATTGCTTATCCAAAACAGCGTTAGCTTTTTGCTGGTCACGCAGACCGACTGCTGCTGTTGATACGATGATTGAACAAACAAGGCTCAACCCGACAACAACACCCAGCGTCTTTTTAATGCTGTCATTACTTGCCATAGCGTGCTTGTCTCCGCTTGATGTTCTTCTCAACCACTAGATGGTCAAACAGTGGTGCAAACAGGTTCGCGAATAGAATCGCCAGCATCATACCTTCTGGGTATGCTGGGTTAACAACACGAATCATGACACACATTGCACCGATAAGAATGCCGTACCACCACTTACCTTTGTTGGTAAATGAAGCCGATACTGGGTCGGTTGCCATAAAGAACATACCGAATGCAAAACCACCTAGAACTAGGTGCCAGTGCCATGGCATGCTGAACATTGCGTTAGTATCAGAACCGATCACGTTGAACAGTGTCGATACTACGATCATACCGATCATTACACCGGCAATGATGCGCCAAGATGCGATTCGCATGTAAACGATCATTGCTGCACCGATAAGCAGTGCAAGCGTAGAAACTTCGCCGATTGAACCTGGGATGTTACCGATGAACGCGTCTAGCCACGTGATTGGCGCACCAGTCACTGTGTTTACTAGTGCACTGTTGCCGCCTTGAGCCCACTGGCTTAGCGCAGTTGCACCAGAGAAGCCGTCTGCTGCTGTCCACACTACGTCACCCGAGATTTGTGCTGGGTAAGCGAAGAATAGGAAAGCACGACCTGCTAACGCTGGGTTCAGGAAGTTACGACCAGTACCACCAAAGATCTCTTTAGCAACCACAACACCGAAGGTAATACCTAGCGCTGCTTGCCATAGAGGTAGTGTTGGCGGAACGATCAATGCGAAAAGGATCGAGGTTACGAAGAAACCTTCGTTAACTTCGTGCTTACGCACCATACAGAATAGCACTTCCCAGAAACCACCAACGAGGAATACCGTTGCGTAGATTGGTAGGAAGTAGGTTGCACCTAGCAACATCTTACTACCCCAGCTTGCATCGGCAGAAATCGTTCCGCCCAGCATCTCGGTTAGCCAGTAGTGCCAGTTACCTGCAATGATTTGCGCCAGTTGATCACCAGCGTACATGTGGTTTAGAGCCGCGATAGCTTGGCCACCAGCGTTGTACATACCCCAGAACATTGCTGGGAACACTGCAAACCAAACCATGATCATGATGCGTTTTAGGTCAACGCTATCACGAACGTGTGAGCTCTTTTTCGTCACCAAACCTGGCGTGTAGAATAGCGTTGCCGCAGCTTCGTACAGAGCAAACCATTTTTCGTGTTTGCCGCCTGGTTCAAAGTGGTGTTCGATGTCTTCAAGAAACTTCTTAAGGCCCATGAAACTTACCCTTCCTTCTCAATTGTATTCAGGCAGTCACGTAGCAGTTGACCGTACTCGTATTTACCTGGGCATACAAAGGTACACAATGCTAGATCTTCTTCATCCAGTTCTAGCGCACCCAGTGCTTGAGCACTGTCAGTATCGCCTGCACATAGATCACGAAGCAGCAGAGTCGGTTCCATATCAAGAGGCACTACACGCTCGTAGTTACCGATTGGAACCATTGCACGATCACTACCGTTTGTGGTGGTTGTCATATTGAACAACTGACCTTTAAACAAGTGACCAAGGAAAGAACGGGTTACAGAGAACTTGTTCTTACCAGGCGTCGCCCAGCCAAACAGTTCTTTGTCACGACCTTCACGCAGAACAGAAACCTGCAGGTGGTAACGACCCAAGTAAGCGTGAGGACCAGTGGCATGAGTACCAGTCAGTACTGAACCAGAAATCACACGAACTTCGCCTGGCATCATTTCGCTGTCGGTTAGCTCATCCAAGCTTGCACCCATGATGGTACGAACGAGACGAGGGTTATTCACAACAGGACCCGCTAGAGAAACAACACGGTCAGTGAAAAGTTCACCAGTTAGGAACAACTGACCAAACGCAATCACGTCTTGGTAGTTGATGCTCCATGCCACGTTGTTTGCATTCACTGGGTAGAGGAAATGCATGTGGGTACCCGCTAGACCAGCTGGGTGTGGGCCGTCAAATACGTGCTCTTCCACATTAGACTGAGAAGAACGAGGTAAGCTCGTACCAGATTTACAAACGTAAACCTTCTCTTCTGTTAGGGCTGAAAGCACATCCAAACCAGCAACAAACGCTTCCGCTTGTTCATTGATGATCAACTCAGGCTTCGCTGCCAATGGATTGGTATCCATTGCGGTAACGAAAATCGCTTTAGTTGTCGATTCAATTGCTGGAACCTTGCTGAACGGACGAGTACGCAGAGCGGTCCAAAGACCAGATTCAACCAACTGAGTTTTGATCACTTCGCGATCAAGACCTGCTAGTTGAGAGGCTTCAAACTTATCAAAGGTCACTTGCTCGTCGCCTGCCACTTCAATCACTACAGATTGAAGTACACGCTTCGCGCCACGATTCACTTCGATAACTTTACCACTCACTGGAGAAGTAAATTTCACGCCAGGGTTCTTTTTGTCTTCAAAAAGAACTTGGGCTTTCTTCACTTCATCACCAACGCGAACATGCATCGTAGGACGCATGCCAACGTACTCTTCGCCAAGCAAGGCGACTTTTGTGATGGATTTACCATCATTAATCACCTGGGAAGGAGCTCCTGCGATAGGAAGGTCCAAACCCTTCTTTATTGTAATCATACGCACTTGCACTACTTTTATCGGGAAAAAGATTCTTTATGATTGCGTAACTTTTAGACACGACATCAGTGTCCGGTTTTGGCGATGTTTTAAACGCCAAAATCGCAACATCCTATTAAAAATCGCTTCACAGTTTAGTGGAGAGATTTATCAGGTGCGATAGTTTAGCATCTTTTCCAAACGCGATGCCATGACCAATAAACGCATTAGCCGTATTATTTGGAAAGAATTGATAGATATAGGCTAACTATTGTTCATAACTTTGACACGTCGCACAAATGGCCCAAAACCATCGTGCCAGATGAATAGGTGAGATTCATAGTTTGAAACATCCTATTCATTCTGTTCATTTGTTGAAACAGTGTTAACGCATTTCTTAACCAAATTTGTCACGCAATTTGTCGGTTTTGTACACATAGAAAAAAAGATGGCTTGACCATCTTTTTGAATAGAACAACTGAAAATTTAACACTTCAGGTTAGAAATCGCTCAGTGGCTGGTACCACCCATACACATCGGGCTATCTGGCGCGCCATCTCGCTGTAGCTTCCACTCCTGATCAGTATAGGTATGAATCGCCAAAGCGTGGATGTTATTTTCCAGCTCATTCGCCAATGCTTGATTCACTAAACGATGTCTGGCGATCAATCTTTTACCTTCAAAAAGATCGCTCACCACAATCACCTTGAAGTGACTTTCCGAACCCGGTGGTACATTGTGCATGTAACTCTCATTCACCACACTCAAGTGACTAGGTTCAAATGTATTGTGTAATTTTGTCTCTATGATTTCTTGAATCATATTCAAACCCTCTCTACTCACCGACTTAAAAAGTATAAGTCGAACCAACGTGAAATTTCTTACACACACTTAAATAACAGCCATCATTCTAACAATGTCTCACTACTTAGACGAAGATCCCTGAGTGTTTTTTGCTAGCTGTGCCTATCTTGTTTGCTATCCTTCTGCGAGAATATCGTTAAAACTCAATGAAACAAACACCATTGTATGAAAACCGAACTCAATCTCTTTGACCGACAACTCACCCTATTCAGATACCCAAATAACGCCAATGAAACCCTGCAAGCATGGGACGCGGGCGATGAATACTTGATCAATTATGTGGAAGAGTTGGCCTTAGACACCCCACAGAATATTCTTATCCTGAACGATCACTTCGGCGCTCTATCATGCTGGTTTTCTGCTCAACACCAAGTCACTATGATGAGTGATTCTTTTATCTCTCAGCAAGGGGCAAAAGAAAATTTACAACGAAATCAATGCCGTGAAGTAAAGCTACTGACGACGCTAGACGCAATTCCAACAGAGACCAGTTTGGTGTTATTTCAACTTCCAAAAAACAACCGTCATTTGACTTGGCAGTTAACTCAATTGCGTAAAACGCTCTCACCAGACGTCCCAGTGGTTGCCGTAAATAAAGCCAAAGAAATCCATACCTCAACCCTCAAACTGTTTGAAAAGTATCTAGGAACCACAAAAACCTCTCTTGCTTGGAAAAAACATCGTCTCGTTTTTTGCCAAGCAGACTGTGCGCAAATGAATGACATCAGCCCAGTGACTCGTTGGAATGTTGAAGAACACAAGATGACACTCAACAACTTGCCAAACGTCTATTCTGGTGAGAGTCTCGATTTGGGCGCGCGTTTTATGCTCGAGCACATCCCGCAAGGTGATAACCTCAAGCACATTATCGATTTAGGCTGTGGTAACGGGGTGTTATCCATCAAAGCCGCGCAGCTCAACCCGAAAGCGAAATTCACCTTGGTGGATGAAAGCTACATGGCCATTGAGTCCGCTCGCCTCAATTTACAAGAAAATGTCACAGCATCAGTGGATGCTGAGTATATTGCCAATAACTGTTTGGACGGGTTTGCAGGCGAGATCGCCGATCTGATTTTATGCAACCCCCCTTTCCATCAACAACAAGCGATCACGGATCACATTGCTTGGCAGATGTTTTGCGACGCCAAACGTGTCCTTAAAAGAGGGGGCAAACTGCAGGTGATTGGTAATCGCCACCTTGGTTATGATGGCAAACTCAAGCGCCTTTATGGTGACAAGAATGTGAAATTAGTCGCTTCTAATAGTAAGTTTGTGATTTTACAGGCAACTAAATAGCCTGCTAGTTTTAATTAAAGACAATCTTCACTTTAATATACGTTTACGTACAGCCTCTGCTGCTAGAAAAGGAATATACGATGAAAAAATTGGTTTTAGCTGCGTCTATCGCACTACTTTCTGCTTGTTCAGCCCCTCAACCAGAACAACTTAATCTTGCGCCAACCGCAACGTTGAGTACAAATCCAATGGTGCAGAACAAAACGTACAGCATGACCAGTAAAGATGTACGCGCAGCGCAGTACGTAGCGCTGATTGACAGTGGCCGTTCGAACATCCTACCGCTACACGCTAAACAAAACATGCGCATTACGCTTGAAACCTTGCTGCAGCAGCAGTTCGCGTCACAAGGCTACAAAGCAGATTTAAACAGCAACAACCTGATCAGTCTTGAAGTTCAAGAAGCATTGGTCAATGTAAAGCATTCCGTAATGGAAAACGAAATGGACGCGAAAGTGATTCTAGAAATCACCGCAGAGACACCGAAAGGGAAACTGGTCAAAACATACAATGGCAGTGCGACTCGTAGTGGTATGCTCAGCGCTTCTGATCAAGAAGTGGAAAAAGTGCTAAATGATGTGATCACATTAGTCCTTGCTGAGATTGCCAATGACCAAGAACTGCAAAGCTACATGAAGGAACGTTTCTAATGCTCAAAGTTATCTGTGCATCACTCGTACTCACGAGTAGCCTCGCCTTGGCGGGGCCAAAAGTTGAATTCGAAACCTCTCTGGGGAATTTCACTGTTGAGTTAAATGAAGAAAAAGCGCCGATTAGCGTCGAAAACTTCGTAAAATACGTGAAAGATGGCAGTTACGTAGGATCTCAATTTCACCGTGTCATTCCTGGTTTTATGGCACAAGGTGGTGGTTTTGATGAGAAAATGAATCGTCTACCCAGTTACGCACCAATCAAGAACGAAGCAAGTAATGGTCTGAAGAACGTGACGGGCTCTATCGCAATGGCTCGAACTCAAGATCCTAACTCTGCGACACGACAATTCTTTATCAACTTGGTGGATAACGAGTTTCTCGACTATGACCTCCAACCTCCAGGTTACGCCGTTTTTGGTCAAGTCACCGAAGGGTTTGACGTCATTCAACAGATGGCGAGCAAACCGACCAAAAGCCAAGGCTACATGAGAGATATTCCCGTGGAACCAATCGTGATCACCAAGGCCACACTACTCCCATAAATATCCCCGCCCTTTGCAACGCAAGGGGCGTATTCTACTAACTACAAGGATAGGTTATGTCTTCATCACCAACAGTTTCATGGCGTGAAACTGTACAAAGTTATCTTGATCGACGCTTGCTTTGGGTCTTTATGCTGGGCTGTTCCAGTGGTTTCCCGTGGGTGCTCATTGGTTCAAACATGTCTGGCTGGCTAAAAGATGCGGGTTTGACGCGTGCTGCTATTGGCTACTTTGGCAGTGTCTTTGCTGTGTACGCCATTAACTTTCTTTGGGCACCTTTGGTAGACCGAGTAAAGCTTCCTCTACTTCATCGCTCTCTGGGTCAACGCCGCAGTTGGATATTTCTCTGCCAATCCTTAGTACTGATTTGTACTTTGTTGATCGCAGGAGTCAATCCGGCCAACAATCTCATGCTGACGTCGGCGCTTGCACTTGGCATCGCCATCGCTTCAGCAACACAGGATATCGCTATCGATGCGTTCCGTATCGATACCTTCCCAAAATCCGATTCATCCAAACTGCCACAAGCATCGGCGATGGCTGTTATTGGTTGGTGGACAGGCTATTCCTTGCCTGGTTATCTCGCCTTTATTAATGCCGATTCAATCGGCTGGAATGGGGTGTATTACGGCATGGCTGCCATTGTCGCGCTCTTGATGATTTTTACGTTACTGGTTGGCGAACCCACCACGCGACGTGAGCAATTGCAACAAGAGGCCGAACAGCGACACAACCAATTGGTGGGCTCTAAAGTGGTCGCATGGTTGACGGTCACCGTGGTCGAGCCTTTCCTTGATTTCTTCAAGCGCAATGGCGTTCGAGTAGCACTGACTCTACTGCTCTTTGTCTTCTTGTTTAAGATTGGCGAAGCGTTCTTAGGTCGAATGTCGATCACTTTCTATAAAGAAGTGGGCTTTAGCAATGAGCAAATAGGTTATTACTCTAAGTTGCTTGGTTGGGGTATCACCATCTTCTTTACGCTGGTCGGCAGCATGATCAACGTTAAATTCGGTATTGTTCGTGGTTTGATGATCGGCGGCATCGCCATGGCAGCCAGTAACTTGATGTTCGCTTGGATAGCGCAAGTCGGTCCGAATGAAAATCTGTTCTTGGCAACGCTGATTGTCGACAACTTTACCTCTGCGTTTTCAACCGTTGCGTTTGTCTCCTTCTTAACCATGGTGACAGGACAAGCCTTCTCGGCGACGCAGTACGCTCTGCTGGCATCACTGGGCAACTTTGGTCGAACGACCTTAGCCTCCTTTAGTGGTGAGTTGGTTGACTACTTGGACAACTGGTCTGTGTTCTTTGTTATTACAGCTCTGATGGTTATCCCAAGCTTGATCATGCTCTATTCACTGCGTCATTACTTCCATGATTTGCTTGAAAAAGCGAGAAAGGAATCGAGCGAAGAAGAGACAAAACCTCACGACAACATCGACGCACAACAAAGTTAAATCCACTTCGTGTGCGTGGCTCCTTCACGAGAAAAGGCTTGCATTGGCAAGCCTTTTCTCGTTTGATGCATTCTCATTTTAAAGGCAGCACCGATCATCTCTGGTTAAGGGTAAAGTCCTTTACCAAACAAATTGAAGACTCTAGCCACCCCTTGGGTAAAAATCAGTGGATCGGTCAGCACGGTTAGGCACAAGCAATCTTCCCCAGCTTTGGTTTTAGGACTGTGCTTCACACTGGCATCACGCTGCATAAAGTCGCCCTGCTGATATTCACCATCTTCATCACTAAAGCTGCCATGCAGCACCAGTGTCGTTTCCAGTCCTTTGTGAGTGTGTTGCGGGATCTGGACGCCTTCGCTGATGTACATCAAATTCACTCTTGCATCTTCACCAAAGTCCAGTTGTGAGCTAAACACCTTGCCACCGTAACTGCGCCATTCCGACATCAAATCTGCGTAGCGACAAAGTGTCTGTGGAAGAACAAAACGTTTCCCCTTCACTTCAATGTATCTCGGTTCGTAGACCTCTCGCGCATCTTCTTTCACATCACTTTGAACGATGGCATCAAACATCGCATCAAACAGCGACAGCGAACTCATTTCATCTTGCTTCCCAGCAGCAAAATATTGCGCTTGCTCACCCTCAAATTGAGCAACCAAGCCTCGACAATCAGGGCAAACTTCAAGATGCGTTGCAACGACTAAACCAGAGACCGCATCAATTTCTCCACTTGCGTACGCCTGTAGCAACATGTTGTTAGGATGTGAACTCATAATTTATCCGCCTGCATTGTGTGTCTAAGCTTTTCTACTGCCAATCTCAATCGTGATTTAACGGTACCTAAAGGAATGTCGAACATCTCAGCGACCTGCTGATGAGGTAAGTCTTCTATATAAACAGCCTGCAGAACATCTCGCTGGGCCTTGGGTAAACAGTCCAAAAAACGCAAAACCTGCTCTTTGAGCATGTCTTGCTCTGGGCTATAGCGTTCCACAAGGTCTAAAGGATAGTAATCTGACGGCCAAATATCGTCAGCGTGGATGTACAGGTCCTTCCCACGTTGCTTCCTAAGTAAGTCAAAACACAGATTGCGAATGATGGTGTAGACCCAAGTCGACAGCGCACTTTTCTCAGCGTCAAACAGATGTGCTTTATGCCACACTGTTGTCATGGTTTCCTGCACCATTTCCATGGCAACTTGCTCATTGCCAACATGTTTAAACGCAAACTGTTTTAACTTTGGCGCAAAGTGTTGAAACACGACGGCAAATGCTTGCTTGTCTTTGTCTTTCACTTTCACCATGCACTCGGCCCAGTCTTGCTTAGACATCGAGCTAGGGCTGTTCGCTACCGGAGTCCGCATAACTTATCCTTTTTGTCGCCGACTTTACTTAAACTTACCCTGATACGTATTCCACAGAAAAACGATCATCAGATCCTAAAAATTATTTGCCATTTAATTCAGTTTAGCCTTTCCCTCGCCTGAAGCCTTCTCGACTACCTCAGACAAAAAGCGCATCGCCGCATCACAGTTTTGCGTTCCTGCCAAATGGTCAAATTGTTTGACTGAGAGCGGTAATATCTCAAGCCAACGCCTTGCCACCCAATTGGCGTCTTGGTAGTCACTTTCAGGATACAACTCACCAAGCTCTGGAAATTGAAGGTGAACCTGATGTAATTGGTCACCAATGTATTGCTGAGGAGCCTTGAGCTCAATGGTTGGCCACTGTGTCAATTGCTCTACCGAAGCCAGGCGCAGGCC
Source organism: Vibrio sp. CCUG 15886 (assembly GCF_028570825.1). Classification (NCBI taxonomy): domain Bacteria; kingdom Pseudomonadati; phylum Pseudomonadota; class Gammaproteobacteria; order Vibrionales; family Vibrionaceae; genus Vibrio; species Vibrio sp. CCUG 15886. The sequence continues at coordinate 232,079 of NZ_JAQQBT010000002.1, read as the reverse complement.
ATCTTCCTCAACACGGACTTGTTTGATGGTGAAGCGTTGTAATCCCAACACCGTAATCCCCAGCAATCCATCCGGCAATGAATCAAAATCAATGATTTTGACTTCTGTGCCAAGCGACGACAAGCGGCTTGCCCCACTACTACTATCGACCAAGCACATGCCAAAGCTGATATTTTGTTCACAGCACTGCTTCACCATTCGTTGGTATCTAGGTTCAAAAATACGAAGTTTCATTTTTCCATCCGGCAAAACCGTCGAACTTAACGGAAAAAGCATTAACTCTCTCATAATCACCCCGCTTAAAAATCACGCTACTTTATACGCGCAAACCTTTACCTAGATCACATTCCCTCCACGCATTAACAAATTACATACAGCTCTCAGTTTCAACAAAATCACAAATGCATCTAGATTTATAGCAAAAGAAAAGTTCCCAACTTTCGATTCAAAAGGAGATCCACATCACTCAAATTGATGAAAAATTGCACTCAAGTCACTTTTATTTGCGATTTAAATCGCTATGATGCGCGCAAATCGGATAACACGTAGCGCAAGGATTAGCGTCTAAACACCGTTACAAATATAGAGAGTTCCCCTTATGCGTAAATCAATTTTAGCTCTAAGCGCTATTGCTGCTGTATCAGCTGTTCCAGCTCAAGCAGAGTACCTTTTTGGTTTTGGCAGCATGTACGCTGACTACCAAGTTTGGGATCATGGCTTCGGCAATGATGACTCTAACTTTGGTCAAAAAATCTCTGAACGAAACCAGGCAGTAATTGGTATCGAAGGTGGTGCTGCCTTTGATTGGGGTCAGATCTATGGTTTCTACGATTACGAAGGTGTCGATCGCGCTGGTGATGACCGTGGTGCGTCTGCTAAAGGTACAATCCATTACAACCTCACAGATTCTGGTGTATCTCTCTACGCTCAAGTTTACAACACAGATAAAGACAAAGGTCCTGTTTTGCATGAGCAAAACCGCGTTGCTGGTTTTGGATACACCGGTCTAAAAGGCGAAGGCTGGGGCTTTACTCCATTCATCGGTGTACACCAAATCAACACAGAAGGCGGTATCAGCGGTAACAACGGCGGTATGCTTGGTTGGGTAGGCTACTACAACACGGATATTGCAGGACAAAACTTTACTTTCTCAACTTGGGGTGAGTATGAGTTCGCTCGCAATGATGATTATGCTGCAATTCAAGGTGGTGACTGGGGGCTTAATGGTTCAATTAACGCTTTATGGAACTTCCACAAAGACTGGTCTGCTGGAGTTCTTTACCGTTACACAGTAAATAAACTAGCTCGTGAAGGGTATGAAGATCTCGTAATTTACCGTCTTCAGTATAACTTCTAATTGAACCTCCTAAGTTCTGTATAAATGGCGCCTGTTGGCGCCATTTTTATTTGCTTTCCTTATTTCCCTCATTATCCTTGCAGCAAACCTTTTTACTGAGAGTGTTTGGTGAATATCCTCATTTTAGGCCCGGGGGCCGTTGGCTCACTTTGGGCGACAAAACTCAAACTCGCAGGGCACAATGTCGCATTGTGGGGAAGAAGCGATGCATCTGAGCACCCCTTGCAACTTGATGACTCATCAGCCATGACGTTTAAACATCGTCACCTACCCTCTTTGCAAAGCGCTGATCTCATTTTGGTCACAGTGAAAGCATGGCAGGTGATGGCGGCGATTGAGCCTTTATTGCCACACATCCACTCAGATACCATCATCCTGCTGATGCACAACGGCATGGGAACCGCATCGCAGGTTGAAGAACAGCTCACGCACAACCCAATCGTTGTCGCAACCACCACACATGGCGCGTATAAGCCCCATTCGCAGCAGGTCTTGCACACTGGGCAAGGCATCACACAGTTGGGGGGCTTTAATACACAAGGTGCACAATGTGAGTTCCTGCAAGCGGTGCTCGATCACGCCTTACCGTCTGTCACATGGAATCCCAATATCCAACAGGCGCTTTGGACCAAACTGGCCATCAACTGCGCAATCAACCCATTAACAGCAATTCATCAATGTAAAAATGGCGAGCTGGCTGATGAGAGGTTTCATCAACAGCTTGAACGCATCACTCAAGAGTTGGTCGACGTTATGGTCAAAGAAGGGATCGAGGTTACTTTCGATACCTTGCAGAAAACGATCATGAACGTGATTCATGCAACAGCGGAAAACTACTCCTCGATGCGACAAGATGTTTTCCATCAACGCCGCACTGAAATCGATTATATCACTGGATATTTGTTGCAAGCGGCGCATAAACACCAGATTGATGCAGCGGAAAACGCTAAACTTTATCAACACATCAAACAGATTGAACAAAGCTGGACAGAACAATGAATAAAAAAATCTTAGTGCCTATTGCTTGCGGTACCGAGGAAATGGAAGCGGTGACGGTCATCGATATGATGGCTCGTGCTGGCTACGACGTCACGGTCGCCAGTGCCGATTTTGATGGTAAGCTGACCCTAACAGCCTCTCGTGGCGTCATCCTCGGCGCACAATGTCGTTTGGTGGATGTGGCCGACGAACAGTTCGACGTCATTGTGCTCTCTGGTGGTGTTGCGGGGGCAGAAACCTTCCGCGATAGCCCGATCCTGATTGAGATGCTAAAACAGCATATGTATGAAGGAAAACTGGTCGCTGCCATTTGCGCCGCCCCTGCACTGGTTTTGCAACATCACAATCTCTACCCTCAAGCCATCATGACTTGCCATCCAAACTTTATGTCTCATATCGCCGAGCAAAACTGGCGTCCTAAGCGCGTTACTTACGATGTGAACCACAATCTCCTTACCAGCCAAGGGCCAGGCACCGCGCTGGAATTTGCAATGGAAATGATTATTTTACTGTCTGGCAAACAGCACGCGCGCCAAGTAGCAGAGCCTATGGTGACGGTACCTGTACTCAACTACCACAAACTGGGTGAAGAGTAATGTTTGACGTTCAAGCCATTCGCCAACAATTTCCCGCCTTGGCGCAGCAAGTCAATCAAAACGAACTGGTTTATCTAGATAGTGCGGCGACAACACAAAAGCCGCAGTGCGTGATTGACGCAATCACCCAGTATTACAGCAGCCAAAATGCAAACGTTCACCGTGGAAGCCACAGTTTGACCGCCAGTGCGACCAGCCAATTTGAGGCCGCACGCGACTGTGTCGCTCATTTTATTGGCGCACAAAGCAGTAAAGAGATTATTTGGACACGTGGCGCAACCGAAGCGCTCAATTTGATTGCTCAAACTTACGCCCGAAGCACCCTTCAAGTTGGCGATGAAATTCTCGTTGGTGAAATGGAGCATCACGCCAATATTGTACCTTGGCAAATGGTGGCAGAGCAGACGGGCGCCAAAGTGGTCAAAATCCCCATGACCGCCGACTGTCAGTTGGACATCGAATCGTTTAAAACATTGATGAATGAGCGAGTTAAGATTGTTGCGGTCGCTCAAACCACCAACGTCACGGCCACTCGTCAACCCATAGAGTCCATCATCGAGTTGGCCCATCAACACGGTGCCATTGTGGTGGTGGATGGCGCTCAAGGCATCGTTCACGAACCTGTCGACATGCGCACACTGGACGCCGATTTCTATGTGTTCTCCGGCCACAAGCTCTATGCGCCGGCAGGAATTGGCGTGCTTTACGGCAAACTGGCGCTGCTCGAAGCCATGCCGCCATGGCATGGAGGCGGTAAGATGGTGGAAAAAGTGTCGTTTGAGAAAACCACCTTTTCGGCTCTGCCAGGGAAATTCGAAGCTGGAACACCCAATGTCGCTGGTGCCATTGCGCTTGCTAAGGCAATAGAGTGGTATCAAGGTTTTGCTCGAGACAAAGTGGAATCTCACCTGCACCAATTGCAATCGGCAACATACCGTGCACTGCGTGAGATGGAGGATATCCGTGTGATCGGATATCAAAACAATGCATCGGTGATTACTTTTGTCATGGATGGCGTTCACCATCAAGACATTGCAACGCTGCTCGATCAGCAAGGTATCGCCGTGCGAGCTGGCCATCACTGTGCTCATCCGCTCATGGATGCGTTAGGTGTCAAAGGCACCGTCCGAGTCTCTTTCGCCATTTATAACACCATGCAAGACGTTGAGAAATTGATTGCAGCGTTAGAGAAAGCGGTGGATATGCTTTAAAAAAGTGGGCTGAGGTCTTCAGCGTCTTAGCCCATCTTTATTCACCGAAGTATTTCAACTCATGTTGATACTCTCCACCGCCGCCATTCGCTTTAAAATGGGTCCCCGCGTTCGCGAGGATGACAAGCAGAAGCAAGGGCGATAAGAAATCTCGTTACTTTCTGTATCCGTCATTCCCGCGCAGGCGGGAATCCATACCTCAGCAAGCGCTGAGCCCACGCTTTTTGTCGGTTTAATCGACTCACAAATGTCCTCTCGCTTTAAATGGGTCCCCGCGTTCGCGAGGATGACGAGCAAAAGTGAGGGCAGTAAGAAATTTCGCCATTTTCTATATCCGTCATTCCCGCGCAGGCGGGAATGACAGGCCAAATGAAAGCCGTCACAAAAGCGAAAGTGATGAGAAAGAATAGAGATAGAAAATGAGGGGAAAATAAGAAATAACAGAACAGAGCAGGCGTGCGAAAACCGACATAGATGCTCGCTACGCCCTCAGGGACGTAAACTAGCTCGCTATATTCTTAATCTGCTCAACAATTGCTTTAAGGCCATTGCCGCGTGATGGACTCAAGTGGGCAATTAAGCCTAACTGCTCAAAGTAGGCTTCAATATCAAAGGCTTGGATCTGCTCTGCCGTTTTACCGTTGTAGGCAGCTAAGACTAAAGCAATTAAGCCACGAACGATTCTCGCGTCTGAGTCGGCACAGAACATCCACATTCTGTCATCTTGTTCTGCCACTAACCAAACTTGGCTTTCGCAACCTGCAACCATAACCTGCTCAGATTTCAACGCATCAGGCATCACTGGCAATTTTTTACCCCATTGAATCACCTGGCGATAGCGGTCTTCCCAACCTTTGAATTGCTGCATGGTGGCGACGATGTCCGCACTGGTAATCTCGTTACCAAATGGCGAGGCTGGCAAATTCGACATGGCTAGGCTCCTACACAATAGGGATTAAAAGTGATGATGACATAAAGCGGCGTCAGAAAACCGCTTGGTATTAGAGGCTGTTAGTTTTTATGCTTTTGGATCAGCTTTTCAACGATACGTGCCACCGCGACAAAACCAAAGGTCGCAGTCACTACCGTCGCGGCACCAAAACCACTGGCACAATCCATGCGTTTTGGACCTTCTGCCGTTGATTTTACGTTACAAACGGAACCATCCGCTTGCGGGTATTTTAGCTGCTCAGTGGAAAAGACACAGTCAATACCAAACTTTCGTGCGGGATTTTTTGGAAAGTTATGATGTCGACGCAAGGTATCCTTGATCTTCTTCGCCAGTGGATCTTGGATTGTTTTGGTCAAATCCGTCACTTGGATTTGTGTCGGGTCCACTTGGCCCCCTGCACCACCAACGGTAATCACTTTGATTTTGTTACTGCGACAATAAGCCAGCAAAGAAGCTTTCGCTTTGACGCTGTCAATGGCATCTAGTACGTAATCAAACTCTTTGCTGAGGTATTCGTGTTGATTGTCAGGTGTGATGAAATCGTCAATCAGATTCACTTTGCACTCTGGGTTAATGAGTTTGACGCGCTCTGCCATCACTTCAATCTTGCTTTGACCGACCGTTCCCGTCATCGCATGAATTTGACGGTTAATATTGGTCACACACACGTCATCCATATCGATGAGCGTCAGTTCGCCGATACCTGTGCGGGCAAGGGCTTCTACCGCCCAAGAGCCAACACCACCAATGCCAATCACACAGACATGGGCTGCACGAAGAATCTCGACTTCGCTGTTGCCGTATAGACGGCGCGTACCACCAAAACGTTGGTTGTAGCTATCAGAAGCAGGAGTATCAAGTTCGCGCATAGTGATGATTCCAAAGTCGCCAGAAAAACAAAGAGTGCGATTTATACGCACTCTTCAACAAAATGTCCAGATAGAGAAACGCTATTGTAGCTTTTCTGGTGGCAAAGCCCAAGGCGCTTGCGTTGGAGAGTTTTCCAAGCCCAATTTCCACACGCGGCCAAAGTGTTTGTAATGGCCCGCTTCGGTGCCCGCTCGTGGGCCCATTCCGTGGTAGAGGTCGAGATGATTCTGTTTTACCGCGCCACCAGTATCGAGCACGATCAACAAACGCAGTTGATGCGCACCACTCCAAGTACCGTCCGCATTCAGCAATGGCACTTCCGCCAAGATCGGTGTCCCCATTGGGAAAATTGTGCGATCGCCCGCCACAGAGGCCATAGGTAATAGCGGGATGCCTGCAGAACCTGTCACAGGCGCCGCCGCTCTCGGCTCAAAGAAAACAAAAGAGGGATTTTGTTCGAGCAGCTCTTGAACGGTGGCCTCATCGTTTGCAAGCACCCAGTCTTTGATCGCTTTCAACGACATCTTCTCTCTTGCGACTTGATCACGTTCAATCAACACGCGGCCAATGCTCACATAGGCTTTGTTATTTTTTCCCGCGTAGGCGAAGTATTCCAACGTGTCGTCATCTTCAAAATGGACAAAACCGCTGCCCTGCACTTCCATGATAAACGGGTCAATCATGTTCTCTGCGTAGCCCAGTTCGAGCCCTAAACCATCGAGTGCCCCATCGTAGATCTGAGCTCGTGTCGGGCAATCTTCACTGCAATCGGGTTTCGCGTAAACTGGGTATTTGAAACGCTCATCGGCTTGATGACGCAGCTCCATTACCGGTGAAAAATAGCCAGTAAAAAGGACGTTACCTTGCTTATCTCCCCCGCCTAGCTGGGCGGTTTCAATACCATAAGCACCGAGCTCGCTCGGGTCACCACTTTGCAGTACCCACTCATTTAAACGCTCATAAAGCGGTTGATACAAGTTGGCCAGACTAGGTGAATTGCTGATCACCGCTTCAGATTGACGTTGAAATTCGGTGAAGTCGCGAGGTTTGTCCGAGCTCACTACATCGACTCGATTGAGCACATCACTGAATTCATTGTCGAGATACTGCTGTGCACGATCGGTTGGCTGAGCACAGCCAAACAACAAGACCGATGCAAAGAGCGGAAAATAAGCTTTAATCACTGGTTACTACCCATCAAATAGAATTTGATGCAGCATGACAAAGTCGAATTTTAAGTGCAAATGAAAAAGGGACGCGATTGCAGTCCCTTACAAAAAAATGACGGATATTGAATGAGAAAACATCAATTTGGCAGCAGCATCACTGCTTATCTCAGCGAGAGATTCTGCTTCCCTTCTAATTGAAAAACGGGAAGGTAGTGCGCGTCACTATCCAACTTCATCTCTATGTACTGCTGACCAATGAATCGAAAGCGACGAGTTTCACCACCGACACGATACTCAAAATACTTGCCATCAAAATCAAAATTGGTCGTCACCAAAGAACCGTTAACGGTGACACCACTTTCATTGAGGATCAGCACCTCACGAGCATAGGGAGCCACATCCTGCTCAACCCATTTACCGTAAATCATGCTTTTCGGCATTGGTGGATTGATCAATCGAGTAATCAAATCGCCATACATCAACAACACAATCACGGTTCCAATAAGGGCCACGCCCATTAGGATTCGCTCTAATAATTTGCGTTTTTTACGACGTAGCTCTTCAGTGAGTAGCTGTCCGTTGACGGCGGTTGACTTTTTACTGGCAGAAGACATTTTTTTCTCGTTCATGTTTACAAGCCGCCTATGTTACACCGCTGGTCAAAGCAAACAACTCACTCAGATCAAACGTGGTTAAATTAATAAAAAACCGCTTGCCAACAAGAGAATAAAAAGACAATATTTCAGCATAAATAGTCACAAGGAAGTCATATTGTGAAAATTCGCAGTACTGCATTAGTTAAAGGTTTCAGACAATCCACTCCGTATGTCAACGCGCACCGCGGCAAAACCATGGTTATTCTCCTTGGTGGTGAAGCGATCGCTGACAAAAACTTCAGCAATATTATTAATGATATAGCTCTAATGCACAGCCTTGGCGTTAAAGTGGTTCTGGTCTATGGTGCCAGACCGCAAATCAATCAATTACTTGACAAGCAATCAAGCCAAACCCCTTATCACAAACACATTCGTGTGACTGACGAAAACTCACTTTCGATAGTTATGCAAGCCGCCGGACAGTTGCAATTGGCGATCACAGCCAGCCTCTCCATGAGCTTGAATAATACGCCGATGGCAGGAACGCACCTCAATGTGGTCAGTGGAAATTTTGTCATCGCTCAACCATTAGGTATAGATGAAGGTGTCGATTACTGCCACAGTGGTCGCATTCGTCGCATTGATACCGAGGCCATCAATCGCTCCTTGGATCAAGGTTCCATCGTACTACTAGGGCCGATTGCCAGCTCGGTGACTGGTGAATGCTTTAACTTGCTTTCTGAAGAAGTCGCGACACAAGTGGCGATCAAACTCAAAGCCGACAAACTGATTGGCTTTTGTTCTGAGCAAGGCGTGATTGATGAAGAGGGCAATGCCGTCGCCGAGTTGTTTCCAAGCGATGCGGAGAAATTCATTCAAAAGCTCTCGGTCGATGTCGATCCCGATAGCGACTTCCATTCCGGCACACTGCGTTTTCTCAAAGGGGCAGTGGCAGCTTGCCGCGCTGGCGTTCCCCGTAGCCATTTAATCAGTTACAAAATTGATGGGGCTTTAATCCAAGAACTGTTTTCATTTGACGGTATCGGCACGCAAGTGGTCATGGCCAGTGCTGAACAAGTTCGTCAGGCTTGCATTGATGATATTGGTGGCATTCTTGAACTGATTCGCCCTCTGGAAGAGCAAGGCATTCTAGTAAGACGCTCTCGCGAGCAACTTGAGCAAGAGGTCGAACGCTTTACCATCATTGAGAAAGATGGCCTGATCATTGGCTGCGCCGCCTTGTATCCTTATATCGATGAGCATATGGCGGAGATGGCATGTGTGGCCATTCATCCTGATTATCGCGATGGCAACCGTGGCCTGTTGCTGCTCAATTACATGAAGCATCGCTCGAAATCCATCGGCATTGAGCAAATTTTTGTTCTCACCACGCACAGCGTTCATTGGTTTAGAGAGCAAGGTTTCTACGAAATTGGCGTCGACTCACTGCCAATGGCGAAGAAAAGTTTGTACAACTATCAGCGTCGTTCAAAAATTTTGGCACTGCCACTTTGACCTAAGATTAGTATTTCCTGCTGATGAACAGGGTTAACACCATATGCAATGCTTTACATCTTGTCTGTTCAAAGTTTGTGCTTTTTTTCGTTCGGTGACTCGTCTATAATCCGCGCAAATCGGGGTTAACCCGAGCCAAGGAACTTGGTGACGAGACACCGCACGGACTGCTCGATTCATTACTTACCCAGTCAGTTGGGATTAAGCAATCAAAGAGCATTACTATGAGAACCATTATTTGTAACTCGCTGCAAAGCTTTTGGGATATGGCCGACAACCAGTTTCTAGAGGGACTTGACGTTCATTGCGTCTTCCCAGTGACAGAAGCGCTAAGAGAGTTCATCTTGAACTACAAAGAGCAATACCACATTCGCAGCATCACTTTTACTCAAGCATTTCAACGCTAGTTCGAATTTCAAAGGCCAGAAGTTTCCACTTCTGGCCTTTTTCCTTATCGACTTAGACTGCTCTCATGATCCTTACTGGCCCAAACGGTGTGGCAGGCCGCTCGCTCGCTGTGTTTTTATCTTCATACCACGTTTCAGGACTTGGAGATCGGCATACAGCGCTAAACGCTTTTTCGCTCGAGTAATGCCCGTGTAGATCAGCTCTCGCGTCAGTATTGGGCTGAAATCGGCTGGCAAAATCATCAAGGTAAAATCAAATTCGCTGCCTTGCGATTTATGTATTGTCATCGCATAGGCTGTTTCATGTTCTGGTACTCGGCTTGGTAATACCGCTTTAACGCTGCCGTCAGCCAACTCAAAATAGACTTTTAGACGCGGGTCTTCATCAGCGTCATCCCACATGCAGATGCCAATGTCGCCGTTGTAAAGCCCAAGCGCGTAGTCATTACGCGTCACCATCACAGGCCTGCCGTGATACCAAATCTCGTCCTTCACTTTAATCAAATTCCGCGCAGCTAAGGCTCTTTCAATGCGAAGGTTAAGCCCGGCCACACCAAAATTCCCTTCACGCACGGCGCAAAGTAACCGGCAACGATGAAACAAATTCAGTCCCGCTTTGGCTCGTTCCGCGCTGCTTTCTCTCTCTTTGGGTTCAAGATGCTGCTGAGTTAAGGCAATGCGAGCAAGATAATGTGAGTACTCACTCACTAGTGTTTGCAACATATGGTTGTAATGGCTGGCATCCAATGGATGATGTGCGATATCGCTAAACTCTCGCTGCCATACACTCTCTAACGCCGCCACTGAACCTGCATTGATCGCTTTTGCCAATTGGCCAATTCCTGAGCGAGCATCAAAACGATAGCTCTTTTGCAACATACACAAGCTATCTGCAACTGGTGCCAAACGGCTGGCACTCTTTGGCAGCGCTTGATAACCCGTTAACTTCGCGAGCGTTGCTGCTTGCTCTGCGCTGTATCCGGAAGCAGAAAATGCGCAGATATCCCCCAGCACCGCCCCCGCTTCAACGGAGGCCAACTGATCTTTATCACCGAGTAAAATCAAACGAGCATGTTTAGGCAGCGCGTCAATCACTTTATACATCATCGAAAGATCGACCATTGAGGCTTCATCCACCACCAGCACATCCAAATGCAGCGGGTTTTGACTGTGATGACGAAACTCGGCACTGCCGGGGACCGCGCCTAACAAGCGATGTAATGTTGAGGCTTCTGTGGGAATCAACGCCTTTAAACTCGGCTCCACAGCCAAAGATTGCACCGCTTTACCGATGGATTCGGTCAAACGCGCAGCCGCTTTACCCGTTGGCGCCACCAAACGAATGGTGGGCGTTTGTGCTCCGGCTTGCTCAATCAGCGCCGCCAACAATTTCGTGACGGTGGTGGTTTTGCCTGTTCCCGGCCCCCCAGAGATCACGGCAAAACGACGCGTCAACGCCACCGCGGCAGCTACCTTTTGCCAATTAATGCAGGCCGCATGAGGCACGAGATGATCCAGCGCGTTGAGATCCGAGACTTTGCTTACTTGGCTCAGCACTTGTTCAATCGCCGCCCAATCCAAACGGTGCTCTTCAACCACGTCGAGAAAATCACACACCCATTGCTGTCGCTGCACTTGGGTACTGCCGCTCGCTTGCGCGGCAATCAGCGTTTCAAACAAAAAGCGGTAATCTCGCGCGAACAATCGATCCAGCAGCGCTGACAACGATGCCGCCGAGCTGGCATTAAGCTCAATACCGTGGCTTAATTGATTAAGTTTTTGCGCCAATACGACTTCATAGTGCCAATAGCGATGCAGATAAACTCGTTCACCATCGAACATCAAGGGCACCGCTTCCCCTTGCGTGCCGACCAAGCGACTGGTTTGCAGCAACCCTCGCCAGTCGATCAGCTGAAGCTGGGCGTTCAGCTCGGTTGCTGCCTCACCAAACAGGCCAATTTTACTGGCCAATTCACAGACTTGGCCAAGTTCATCAAACAGAGGCAAGCAAATATGCCCTTTGCCTAACTCGGCACTGACCGCAGCGGCCAACAGCGCCAATCCGCTGTGCTGACTCTGTTCACCAATAAAGCGCGCAAATTGATAATCCAATAAGCGCAGGTAGCCTTGTTGGGCTTGCTGTTCCAGCATCGACAGCGTCGCTTGGAGTGACCCATTCAACATCATAGTAACTCCATCTGACCACCTTGGGTCGATCTAGGTTGAGGCTCAAGACCGTCAATCAAACGATCCATTTCCGTTAATAAATCCAACGAGGGTTTGGCAGAAAAAATACCGTGTTCACTTTCGCCATCCATACCACGAAGAAACAGATAATAGACGCCACCAAAATGATGCTGGTAGTCATAGTTCGCCAAACGGCTGCGTAGAAAACGGTGGAGCGCCAACGCATAGATTTGGTATTGCAAATCGTAGCGATGATCCACCATCGCCCCTTGCAATGCCTCACCATGATAAAAATGCACCGCGTCACCCAAATGGTTGGACTTCCAGTCCAGCACGTAATATTTGCCTTGGTGTTCAAACACTAAATCAATAAAGCCTTTGAGCATGCCTTGCACCGTTTGGAAACCGAGATCCCCCGCGCGAGCCGAGAGGGGATCATGGCGCTGAATGACTTGGTTTAAACTGGCGGCGCTGAGCACTTCTATCGGCAATAAGAACTCCATTTCCACCAGACGCTGTGAAGGCGTTTTCTGATTAAGGTACAGATGTTTGCCATCAAGTGGCGTCGACAACACGGTATCCACCAGCTGCTGCAAAACGGGCAACCATTCTAAGTCGATCAAGTTTTTTTCCATCAGCTCGCTGATCACTTGACGATTCTGTTCAGAGTCCGCCGCTTGAGTAAACTCCACCTCTTCAAACAGCGAGTGCAAAAACGTACCGGCACTGGCACCACGGGGGAAGGTAAAAATCGATTTCTCCACTTCTTGAACTGGCGCTTGCGGATCTTCGGCGGAAGAGTCGATATCAAACCCCACCACCTCTAAACTGGCATCGTAGTCGCTTTGATGGCTCCCTTGCTTGACCAAGCCGGAGTAACTGGTTATGCGCCATAAACGATCGAGCGGCGTGGCCAGCTCTTGCGCAGAGAGCGACAACGCGGGCGTTGCGATAGGTTGATATCGCTCATCCGGCAAGGTTGGCGGTGAGATAACGACAATGCTGTCTGACTGCGTTTGCTGTCCTGCCAACGCTTGTTGCAGCGTGGCAATTCCCCCTTCTTGACCATTTTGCACCAAATACCCCATGGCACTGCGATGCACGCCCGTGGGTTCTTTAGTGGAGCGACCGTTGCGCAATGGCGCCGCGCCAATGAAACAGCCATAAACGGCGCGAGTGAGCGCCACATAAATAAGGCGTAAGTCTTCGGCTAATCGTTCTTTGTCCGCTTGTTGCAACGCGGCATCGCTGGCGGTGATATCTAACACGGTGCGATCGGTTTGCGCATCGTAAAACTTCGCTTCGCTGGCTTCGCGATGAGCAAAGACAAACGGGAGAAAAACCAGATCGTACTCAAGCCCTTTTGATTTGTGGATGGTGACGATCTGCACCAAGTTCCGTTCCGATTCGAGACGTTGGATCTGCTCATCGCTGCCGCCAATACCATTGTGCGCATCGCTGATGGCTTGAGCAAACCAACGCAACAAACCGTGGTCGCTGTCGATCTCATTGCTTGCTTGCTGGAGCAGTTCCGCCAAATGCATCAGGTCAGTGAGTGTGCGCTCACCTTCTTGCTGAGTCAGCAGTCGCTCCGCAATATGGCGTTTGGCCATCACCGCTCGCAGCATCGGCATCACACCACGAGAAAGCCACAGCTTGCGGTATTCTTTAAACTCACTGAGCGCTTTTTCCCACGCATTTTCATCGTTATTCAATTTATCCAGACTGGCGGCATCAAGGGCAAACAGCTCACAAGCCAACGCCGCCCGCAATGCGCGATCGTCTTCGCTGGTGAGCACCGCTTGCAATATGCGCTGAACATCTTGCGCGACGGGGCTGAGAAAAACGCTGTCGCGGTTCGAAAGATAGACACTGGCAATGCCTTGCTTAGCGAGAGTTTGCTTGATCAATCGCCCTTCGCTGCCGGTTCGTACCAACACCGCAATGTCACCCGCTTGAATAGCGTGCTGTTGCTCACCTTGCTGGAATGACGCTTGACCTTGCTGCGAAAGCGTCAGAATCCGCTGAATCTGACTGGCGGTCGCCTCGGCCATCGCTTGCTGATACTCCCCTTTCGCCACGGGTTTTTCTTCGCACTCTTGTAACCAGTAGGTCAGGGCTGGCTGCTTTTGGCCTGCCATGTTCCAAATGCGCTGATCCGCTTTGGGGCTAGCGTTGACAGGTAAGAAAGGGATGTCTTGATCATAAATAAACGGACTATCAGGCTGCTGAAATATTTGGTTCACCGCTGCAACCATCTCAGCACTGGAGCGCCAGTTTGTTCCCAAGGTGTAGTGGGCACTCACTTGGTTACGCGCTTTGATGTAAGTGAAGATATCCGCCCCACGGAAGCCGTAAATCGCCTGCTTCGGGTCGCCGATCATAAATAGCCCAGTTTGTGGGTGATCCAAATAAATACGGCTAAAGATACTGTATTGCAAAGGGTCGGTATCTTGGAACTCGTCAATCATGGCAACGGGGTAAAGCGTACGAATTCGACTTGCCAATAACTGTGCTTCATCTTGATCGATCGCCGCGGATAAACGCGTTAACAAATCGTCAAACGACAAACGCTGTTTCTGCTCTTTGGCTTTGGCCAGCCATGCGCGACATTGCTCAATCGCGTGTGCCAACAATGGGGCTTTTAAGCTGGCCGGATTGGCCAAAAACGCGTCAATTTGCTCAAATAGTGGATGCGTTGGCGCAGTGCCTTTGGCAGTTTTGGCAATCAGTTCATTTTGTGCAAATTTTTCCAACTTATCAGGATAGTGATAATCAAAGGTTTCGCTCTCTGCCCACCGGTTAACCGTTTCCAACCAATCCGGTAGGGATTTTTTGGTGTAACTGCGTTTGTTGATATCGGATTGTTCTATGAGCGTTTGCAATTCAGGCTGCGCCGTTCGCCAAGCACTTTTTAGTTGCGTAATTTTTTGCAGGTTGTCTTGATGCAACGCCGCAAGATCGCCACTCATCGCGTTGACGCTCAGCGCCAATGGCGCGCCAGTGAGATAGCGGCCAATGTCGCTCAACAACGCTGCGGGTGAGCCCCAAATCTGGCGCACCTCACCTGCCAATGCGGTGGGCAAGGGATAGAAATTGCGTCGCCAATAATCGGCCACCACTTGTGCTTTTAACTGACTTTCATCGGTGACAAATTCATTGTTAAAACGGCTGCCCGACTCAAACGCATTTTGCGTGAGCATCCGTTGGCAAAAACCGTGAATGGTGAACACCGCCGCTTCGTCCATCTGTCTTTCGGCTTGCAGCAAAATGGCGGCAGCCTGCTTGTGATCGGGAAAGTCACGCAGCAGCGGCTCAATGACGGGATCTTGGCTGTCTCCTCGAGCAAACGCCAAACGCGCATCGTGAATACGCGCGCGAATGCGATCACGCAGCTCACCCGTTGCGGCTTCGGTAAAGGTCACGACCAAGATTTGATCCACAGTCAGTGGGACTTGATGACGCGTCTCTTCACTGCCATGACCAAGCAGTAAGCGTAAATACAATCCAGCAATGGTGAAAGTTTTACCTGTCCCCGCCGACGCTTCAATTAACCTTGCGCCATGCAATGGAAAGGTCATGGTTTGTAACGGGGTTGGCTCGGGCTTGTGCGTCATCTTACTCACTGTCTCCGGATCATCTGCTGTTTGATCTGTGATCAAACCTTAAAAACGCTATGAATTTGTCTTAACTCTCTAAATATTAGGATGTTGTGGGATCTTACTCACGGAACATCCTTGCCGCACTGGGTAGTATGCGCCTCACGAGATCAAAGGGTTCGACACGAACCACTCAACCGAATCATGGTCCCTCTGACCTTGTGGCCGTACAGCAAACGCCCTACACGATAATGATTTTCTGGCGGCCACCCTACTTCCTCTCCATTGCAGCGCTTTTATCCCATTGTTGACGTTGAGCGGCATCGTTTATGCTTCCTCTGACGCATCCACAACAGACAATCTTGCCCCTTGCAGCACCAAACTACTCATCAAACGTACTTGATGGGCCAGTTGTTCATTCCATTTTGGCCAAATACGACTGATGTAGCTGTCAGCGCCTTCCCCTGCACCCAAGAAACCATCATTGAAGGTATCCGCCATTTTTTTCAACGCTTTCTCTTCATCATCGTTCCATTGCCCGCGGCTTATGCCAGCTTCGATGGCCGCCAACGCGGTTTTAGGGAAATATGCCAAAGGCTGAGTCATGCCTTCGATATACAGGCGGATCAATTCGTTAAGCAACGATTTGGCTTGGCCAGCATCCGCCATCGCTGGGTATTTGAGGTGCACAACCCCCTCTTTCTTGTCGTAGCCAATCAAATGCGTCACTTTGGCAACGCCCATGGCCGACATCGAAAGATGATCAATCCAACCTGCTAAGTAATCTTGTGAGCGAATTTTGCCACTGCGATAACGCAATAGACCCGATTGATAGTGCTGCGTTAACCAGCCGCTCAAATGAATCGTTTTGCCTTCACCAAATGGCGTAAAAGTCAGATCCACTTCGAGATCATCCAAACAAGCGTGAGATAGCCCGGTTAGTTTTTCCATTAACGCTTCAGCTTGCACGCGGTTGGTGTCAAATTCCAACTCACCAAAGGCGCCGATCGGCAACTTGCCCTGAGCACGCATTTCACTGCGTACGCCCTCAATCAGCGGCTGTACCATGTCAGGCGTGCAGTTTTCATCCGATAAGAGACGATGCAACAACTGTTCACGCAATTGGAAGCTGTTGAGCCCATCCAACACAAACGGTTCTTCATCTGCCATCACGGCCATTGGCGGCTCGAAAACGACTTTCAAACGGCGATTGAAGAAGTACTGCACTGGCAGTCGCCAGAAACGTTGCAGTTCAACCAAATCCAGTTCAAGCGGGAACGTAGCACCCAGTAAATAATCGTCAAGGGCTTGATAAAATGGCGCACTTGGCTGCGATGGCACTTGGCCTTCGCTCTGCTGCTGGGCCGCTGGAATCCACTCTTTGGCATAGCTTTTCGCGTTGCTCGGAGGTTCACCTAAAAAAGCTTTGGGACTAAATGGCACCATGGGATGCTCGCAGGTGATCGCCTTTAATAGATGCGCACCGGATTCATCCACACCCAGATGCTCATCCCCCGCTAAACAGTAGTTTTGCTGACAATACTCCATCAACTCAGCCACCAGCACCGACGGCACTTTCTCTGTGTTGTCTTGCACGGAACGTCCGACATAGCTGATGTAAACACTTTGCTGCGCAGACAACAGTGCTTCAAGGAACAAGTAGCGGTCATCGTCGCGGCGAGAGCGGTCACCCGCTCTGGCGCGGCCATGAATTAAATCGAATCCTTCCGGTGCCACACTGCGTGGATAGACGCCATCGTTCATCCCTAATAAACAGACGGTGCGAAATGGAATCGAACGCATCGGCATCAAGGTACAAAAATTCACTTGTCCGGCAAGAAAACGCTGGCTTACACGGCTACCGGACAGTTTATTGAGCAGATATTGACGAATCACACTCGGTGACAATTCCGCCTCAAATGCCGCATCACTCAACTGTTCTTTTAACTGACCCAACGTATCGCGAATCGATTTCAATGCCACTTCGCCTTCTAAGTCGACGGCGAAGAAATCCGCCAAGACACCGTGTAATTGTTGTCGCCATGCGTCAATGTTTTGCGCTTGAGCTAAGGCGTGGCGATAGCAGCGCACCTTTTCAATGAAGTAGCTCAGTTTGCCCGCCAGCTCCGCTCCCATTCCCTGAACTTCGTTGTAAGGAGCAAGCCATTCCTCACCGCTTTGGAACAAACCAGCCGATTCTGGCATGGCGTAGCCAAGTAACATGCGTTGAATACCAAACTGCCAGGTGTTTTGTCTTGTCTGCGGTAGCTCAAACTCACATCCAGTTTGCTCATCGAGCCCCCAACGGATACCTGACGCTTCCACCCATTGTTTTGCTTGCAGGAATTCCGTTTCACTCAAGGAAAATTTCTGCAAAATCGCAGGGGTTTCTAGCAGTTCCAACAGCTCTGACGCCAAACAGCGCATTTGTGGTAGATTCACCAACGTCAAAAACGCGTTGAGAATCGGGCTTTCTTGATCGGCGGTTCGATCTGAAATGGAATAGGGGATGAATCGTTCACCCGGCGCGTTGCCAAACACCGCTTGAATCGCTGGGCTGTAGGCATTGATGTCCGCCACCATCACAATAATATCGCGCGGCTTGAGGGTTGGGTCGGCATCGAACATCGCCAGCAATTGATCGTGCAGCACTTCCACTTCACGCATTGGGCTGTGGCAGACGTGCAGGCTCAAAGAGCGATCATTCGCCTCGATGAGCGGTTTATGATGGCTGCTCTCGATATGGTCGTCATCTTGGTGCTCTTCCAAGTTGAGGATGTCGGCTTGCAGTTGATGCAATAGCGAGTCTGGTTCAATATCGACAAACGCTTCAATCTCATGCGATTCCAATTGTGACAACAAGTACATGTTGTCACGGCCAAGTTTGCCCATCGAAGCCAGCAAGCTGTTGCCCACCACCTCGGTGTGCAGTTCATCGGCAAGATTGTCTTCAATACTGCCTTTCAATTGCTCACTTTGGCCCTGAAGCTGCGAATGATCTTGTTGCCACACGAGATGCTGACGCTGTTTCGCCGCCAAACGAGCAAGAAATTTTCGATCGCGCACTTCACCCCAATAGTATCGACACGGGTTGGTAAACATCAGATGCACGTCAATATGCTGACCGAGCGCTTTAAGCGCGTCCATGTAGCGTGGCGGCAATGAGGTAATGCCAAAAACAAACAAGCGCTGCGGCAAGCGTTCAAACTGGCCAGTGTAGTTTTCTAAGCTATCAATGAAGTGTTCGTATAAGTTGGCGCGATGGTACGGCGATTGCCCAAGCGCGACGGTATGGTCATACAGTGCTTGCCACAACATGGGCTGCCAAGGATGCTCATCACCAATCTCAGCCACGGCCTTCCCCGCTTCCCAATCACGTATCCATTCAGGGCGATACACCAAATAACCATCAAAAATATCAGCAATTTTTTCCGACAGCTGGTAAAGCTTGGCACCTTCTTCATCGTCTTGAAGATAGCGAGCTAAGGGCGAGAACTCCGCCAGTGCAAGTTGCTGCGGCAACAAATGCATCAGCTTCCACGTCATCGCTTCTTTGTTAAAAGCACTGCGTTTTGGCACATCCGCCAAAACGTGGGTAAACATATCCCAGATAAATGTCGCGGGTAGCGGAAATTCGATGTTTGCTGCCACGCCAAACTCTTTCGCCAGTTCCATTTTCAACCATTGAGACATGCCTGGGCTTTGCACCAAGATCTGCTCTTTGTCGAAGGGATTTTGCAAAGGATTGAGGCGAATCAGTTCCACCAATAGAGATTTGAGCACATCCACTTGATTAGAGTGATAGACAGTAAACACGAGTTAGCTTCCGGAAAGACAATCACTAAGCGTTAGCTTAGCACAGCTCGCTGAGTGGCCACATAGTTCTAACTCACTGATTTCCAGAAAGGTTATATCGGTAGCGATTCTTGGTCAGTTTGTCAGCAAAAGACATTGTCAGGAGAAAATTACACTTCCGTACCAAATGTGACACGCTTCACGTCTTTAAAGTTAAAAAACACTGTTTTATACTTCCGCTCGTTTTTATCAAAATTATTTATAACTCGCTATGGGATTCAAAAAGATGTTGCGAAAACTCTCCTCCAATAGCGCGTGGCTGATTGCTTTTTTTGCTTGCTTCACGGTTTATCTGTCCATCGCCTGTTACCCGTTTGTACTCTCGTCTGATCCCTCTCAAGATCTGTCGGGACTACAAAGCTTCTATCTTATTGCAACCCAGTTGGGCTGGCTCGGTTTACTCAGCTTACCCATCATGCTGCTCAGTCTTCCACTGACACTGTTGCCAACTCGACTGTTCAAAGGCATCGTCATCACACTTGCCGCTCTGTTAGTGATTGCGCTGAAGATCGATATCACGGTTTTCCAACACTACAAATTTCATATCAATGGCTTGCTGATCCGCATGTTTTTTGATGGCGGGAACGAAGTCTTCAATATCTCTTGGTTGAGTTGGTTGATTTTCATCTCGGAGATTGCGGTGATGTTCATTGGCCTCGCCATCGCGGTATGGCTCAGCAAACTCTTAGCCAACAGCAAACTCAAATTCGCTTTTGTCGCATTATGGTTTGTGATGTTGCTGAGCAGCCAAATGGTGCATGCGTATAAAAATGCGTTGTACGACAATGAAGTCAGCCAATTTACCAATAACTGGCCGCTTTATTACCCACTCACCGCCCGCTCTTTCATGTACAAAAACGGCTTTGTCGATGAAAAGATTGCGGCGCAAAATCGCGTTGAGTTGAAAAACGTCGAGGGCAGTCAACTGGACTACCCACTTGAGCCCGTCAGCTTACCGACACAAACAAAACAGCCCAACGTGCTGTTTATCTTAGTGGACGCTTGGCGACACAGCGACGCCACGGCAGAAATTATGCCTAACGTCAGCCAATTTGCACAAAAGACGGCCAACTTTTCGCAGCACATGAGTGGCGGCAATTCTACCCAAGCGGGCATGTTTAGCCTGTTCTATAGCCTACCTGCCACCTATTGGGACAGTTTTTACGCCAGTCAAACCGCTCCAGTGTTTATGGATAGCCTGCAAAGCGCCGGATATCGCATGGGGATCTTCGGTTCAGCGTCGCTGACCAGCCCTCCTTTGTCACGCACTGTCTTTAAAAACGTCAAAGATCTGCGCTTGAAGACGCCAGGAACAACACAAGTTGAACGCGACGCGCGTATTACTGAAGATTTTATCGCCTTTGAAGCGCAGCCAAGTGATCAGCCCTATTTCGGTTTTCTGTTCTACGACTCTGCCCATGGCACCGAATTTCCTGAACCAGAAGGTGCGAAATTCACACCGTATTGGGAACGCGTGGATCATATCTTGCTCAACAACGATTTTGATGCCGAGCTCTACCATAATCGCTATAAGAATTCGCTCTACTACATTGATGGCTTAATCGGCAAAGTACTGAGCAAGATTGATTTGGAGAACACCATCGTGGTCATCACCTCGGATCATGGTGAAGAGTTTAACGATAATCGCATGAACTATTGGGGGCATTCTGGCAATTACAGCCAAGCGCAAATCCACGTACCGTTGTACATCTATGCACCTGGCCAAACCGCCAAGACTTACGATTATCGCACCACCCACTTTGATGTGGTGCCCACGCTGATGGAAATGCTCTTTGATAATAAAATTAATACCGCAGATTTCAGCGTCGGCGACAACTTGTTCGACGCGACCAAATCTCGAGATTGGTTTATCGCGGGGAGCTACTACAACTATGCACTCGTCGGCCAAGAGATGATGATGGTGGTTAACCCAGCTGGGAACTCAAAACAGCTCAACAACCAATTGAAAATTGTTAAAGACCACAAAGTGCCTGTTAATGTGATTCAGCAGTCACTGGAACTAATGTCGCGCTTCTATCACAAGGGCTAACGACCGTTTTTCTCGCCGCTAAACAAAAACGCCTCGCATGATGAACTGCGAGGCGTTTTTTCTCTTCTACACCATTCGACACTAGGCGAATTTTCCAAGCACGTTGCGTTTTGGCAACACCACTAAATTGTAGAAGTATTGCACCGCGACGTATCCCACCACAACCGTGGCCACCAATAGCTCGACGCCAGCCAGCATTCTCACTTGTTCAACATAGTGGCTGCCCAAACCTGCGTGTTGCATCCAGTTAGCCATTTTAAACAGCGCAGTGGCACCAATTACCATTGGGAAAGTAAACGCCGCATAGCCAGGGCTAAAAGGCAAACGAAGCAACTTAGCAAACGCGAGATAAATAATCGCCGTCATCAGCACGGCAATACCAAATAGCAACGCAATAATCACTGGCGAAGGTTGAGCCGTCACAGTTAAATAACCGGCCAATGAAAGGCTTGCTGGTGCGGCCATGATCGCCATCGTTGGTTTAGCCGCATCAGGGACTTCATGAGTAAACATAAAGCGGTAGATCATGATCGGTAACATCACCGCGTAGGCCACCATACCAAACACCAAAGCACCGTGCGCTACGGGAGCAAGCACTGGGTTGCCTGAGAAAGAAACGTCAGCAACGATAATACCGACCGGGGGCACAAACCAACTTGGCACCATGTGATGAAGTTCGAAATCTTTCGCACGGTGATAGACAAAGCTAAGTAAAAATACGATGTGCAATGCCACCGCCACTGACCAGATCGTATCCCCCAACAACGGGGAAAAGTGGCCAATCGAATTGGAAACCACCATGGTCGCCATGGCGAATGTCGGCACCACACTGCCCACCACTGGATGGGCTAAATCTTGTCTCAATAAGTGGTGATGAAAGAGAAATTTCACCGCCAAGATAACCAGCAAACCGCTGGCAATTGCCGCACTTATCCACTGTCCATAGCCGTTTAATGTTGCCAAGTTTTCCCAACTCCAGCCTAAGCTCGCAATACCAAGCGCCAAACCTGCCATCGGTGTTGGAGCGCCCATTACTTTTGCTTTTGTTCTTTGAATCATCACGACCTCAACAAGGCTATCTTTGTATGGCGCTATTTTATGCTTGCTTAATGTTTGAAGATATCTAATTATTTAGAACCAACGTTCAAAATTATTTAACGAGAGAGCATGGCAAGTCACATTTCTCTGAAACAACTCAAAGTGTTTACCACCATCACTCAGCACAACACGCTCACCGCCGCTTCGGAAAGTCTCTTTCTTTCCAAAGCGGCAGTGAGCATGGCGCTGTCCGAGTTGGAGAAGCAAATTGGTCATCATCTGTTTGATCGCGTTAATAACCGTTTGATTCTCAATCAAGAAGGGCAAAAACTGTTGCCATTGGCCGATGAGCTGTTGAGCCGAGCCAGCGCGATTGAGTCGCTGTTTGATCAAGATATGACACTGTCAGGCCAACTTCGTATTGGCGCCAGCGACACCATCGGCAACCAAGTTGCGCCTTATTTACTCAGCGATTTTCGCCGCCACACCCAGCATCAAGCACAGAGCCTGTTCATTTCTAATTCGGCGCAGATCTGCGATATGTTGGTGGATTACGAGCTTGATATCGCCCTGATTGAAGGCAAAACACTGCATCCCGAGCTGAATGCGACCCAGTTTAGCGAGGACGAAATGTGTGTGATTTGTCCGCCCGATTTTCCCCTTGAACTGAATGGCTCAATTTCACTCACTGAGCTGGAGAACAGTCAGTGGATTTTGCGCGAAGCCGGCTCTGGCTCGCGTGAGTTTTTCCATCGAGTCATCGCGCCACGCATTGAACATTGGCATGAAGCCTTTCAGCTCAACACCACCGAAGCGTTGATCAATTCGGTTTCCGCAGGACTTGGGCTTGGTTGCTTATCCCGTCTCTCGGCTGACCATGCCGTGCGAGATGGTCGCGTCAAAATGATCCCGATGCCGCTCGATATGAAGCGCCGCTTTTGGCTACTGGTGCACAAAGAAAAGTATCAAAGTCCGTTACTTAAAGCCTTTATCGATTTTTGCCACCATTGGCATCCCGAACGATAGCGGAATTCAGCTCTCATTTTTACGCGAGTCAATGGACATTACTGATGAAAAGCTGTATAAACACACAGTACAAATTCTGGACTATTTAACTTAGAGGATTAACCATGGCTGTTATCGTCAAGTACGTGGTAGAACGCAACGGAGAAGAGAAAATGACTTTTACCTCTAAAGCGGAAGCTGACGCATACGACAAAATGCTGGATATGGCAGATGAGCTTTTCGACTTACTAGGTAAAAGCGATCTTCTTGAAGATGAAGGCAAACAAGAAGACTTGGCGATGTTCCTCGCTCAGAACAAAGAAGAGCTTCTTTACGCGCTAGGCGCAAAACGCCGCCCAACGCCGAAGAAAGAAAAGAAACTAGCCGCGGTTGCGGATGACGCAGCCGACGAAGACGAATCAGCAGAAGACGCCGCTTAATCTTCGCAACCCATGTCGAATAAAACCGTCGCCCTGTGCGGCGGTTTTGATTTTGGCGACAAAATACAAAATAGCCATACGAAGAAATATATCGTTAAAAAGACAAAGGGTATCCATCTACAGACTTTCTCCCTTTGAGGGGTTTAAAGTCTTTTTTTGTCTCTTTATGATGGCTATAACTTAATTCCAGCGCTTGCCAGTGAATGGCGCGTGACAAAGACTCAACACATGGAGATCAACTATGGCTTTCTTTTCTCTCGCCTTTGGTACGGCAACCAAAAACCGCGACGGCAAAATCATCGAAGCGTTTTTTCCAAACCCAGTTCTTAACCCAAGCGAGGCGTTAGTCAACGCTCTAGCAGCCGTTGCGGGCTACGAGCAAGGCAACCAAGCTATCGAGATCTTTGCGGCGCAAAGTGCAGAACTGGCAGCAGCGTTCCAAGCAAATGGTGATGCAGCAAACGCCTCTTTCGCAGCAAAAGCGGCAGAGTCAACACAACCACTGGTACTGGTTATTCTTGCTACTGACGAGCAACCACAAACCGTTGCTGAAGGTTTCCTAAAACTGCAACTCATCTCTAACCGCCTAGTTCAACCACACGGTACTGTACTGGACGGCATTTTCGGTCTATTGCACAACATCGCATGGACCAACGAAGGTCCAATCGATCTGCCTGAACTGGCAGAACGCCAAATCGAAGCGCGTTTAGCTGGCCGTGTACTCACTGTCGATTGCGTCGACAAGTTCCCTAAAATGGTGGATTACGTGGTACCAACAGGCGTGCGTATCGCCGACACGTCTCGCGTGCGTCTTGGCGCTCACGTTGGTGAAGGCACAACTGTCATGCACGAAGGCTTCATCAACTTCAACGCGGGTACCACTGGCGTAAGCATGGTTGAAGGCCGTATCTCTGCGGGTGTTGTTGTCGGTAACGGCTCTGACATTGGTGGTGGTGCATCGATCATGGGTACCCTATCTGGCGGCGGTAAAGTGGTCGTGTCTATTGGTGAAAATTCACTACTTGGTGCAAACGCAGGTCTTGGTTTCCCACTGGGTGATCGCTGTACGGTAGAATCTGGCCTTTACGTCACCGCTGGATCTAAAGTGCGCATGCTTGATTCCACAGGCCAAGAAGTTGAAATGGTTAAAGCGCGCGATTTAGCAGGCGTATCTGACCTACTGTTCCGTCGCAACTCAGTGACTGGCCAAATTGAATGCTTGGCGAACAAAACTGCGGTAGAGCTCAACAGCGAGCTGCACAAAAACAACTAATCTCGAGCATTCTGAGATAGTGTTAGTTCGAGCCCTTCATCACTGAAGGGCTTTTCTTTTTCGAAAATTTGCCCTCAACCACTTTGCTTTCCTTTTCACTCCAATTGGTACGACCAGAACTGTATCAATCTGCTGAGATCGTATCCAAACAGCAATAGACAACGAAATTCATATCACATTTCCACAACAAGCTTCAGACGCTTACGTTAATTAAATGTAATATTCACAGCCACTTACACTCATTCATCACACCTATACCTCCTTTAACATTGCTTACGGAAGCTGATTTATTGCTGCCTTCTTATCCGTAAGAGTGAAAAAGTTCAAATGATGACTTAATTAACAAAAAACCTACCTTTCATTAATGAATTTATGCTCGAACGCGCATTTTGAGTGTTTGTTTATTTTCGCAATCGTTTAAATGTGCAAAATAGCTTGTGTGCATGCAGTAGATAATAAAAAGCACAAATAACGTGAACTTAAAGGACGCTTACCATGACTAACAAAAAACACACTCTTTTCGGAGAGTGCCTGGCCGAATTCATCGGCACAGGGCTACTTATCTTTTTCGGTGTTGGCTGCGTGGCAGCACTGGTGCTTGCTGGTGCTCAGTTCGGCCAATGGGAAATCAGTATCGTGTGGGGCTTTGGTGTCTCGATCGCGATTTACTGTACGGCTGGGGTATCCGGCGCGCACATCAACCCCGCGGTCACCATTGCCTTAGCGGCATTCCACGGCTTCGATAAAGCGAAAGTGGTCCCTTACATCATCGCGCAGTTACTGGGCGCATTCTGCTCTGCGGCTCTGGTTTATACCCTCTACAGCAACTTGTTTACTGACTACGAGATCGCGCATAACTTTGTTCGCAGCAGCCAAGAAGCCCTTGCTACAGCAGGCATCTTCTCCACCTACCCACACGCTTCACTCTCCTTCTTTGGTGCGTTTGCGGTGGAATTTGTCATTACTGCAGTGTTGATGTTTGCCATCCTCGCCTTAGGTGACGAACATAATGGTGCACCGCGTGGCGCGATGAACCCACTGTTGATTGGTATCTTGATTGCGGTGATCGGTGGTTCATTAGGTCCACTAACGGGCTTCGCTATGAACCCAGCACGTGACTTCGGACCAAAACTGTTCGCTTACTTCGCAGGTTGGGATTATGCCCTAAGCGGTGGTCGAGACATTCCTTACTTCATCGTACCGATTTTGGCGCCGATTGCAGGTGCGTGTTTTGGTGGTTGGCTCTATCCAAAAGCGATTGCGGCATACTTACCGAAAGTAGGCTCAGGTTGCACCATTCCGAACCAATGTGAAACGGAAGAAGAAGCCAAAGAAGCACGCGCATAATTAGCCGCTTGCACTGAACAACACAGAATTAACTAAAATAGTAATAACGAAACAAAAGGATCCTACCATGACTGAGCAGAAGTACATCGTTGCACTGGACCAAGGCACCACCAGCTCTCGTGCTGTGGTTTTAGATCACGACGCGAACATCGTTTCTGTCTCCCAGCGCGAATTCACTCAGATTTACCCACAAGCAGGCTGGGTAGAACATGATCCAATGGAAATTTACGCCACTCAGAGCTCTACACTCGTTGAAGCACTGGGTAAAAAGGGCATCCGCAGTGACCAAGTGGCTGCCATCGGTATCACCAACCAACGTGAAACCACCATCGTTTGGAACAAAGAAACAGGCAAACCTGTTTACAACGCCATTGTTTGGCAGTGCCGTCGTACTGCCGACATCTGTGAGGACCTAAAAGCTCGCGGATTGGAATCTTACATTCGCGAAAACACCGGCCTTGTACTTGACCCTTACTTCTCGGGCACCAAAGTAAAATGGATTCTCGACAATGTTGAAGGGGCACGTGAAGACGCCGAAGCGGGCAAACTGCTGTTTGGTACCGTTGATACTTGGCTGGTCTGGAAGATGACCCAAGGCCGCGTGCACGTCACTGACTACACCAACGCCTCCCGCACCATGCTGTTCAACATCAATGACCTATGTTGGGATAGCAAACTGCTCGAAGAAATGGGCATTCCAGCGTCAATGATGCCGGAAGTAAAACGCTCATCAGAAATTTACGGCCAAACCAACATCGGTGGTAAAGGCGGTACGCGTATTCCTATCTCAGGCATTGCGGGTGACCAACAAGCAGCGCTGTACGGCCAAATGTGTGTCGAAGCTGGCCAAGCGAAAAATACCTACGGAACGGGTTGCTTCTTGCTGATGAACACCGGACAAGAGAAAGTGACCTCACGCAACGGTTTGTTGACCACACTCGCGTGTGGACCAAAAGGCGAGCCAGCCTACGCACTGGAAGGTGCGGTCTTTATGGGCGGTGCTTCGATTCAGTGGCTGCGTGATGAGCTGAAACTGATTTCCGATGCGCACGATTCCGAATACTTCGCCACAAAAGTGGACACCTCAAACGGCGTGTATGTGGTGCCAGCCTTTACGGGCTTAGGCGCACCGTACTGGGATGCCTATGCTCGTGGTACCATTGTTGGCCTCACTCGTGGCGTTAACTCAAACCACATCATCCGTGCAACGTTAGAAGGCATTGCCTACCAAACCCGTGATGTACTGGACGCCATGCAAGCAGACTCTGGCATTAAGCTCTCAGCCCTACGCGTTGATGGCGGCGCTGTCGCCAACAACTTCCTCATGCAGTTCCAATCTGATGTGCTTGATACCGAAGTGCATCGTCCAAAAGTCACTGAAGTGACCGCACTGGGCGCTGCGTACCTAGCGGGCTTGGCCGTGGGGTACTGGAACAGCATTGATGAACTTCAAGGCAAAGCAGAGATCGACCGCAGCTTCCTTCCTCATCAAGATGAAGAGAAACGCAGCCGACGCTATAAAGGCTGGAAACGCGCAGTCAAATGTGCGCAAACTTGGTCTGAATTGCGCGATCTCGAAGATTAAAATCACCTCCCCCCAATTTTGGGCGTCTTTTGACGCCCTTTTTTGTTGTTTCACACGAATTCTTGACCTCGACAACTTCTATGAACTCATCATTTAGCGCACAATAGCCTGAGTGATTATTTTCGAATGCCAGCATTTCTGCCAAAAGGATCATTGAGGCAGAGGCATCAGGGAGACAAAGTGAAACAGATTCCAAGACACCAACAAATTATCGAGATGGTGAAAAAACAAGGCTACGTGAGCACCGACGAGCTAGTCGAGAAGTTCAATGTCAGCCCACAAACGATTCGCCGCGATCTGAATGAGCTTGCCGATGCAAACAAAATTCGCCGCTACCATGGTGGTGCGACCATCCCACTGAGTTCAGAGAACACCTCTTACTCCACGCGCAAAAAAGAACATTTCACCGAAAAAGATTTGATTGCCGAAGAGTTGGTGCAGCACATTCCCGATGGCGCAACGCTGTTTATTGATATCGGCACTACACCAGAAGCGGTGGCCAAAGCTCTGAATAAAAACCACAAGCAGCTGCGCGTTGTCACCAACAACATCAACGTTGCCAGTATTTTGCTGAGCAATCCTGAGATTAAAGTGATTCTTGCCGGCGGCGAAGTTCGCAACCGTGATGGCGGTATCGTCGGTGAAGCAACACTCGATTTCATCAAGCAGTTCCGTTTGGACTTCGGCATTCTAGGCATTAGTGGAATCGATTACGATGGCTCACTGCTCGATTTCGACTACCATGAAGTGCGCGTGAAACAAGCTATCATCGAAAACAGTCGCAGCGTGTATCTGGCCGTTGACCACAGTAAATTTGGCCGCAATGCGATGGTTAAGCTGGGGAATATTTCGCAAATCAATATGCTGATCACCAATGAACAGCCACCAGAAGAGATCACGGCGATTTTGAAAGAGCAGCAGATCCCTTGCGTTGTCGCAGGCGAATAAACTTAACACGTGTTTCCAAGCCCCGTCACTGAGTGTCGGGGCTTTTTTTGTGTTCAAATCACACAAACGAGCACAAACGAAAATAATAGCTGATCTCATTCGAAACTTAAGTTATGCTCATTTAAGTTTCAAAAATGCTCGTTCGAACAAAAATAACATTAGGTCAGCTCAAATGAAGAACAACTCCTCCACACCTACATCAACACTCGACATCTTGGTTGTCGGGGGTGGTATCAATGGCGCAGGCATCGCAGCAGATGCGGCAGGACGTGGCCTTAGTGTCGCGCTTTTTGAAGCCAAAGATTTTGCCTCGGCGACCTCTTCAGCCAGCTCGAAACTGATCCATGGTGGTTTGCGCTATTTGGAACATTATGAGTTTCGTTTGGTCTCCGAAGCTCTGGCGGAACGCGAAGTGCTGATCAAAAAAGCGCCGCACATTGCCTTTCCAATGCGTTTTCGCCTGCCTCACCGCTCCTATCTTCGCCCTGCGTGGATGATTCGTTGCGGGCTGTTTTTGTATGATCACTTAGGTAAGCGCACCACACTGCCTAGCAGCCACAAGGTGAACCTTGCCGAAACTGGGCTGCTGAAAGAGGAAATGAAAATTGGCTTTGAGTATTCCGATTGTTGGGTCGACGATGCTCGCCTCACGTTACTGAATGCCATCAGTGCCAAACGCAATGGTGCCGAAGTACGTAATTACTGCAAAGTGAGCAAAGCTGAGCGTGTTGACGGCCTTTGGAAAGTCACCATTGAAGATCAGCAAAATGGTGAACAGTTTGTGCGTTACGCCAAAGCCTTGGTCAACGCAGCGGGCCCTTGGGTGAAACAATTTTACGATGACAGTTTAGATGGCCCATCACCACGCAACATTCGTTTGATCAAAGGCTCTCACATTGTCGTGCCACGCGTACATCCCGATCCGCAAGCTTACATCCTGCAAAACAACGATGGGCGGATTGTGTTTGTGATTCCTTATCTGGATAAGTTCTCAATTGTCGGCACAACGGATGTCGAATACACCGGTGACCCTCGCCACGTGGCGATTTCAGAACAGGAAGTTGACTACTTAATTGATATTGTTAATCAGCATTTTGTCCATCAACTGAGCAAACAAGATGTGGTGTGGACTTACAGCGGCGTTCGCCCGCTGTGCGATGATGAATCCGATTCCCCCCAAGCCATCACGCGAGATTACACCATCGAGCTGGAGCAAGAACTTGACCAAGCACCGCTGCTCTCTATTTTCGGTGGCAAACTGACGACATATCGTAAGTTGGCGGAGTCTGCCATGCGTAAACTCGCGCCCTATTTCGACCATATGGGCACACCGTGGACGGCGCAACAAACGCTCCCCGGCGGAGATTTTAGCTGTACACGAGAGCAGCTCGCCCACGCGTTGCGCCAACAATACCCTTGGTTGAGTACAACCTTAGCCTACCGTTATGTCTGTCAATACGGCAGCGATGCACGCCAATTGCTCGCGGGGGCAGAAGAGGTATCAGCAATGGGCATCGAACTTGCCCCAGAGGTTTACCAGCGAGAATTGGATTACCTGATGGCGCATGAATTTGCGCAATGCAGTGAAGATATTTTATGGCGTCGAACCAAACTGGGCCTCTACCTCACTCCAGAGCAAGTGCAAAGTGTGGACAACTACATCGCAAAAAAGCATGCCGCCGCTCAGTCGCCTCAATTGCAACAGGCGAGCTGATCTTTCCCTAAGATATTTGCACAATGATTAGAGTAGCCAAACTCCCCCAAGTCGCGTAACTTGGGGTGAGTTTCAATCACCAAAGCGACTCTTTGTTATGGGATTTTTGATCGATCACTGGGATTTTTCCACCACACCTGCCAACCAGCCAGATAACAACTTTCAAACGATAAAAGCGAATCACTGGTACCACTGTGAACGCCATCATCCAGACATTCGCACTTGGTTACTCGAAAACCAAGTGCCACTTAGTACCGTGAACCATCTATTGGCTGATGAAACGCGCCCTTCTTTCCATCGTTATGACGACGACAGCTTTATGCTGATCTTGCGTGGCGTCAATATGAATGAAAACGCTGTGCCGGAAGATATGCTCAGTATCCGGATTCTCTATTTCAATGGCACCCTGATCTCCACACGCAAAACATCCTCCAAAGCCATTTCTGAAATTCGCGAAGCGCTGGTTGAGCAAAAAGGTCCCGCGGCGATTGCCGATCTTTTGCTGGCGATTGTCGATGGTTTAACCGGCAAAATGCAGCACTATCTGTTGGATATTGAGGAACAGATTGAGCAGTTCGAACTCGATACCGATCAGATTGGTGACATCATTGAAGTGCAAAAAGCGCTGTTGAGGATAAAACGCTTTATTCGCCCGCAGCAATACGCCATTGCAGATTTCGCTATGGCCGAACTGGGTTTGTTGGAGAAAAAGCAGCTGATGCTCAATTACGCGTTGAGTAACATTACCCGCATTAACGAAACCATTGATTTCTTTCTGGGTGAATTGGCGCTGCTCAAAGAACAAATTCAGCAGTTGCGCGAAGACAAAATCAGCCGCAACAGCTATCTGTTTACATTAATCGCCAGTATTTTCTTGCCCACCAGTTTTCTCACCGGCCTACTCGGTATCAACATTGGCGGCATACCCGGTGTGGAATCGCCACTCGCCTTCTTATGGTTCTGTATTGGGTTGGTGGTCATTTTTGCCGCCGAAGTGTTACTACTCAAGCGGCTCAAATTCTGGTGATGCTTACACTTTTACGCGGTCTGGGTGGATAACCACACAGGCCGTGTGTTTCTGTTTACCAAAGCCGATGATCTGCGCTAACGCTTTTTTACTCACCGTCACGTGCGCAGATGCCATCGCTTCTTCTTCCGATTCTGCGTGGGGATCGTGAATAAAGAAAAAACGCTCACTCATGCCACTTAGCAGCACCCAGTGCGGCTCTTTGCTGCCATTAAATCGATAGGTGCTGATCAGCAGCAACACGCTCGCGCCCATGCTGATCCATTCTTCCAACTGGCTTTGCGATGGCGGCGCTTCAATGGTGCTCACAGGGTATTCTTCTAACTGCTGACAGAAATCCTGATGCACAATTTCAATCACTTGCTTCTTATTTTCATCGCGCACGCTGTCAATAAACGGCGTCGATTTCGCATGACTCCACAGCTCTACCGTGTAACCTCGGCGTGCAGCCGCTAACGCCAAACCATGCCCACTGCACCCGCCATGTCCGGCGGCCATAAAAATGGTGGTTGCTTCGCGCCAAAGCTGCAACTCCTGCTTACGTGATGGCTGAAAACTTGCGTCGTGATGGGCAAACGCCATCAACAAACAAGCCGCGCCACAAGTAAAAGGGGTGGTCTGCACATAGAGCGGCACAGGCAGCAAAGTTTTGGGCCCATAATGCGCCAAACGTTTCTGCATTCGTATCCCATCACTCAAGTCATCATAATAGTGAATAAGGATTTTAAGCTTTTGATAACCCAGCTTTTTGTACAAATTTATTGCGGCACTATTGTCTTCACGAACTTCTAGGCGTAATGTAGTGAAACCCTGTTCGATGGCTGACTGCTCACAGAGTTCAATCAGCGACTGAGCAATCTTCTGCCCCCGAAATTCAGGTCTAACGGCAATCGAATACAATCTTGAGAGTTGTGTTCCTTGATGAAAAAGTAACAGTGCATAACCCGCGAGCTGTTGGCCACTATCTGCCACCAACAAAACGGCATGTTCAGATTGGATGAAACGCTTCATTTGTCTTGGTGCAATTCTATCACCAACGAAAAGTTCCCTTTCCAATCGGTTTAACGCGTCAAGATCGGCAATTTTCGCAACACGAAAATCCATGTAACACCTTCAGGAATAAGTGAGAAAGCACCCTCATCATAGCTCGTTTATTAAGGAAAGAAATAGATGGCAAATCTTTTAATTGTGACTGACCAAGCTAGCGATTGGCAGCAGTATTTCCCATCTGAACAAGTGGTTGATGTTGCCCAATATCTCAACAGTGACTGGCAACACAATCAGCGTAGCGTGCAGGTGGTGAACCTGTGTCGCGATTATGGTTACATGAGCAGCGGTTACTATTGTTCGCTAATGGCGGGGGCTCGCGGCCACCGCGTCATCCCGACGGTGACGGCCATTAATGACATCACTCAACCTCTGCTGATTTCATCTGGATTCCTCAAGCTCAACAAGTTGGCGAAAGAGCAAGACAGCATCCGCTGTAAGATCTACTTTGGCCGTACTGAACACAAAGGTTTAGAGAAGCTCGCCCGTCGTCTGTTTGAACAATTTATGGTGCCCGTCATTGAATTAAAGATGACCAAAAATCAGCACCATTGGCAAATCGACTCCGTCGCGCCTTTTCCATTCCAAGAGCTCAGCGACGCGGAAGAAAACTTCTTTATTGAGTCGTTGGAGATGTTCTCCAACAAGGTTTGGCGTAAACCCAAACAAGAGAAAAAGTATCGCTATGACATCGCGATGCTGATCGATGAAGAAGAAAAAATGCCCCCTTCATGCCCACAAGCGTTGAAACGCTTTAAACGCGCGGCATCGCGTTTGGGAATGAACTTAGAAACCATCTCCAAAGATGAGATTTCTCGTTTGGGTGAATTTGACGGTTTGTTTATTCGCAGCACCACCAACATCAGTAACTTCACCTACCGTTTTGCTAAAACAGCGGAAAAACTGGGCCTAATCGTGATGGACGACTCTGAGTCGATCATGAAATGCACCAACAAAGTCTTTCTTACTGAGTTGCTGAAAAACAACAAAGTGCCCGCGCCAGCGAGCGTTATTTTGAAAAACTTCGACCCAGAATGGAAAAGTGACCTGCTCAATGAGCTGGATTTCCCAATGGTATTGAAGATTCCAGACGGCGCATTCTCACGTGGCGTGGTGAAAGTACGTAACGAAGAAGAGTTAGAAAAAGAAGCCACAGCGCTGTTTGAAAAAAGTGAGCTGATTTTGGCGCAAACCTTTATGCCAACTGACTTTGACTGGCGCATTGGTATTTTGAACCGCCAAGCGATTTTCAGCTGTAAATACATGATGAGCCGCGGCCATTGGCAGATCTACCAACACCACAATAGTGGCCGAGTGTCGTCCGGTGGTTTTGAAACCTTAGATTTGAAACAAGTGCCAAAAAACGTGGTTGATGTGGCGCTAAAAGCCGCCAACTTGATTGGTAATGGGCTGTATGGTGTCGATCTTAAGGAAGTGGATGGCCAAGTGTATGTCATTGAAGTGAACGACAACCCAAGTATTGATCATCATGTTGAAGATGCTTTCCTTGGCGATTTACTCTATGACCGCGTGATGACCGAGTTCTTGCGTCGCATTCAAATGCGCGGGTTCTAACATCCAACGTCAATACGCTTTTAATAACACAAAGCCACTCCTCGTGAGTGGCTTTGCTGTTTATATCATGCAGAGCTTAGCCCGGGTGACCATCGGCTCGCGGCGTCACGAGCATATAACCAAACTTCCAGACAAACAGTGTAAACGCGAATACCCACAGCGCGGCACTGATGTCGATCCAGATAAACAGTTGTGCTGGCGCAAAAATGACGCCAAAACTGCGCACCAAAGCCGCGAGGAAGAGTGCGCCAAACGCCAGACTCATATTCGGCCCTTGGTAGATCATTCGTCCGGTGTGCCCCATGGTGACACGTGCAATCATCGCCAGAATAAGCCCAGCTAAAGCCCCAATCGCAAATAAGTGGATCAGGTTGTGTGACGCAAACGGATTATCCAGCAAACCGCGCAACAGCAGACTCAACGGTAAACACAGATAAGCGGCATGCAACGACCAAACCAACGGCTCACTTAGGGTCAGCCAAGGTTTCCAACGGATAAAGCGCACCAGTTGCGCGCCCCCCGCGATCACCATCAACGGCTGGCCAAGTTGTGCCATGGTCACTGGGAAAAAGCTGAGCAAAAACAGCATCACCAAAGGTAAGTTTGCCGCCCAATCGAGCCAAACAATCGGATTGGCTTTTTCAAAGTTAAAGCGACGTGCGGTAAAGAATGGGATCACGCGTGCCCCCATTACCGACAGCAGCAAGGTGAACCACCAGAGCATCGCTTGCCAAACCGCCGAAGAGGTAAATGGCGGCATGCCTTTTATTGTCGCGTAGCTGGCAAAATTAGCACCAATCGCCAATAAAAACAGTGGGACGAAAAAGAGATTACGCCAACCTTTGGCCTGCACCACTCGGCTACCGATTTCAAAGGCTACCAAAGCAAGAAACAGCGCTTCAATGCTGG
The DNA here is from genome assembly GCF_028570825.1 of Vibrio sp. CCUG 15886. Classification (NCBI taxonomy): domain Bacteria; kingdom Pseudomonadati; phylum Pseudomonadota; class Gammaproteobacteria; order Vibrionales; family Vibrionaceae; genus Vibrio; species Vibrio sp. CCUG 15886. The sequence continues at coordinate 196,808 of NZ_JAQQBT010000002.1, read as the reverse complement.
AGGTTAACCACAGCGGCGTTGGCGTCCAAAGCAAAATCCTCGGCAACAGCCATAGCGCCACCAGCAGTGCTAAACGATAATGTTTGGTGCCGTTGATACCCGTCCAGTTTTGTACCGCGGTTAAAAGGAACCCAGCCACAATCGCCATCGCAAAACCAAACAGCATTTCATGCACATGCCACCAAAGTCCTGGCACTTGGAGTTGTGTTGGCTGACCGGTTTGAAAAATCCATACCCACACCGCAATAGCGATAATGGCGTACACCGAGCCTAATAAAAAGAAAGGTCGAAAACCCAATCTCAGCCAAGCGGGAATTTTTTCTTCCACTTTTTTGTCAGTAATATTTAGCACGTTTCGCCCCCTCCACATGCTGAGCAAATTCACAACAAATGCAGTGTAGCACTTAAGATGCATTAAAAATACAACTTTAAAAATTTTACCTCTTAGGTATAACGGTCATTAGGAATATGGTTCAAGGAATACAGATGTACATTTTTGGTTATGGCAGCTTAATCAATGCTGCGTCGCGTCAATTGACGGGTCAAACGGGTGAGGCTATCCCAGTGATTGCTCACGGCTTGGTGCGCTATTGGGGCAAAGTCGACGACAGCTACATCCTCTCACCGTTGGTTGTAAACCGTGGCGAGAGCCAAGTGAATGGTGTGCTACTGGAAATTGATGATCGTGCACTCGCTGAGTTCGATCGCCGAGAGAGAGGCTACCATCGCATTGAGATTACGCCAGATCAGATAGAAACCGACCACGCATTCAATCGTGCTCATCCAATTTGGGTGTATGTAAAAGACGATCCGCAACCACCCTGCCCTCTTAGCCCGATCATGCAAACGTATGTCGATACAGTACTCGCGGGATGCTTAGAGATCTCCGAAGCATTTGCCCAACATTTTGTGCAATACACCGTAGGCTGGCATTTTCCTAAAGAAGACGATCGCCACGCGCCAAAATATGGCAATTTGGCAGGAGTGGAACCACATCACTATCCATTGATTGACGCGCTCATAATACAAAAGGGAGCATGACGCTCCCTTATCAACTACACAATTCTCACTCCCGTCGGCATCGCTCTTTCTGGCGTTAAGAGAACACTTTCGCTTTCATCGTCCGTTTCTGCGCACAACAGCATGCATTCTGAGGTTTCTCCACGCATTTTCGCTTTGGCAAGGTTGCACAACACCACCACTTGTTTGCCCATCAGCTCTTCTTCGCTGTAGTACGGCACGAGGCTAGTGACGGTTTGCAGTGTTTTCTCGCCGACATCAATTTGTACGATATAGAGTTTGTCTGCATTCGCATGACGGGCAACTTCAATAATTTTCCCAGTACGAATTTCCAGCTTGGCGAAATCAGCGTAAGCGATCGTTTCCATGTAAGATAACCTCAGTAAAGTTTTACTAAAAAGATAACGTTTACACTATCATTAGAGCCTGATATTACAAGTGGTAAAGATCGCATTTTTAAAATGAAAACTCGCAGTTATTTGCCTAATTTACAGTTCAGAGGTTTAATGAGGGCAGCATAGAAATGAGGTAACACATGGCCACAATTAAAGATGTTGCTCGCGAGGCTGGCGTTTCCATCGCCACCGTCTCACGAGTGATTAATAAATCGCCCAAAGCCAGTAAAGCGTCGATTGAATCCGTCACTCAAGCAATGGCCAAACTGGGCTACCGCCCCAACGCCGCCGCCAAAGCGTTGGTGAGTCAAAGCACCAACACCATGGGCGTATTGGTTGGTGATGTATCGGATCCCTTCTTCGGCACGCTGATTAAAGCCGTCGATGAAGTGGCCCATGAAAATGGCAAGCATCTACTGATTGGCAATGGCTATCACAATGCCGAGGAAGAGCGCAGAGCCATTGAACTGCTGATCAATAGCCGTTGCGATGCACTAGTGATTCATTCGAAAGGCTTGAGCGATGAAGAGTTGCTGTCATACGCGCAAGAAGTGCCAAGCTTAGTGATCATCAATCGTCATATTCCACAAATCGCGCAACGCTGCATTTCCCTCGATAACTACAAAGGGGCCTATTTGGCTACAGAATATTTGATTCGCCATGGCCACCAACACATTGCCTGCATTTCATCGAGCCACAAAATTGAAGACGCCGACGCGCGCATCGCTGGGTACCTTGCCGCATTAAGAGACAATCACATCGAGCTCTCCAGTGCGTACATCGAACAAGGCGAGCCCAATAGTGATGGCGGGGAAACGGCAATGACTAACTTGCTGACAAAATCTCTGCCGATCACCGGCGTGGTGGCTTACAACGACTACATGGCGGCGGGTGCGCTATCGGTATTGGATGAAAATGGCTTAAAAGTGCCAGAGCAAGTGTCAATGATAGGATTCGATGATGGTTTGATTGCTCGCTATGTCAGCCCTCGTCTCACCACCGTACGCTATCCAATACAGATGATGGCAGAGAAAGCCGCGAGACTGGCGATCGATTTGGCTCGCCAGCAAGAAGCCGACCACAGCACCATGATCTTCTCACCCACTTTGGTAAGAAGAGATTCTGTGGCCAAGCTCTCTTAGCGCCTTTGCCTCATCAAAGCTTAAATCGCGTCATCTTCTGATCAAGCTGGCGCGACAAATCGGCCAAGGTTTCACTCTCTTCAGCTAAGAAGTTGGCCGCTTGCGACATCTCCATCGCCGCGTCATTGATACCACTGACGTTGCGATTCATCTCCTCCGCCACCGCACTTTGTTCTTCCGCTGCAGTGGCGATCTGCGTTGCTTTATCGCTCACGTGACGAATGTGATCAACGATCAACTGCAAATCCTCTCCCGCGTGTTCCGCTCGAGCGACACTGCTTTGTGCCAGTGATTGGCTTTTCTCCATCGCCTCCACGGCAGAGACGGCTAACTGCTGCAGTTTATTGATGGTGGTTTGTATTTCATCGGTCGATTGATGGGTGCGCCCAGCCAGATTTCGCACTTCATCAGCCACCACCGCAAAACCCCGCCCTTGTTCTCCTGCCCTTGCGGCTTCTATCGCGGCATTGAGCGCAAGCAAATTGGTCTGCTCTGAGATACTGCTGATCACATTGGTGAATTCGCTGATCTGCATCACCCCTTCTTTGAGCTTGGCGACCTGATCATTGGCCACTTCGAGTTCAACAGACAGCGACTTAATGCTGTCCACACTGGAATGCACGTCTTTATCGCCCAAGTTAGCTTCTTTGGTCGCATCCAGCGTATCTCTGGCGGTGTCTTCTGCGTGGCCAGCTACATCAGCCACCGTCGCACTCATCTCATTCATTGCCGTGGCTAACTGATTCAACTGGTCTCGCTGACTCAACACCGCTTGGCTGGTCTCTTCCGCTGATGATGCAATGCGCACCGCGGCATCAGCCACCTCGGAAGCAGATTGAACCGATTCAAACAGCGCCTCTCTGACTGAGCCGATACTTTGATTGATGTCCTGTGCCAAGCGGCCAAATTCATCTTTACCCAACACCGCCACTTGAGCGGTTAGATTTCCTGCCGCGACTTGCTTCATACTCTGGCGAATGGCGTTTAACGGCTCAATCACCGCGCGGCTAATCAGCATCCCCAGCGCACTCATGACCAAGGCAATCGCAAGAGTGGCCATGCCCATTTTCAAAATTTGTTGATTCACCGCCGCTTCGATATCGTCCAATAGCATCCCAGAGCCAATGATCCAGCCCCAAGGAGCAAAACCGTGCACCACGGAGAGTTTGTCGGCGGGTTGACCGCGACTGTTTTGCCACAGATAGGTGAGTGAGCCTGTGCCTCCCGCCCGGCCTAAATCCACCATAGTGAACCAAAACTGACCATCGCTGCCATTGCCCATCTGCTGGCCAACCAACTCAGGTTTGATCGGATGAACCACGGTATTGCGATTTTCATCAATGACAAATAGATAGTTGTTTTCATCAAAACGCGTGGCTGAGATCAACGCCTTGGCCAGATTTTGCGCCTCTGATTTGGCGTATGTTTGGCTGAGTGATTCCACTTGTGACAACACCGTATGGATCACGGCGTTCAACCGCGCGTGACGCTCAGCAATCAAGTTCGTTTTGAGAGTATTAACAGAGATAAACAGTAGGAGTAGGAATCCTAAAATTCCGACAGCAACAATCATTGCCAGCTTATAGCTGACTTTCATATTTCTTAGCTTCAACATGACGTACCCATCCCGACAGAGATTCTGACTCAGATTTTCAAGGCTGATAGATTTGTTATTTTTATAATTGCTCTTTATAGAATGGTAGAGGGGAAACGCTTTGCCACTGGCAACACTGAGTTTGTTAACTGGATCACTAAAAAATATGCAACCAAGAGCATTAATTGTTTTTGAGGAAAGAATGAAAAAGGCTCCAACATGCAGAGCCTTTTATTTAAACGACTAAAAATCAAAATGATAGGAGGTAAAGTAACGATACTCTTCTCCAGGATAAAGCAGGCAACTGGGTTGTGGCCAATCCGGATGGTTCGGCGAATCAGGCAAAAATTGGGTCTCCAGCGCCAATCCTGCGTAGTCTCGATATTCACTACCACTGCGGTTTGGTGTGCCTGCCAGCCAATTACCCGTGTAGAGCTGAATGGCGGGTTTGTTGGTACAAACAGACAAACGAATCAACTCATCAGGCGAGGTCACACACACAACGGGCAGAGACACATCGCGCTCTCGTTCAAACAAATAGCTGTGATCATACCCTTTGGCACATTGTTGCTGCTCATCTTGTAGCAAAACTTCACCAATGGCTTTTTCAGTATTGAAATCAAAACTGGTGCCAGAAACCCTTCGCAGCGTACCCAATGGAATGCCAACGTCATTGGTCGGCAAATAGCACGGGGCATTTAATACCAACTTATGCTGCAAGCAATCATGCCCCGATTCCGCCCCCATTAGATTGAAATACGCATGGTTAGTGAGATTCACTGGCGTCACGGCATCGGTTGTTGCCCAGTAACGAATAGTCAGTTGATTCTCGTCGGTCAACTGATACTGCACGTTAACGCTAAGATGGCCGGGAAACCCCTGATCGCCATTTGGAGATTCGAGTGAAAAGGTCACTTCGCTACTTGATTGCGATTCAATATGCCAACGTCGTTTATCAAAACCTTGCGCTCCACCATGCAAACAGTTCCCCGCTTGGTTTACCGAAACTTTGTACGCCACATCATCAATCGAAAAAAGCCCATTGGCGATGCGATTTGCATAACGCCCGACGGTTACCCCCATGTAACTTGCCTGACGCTCGAAGTTCTGCATCGTCCCCACGCCTAACAGAACTTCTCTTCGCTCCCCGCTCGCCAACGGTAATTGGCAACTTAGCCAAGTCGCGCCAATGTCCATTAAGGTCACAGACATACCCGCACGATTTGACAGTTCCACTAATTGGGCAGACTGGCCATCAAAGGCTGCCTGCTCAGTCATAGTTTGGTTCAATTGAGCAATCATCCCGCCGTCCTACAGCATTTCAACCAAACCTGCGCCATCTTTGGCTTGGCACACGTAGATGGATTCTTTTAAGCCTGTGGCCGCTTGGTATTTCGCTGCAACGGTGGCTTTCACGTCATCAACCAGCGCTGGTGGTACAAGTGCCACGATACAGCCACCAAAGCCACCGCCAGTCATGCGCACACCGCCTTGGTCGCCAATCACCTCTTTGACGATCTCCACCAGCGTATCGATCTCTTTTACCGTGATTTCGAAATCATCGCGCATTGAGGCATGAGACTCGGCCATCAGCTCACCCATGCGCTTCATGTCGTGCGCTCGCAGCGCTTGCGCCGCTTCCACAGTACGATCGTTTTCTGTGATGACGTGACGGGCACGTTTTGCCACCATTTCATCGAGCTCAGCAACTTTCTCGTTGAACTGCTCAATCGTCACATCGCGCAGCGCTTTCACACCGAAAATGCGCGCCGCTTCTTCACATTGCTGACGGCGAGTGTTGTATTCACTGTCGACCAAACCACGTTTTTTATTCGAGTTGATGATCACGACAGCCATCTCTTCTGGCATCGAAACCGATTCTGTTTCTAGGCTACGGCAGTCCAATAACATCGCGTGATTTTCACGCCCTTCCGCTGAAATCATTTGGTCCATGATGCCGCAGTTACAACCAACGAATTCGTTCTCGGCTTGCTGACCGTTTAAGGCGATTTCCGCTTGGCTGATCTCAAGATTGAACAGCACTTTGAACGTCTGGCCAATCACCACTTCCAACGCCGCCGATGAGCTCAAACCCGCACCTTGAGGCACGTTGCCGCTGACTGAAATATCCGCTCCCGTGAACGCGTAACCGCGTGCAAGAAGGCACTTCACTACGCCGCGAATGTAGTTTGCCCACATTTTGTCTTGCTGGAAGGTTATGGCTTGCGTGATATCGAACTCGTCCACTGCGTTGCCGTAATCGACTGAAACCACACGCACGATATTGTCTTCACGCTTTGCTGCTGCCACCACGGTTTGGTAGTTAATGGCACATGGCAACACAAAACCATCGTTGTAGTCGGTGTGCTCACCAATCAGGTTCACACGACCAGGCGCTTGAATGATGTGGCTTGGCGCGTAACCCAGCACTTGTTCAAAAGAGGTTTTCACATTTTGGATAAGTTCAGACATAGGGACGTTCTCTTAAAATAGTAATTTGATGTGGGATAGCGCGTTGAGCCTAACTTTCTCTCTGTAAAGCCGCGCTATCCCGTTATTCGTAATCAGTCCAATTTAAAGACTTAGCATTCTTTGTAATGGACATCACTCACATCACGCAGACGCTGCGCGGCTTGCTCTGCGGTGAGATCGCGTTGGCTTTCTGCCAGCATTTCGTAACCGACCATAAACTTGCGAATCGTCGCACTGCGCAGGAGTGGCGGATAGAAAAGTGCATGAAGCTGCCAATGGTCGATGTCAGTGCCTTGGTCAAAAAACGGCGCGTAGTGCCAGCCCATTGAGTATGGGAATGAGCACTGGAATAAGTTGTCGTAACGGCTGGTCAGCTTCTTAATCGCTAGTGCTAAATCATCTCGTTGCTCATCGCTGAGTTCGCTCATGCGGCGAATGTGCGTTTTCGGCAGCAGCATGGTTTCAAACGGCCACGCTGCCCAGTAAGGCACCACCGCCAACCAGTGCTCGGTTTCCACCACGATGCGCGAGCCATCTTTGAGTTCCGCTTGCACGTAATCCACCAGCAAGTTGCTGCCGTGTTCTTGGTAATACGCTTTTAGGTTGTGCTCTTTGCGCTCAATTTCATTGGGTAAGAAGCTGTTCGCCCAGATTTGACCATGTGGGTGCGGCTGAGAACAGCCCATGGTTTCACCTTTGTTCTCGAACGCTTGAACCCAAACGTATTCCTTGCCGAGCTCTTCAATTTGTTCGTTCCAGGTCTCAATCACGCCGCGGATTTTTTCCACTGGTAGCTCAGGTAAGGTTTTGCTGTGATCTGGCGAGAAGCAAATCACTCGGCTCAAACCACGCACACCTTGGGTTTTGAAGAGCGGATTCTCTGACTCTGGCGCATCCGGTGAGTCCACCATCAAGGCAGCAAAATCGTTCTTAAACACGTAAGTGCCTTGGTAATCTGGATTGACATCGCCAGAGACGCGTTCGTTGGTCGGACACAAGAAACATTTCTCATCATAACTTGGCAGTTCATCAATGGCCGGTTTTTCATCGGCACCGCTCCAAGGGCGTTTTGCACGATGAGGGGAAACCAAAACCCACTGGCCCGTGAGAGGATTAAAACGACGGTGTGGGTGATCCACAGGGTTAAACTCAACATTCGACATATGACTTACTCAACTCTTCAAAAATCTTCAAACTCAGCTTCCCAACACTGTGAGAAGCGCAGATGACAACGCGGTGACTGCCATTACGCTGGGGAATAGCCATTAGGATTGTTTGACTGCCAGTTCCACGTATCGGCAGTCATTTCCGCCACCGAGCGTGTTGCCTTCCAGCCAAGTTCACGCTCGGCTTTTTCTGTGCTTGCCCAGCATTCGGCAATGTCCCCTGGGCGACGTGGACATAACTCGTACGGTACCGGTTTACCGCATGCGGCCGCGAACGCCTCCACCATCTCAAGCACGCTCGAGCCTTTGCCTGTGCCTAAGTTGTAAATGTGCAAACCCGAGGTTTTCCCCACCGATTTCAATGCGGCGATGTGGCCATCGGCCAGATCCATCACATGGATGTAATCGCGCACGCCGGTGCCGTCAGGGGTTGGATAGTCGTTGCCAAATACCGAGAGTTTTTCACGGCGACCAACGGCCACTTGGGCGATAAACGGCATCAGGTTATTGGGAATGCCTTGTGGGTCTTCCCCCATGCTGCCTGATGGGTGCGCACCAACCGGGTTGAAGTAACGCAATAAGGTGATGCTCCAGTCATTTTCTGCGTGGAACAAATCGCTTAGACACTGCTCCACCATGTATTTACTGCGTCCGTATGGGTTGGTGGTGGCGCCTGTTGGTGAATCTTCCGTAATCGGAACGATTTCTGGGTCACCGTAAACCGTTGCCGATGAACTGAAGACAATGCTTTTCACCCCGGCTTTGCGCATGCAGCGCGCCAATACCAACGAACCATTGACGTTGTTGTCGTAGTACTCGAGTGGTTTTGCCACCGATTCGCCAACCGCTTTGAGGCCAGCAAAGTGAATCACCGCTTGAATATCATGCTGGGCGAACACGGAGTCTAAAAAGGCTTCGTCACGAATGTCACCTTGGTAGAAGGTCGGTTGCTTACCCGTGAGCGCTTCAATACGGCTTAACACGTCCACTTTCGCATTGCATAAGTTGTCGACGATGATCGGTTCCATACCGGCTGCCATCATCTGCACACATGTATGGCTACCGATGTAACCCATGCCACCTGTCACTAAAACGTTCACCCTTGCCTCTCCTGATCTCAAATTTGCTCAATGGCCTTGCTTATTTAAAAGCTTACCAAGCATGTTGGATCGGGTTCCGTGATCCAATTCGCAAAGTGTAAACGTTTTCACTAATTTTCATAAACAATCCTTTTTACACTGAGATTTAGTGAAAGACATTCCACCACACACCTCGCGTGCCAGTATCATAAAAACACTCACGGCTCGATTTTTACTAAAAAAACGGATGCATCACGCAGCCTCTTGATTACAATAGAGAACAGATGAATTCACTCAGCACAGTGCGCTGTGCCAACAGGAAGAAGAATGGCTACGTTAAAAGATATTGCCACGGAAGCGGGCGTTTCCCTGGCCACGGTGTCGCGAGTGCTCAATGAAGACCCGACTCTGAGTGTCAAAGAAGAGACCAAACGCCGCATCTTAGAAATTGCGGAGAAATTGGAATACCGAACCAGCAGCGCGAAAAAGAACAGCGTTGCCGCCGTGCCGGCCCATCATTTCCTGGCATTGTACAACTACAAGCCAGAAGCTGAGATTAATGATCCTTACTATCTCTCTATTCGCCATGGCATTGAAACCCAGTGTGAAAAACTCGGCATCAATTTAACCAATTGCTACGACAGCAAAATCGACCCCGACGTGAAAAAGATCACCGGTGTCCTTATGGTTGGCAAAACCACGCCTGCCGCGATGTTGCGCGCCAGCAAGATGACCGACAACATCTGCTATCTCGATTTTAGCGATGACAACGGCGACTTCGACAGCGTGGATATTGATCTGGTAAAAATCAGTAAAGAAGTAACCGATTTCTTTATCAGTCAAGGTTTTGATCGCATTGGTTTTATTGGCGGTCAAGACGAACCCGGCCAAGCCGACATTCGCGAAATGGCGTTTGCCGAGTATGGGCAACTCAAAGGCGTGGTCAACGAGTCAGACATTTATCGCGGTGATTTTTCTAGCGCTTCTGGTTACAAACTGGCGCAAGCGATGTTGGAAAAGGGCAACTATCCGAAGGCGCTGTTTATCGCTTCCGATTCCATCGCGATTGGCGTGCTGCGCGCTTTGCTCGAACATGGGCTCAACATTCCTCGCGACGTTTCACTGATCAGTGTCAACGACATTCCCAATGCCAGATTCACTTTCCCTCCTCTCTCGACGGTGAGAATTCACTCAGAAATGATGGGCATTCAAGGCGTTAACTTATTGGTGGAAAAAGCGCGTGACGGCCGAGCACTGCCGCTTAAAGTGTATGTGCCAAGCAAGCTCAAGCTAAGAGGAACGACGCTGGAGAGGAGCCAAGCATGAACCACGAGCAACTGCTTAACGAGCTGGAAGAAAACGCCTGCCTTGATCTGCATAAACTCTATTACGCCAACCCAGACAAGCGCTTTTATGCTCTGCTGGCGGAGCTTTACCAGTTACGCAAACAACATGGGCTGACAACACGTTTATCTCCTTACGTCACGGAAATTGAATCTCTGACCAAAGCGCTCAGTCTGACCATAGAACGAAGTCTCACCGATGAGCAAAAGGGTCACACCGTGACACCAGAGCAGTTTGACCACTTAGTTGAAACGCTCGACTTTAACCAAAGGGCCCACCGCATGAGTCGTTTTATTTTAACCAAAGATAACCACAAAACGTTTAGTAAACCGGTTGAGCTGGTGATGTACGGCGATTCCATCACCGAGTGGGGCCCTTGGCACGATGCTTTTTCTGGTTTTCAAGTCGCGAATCGCGGGCTCGCAGGGGACACCACCGCAGGCATGCTTGAACGCATTGACACCACGTTGGTGTGTCAGCCGAAACTGGTGTGTATCATGGCGGGGATTAACGATTTAGCGCAGGGCTACTCGGTGCAGCAAGTCGTGGAAAATTACTGTCGAATGCTGGCCATTTGGCAAGAACAGGGCATTGAAGTGTGGGTGCAGTCCACGCTGTATGTGGGCGAGCGAATGTCATCATTGAACCCACTGGTCAGCGAGTTAAATCGTCAATTGGGGCAAATATGTCAGGCGCAATCACTGCGTTTTATCGATCTCAACGCCACGCTCTGCCCAGAGCAGACACTGCCTCTTGATTGCAGTTGCGATGACTTACACCTCAACTCGCACGCTTACGCGCAATGGCTTTCGGTGCTCACGCCAATGCTGGACGCTCGTTTCACTGCGGCATAAAGCAGTGACACCATTTTTATCCAAAGCACGCAGAGCGTGCTTTCTTTTTATCTCTATTTTTCAATAGCTAAAGTTCAAATACTTTCTCATTCACTGCTGTTTTTCCTCTTCACCTAACACCCCCATCAGCCACGCGAAAGCCGCTCAATCTGGTTAAACATTATTCTTTAACTCGGATCACACCTTTCACTCTTCCCCACTTAGAATTCGTGATCAGGTTAAAGTAAAACGTTTTCACCAATTCTATTTAGTAAAAGTTTTACTAATATATTTCCCAGATATCCAAATCTCTATTTAACAGAACGTCGGCGGATCCTTTGATCGAAGTCGCCGAGGGGAGAAAAAACGTGAACAACTGGGAAAACTTCCTCCATTTACATGAGAACAGAATGGCGCCGCGTGCGTACTTCTTCTCCTATGATACCGTTCAACAAGCTCAAACCTTTCAGCGTGAGTTGAGCAGCCGCTTTATGCTGCTAAGTGGTCAGTGGCAATTTCATTACTTCAGCAACCCAATGCTGGTGCCTGATGAGTTTTACTCACAAACCATGAGCGATTGGGGGCACATTACCGTACCCAACATGTGGCAAATGGAAGGCCACGGCGATCTTCAATACACCGACGAAGGTTTCCCATTCCCAATTGATGTGCCTTTTGTACCCACCGACAACCCAACGGGTGCTTATCAGCGCACTTTCACTTTGGGTCCTCAATGGGACGACAAACAAACCATCATCAAGTTCGATGGCGTGGAAACCTACTTCGAGGTGTACGTCAACGGCCACTATGTCGGTTTTAGTAAAGGCAGCCGTCTTACTGCAGAGTTCGACATTTCTTCCTACGCACAACTAGGTGAAAACTTACTCTCTGTGCGCGTGATGCAATGGGCCGATTCGACTTACATTGAAGACCAAGACATGTGGTGGACAGCGGGGATCTTCCGTGATGTTTACCTTGTAGGCAAAGAGCCGGTTCACGTCCAAGATCTCACCATTCGCACCGATTTCGCCGACGATTACCAAAGTGCGACGCTCAGCGCTCAGGTCGAATTGGAAAATCTTTCTACCGCTATCGCGTCTGGCTACACGCTGGAATACGCGCTGCATGATAAAGGCACTGTCGTAGCCAGCGGTCAATGCGATTCACTGACTATCCAAAACCGCCATTCAGCCAGCTTCGCCATTGATATGGTGAACCCAACGCATTGGACAGCAGAAAACCCTTACCTTTACCACTTGTTCATCACCTTAAAAGATCACCAAGGCAAGGTCGTGGAAGTGATCCCACAACGCGTGGGTTTCCGTGACATCAAAGTTCGCGATGGCCTGTTTTACATCAACAATCAATACGTGATGCTGCATGGTGTAAACCGTCATGACAACGACCACCTAAAAGGTCGTGCAGTGGGCATGGACCGCGTGGAAAAAGATCTGATTTTGATGAAGCAACACAACATCAACTCGGTTCGCACCGCACACTACCCGAACGACCCACGCTTCTACGAGTTGTGTGATATTTACGGCCTGTTTGTGATGGCAGAAACCGATGTGGAAACCCACGGCTTTGCCAACGTTGGCGACCTCAGCCGCATCACCAACGATCCAGCATGGGAAGCGGTGTTTGTCGATCGCGCAGTGCGCCATGTGCATGCACAGAAAAACCACCCATCGATCATCATGTGGTCACTCGGTAACGAATCGGGTTATGGCTGTAACATCCGCGCCATGTACGCCGCAACCAAAGCCCTTGATGACACCCGTTTGGTGCACTACGAAGAAGACCGCGATGCCGAAGTGGTGGATGTGATTTCCACTATGTACTCGCGCGCGCAACTGATGAACTACTTTGGTGAGCATCCACACGAAAAACCGCGCATCATCTGCGAATACGCCCACGCGATGGGTAACGGGCCGGGTGGTCTCACTGAATACCAAAACGTGTTCTACGCGCATGACCACATTCAAGGCCACTACGTGTGGGAATGGTGTGATCACGGCATTCTAGCGCGTGATGAACACGGTCAAGAGTTCTACAAATACGGCGGCGATTACGGCGATTACCCAAACAACTACAACTTCTGTATGGATGGGCTGATTTACCCAGATCAAACCCCGGGCCCTGGCCTGAAAGAATACAAGCAAGTGATTGCGCCAGTGAAAATCCGCGCCGTTGAGGGGTGCCATGACCGCTTCATCGTTGAAAACAAACTGTGGTTCACCAACCTCGATGACTACACCATCACTGCTGAAATTCGCGCCGAAGGCGACACCTTGCGTAGCGTGCCGTTTAAAGTCGAAGCACTGGCCGCAAACAGCGCTTGTGAAGTGAGCATCGACTTGCCAGAATTGGATGAGCGCGAAGCCTTCATTAACTTTACGGTACGTAAAGACAGCCGCACCTTGTATAGCGAGGCCAACCACGACATTGCGGTGTACCAGTTCCAACTGAAAGAAAACACCGCCACGTTACCTGCGTTGGTCAACCACAATGTTCAACCATTGGCGCTTGAAGAAAGCCGCCTAGAGCACGTGATCACAGGTCATAACTTCACGCTCACTTTCTCGAAAGTAAACGGTAAACTGACCTCATGGCGTGTGAATGGTGAAGAGTTGATTCAATCAGAGCCAAGATTGAACTTCTTTAAGCCAATGATTGATAACCACAAACAAGAGTACGAAGGGTTGTGGCACCCTGCGCATCTGCAAATCATGCAAGAGCACTTCCGTACGCTGAGCGTGGACGCGAGCGAAGATGCCATCCTGATCACCACCACCAGCATTGTTGCACCGCCCGTGTTTGATTTTGGCATGCGTTGTACCTATCGCTACCAAATCAACGCGCAAGGCCATTTGAACGTAGAACTGAGTGGCGAGCGCTACGGCGACTACCCTCACGTGATTCCGGTGATTGGTTTGGATTTGGGCATTAACGGCAGCTTTGATCAAGTGAGTTACTACGGTCGCGGCCCTGAAGAGAACTATCAAGACAGCCGCCAAGCCAACATCATCGATCTGTACCACACCAACGTGGCGGACATGTTCGAGAACTACCCGTTCCCGCAAAACAACGGCAACCGCCAGCACGTGCGTTGGGCATCGCTCACCAACCGTCATGGCACAGGGTTATTGGTGAAACCTCAGCAAGAGATCAACTTGAGCGCGTGGTTCTACACCAACCAAAACCTGCATCAAGCACAACATACGATTGAGCTAGAAAAGAGTGGCTACATCACCCTTAACCTTGACCATCAAGTGATGGGCTTGGGTTCAAACTCTTGGGGCAGTGAAGTGCTCGACTCTTACCGCGTGTATATGGATGCGTTCCGCTACGGCCTCACTCTGATGCCATTGCAAGCAGGCGATTGCAGCGCGCAAGTCATGGCAAACCATGATTTCGACAACGCATTTTTCACTTCAACCGATAGCAAAATCGTTAACGAGGCGTAACCCATGATCGTGTTAGACAGCTTAGAGCAATTCAAACAGGTATATCGCAACGGTCGTAAATGGAACCGCTGTGTGGAAGCGATTAATAACCTCAACCATATCAAACCGGGGGTGATGCATTCGATTGGTGATTCCTTGGTTTATATGCTGGTGGAAGGCAGCTCTCAAAGCTGTGAAACCTTTACCGGAAACCGTCGTTATTTTGATGTGCATTACTACCTCGAAGGCACTGAAACCGTAGAGTTTGCCGCCAAATCCGAACTCGATACCGTGACCCCTTATCGTGATGAAACCGATCGCGAACAACTGCAAGGCCAAGGAGAAACGCGCCAGCTACAACAAGGTCAAATGGCCATTTTTGAAAACGACAAAGCCTACCGTTTTTGCGGCAACCAAGCGGTGAAAAAGGTGGTGCTGAAAGTGACGATCGAGGATGGCTACTTCCTCAATAAATAAACTCTGCCACGGCAGAAAATAGACCAATAAAGATAAATAAAGACGAGAGCGACAGCATGAACTGTCGCTCCACCCTACAAAATAACGTGCCTCTTCGGAGAAAAAACATGTCTGATACTAAACGGAACACCATAGGTAAATTCGGCCTCTTGTCCCTGACATTTGCCGCTGTGTTTAGCTTCAATAACGTCATTAACAACAACATCGAGATCGGGCTGGCGTCAGCACCGATGTTCTTCTTAGCGACCATTTTTTACTTCATCCCTTTCTGTTTGATCATCGCGGAATTCGTTTCGCTCAATAAAAACTCCGAAGCGGGAGTTTACGCTTGGGTGAAAAGTTCATTGGGCGGCCGTTGGGCTTTCATCTCCGCTTACACCTACTGGTTTGTTAACCTGTTTTTCTTTACCTCGTTGCTGCCGCGCGTCATCGCCTATGCGTCTTACGCGTTTTTAGGCTACGAGTACATTCTTACCCCGTTTGCCACCACCGCATTGAGCATGCTGTTGTTCGCTTTTGCCACTTACGTCTCCACCAATGGCGCGAAAATGTTGGGTCCCATCACTTCAGTAACCTCTTCACTGATGCTGCTCCTAACGCTCTCTTACATCTTGCTCTCCGGCGCTGCTCTGCTAGGTGGCGTGCAACCGGCAGACCCAATCACAGTGGAAGCGATGGTGCCAGAATTTAGCTGGGCCTTCCTCGGCATTACCACGTGGATCTTCATGGCTGCCGGCGGCGCGGAATCGGTCGCGGTCTACGTCAACGATGTGAAAGGCGGCTCAAAATCGTTCGTCAAAGTGATCATCGTGGCTGGCATCTTCATCGGTGTGCTTTACTCGGTTGCTTCCGTGTTGATTAACGTATTTGTTTCCAGCAGCGAGCTGAAATTCACTGGCGGCTCAGTGCAAGTGTTTGAAGGGTTAGCGAGCTACTTTGGCTTACCTGAAATTATGATGAATCGCTTTGTCGGTTTGGTTTCGTTCACCGCGATGTTTGGCTCGCTACTGATGTGGACCGCAACCCCAGTGAAGATCTTCTTCTCTGAGATTCCAGAGGGCATCTTTGGTAAGAAAACGGTGGAACTGAATGAAAACGGCGTGCCAGCGCGTGCCGCTTGGATTCAATACGCCATCGTTCTACCGCTCATGGTGATCCCAACATTGGGCTCGGACACTGCGCAAGATCTGATGAACACCGTGATCAACATGACTGCCGCTGCGTCGATGCTGCCACCGCTGTTCATCATGCTGGCGTATCTGAATCTGCGTCTCAAACTCGACCATCTCGAGCGCGATTTCAAAATGGGTTCTCGTATGACGGGTATCGTCGCAGTCTCGATTCTGATTGGCATCTTCACGGTTGGATTCTTGGCGTCCACCTTCCCAACCGGGGCCGACATCATGACCATCATTTTCTACAACGTTGGCGGCATTGTGATTTTCCTTGGCTTTGCTTGGTGGAAATACAGCCAGTACGAAAAGTCACTCAACAGTGAAGAACGCGCGAAAGAGGCCAGCCCAAGCGCCGTCCTTCCATAAATGACACTCAACCAGTCTGGTTGATGACCGAAAACTTGGGCAGAGAAAAACACTCTGCCCTTCACCCTGCCCGCCCCCATAACAACTCTAATGGCTGGCAGATTATTTTCATTCACTGATCCATTTTTTTGTTTTACTGCAGACGGATACGGGAGGAACTATGTCTGAATCACTGCGTGGCACCATAGGCAAATTTGCCTTGCTGTCGATGACCTTTGCCGCGGTTTTCAACGTGCGCAATATCGTCAACAACAACATCGAACTGGGGCTCAGCTCCGCCCCCATTTTTCTCTTAGCAACCGTGGTCTATTTCATTCCATTCGTGTTCATTATTGCCGAATTTGTTTCCGCCAATAAGAACTCAGAATCAGGCATGTATGACTGGTTGAAAAAGCCTTTAGGCAGCAAAGCCGCTTATTTGGGCTCGTTTCTCTACTGGTTTGTGAACCTGTTCTGGTTTGTTTCCTTACTGCCTAACGTCATTGCCTATGCGTCTTACGCCATGTTGGGTTACGAATACAGCTTCTCACCCATGGTGACGTCACTCATCTCGATTGTGTTGTTTGCCTTCGCCACTCACATCTCTACCAAAGGCGCGAGTTGGCTGGGTAAGATCTCTGAAATGGTTGCTTATGGCGTGTTTGCTTTGTTTGCCATTTATGTATTGGGCGCGCTGATGGCCCTTGGTGGTGACCACACACCCGCCGAGCCCATCACGTTACAAGCGATGACCCCAACCATCAACTGGGCAACCCTTGGCATCATGTGTTGGATTTTCCAAGCCGCAGGTGGTGCGGAAACCGCAGCCGCTTACCTTAACGACGTCAAAGGCGGCCATAAATCCTTTATCAAAGTGATCATCATCGCCGGTGTAGTAATCGGTGCGATGTACGCCATCGGCTCGCTCTTGGTCAACGTGTTTGTTGCGCGTGAAGACCTCACTTACGCTGGCGGCATGGTGGAAATTTTCACCGGCATGGCAAATTACTTTGGCATCTCGCCAACTTTGGTTGGCCGTTTCGTTGGCATCATTTTGTTCATCGCGATGTTTGGCTCAATGATGATGTGGACCGCCGCTCCGGTGAAAATCCACTTCTCAGAAATTCCAAAAGGCGTGTACGGCGAGAAAACCACCGAGCTGAACGAACACGGCGTTCCTGTACGCGCGGCGTGGTGGCAGTTTGCCTTTGTGTTCGTGATGCTGGTGGTGAATGGCTTTGGTTCGGAATCGGTGCAAGACATGATGAATCAAGCGATCAACCTCACTGCGGGTACCGCGATGCTTCCGCCGATCTTCATCATGGTGGCGTACTTTGTCTTCCGATTGAAGTTCGACGATACCCCACGAGATTTCCGTATGGGTTCGCGCAAAGTGGGGATGAGCATCGTATCCGTACTGATTGCCATCTTTGTTGTCAGCATGACGGCATCGGCCTTCCCAACCGGGGTTGACTTAGTCAGAGCCTTCTTTATCAACGTCTTTATGACCGCGGTGTTCTCTGGTCTCGCTTGGTGGTGGATCTCTCGCTTTGAGAAGAAGCAGATGATGAACACCCGTCAACAAGAGACCGAGCACACCGTCTCGCAAACTCAATAACGCAAATAACAAAAGCGCCAATCCCCTTTGGCGCTTAACCATTTTCTCCTATCAGAGACTTTTCTATGAAGATGAACCCCCTTATTGCTGCTATGACTCTGGCGATGCTAACTGCCGGCTGCTCAACCACCACCACCGACGCACCACTGCGTGCTTCGCAGTTTAAAAATGTGATCGACCGCAGTGGTTCTCCTGAATACATGCGCGATTACGACTTTGATGATCACCAACGCTTTAATCCATTTTTCGATATGGGCGCATGGCACGGCCACCTATTGCCTGACAATGCAGAAGGCATGGGCGGCTTCCCCGGTACAGCACTTTTGACGGAAGAATACATCAACTTTATGGCCAATAACTTTGACCGCCTGAGTGTGTTTAAAGATGGCAAGCGAGTTGAATTTACGATGGAAGCCTACAGCCTTCCGGGCGCGTTAGTGCAAAAACTGACAGCCGATGAGGTAACCGTCGAAATGACGCTGCGTTTTGTCTCAAATCGCACCTCATTGCTAGAAACCCACATCATCACGGATTCGCCGCTCGAACTGGTTTGGGATGGTCAGTTGTTGGAGCAATACCATGCCAAAGAGGGCAAATCGCAATCCGATAAAACCATCGACGAGCAATACCCAGATTACAACCGCACTCTCGTTGCCACCGATGACGGATTGACCGTGACATTTGGCAAAGTGCGCTCAACCTGGGATCTGCTGACCTCTGGTGAGTCTGAGTACCAAATCCACAAGTCCGTGAAGATGAACACTCAAGTAAATGGCCACCAATTTACCTCGACAGCGAAAATCAACGCTTCTACCAAGATTTACACCACCTACTCTCATGTGCTGACGGCCAAAGAAAATCAAGCTGAACAAGCGAAGATTCAAGATATTTTGGCCAATCCACAAGTGTACCTTTCGGCATCTGAGCAACGTTGGGAAGGGTATCTCACCAAAGGCTTAACCAACTCGCACGCCACATCAGAGCAAGAACGCGTAGCGGTGAAAGCAATGGAAACATTGAACGGCAACTGGCGTGGTGTCGCTGGGGCGATGAAGTTTGACTCGGTGACGCCATCGGTGACCGCACGTTGGTTCTCTGGCAACCAAACTTGGCCTTGGGACAGTTGGAAGCAAGCTTATGCGATGGCGCATTTCAACCCTGATGTGGCGAAGAACAACATCCGCGCGATGTTCGCTTACCAGATACAAGCTGATGATGCAGTTCGTCCTTGGGATGTTGGCTATGTGCCCGATTTGCTGGCGTATAACCTCAGCCCAGAACGCGGCGGCGATGGCGGCAACTGGAATGAACGCAACACCAAACCCAGCCTTGCAGCATGGGCGGTGATGGAAGTGTACAAGACGACCCAAGACAAAGCGTGGCTTGAGGAGATGTACCCGAAACTGGTCGCTTACCACGATTGGTGGCTACGTAATCGAGACCACAATGGCAATGGCGTACCTGAGTATGGCGCGGCGCGCGACAAAGCCCACAATAACGCGGCTGGAGAGATGTACTTTGAGGTCATCAAAGGCGATCGCACCACCACCATCACTGGCCAAGCGGCGTATGAAAAAGTGCTCAAGCAAGGCGATTACGATCGTATTGAAAGCCCAGCACAAACGGCGGCCTCTTGGGAGTCGGGTCGAGACGATGCGGCGGTATTTGGCTTCATCGACCAAGATCAGCTCGAAACCTACCTTGCCAATGGCGGCCAGCGCTCAGATTGGGTGGTGAAGTTCGCGCAAAACCGCGCGGAAGATGGCACCTTACTGGGTTACTCGCTACTGCAAGAATCGGTAGACCAAGCCAGCTACATGTACAGTGACAACCAATATCTGGCGGAAATGGCCGATCTTCTTGGCAAGCCAGAGCAAGCAAAAACGTTTCGCGCCAAAGCAGACAAGCTTGCTGACTACATCAACACTTGTATGTTTGATGAGAGCACGGGATTCTTTTACGACATTCGCATTGAAGACCAACCACTGGCTAACGGCTGTGCAGGCCAACCCATTGTCGAGCGTGGCAAAGGGCCGGAAGGTTGGTCACCGCTCTTTAATGGCGCTGCAACCCAAGCGCACGCCGATGCGGTGGTGAAAGTGATGAAAGATCCGCAAGAGTTCAACAGCTATGTGCCATTAGGCACGGCAGCACTTTCCAGCCCGGCATTTGGCCCAGATATATACTGGCGTGGACGCGTTTGGGTCGACCAATTCTACTTTGGCTTAAAAGGCATGGAACGATACGGCTATCGCCAAGATGCGGTGGAGATGGCCAGCGCCTTCTTCAACCATGCTGACGGCTTAGTGCAAGACGGCCCAATTCGCGAGAACTACAACCCGCTCACGGGTGAACAGCAAGGCGCACCAAACTTCTCTTGGAGTGCGGCGCACTTATACATGCTGTACAACGATTTCTTTGCTGCTGAATAAGCCTTACAGCTCAGTTAAAACCAACCAGCGACAATGCCCTTAGCTGCCAAGCTAAGGGCATTTTTTATAAAAACCAAGCAAAACCAGTCACTAAGACTAGACTCTAAATATCGCTGATCGTTTTAAAGGGCTCTATGGAGTGACGCCACCTTCGCCATTTTACACGCGCGCCTTATTGACACTGCTCCTGTTAGGATTGGTGGTGTTTAGTTTTAATCCGTTTCTCGATCGCAACGATCTGCTGCCGCTTTACGACAGCAAACGCCTGTTTGTGCTGTTTCTGTTGCAGATCACCACGCTTATCGTGCTGTTTTCCACTCAACAGCGGCAGCGTATCATCGATCATTGGTGCTCACTCACGCACCTCCACCGAGGTTTACTGAGTCTTTTTATTGCTTCGAGCTTACTGGCCACATGGCTTGCTCGCTATCCGCTGGCCGCTGTTTTGCAATGGTTTTATTTGGCAGGATTGGTCTTGATGCTGTTTGTACTGCGTGATGTGGTGAAAAAGCAGCAAGCCCGATGGTTTGAATACACTCTTTGGCTCAGTGCGTTTCTGTTTTTGAGCATTGCGCTGGCGTTTTGGATCCGCATTGTGCACCAGTTGAACGTCAACAACTTCACTCTGTTTGGCTTTGCTAACCCCCGTTTTCTCAACCAGATCCATATTTGGCTCATCTTCCCAGTCGTTTATCTTGCCGCGATAGCGATGAAACGCGGCAAACGTGGCGTGGTGCCAAGAACGATCCTCGCGATCGATTTCGCCATTTGTTTTTCAACCGATGCGCGAGGGCCACTGGTGGCCATACTGGGTGGATTCACGCTGCTGATGCTTTGCGCCAGAGATCTGCGCTCTATTTGGTGGAAACTGTTGTGGCAAAGCGCTGTGGTTGGCGCATTGGTGAAACTCGCGCTGCTTTCCCCACTTCCCAGCATGATTTTTGGTGGGCCGATTGAGTGGCTCAACATTCGAACAGACAGCCCTGGACGCTTAGCGCTGTGGCGACACTCTTGGCAAATCTTCACCTTTACCGGATTGGGCGGGGATGCGTTTGTCTGTGAAGAGGTCAACCACGGTCGGCCACACAACTCTGTTCTCAACGTGTTGGTGCATTGGGGCGTGGTGTCCGCTCTGTGCTACCTAGCGTTGATCGCCTCACTGTTGCACCTCACCATCAGGCAGCGCTCGTTACGTACTAAGTTGCTTGGCGTCAGCCTGCTCAGCGGCATCGCGTACAGCTTGGTGTCTGGGGTGCTCGATTCACCTTTAAGTCAACTGATGGCGGTTGTCGCTTGCGCACTGTTTTGGTCACGTTGCTCGCTTGCGTCTGCTTCATTACCATTGCCAGCCAACAAACCACGCCGATGGTGGGCGCACGGCGTGATACTGATTATCGCTATCGGTTGCAGTGTGTCGGTCGGTTATCGCGCCTTGGAGCGATTGGACAATTATCCGGTTTACCGCAGCGAGGTGATCATCAAAACGCAATTCTGGTTGGGGTATAACTGCTTAGCGAAACCTTGGCAGCCTTAATGGATTTGCTGGCGAATCACCTCACGTAACCACATGCCCTTTTCGCTGTTGCCAGTGGCGCTATGCCACACCAACGAGATATCAAAATCCGCCACCTCAATCGGCGGTTCAAACGAGGTTAGACGATCATCAAAGCCTTGTGCCAACGCCATTCTCTCCGGCACGATGGCAATCAAAGCGCGATGAGACAACAAGCTGCGGATGGTAAGAAAGTTGCGCGAGGCCACCGTGACTCGTCGGCTTAAACCTTGGCTGGCGAGCAGCTTATCCACTTGCGTGGAGAGCTGACCATCTGGGCTCACTAACGCCTGCTCAATAGCGGCAAACTGTTCGATGTTCATCCGCGTCACATCCACTTTCTGGGGATCGCACAAACACACGTGCTTTTCGGTGTATAAGCGCTGCGCCTCAAATGGCTCTTCCAGTACAGGAATCGAGCCGATCACCACATCGAGCTTTTCCTGTTCAATCAAACTGACGTAGTTATTACGATTGACGTTGATAAAGCTGACCTGCGCTTTGGGGGCTTGCTGCCGAATCGCATCATACAGCTTGGGGGCGAAAATAAACTCGGCGTAGTCCGTCATCCCAATGCGGCACACACCGTCAAACGCCTGAGGTGAAAAAGGCGGCTTTGCCAACAACTCACCCGAAATCACGCTGAGCAGCTGGTGAATTTGTGGCGCAACCTGATGCGCTCGCTCACTGGGCTCCATCTTGTGGCCCTTACGGACAAACAGCACATCATCAAACAAACCGCGCAGACGATTGAGACTGTGGCTCATCGCCGATTGGCTGACAAAGCTTTTTTCCGCCGCCACGCTGACACTGCGATAACGGTATAGATAAGAGAACACCACCAGCAAATTGAGGTCGATATTCTTCCAATTAATCTCGTCCACACTTCATCCCATACAATTCATACAAATCATGAAAACTATCAATTTGAATCATTATAGGTTCTTTCGTAGAGTGAGCTCACCTTTTTGTTGAGATGTACAACATGCTGCAAATTTTTAAGACTTTTTTCTGGCTCGGCTGGATCAGCTTTGGCGGCCCTGCCGCGCACATTGGCTATTTCCGCCACACCTTTGTTGAAAAATTGAAATGGATTAGCGACGAAGAATACGCTCAGTTGGTTGCACTGAGCCAGTTTCTGCCGGGCCCTGGCTCAAGCCAAGTCGGCTTTGGTTTGGGCTATAAGAAAGGCGGCCTGCCCGGCGCTTGCGCGGCATTTTTAGGCTTCACCCTGCCTTCAGTAGTGATCATGTTGCTACTGGCGCTGGTTAGCAGCCAAGTGACCGACACCGCACTGTTTCAAAATGTCGTACACGGCTTAAAACTGCTCGCCGTGGTGGTCGTGGCCGACGCCGCTTGGGGGATGTATAAAAACTTTTGCCGCTCGCCGCTGACCGTTGGCATCTGCGTGGCCACCGCTGTCGCCTTGTTGGTGTTCTCAGGCATCGCCACGCAAATGGCCGTGCTGATCCTCGCGGCGCTGATTGGGGTGATTGCGCTCAAAGGTGAAAATAAAGCTACTGAGCACAGCTTTACACCATCACTGACCCCGCTGGTGATCTTTGCTGCTCTGTTGCTGCTGTTGCCGCTGCTGACTACTACTCAACCGTTGGTACGACTGTTCAACGAATTCTACCAAGCGGGCAGCTTGGTGTTTGGTGGCGGACATGTGGTGCTGCCTTTGCTGCAAAACATCGTGGGAGAGCAAATCAGCCAAGATGCGTTTCTAACTGGTTACGCTGCCGCGCAAGCGGTTCCGGGGCCGATGTTTACCTTCGCCACTTATATTGGTTATGTACTGCATCCAAGTTCGCCCATTCTTGGCGCGATTGTTGCGACTTTGGCGGTGTTTTTACCCGGATTCTTGTTGATGCTCGGCGTGCTGAAAAACTGGCAGCTGTTAGCCGCTAATCCTCGCGTTTCGGGAGCATTGCAAGGGGTCAATGCTGCGGTGGTTGGCTTACTGGTAGCCGCGTTGTATCAACCTGTCTTTAGTAGCGCGGTGAGTAGCGGGCTGGATGTGGGCTTGATTCTCATTGGCTTTTATCTGCAAAAGCAGATCAAAGTGCCTATCTTGACTCTAGTGCTATTTTTCATGCTCTCAGGAGCCACGCTGGGCATGCTGTGATTGCGGCATGCGGCTCCTTCGAATGCCACGTTTTTAGAGACTACTGTTTCTAAATACTGCTGTTTCTCGGTACAAGCATTCTAGATAACACAAAGCGAGCCTGAGCTCGCTTTGTTGCTTTACGATAGCCACTATGGCGTGAAGTGAAACCTCACATCATCTTGCTAAGGCTTCACCATGGTTGTCGAGACCTCACCTTGCGCTTTTTCTTGCTCTTCACGAACCATGGCCAAAGCACGCTCTAAGTTTTCATTCGCCAGCTTGTAATAGGACGGTTTTTTATCAATCGCTTGTTGCAAGTAGGGAATCGCTTTGTCCGGCTTGCCTTGCAGAATCAAGAAGTAACCAACATTATTCAGCGCTTCTGGGGCCCCCATGCTGCGCATGAAAATGTTGATCGCTTTCTTCACTTCGTTCTTGCCAAGATAGATCAGAGCTAAGTTGTTTTGCCCTTTTTGGTTATTGGGATCTTTTTCCAGCGCCGCTAAGGTGTAGCGCTCTGCTTTGTCATACTGGCCACTCATGTAATAGGAATAGCCGAGATTCATCATCCCTTTCATCGAGTTGGGTTTGATCTCTAGCGCTTTGAGGTAATAGGCTTCGGCGAGCTTATGTTGTGAATCAACGTCGGATAACACGCCAAGTCCCATGTAAGCCATGGCGGGCGAGGCTTTGTCCACTTTTAATTGGTTGATGTCTTGCACCATGATCAAACCACCCGCCAAGGTTTTGCTGTTTTTCAAGCGCACTTGGTCAGCATTCAAGGCACGTAAGAAATAGCTTTTTCCTTCATCCACTCGTCCCTGTTTGCTGTAAATTGCCCCCAATTGCTCCAGCGCTTTTACATTGTCTGGGTTGTATTCCACCGCCATGGTGTAGGCTTTCTCTGCCAAGGCGATGTTGCCGCGTGATTCATGAATACGGCCGATGTTGTACAAGGTTTTGTCTTGATATTGTGCATCGGGGAACGACAGCGCTCGAATGTATTCATACAGCGCTAAGTCGTTATTATTGTTGCGCAGAGCCACGTCACCGCGTGTGATCGCCTCTTTTTCAGACACAGGCATCACGTCAGAGGTCAACGTATCAATCGGCCGGCCATCGTACAAACTGAGGTCATACTGTGGACCTTGCGGCTCCTGGCTCGCACAACCATAAAGTGTTATGGCCACCAGCAAACCCAATAGCGTTTTTGTCATTTTCATTCCTTCCCCCTTACCCTAGCGCATCCGATAGCGATAGCAACGCAGGCCCAACGGCAACAATAAAGAAACAAGGCCATATAAATAACAGTAGTGGAAAAATCATTTTTGTCGGGATTTTTGCTGCAATTTCTTCCACTTCCTGATTGCGTTTATCGCGAAAATCTTCTGTGTAATCACGCAATGTTTGCGACAAACTGCCACCAATTTTGGAGGCATGAGAGAGCATATTGACCAAGCCGTTGATCTCCGACAGACCGGTTCGCGTTACCAACTCTTCAAACGCCGTCGACATCTCAACCCCGGCTTTGATTTTGGCGCAAACCGTATCTAACTCATCGGCAAATTCCGGATGAGAAATGGCCAGCTCATCGGCCACCTTTCTCAGCGCAGCATTAAAACCCAAACCAGATTCCGTACACACCACCAATAAATCCAGTGCATCTGGCACACCTGCCCGGATCATACGTTGACGCTTTTTCACAAAATGATTCAAACCGATGTTGGGGATGTATAAGCCCCCCGCAACGGCAACCACCATCACCAACGTGCTGTTATCCATATCGGGCAATAAAAAGAACACCGCCGCTGCACCGCCAAAACCCAGCACCGCAAAAAAGATTTTGATTGCGTAGAACACCGTCAACGCATCGCGATTGTGAAAACCGGCGTGCATCAACTGGCTACGGATGCTCTCTTTCTCTTTTGAGTCCTTACCGACCACAATCGGCGCTAACGACTCCAAAGTGTTTTCCACTTTGCGGCTTTTTTTCTTCAGCGCCTTACCCGACACTTCTTTGTGGATCTGTTCTAGTTTTTTCTTCACTGGCGCTCGGTTGCCAGAAAAGACCACGGCAACCGTCACCACCAACAAGCTGGTGGAGATCAGAATCAGTGCCAACAACACCCACTGTTCGTTCAACTGGATATCCCCAAAAGAAGCCAATAACTCGTCCATATCACACCTCGAAGTTGATGATATTGCGAATCCAAATTGCGCCAAAGAACAAGCTCACGATCCCCATGGTGACCAGCTCCATTCCCCGTTCATCTTGGTACAAGGGCTTCACGTACTCGGGGTTAATGAACATCAACCCCACAAACAGTACAAAGGGAGAGAGCACCAAAATCCACGCAGAAAGACGACTTTCCGCGGAGATGGTTTTGATTTTTCGCGTTAATTTGAAGCGTTGACGCAGCACTTTCCCCACTTTTTCTAGGTTTTCAGAGAGATTCCCACCCGTCTCTTTTTGCAATAACACCGCGCTGGAAAACGCCAGCATCGACACCGTCGGCGTACGTTCCGCCATCTGCATAATGGCCAAACGCATGTCGTAGCCGTAATTAAGCAGGTTGAAGGTGTTTTTGAACTCAATGCCGATCGGCGGTGCCATCTCGTTGCCCACTTCATTGAACGCTTGAGTCACAGGCTGACCGGCTTGCAACATACGGCGAATAATATCGAGCGCATCAGGCAATTGTTCTTCAAAACGATTGAGGCGATCGGTAATGCGTTTTTGCAGGAAGAATTGCAAGGCAAACCAAATTGCAGAGCCGCCCGCAACGGCGAGATACCAAGGTTGAGCCAGAATCACCATAGTGACAATGGTGGTCAAACTGATGATGGAACAGACCATCAATGTCTGCGCCAAAGACCAGTCCAGCCCTGAGAGTTCGATCGATTTTTTCAGCGAAGCAAAGGCCGCCACTTTGACCAAACTGCGATCTAAAGGAGATAAGCTTTTTAAGTAATGCTCTTGAAGTAAAGAGCGCGCCTCTTCATCCAAGTTCATCTGCGTCTCTTTCAAACGCTGAGAGAGCTCTTTATGTTTTGCCTTACTGCCTGCCGCTGGCAGGATCAGGGCTTGCGAAATAAAGACAACAGCAAAAAAGAGCAGGACGAAGAAATAGGTAATGTCATCCATGCTTGCCTCCCGCTATGAAAAGCTTTCGTTAAACAGTTCGAAGGGCAAATCTAATCCACGCTTCGTTAATTGATCATGGCAAGCCGGCACCACTCCCGTTGCGGTGTAAAAACCAAGGATATTGCCATCGGCATCGAGCCCTTGACGTTTAAAGTGGAAAATCTCCGACATGGTGATGATTTCCCCCTCCATGCCGTTGATCTCTTGAATACTCACCATGCGACGCTTGCCGTCTTCTTGGCGCTCCATTTGCACCACTAAGTGAATCGCGGAGGCGATCTGCGCACGCAAGTTTTTGGTCGAGATATTCCAGCCCGCCATGGCAAACATGTTTTCCACCCGGCTCAACGCATCGCGCGGGGTATTGGCGTGGATGGTTGCCAGAGAGCCATCGTGACCAGTGTTCATCGCCGCCAACATATCCACCGCTTCGGCACCACGCACCTCCCCCAGCACAATGCGATCAGGGCGCATCCGCAGCGCATTTTTCACCAAATCACGCTGAGTAATTTCGCCTTTGCCTTCCAAGTTGGGCGGGCGCGTTTCCAATCTCACCACGTGCGGTTGTTGCAGTTGCAGCTCTGCCGAGTCTTCAATGGTGATAATGCGATCATCAGAAGGGATAAAACCGGAGAAGATATTGAGAGTGGTGGTTTTCCCAGAACCCGTACCACCCGCAATCAGAATGTTCAGCTCCCCTTTTACCGCCGCTTCGACAAACTTAGCCATTTGTGGCGATAGCGAGTTATAACCAAGCATGTTGTCCATGGTGAGCTTGTCGACCGCAAAACGACGAATCGATACCGAGGCTCCGTCGAGGGCCAAGGGTGGAATGATGGCGTTGACTCGCGAACCATCCAGCAAACGTGCATCCACCATGGGCGAGGCTTCATCAATACGACGTCCTACCTGGCTAACAATGCGGTCGATGATGTTGCGTAAATGGCGATCATCCAAAAAGGTATAGGGCGTTTTTTCCAACTTACCACGACGCTCGACAAAGATGTTTTTCGGGCCATTGACCAAGATATCCGACACGGTTTTGTCATGCAGTAATGGCTCTAGAGGCCCGAGGCCAAACACTTCATCTTCAATCTGCTTGATCACCCGCTTACGCCCTTCTGAGCTCATTGGGTGGGTTTGGTCTTCCGCCATGAGCTGGACGATGGCATCGTGCAAATCTTTCTTCGCACGCTCTTTTTCCAAACTCGACAACAAACCCAAATCCAATGTTTCCAACAAACGCTGATGATAGTAGTGCTTGATCGCCAACTCTTGTTCGAGTTGTTTACGTGCCTCTTCAACCGCTTTATCTTTCGCCTGACGCTCCAGCAGTTTTTTGTCTTGTTGCATCGGCTCGACTCTGTTTGAGTCTATTGGCTGCACATTGGACTCAATGTCAGAAATAACCTCATCACTGATCGTTGAACTGGGTTGCGCTTCTAGTGCCGCTGCTTTTTCCTGAAACTCTGGGTTGATATTTTTTCTTTTAAAAAACATAACCTTGTCCTTTCGTTTCTAAATTTTCGCACTCTCTAAGAAAATATTTTCTTGAGCCAACTTTTTTTCTCTTCCTCAGGTTTCGCGATGTGATGAGAAAACTCGACAATGGAACGGGTAATCGCACTGTTTTTCTTGTTCTCAACAAAAGGTCGCCCTAAATTGGCACTTTCAATCGCAACACGGTAATCATTCGGGATCATGAAAACCGGAATGCCTGTGATGGTGTGCTCAATGTCTTTTAATTTGATTGATGCTCGTTTCTCGTATCGATTAACAATCAACTCGATCTGCTCTCGGGTAACACCATACTCAAAGGTCAACATGCGCAGGATGCGCGAGGTGTTCTTAATCGCGGCCAGGTTTTGCTGCGTAATCAAGAAAACCTTGGTCGCGGGCGCGACCACCGCCGAGAAAATCCGATCCACCCCACGGGACAGATCGATAATGACGTAAGGATAAATTTCGCGAAGAACAGGCAGTAACCGGCCAATTTCCTTCGCTTTATCAAAATCTTCTGCGGTGTTTTCGTGGAAAAAACCCAACACGTGCAAACCACTCTCCATCTTGGTCACCATGGCGGTGAGCGAATCGTGGTCAAGATCCTTAGAGTGCTCGATGACATCCGTTAAGCTGTATTGCGGTGAAATGTTGAGGTATTCAGAGATGACGCCAAAGGGAATGTCCACATCCAGCAGAAGCACTTTCTCCGGATGCGAACCGGCTATTTCTAAGGCTGTATTCAAGGCCAGTGTCGAGGCACCGCAGCCGCCTTTGGTGTTAATAAATAAGTGCAATTCTCCAAGCTCTCGGCTGGAAAACTTCTCATCGGAAACATTTTTGAGTAGGTGGAAGAAGTCCCCCACTAAGGCTTTATCAGAAACAAAGTCAGCCGCGCCCAGACGCAAAGCAATTTTCAATGCGCCATTGTCACTTTCGTCACCAAACACAATCAACGAGGCTTCGAAATCGTCACTGGGAGCTTCATATTCTTGCAATGAGAGCACTTTTTGTGCCCAATTGGGCCCAGTTTCAACAAAAATAAGATCGGGTGGCGTCACGTGCGTGAGCCCAGAGACATTGAAGTTGTGCATTGAAATCAGATCAAAACTGAGGTTTTTGCACAACTTGAGTTGCGCCCCCATATGAAGCTGAAATCGGTCGCTACTGTACAACACCCAGATATGTAGACTGGTCTTTAAGCGAGCAAAACTTTCATCATTGTTCCTATTTAGCTTCACAGCTTCTCCCATATACCGTCCCCTAGCAGTCAGTTGTGGAACCATCCGAATCGTTTTTAGTTGGTCTCACCACCCCTAAACTCTCGACAGGTAGCGTGGTTTCAAATTGCGGAATGGTCACTAAGCCGTTGTTTCCTAAAAAATTAAGAACTGAAACAAATTGAAATTGATAGTTACTCACTCTAGCTCTAACGTATTTTATGGTTATAAAAACATCATTATCGGTTAAGTCCCCGCTGACCACATCGCCATTGGCGTCGAGATACTCAATCAGCAAATGCTGATCACTGAAATTGCCGGGCAAACTGCTATCAATGACGGCGTCTTTGATGTTTTGGTGCGCGCTTGAGGTGACATAGCAAACCGTTGCTAAGCGTGCCGCTTTGCGTGTCGCCTCATTGATCATCTGCATCGAAAACATGTAGTAACCAACGGAGAAGATTGACAGCAGTATCAACATCAACACAGTTGAGACAATGGTCAGTTCAATCACTGCCAGTCCTTGGTTATTTTTTCTCTTCCATTCCTTACCTCGCATCACAAGCCGCTCCTCATCACAGAAGACGCTGTGAACGTGATGCCTAATTCCGTGTTGGTGTACGGAATTTTGCTAAACGATGGTACGTAAGTGTAAGAGGCCGTCACCGTGACATAGCCGCTATTATGGGTCACCGTAATATCGTCTGCGGTTAAGTTGTCTAAAATGGTGTAGCTGCCGCCAGAGACTTGGCCATGTAGCACCATGTTTTTAATGTCAGCTTCGTTGGCAATCTGGTCATAGGTAATGGTTCCATAGACATCATTGACAGCAAAACGAGCACCATTTTGTACTCCTTTGGCGAGGGTGTTGTACTGGGTAAACATATGCCCGACTTCCACCACGCCCACTAGAACCAACAAAATCACTGGCAGAGTGGCGACCATTTCGACCGCGGCAAACCCACGCACTTTTTGGTTGTTCATCTTTCTTTTCATCTCACGAATCTCCATTGTTTGGATCTTCATAGATGACGATCTTATAAGCACCTTGGTTTCCCGGTGTGTTGCCAATTGAGCCGTTTTCCACCACACAAGAGTCAACAAACTCACCAAACACCAATTGCCCTAAACCTGAGTTGTTTGTTGGGACCTGCTGAAGCAAGAAAAAACAGCCCACCTCTACAACAGAATAGGTCGTCGAGCCGCCACTTTTTCCCGTACAGTCCACCATTGGGATAGGCAGGATGCGTCGCCAAGGCTGACCACCCGACTCACAATCTCCAGAGCTACTGTCTTCAATGCACGCTTCGGTTTTGAGCTTATATTCAGCATAGGTCAAATCCGTTGCATAGTCATAAACCACATTACCATCGGTATCGACCGTCGCGGGTGTATCAGGTTGTTCGGTAATAAAATCGGGTGGGTAATCACTGCTCGAAACGCCACCTTGGTAGATCCCCAAGCGAGTATTCGCGCCTTGCCCCACCGGACCTGCTGCCACACCAGTCTGGGTGCCAATATCGCCACCGATTTGTACGGTACCCTCATAGCCACCACCTAAAGCCTCTCTCACGGTGTCCGCCCCCGAGCCAAAGTCGAGCAAGTGGTAATTACCCGATCCCATGGTGGTCATGGTCGAGTCCCCCACTTTAAGCACATAAACTTCAGCAGGGTTATAACCGTAAATACCACCACTCTCATCGCCTTTGCACACGCCAATGGGCACGACGTTACTAATGGTGTTAATGCTTGAGCTTGGCCCTGCGACTGCAGAAGCTGAGACGGTTTTACTCAACCCCAGCGCCTGCATAAAAAATTCACTGAGGCTCAGATCATCAATCGAAATTCGGACATAAATGTCCTCATCACTGTTGAAACTGCTATCGGGGAAAGTCAAAGGGTCGTTGGAATAATCAATACTGAAGGTGGCCGAGTCGATATCCAGCTCACTGTTTCCTGAGGCGCTATGCATGGAGTTAAGTGTTGTTTTGGCGGCCGCCGTTGCGGTGGGAGTATCGTGAGTGGCGTCTGCCACCATGGCCGCAGCTAAGGCCGCCGCATCAACGGCATTTTGCAATTTGGTGCGATTCACCACTTGATGAGTGACGTCAATCGCCAATGCCGCCATGATGACAAAACTCAACATCGCTACCGTCACCAAGACCAGCACTAAGCCTTGTTGCTTACGTTTTCCCTTGCAGTGTCTGGTCATGTCCATAATGCATCCTTAACGGCCGTTATTTAAAACCGTTGATAACTTGGCTACTACTACTCGACATGCTTTCAGTTTTCTTACCGAGGTAAAGCTGATAAGCACTGTCCATTTTATCGCCACTGCCGTAAGGAATAAGGTCCAGGTTTTCCTGGGTTGCGTCTGGATTATAGGTTTGCTCTGCTTTAAGTTTAGCCACATGTTGGCCCAAAGGCGCATCATTTGCACAGCCACTTAAAAAAGAGACAGCCATAAAAAGTAGTGCAAAATAGGTTTTCATCTCTCTCTCCTTACAGGCTGTGGCCAAATTCGCCTTCAGTGCCACCCTGCCCATTTTGTAAAAACTCGGGCTCAGGTTGCATAGCCGCATTCGCGTTGGTGGGCGATTCTGCGATATAAGCGCCGACACCAAGTAAGTAATATTTCAGATCGCTCGGTTCGACAAAGGCATCGGTCGGCAGAGTAATTTTGCTACGGTCGATTGGCTTCGCGAGCCTTGGCGTCACCAAAATCACCAGTTCGGTTTCACCGGAAATATAATCTTGGCTACTAAAGAGTTGTCCCAAGACTGGAATATCGCCAAAGCCGGGCATTTTGCTACTGACATCGCGTACATTTTCACTCAAGAGACCCGCAATACCGATGGTTTGACCATCCGCAAGCTCTAAGGTTGAAGACGCTGAGCGACGTGTGATGGGGGGAATAAAATAGCTGGCATTGGTGCCACCCGGGCTTAAGGTCAGCGTATTGGAAGCCGCGATTTCACTCACGTCCACCGCCAAGTTAAGATTGATGCGTTTGTCACTCAAGATGGTCGGAACAAACTTCAATCCCACCCCATACTCTTTGTATTCAATGGTGACGCCATCGCTGTCTGGTACTGGAATCGGGAACTCCCCACCAGCGAGAAACTCCGCTTTCGCGCCACTTAACGCCGTCAAATTCGGCTCTGCCAATACTTTGGCCACGCCATTTTCTTTGGCAATGTCTAACGCAAAAGTAAACAGGGTGTCGCCATCAATGAAGGTACTCAATAGCCCGGTGCTGTCGATCCCTG
Source organism: Vibrio sp. CCUG 15886 (assembly GCF_028570825.1). Lineage (NCBI taxonomy): Bacteria > Pseudomonadati > Pseudomonadota > Gammaproteobacteria > Vibrionales > Vibrionaceae > Vibrio > Vibrio sp. CCUG 15886. The sequence continues at coordinate 163,474 of NZ_JAQQBT010000002.1, read as the reverse complement.
GCACGTTGAAGATAGGGCCTACACCGCCACCGATGTCATCAATGATGCCGCCAGCGGAAGTTGCCCCCCATGAGAAGCTGCCGTTGTTTTCGAAAAAGTGGAAGTTAGAGTCAAAACGTCTGACCAAGCTGCGCTGCACTTCTGCCACGGTCACTTCTAGCATCACCTGCTGGGCACCGCCGATCGTCATTAAGTTGATCACACCACTTTTTTCCACCTGACTGTTTAACGAGGCAGTGGCTTCATCCGCTTGTTGCCCCGCCGCATAGGTTTCTGCCACACGCAAAGCGATGTTCATTTTTTCTTGAGTGCTGACCATACCACTTAAAATTAAGCGATTTTGTGCACTGTGGACTTGAATCGGTTCCTCTGGCAGAAACTCATAAAGCTTTTGCTTGAGGCTATTGAGATCGTGTGTGACTTCAATGTTGATCGATTCAATTAAGTTCCCGCGGCTGTCCCATGCCATTAGGTTCGTTGAGCCTAACTTACGACCGATCAAGAACAGTTCATCGGATTTCAACATCACGATGTCTAACACTTCAGGATCGCCAAGCGAGACGCGTTTTGCTTTACCTGACAACGCAACAAACGTCGATTTGTGATGCGGTACCGTGACCACTTTCCCCGTTTGTGTCGCTCCGTAAGCGGTAAAGACACTCAGCACGCCTAACGTAAAGACTAAAATCAAAATTTTCATGCGTCACACCTTATTCTTTTACCTGAATCTTCGATGACTCCGTCCCTTTGATTATGGTGACACTAGGGGCGACATAACGACGAACCACTTTTTCCTCAGGCTCGTGTGGATTACGCAAGGTGAGTTGGATTTCACCTTTGCTCTTGGCACTCAACAGTTTTTCCGCCTGATCCGGTGTGACTTCCAATGTCACCGCTCGAACGATGATCGGCTTGTTCTCTTTGGTTCTGGCCGTTTGGTCCACCGCCAATACCTTGATGTCTTTCAGCACGGTTTTAGTGACCGCTGAACCTTTGCTGTAAGAGATGGTATTGAGTACATCAACACGGTTTCCCGGCAGCAAGAAACCCGCCACGCCAATCACATCATTCACGCGAATGGTAATGGCTCGTTTGTTCTCTGGAATTAACGCAGCAAGCGTCGAGCCCTCACTAGGCACGGTTAAACGCTGCTCTATGATGATTTCACCAGGGTAAATTGCTCCCGCAACGATTTGCCCCACCAGCTCTTTAGGATCGGTATATTGCGAGAGCTCACGCCACGATTTTTCCAACAGTTTTGTGGTGAGGTGCTGCGGCTCAATCACACTGCCAGCCGGAATTTCTATGGCCGCAATCACCACAGGTTCTCGCTCAACCACTTCAACATCTTGTTGAGGCGTCAGCTGCTTATCCATCCACTGCTTGGCAAAAAATACGGCCGCCAAACCAAATAAAATTGAGAGTAAAAACAGTAAAATAATTTGGTTACGACTCATCGTGCACCTCCGCCTTTACCATCCGCGGTAAAGTAAACTTCCCAAGCCCTTTCTAGTACTTGCCGAGTGATCACGGGCTCTGACTCTTCAAAAGCAACAATATCGCGGCTGATACCCGCAATGTCTTTTGGCAAACAAGGATAATAGCCAACACTATGTTGCTCATGCAGTTCGGTTAATCGGTCAAACAACCCCGGCTCAAGTGATAGCGATTTTCCGCATGCCATGATTTGCCATAGCTCTTGGTACTCATCTTTCATAAGCGGCTGGAACTGGATCTTGTAACCTAAACGGCGCAAGAAAGCGGGGTCACTGATTTTTTCTGGATCTAAGTTGGTTGAAAACGCCAACGTGAGAATAAAAGGAATGGTTATTTGTTGGCCATTCGGCAAAGAGAGGTAATCGTAGAAATACTCCATCGGCACAATCCAGCGGTTGAGCAGTGTCGCCACCGGCATGGGTTGACGGCCCAAGTCATCGATAATGAAGATGCCGTTATTAGCCATCATTTGCAGGGGTGCCATCCAGACTCGATTGTGTTGAGAGTGGTTCACTTCCAGCATTTCCATGGTGAGCTCCCCACCCACCTGAATACTGGGTCGCTCACATAGCGCCCAGCGCTTATCAAACTGATCCTTAAACACCAACGATTGCTGGCTACTCTCTTCTTCCACTTTTTTATGATGCTGAGGGGTAAACACCTTGATAATGTTACCTGCGGCATAGACGGAGTAAGGAATAAACACAGATGTATTCAAAGAGTTAAGTAACCGAGTGGCCACAAAAGTTTTTCCTGTACCAGCATCACCATAGAGGAGCAATGCTCGACCTGAATTAATCGCTGGGCCCAATACCGCGACCATACGATGCGCACCAAGCACATCTTTAAACGCGTATTCCACATCGGCTCGATTGACGATTTTTGCCCGGACATCTTGCGCTTTAACCATCTCAGAGTATTCCACCACCGAAACAGGGCACGGGCCTAAGTAAGCATCTTTAATAAACGCATCGTCCGCCTCTTCCATACCTGATTCCGATAGAGCATAAAGAATTCTCGTGCCTTGGTTAGCCTCTCCAAATGCTGCGGGATCCGATTGAAAAACTTCGACAAGGGATTTTTTACGCAAAACAGCCAGCACTTCATCAACAATGTGGCTGTTGAGCCCCATCAAACGCGTCAACGTCAGTAGGTCCGATTTGGGGTATGCCGCCAATTGCTTGATCAGCAAATTCTCAACCACGACAGGTGGAATTTTCAATTGATTTAATGAGGTTGGCACCTTCGGTGGAGCGGCTTGAGGCGTCAGTTTATCTCTGTGTTTCGCTGTGGGTTCTGCCATGAAAGCCCCCTACTTATTATGCTCATACTAAAAGTAATGAAACAGCGCTAACCCAATTACAACGGCGGGTGCAAACGGCATGGTAAGTTTTCCTTGAACAACCACTTCTGATGGATAAACAGAAAGTAAAGGAACCTGACCTGACATTGCTTGAAACGAATATCGACCAACCAATTTCTGCAAAGAATCAGGATATTGAGCGTAGTGAAGCATCATGAAAAACAGCGCAACGAGCCCGGCAGAAAGTGTAATCCAGTAGGCTACTTCGCCCATGGCATCCCAGCCGATCACTACACCAACTACGCCAAGAAGCTTTACATCACCCGGAGACATCGCCCTAAGGAAAAAAAGGACCAAGCCACTGCTAAAATAGATTACGCCTGCACCTATCGCTAAAAACAGCTGACTGGAATCCCCCTTGCCCACCCAATGTAAGCAAGCAAGAAGAGTCAGGGGCAAAAGCCACGCATTTGGTATTCGGTTATCTCTGGCGTCGTAAACGGCAACCACCAGCAAGCAAAACCATATCAAACTGTTTATGACCACCTGCCTCTCCTTCCATAGAGTGGAATGTCAGCGACTAGCTAAGAGCACCATCGATCTTGTTATTTAGCTTAGTGTCGTATCCAGAAAAGAGAGTCCCTATGGCTAACACCAGTAGCGCCGCCCCAACAACGTATTCCACAACACTTAATCCTTCTTCATCGAGAAGAAAATCGACGCTAGCTTTCATATGTCTAAGCAACATCTTAAGCCTCTCTAAGAACCGCTACCTACAGCTCCATCCAGTTTGCTCTGAAGGTTATCACCCAAATTGTTAAACACGAGCCCTAGAGCAACAACCAGTAGCGCTGCACCCACAACGTATTCAACAACCGACAAACCTTCTTCATCTTGCATAAACGCTTTCGCTTTGTGTAATAGATTGCTCATTGTGTCTCTCCTTCCATAAGCAACGAACTTGCCCTTTAAAGTTAGAGGTCGCTAAATAAAGACGTTAGGACTTTTTTGTCTTTTACTAGTACTTTTTTACGACTTTACGCAAATTCTTCATTGTCCTTCTATCACTAGAGAGCAGAAAGCGCTCAACCACTACTAAAGTCTAATCACTAAAAGTAAATGAAATAAAAGGCAAATACTGTTCGTGCGCGTTTCTTTGAATCACCTATCACTGCACAAACCAAAAGGATCACTTTTTTTGTTGGCACTTTTTTGTGGCAGCACTAACCTTTTTGTATGAGAGCAGAATCTGCAAAGCACCACCAAGGTGACCACACTGAGGCACAAAGGGATAATTTGGGACAACACACTCTTCGCCCTTTGAAAGGCAAACAATAGCTGCTTGATATTCATATTTCAGTTTGAGGGGGAATCAGCATGGAAGTGAGACGTACCGCTCATTGGCTGGGAAGCTCAGTCCGCCTGCTTGAGAAAACCGAAAAAGATCTTATTCTCAATACGTTCACTCTGATTGAACATGACACAGACGTCTCTATTCTCAGTGAGCCGAGTACCCAGTTTGCCTTTTTTTTCATCCATTCAGAAGAGCAGTACCCGCTACTGCTGACAGCGCTAAAACTCAGTATCAATCTCAATAAGAAGTTGATTTTAATCCACTCTCGGCCGATTGAGTTGGGCTCTTACTATCACTCTGCCGTTTTCGACCATCTCAATCTTTCTTTACAAAACACCCAAGAATGGTTGAAACAGCTTATCTCAAGAATGAATCTACGATGGTATGTTGAGCTCGGTGGCAACACTTCTACACAAGCAGCCGCTCCTATGATTAGCCAAGCGTTACAATCTTTGCTAAATCACATCGACAACAACATCAGCAATGTCATTCGCGAAGAAGATGCCGCCTCATTTTGCCACTACTCCGTTACCTATTTTTCTAAAGTATTTCACAAAGAGATTGGACTCAGCTTCCGAGATTACTTGTCCAACAAACGCATCAATCTTGCCAAACAACTGTTGCTCGAAGATCGCCATGCGAAAATCGCCTTTATCGCTTATCAATGTGGTTATCGAGACGTGTCGTATTTTTCGCGCATATTCAAAAAGAAAACCGGAGTAAGCCCAGGGAAATATCGACTTTCTAACTAGCTCAAATTCTTGTCTCACATCCGTTTTTTTTTATTTCTGATGAGCATAAAGCATGCTATGGTTAACAATAAATTAACATAACAATAATACTTGTTTTGCCAATAACATGGAGTTAGAGAATGATTCAACCTAACGAGTTAAGCAAACCGCAACTTGCTCTCCCTACCCCAAGCGATATGATCCTGAAATGGGCAAAGGAACGCCCACATGAGGTATATCTAAAACAGATCATCAACCGACAGTTTGTTGAATTCACCTATTCAGAAGTAGCCGACAAAGCCCTTCGCTTAGTCACTGCACTCAAAGAACTGGGAGCGGAACCTGGCGATAGAATCGCGCTGATCTCTAAAAACTGCGCGGAGTGGTTTATTTGTGACTTAGCCATGATGCTAGGTGACTATGTGAGCGTACCGATTTTCCCAACCGCCGGAGCGGATACGATTGAATACTGCATCACACACAGTGAAAGTAAAATCCTCATTGCCGGTAAACTAGATGATGCCGCCGCGACTCAGAAAGTGATCGATGATCTGGTGGACGTGAAAAGCATTGCTCTCCCATACGATAGCGCCCCGCATTGCCAATACCAATTTACCACGCTCATTTTGCAATCGGAGCCGAGCAGCGACAGGCCTCAGCACTACGACGATAAATTGATGTCACTGGTTTACACCTCGGGAACGTCCGGTCTACCGAAAGGGGCAATGCTCACGTACGGCGCGTTTTCATGGTCTGTTCAGCAGTTAATTAACCATATTGGTATTCAGCCCAACGATCGATTGTTCTCTTATTTGCCACTGGCACATATCACAGAACGCGTCTATATCTTCGGTTCTTCCATTATGGGAGGGGTACCTACCGCCTTCCCTGAATCTTTGGATACCTTTATCGAAGACGTAAAAATGCAGCGTCCAACATTGTTTATTTCTGTGCCACGCTTATGGACCTTATTCCAGCAACGTATTCAAGACAAACTGCCCCAAAAACGCCTCAACTTCCTACTCAAAATCCCATTTGTCAGCGGTTTGATTAAGAAGAAGTTGGCCGATGGCCTTGGCCTGGATCAAGCCCGAGTGCTGGGTTGTGGCTCCGCTCCAGTCTCTCCAGCCTTACTCGCGTGGTATCACAGTGTTGGCTTGAACATTACCGAAGCTTGGGGGATGACAGAATCGTTCGCTTATAGCACCTTAAACTACCCATTTAGAGCCGACAAAATAGGCTCGGTTGGCAACGCAGGACCCGGTATTGAGCTCAAAATTGCAGCTGATGATGAGATCATGGTTCGTGGCAAGGGGCTATTTTCTGGATACTACAAAAACGACATTGCCACTCAAGAAGCTTTTGATAAAGAAGGCTGGCTACACACTGGCGATATTGGTCGACTGGATGCCGAAGGGTATCTCACCATTCAAGGTCGTAAGAAAGACACCTTTAAAACGGCCAAAGGCAAGTTTGTTTCACCTGTCCCTATTGAGAATAAACTCTTTGAATATAGCCGAGTAGAAATGATGTGTTTGATTGGCCTCGGCTTGCCAGCGCCAATCTTATTGGTGGTTCCGCATAACTTCCCGAACTTCGATCGCGATCGCTATGAACGCACAACTAAACGTGTGATTGCCAAAATGAACGCGGAACTCGAATCGCACGAGCAGATCAAAGGGGTGTTGATGATCAAAGACCCTTGGAGTATCGACAATGGCATCCTAACGCCAACGTTAAAAATCAAACGACATGTCTTGGAACAGAAATACCACGAAGTGGGGCAAAACTGGCCAAAAGATAAGCTCGTGGTGTGGGAAGAATAACCTGTACTAATTCACACCTAAGCTTCGTTGATATCGAGCTGACTCACCAAGCTGTGAGTCAGCCTCGACTTAATACTCAATCCCAAAAGCTCCGTTTGACTTCATCACGTACCTGCTCTTTTGTTAGACCCACATCTTTATACAAATGATCTGAGAGATGAGATAAATGAGATCTCGTCGAATGATTGCGCCTCCAACGCTCGATTTCATTCAATAATTTCTTAATCAAACTCAACTCTGATGTTTTAGTTAATGCGTGATGATTGATATTGGATTCCATAACTTCACCTTGCTTTGTTTGTCTTTCAAGGCTAATAATCTCTCTATCAATACAAAGCCTCAAACGATACAAATTGACATTGAGTTAAGGAAAACTTAAGTGAAAGAGCGTATGCCACCTTTGCAAGGTCTTTATTACTTTTACGTTGCATGTCAAACAGGGAGTTTTAAACTCGCAGCTGAACAACTATTTGTGTCTGCGGCGGCAGTGAGCCAGCAAATAAGACAGCTAGAAGAATCATTGAACATTCCCCTTTTTATCCGACAACATCGAAAAGTCACCCTCACTCCAGAAGGAAAAGTGCTTTTCGAACAAGCTCAAAAAGGCTTTGCTCATCTTCAAGAAGGCGTCCGTTTGATCAGCTCGGATGCTAATCCCAACCAACTTTCCGTCTCCACCCTACCTTCTTTCGCTCAACACTGGTTAGTCCCTAGGCTGACTGCATTTAAGAAACAGCAAAATGAGATTTCGCTGCTACTAGAACCCACGAATCAACTCGTCACCTTTGAAGACTCCAAGATCGATTTAAGTATTCGATACGGGCGCGGAAAATACCCCAATATAGAAACAAAGTGGTTAATGGACGATCTCGTGTACCCAGTCTGTCACCCAATCTACGCACAACAGCATCACTTGCACGATTTAGGTGACATTACTAGAGCGGATTTAATTGAAGATACTTGGCCTGATATGGACTGGGAAACGTTTATGAGAAGTGTAGGTTTAACGGGCGGCCATTCCACCATTCAATATGACGGATCTCATTTTGTGTTGGAAGGCGCTCTTGCCGTTCAGGGCGTGGCGCTCGTCAAACATTCATTGGCTGCACGCTATATCCAAGAAGGTAAACTGGTCCGCATCGGAGATATTGCGATGAAAACCCGCTATAGCTACTACATCTGTGCCCCTTCGAGTTACTTCCAACGCAAGAAAGTAAAGCTCTTTCATCAGTGGCTACTTATGGAAATTGAAGGTTTTCAAAACACCTATCCCGTTACTGGTGAACTGGTTGAAGAGCAATAGAGACCGTTCAGATTAATGGTCACTCGCTGATCGTTACTAGAAACTGAGAGTCACTAAAGACACACAGTTGCTAACGGTTGATAGTTATAAAAGACAGAAAAAGAAAAACCCGCAGCACGCTGCGGGTTTTATTGTTATTGAGTTAACTTAAGAATTACTTCTTAGCGTTACGCTCTTTAACTTCAGCAATTACTTGCTCTGCTACGTTGCTTGGACAAGCTGAGTAGTGAGAGAACTCCATAGAGAACTGACCACGACCAGAAGTCATTGTACGTAGAGTACCGATGTAGCCGAACATTTCTGAAAGTGGTACGTCTGCTTTAACGCGAACGCCAGTTGCACCCATTTCTTGGTTCTTGATCATGCCGCGACGACGGTTCAAGTCACCGATTACGTCACCAACGTGGTCTTCTGGAGTGAACACGTCAACTTTCATGATTGGCTCAAGAAGCTGAGGACCTGCTTTAGGCATTGATTGACGGAATGCGCCTTTCGCTGCGATTTCAAATGCGATTGCAGATGAGTCAACTGCGTGGAAGCCACCGTCGAATAGCTCAACTTCAACGTCTAGCGTTGGGAAGCCAGCTAGAACACCGTTCTGCATCATGCCTTCGAAGCCTTTCTCTACTGCAGGCCAGAATTCTTTAGGTACGTTACCACCAACAACGGTTGACTTGAACGTGAAGCCAGAGTTTGGCTCACCTGGTTTGATGCGGTAGTCGATCTTACCGAACTGACCAGAACCACCAGACTGCTTCTTGTGCGTGTAGCTGTCTTCAACTGCTTTCGTGATAGTTTCACGGTAAGCTACCTGTGGAGCACCTACTTCTAGCTCAACGCCGTAAGTACGCTTCAGGATGTCAACTTTGATGTCTAGGTGAAGTTCGCCCATACCTTTAAGGATGGTTTCGCCAGAATCTTCGTCAGTTTCAACTTGGAATGATGGATCTTCTGCAACCATTTTACCGATCGCGATACCCATTTTCTCAGAACCGTTTTTATCTTTAGGCTTAACAGCGATAGAGATTACTGGGTCTGGGAAGATCATTGGCTCAAGAGTACATTCATGCTTAGGATCACATAGAGTGTGACCAGTTTGAACGTTCTTCATACCAACAACAGCGATGATGTCACCCGCTTGAGCTGCTTCAAGTTCGTTACGGTCGTTTGCGTGCATTTCCACCATACGGCCGATACGCTCAGTCTTACCAGTTGCACTGTTAAGAACTGTGTCACCTTTCTTCAGACGACCTGAGTAGATACGGATGAAGGTTAGAGCACCGAAACGGTCGTCCATGATCTTGAACGCTAGCGCTTTTAGAGGCGCGTCAACAGATACTGTTGCAACTTCACCAGTTGGTTCACCCGTTTCTGGGTTAGTCAGTGGTTGAGGCTCAACTTCTGTTGGAGACGGTAGGTAATCGACAACTGCGTCTAGTACAAGTTGCATACCTTTGTTTTTGAATGCAGAACCACAGTACGTTGGGAAGAACGCTAGATCACGAGTACCTTTACGGATACAAGCTTTGATTTGCTCGATAGATGGCTCTTCGCCTTCCATGTAAGCCATCATTAGCTCATCGTCTTGCTCAACAGCAGATTCGATCATCATCTCACGGTATTCTTCAACTTGATCTACCATGTCTGCTGGGATTTCTTTGATTTCGTAGTTTTCTGGAAGACCTGAGTCATCCCATACGAATGCTTGACGAGTCAATACGTCAACTACACCTACGAACTCGTCTTCACGGCCGATAGGTAGAGTCATAACTAGAGGGTTAGCGCCTAGTACTTTCTTCACTTGCTCAACAACGCGGAAGAAGTCTGCACCCATACGGTCTAGTTTGTTTACGAAGATCAGACGAGATACTTCTGATTCGTTCGCGTAACGCCAGTTAGTTTCTGACTGAGGCTCAACGCCGCCAGAACCACAGAATACACCGATACCACCATCAAGAACTTTAAGAGAACGGTAAACTTCAACAGTGAAGTCAACGTGTCCCGGGGTGTCGATTACGTTAAAACGGTGGTCTTTCCAGAAACAAGTAGTCGCAGCAGACTGGATAGTGATACCGCGCTCTGCTTCCTGATCCATGAAGTCCATGGTTGATGCGCCGTCGTGTACTTCGCCTAGACGGTGGATTTTACCAGTAAGCTTCAAGATACGCTCAGTGGTAGTGGTTTTACCCGCGTCAACGTGCGCGAAAATACCAATGTTTCTGTATTTTGATAAATCTGCCATTGTCTTACTCTGTTAATAAGGTATAAAGTGCGCGCAGAGTATATCACAATCTGTCAAGACTGATACCCTTGCGTGCAATTAGGTGAGAAAAATTTTCTTCCACCTCAGTAAAGCCCATCAAGACCTAGATTGCAAAAGGGATTCTCTCTTTTTTCACTGGATTTTCAAACGCAAAAATCTCACACCAGTGGTCTCGAATAGAGACAATATCCACTCGCTGTAAACGCGTTTTTAGCTCCAGTTTAAATAGGGGGTCAAACGCATATGAATACTCTCGGTTTGAGTCATCATGATGAATGCAGCACGCGATCGCTCTATCATCCCCTTCCAATACATAGTGAAGCTGTTCCGCATCACCCAGCGTATTGCCAAATGCCATTAATGGTTTGATAGCAAATTTTGCTTTCAACTGTTTGACCTTTTCCGGCCCAATATTAATAACGAACGAATACGGTTCATCAAACAAGCCTATTTGTGAACCGATGACATCTTCTTCATTAATAGCTAACCAAGGCTGACACCAAGCTTGAACAAACGCTGTTGTACTGCCGGAATTAATCACGCAACGAAAGTTATGCCGCCGTAAGTAATCCATTAACGCAAGCATTGGGGTATAAAAGAGCTGTTGATAGCTCACTTGGAATCTTGGATGCCGCGTCTCACTGAGCCATGTTTTCACCTTCTGCTGATAGGCTTCGACGGTGATATCCGAGAAAACTCGACGAAATAAAGAGGCATATTGCTCAGCCAATAATACTGGGTTGTCATGTTGACTTGCTGGCTGCACACTATTTACTAGTGAGCTGATGCTGGGGTGATACTGTTGATGTTGTGGCAGCGTCAGAGCATTGGTTAACTCCGAGCGCCAAAACGCCAGTTCATTAATACCGGGTTTTTCGCACCAAAGCGTGCCATCCAAATCAAATACAGCGACTCTTTTGTCTTGAGGAACAAAATCAGGCAGGCTTGGGTCGCACCAACTCTCGACTTGTTGCTGAATGCGAGGCCAAACAGAGTCAGGAGTCCAACCATGATTAAACGGATTCATCTAGACCTCCGCTCGACAAGGAGTGTCAAATTGAGCCTTCTGCTCCGAAATCAAATACCAATCAGTCACCTCTCGCAAATCAGTATTAATCCCCATAATTTTTCCGCTCCAAATGAGCACTTGCCAAACAAGAATGCCAAAAGGCACATAGCCCATGTAGCCCAACAAAGGCATTTCTGTTGGTAGAGGGAGCCAAGTTAAGTTTACGAAAGGAATGTCATAAACCCAGTAGTTCGGATTGGTGATCAACTGCGTGTCTGGGTGAGCACTGCCAAAGTTCCACATTTCCCAGAAGAAGCCATTGATCAATGAAGCCATACCAACCAAGGCTGCTGCCGTCCAATTACCCGATGCCAAAATGCCGTGGAAGGGATTCCAAATGCCATATCGCTCGAGTACCCCGGTCATGACGGCCATCGGACCAATCCAAACAGCCCAGAACAGTAATTTCGGGAAGAACACCATGAGAAAGATCGACGCCAATCCACCGTAGATAAGCCAATTCGGCTTGAGATGCCAAACAGGCCCAAAACGATAACGCTTTCTGATGGAAGGAAAGGAACAAAGTAAGGTGTACCACTGCATAATAGCGGGCGTCACAGTGGTATAAGAGAAACAAAAGAGTAGCAAGATCATTTCTCGGCTCAATAACGTTTTTTCTGCATTTGGGTAGTACCAGTTTTCTAATACAAAATAATCGTAGTACTCAAAATACATCCAACCAAAAAACGACACGCCAGCCATAAATAGGAGAAGACCCGGTTTGGTTGCACAAAGTGAACGGCCGCCATTAAATCGATAGACGATACCATCCAACAGAATGATAAAGCTCCACCAAAGTGGCGTGAAAGCATAGTACACCCAAGGTAACATCGCTTCACTTCTGCTCCACATTAACCACCAAAATAAAACCGTACCACCCAGTCCAATGTAAAACCACCATGGTAAATTGGCTCTAGTCGGTGAAGGCATCGGTTGTGTATTGCGTTTGAATCCCACCTTCTCTGGCCAAAACAGCACTAATAGTGCCCAAACAACAGCAACGAGCATCAACAAGAAATAAATCAGGTTAAAGCTCGGTTCTTCAACGATAAATTGAGGGGGAAAAACAAGAAAACCAGGGGGAATATGTGTGTCGGGATATTTGAAGAAAGCGGCAGCCAGTGGTACTAACATCGTGGCTAGGATTGGTAAAATCAGTTTAAGTCGCATGTGATTGTTTATTCCTTTTATACAAATACATGTTGTGATCGGCTTCCTCTATCGTTTTGCGATAGTTCTTATGATCTTTAAAATAGGCCACGCCAAAGCTGACACCAACAAACAGCGCCACCTCTTCACGAAGTTGTTTATCAATAAAATGAACCATATCGACCAGCTCTTGTAAGTGAGAATTCGGTAAAATAACGCCAAACTCATCGCCAGAAATCCTAAATAACTCGCAGTTGGAAGGAAGCATTTTTCTCATTTTCTCGCTGAAGACCAGCAACAGCTTGTCCCCCATGTCATGGCCATACTGATCGTTACAGATTTTCAAGCCATCTAAGTCGAGATAGATAAACGCTTCATTTTTGTTGGTTTTAGGCAGTCGATTTTCTAAAGCATACCGATTAGGTAGGCCTGTCAGGGTGTCGGTACTTGCCAGCTCTAGCATTTGTTGAGCATGAACAAGAGCGGCATTGCGCTCCTCTTCCACTCTGGTCATTTGATACGCAACCACGCAGGAAAGCAACATCACCTCAACCACAACCGCAATAAGGCCGATATGAGACATATAAATGGTTTGTAAACCGGCAATCTGCTCTTGGGAAATAGCAACCGCCGCCAAGACAAAGAAGCCTAAGTTAGCCAATACATACCAACGAGCAACTTTGCTCCCTTTGAAAATCATGCGAATACCGGCAAACATGCCGAAGGAAATAAACAAACCAACGGCGTGGCGATTAAATTCATTTTGCCAATTCGGTAAGAAGAAAGAGGCACTAAAGAACATCGCAAACAGAACGAGCAACCCACAACCAACGTAGTAAACCATCGGCGTTTCTTTCGATTTCACCTCTAGCAACTGCATGACAAACACCAGGTAAGCCATGTTTGAACATAAAATTGGCCAGCTAGCCCCACCAAACCACTGAATACCTAATAGATGATGAGCAACCAATAACGAAGTGCTGTTAAACAATAAATTGCCGAGAATAAACATCGCATAGCTAAAATCGACCAAGTTTTTTCGCGCAATCGACAAAACCAGATAATAGAAAAACAGCGAAAGGAGGATGCCTATGCCAGTGAGAGTAATCGCATTCCCAATACGAATATCCTCGAGATAAAGGCTTTTTTCCATGACAAATGTGGTGGGCGGCGCGATATTAAACTGTGAACGTTGTGCCGTGACAAGAGAGTATCGACCGGGCGCCAATTGAACTTCCTGCCCATGACGCAAAAAGAAATGTGCTGATTCAAGAGAGTCAATCCCACCTCGAGAAGACGCCACCAACTGGTTATTGGCATCATAAAGATAATGTTGATAGCGACCGATTAACGTGGAATTTCTGAAATCAATGACATACAAGCCCAGCTTGTTGACATCAAAGTTAAGTAAGCTGACATGATCGCCCCCCGTTAGGCTGAAAGCCTCAACAGGGGTCAATGATTGCGATACCCAAAGTGGTGTAGGCTGGCTGGTATTAAGCGGCCCCTGAAACCACTGGATAGCCTGCAACTCGACGGCAGCCATCTCCTTTGCAGCCGAAACAGTTGAAAAGCACAAACAAAAAAACAGTCCAAGATATCTTAGTAACATTTCTATCCATAAAAACGTCATTCTCCAAATACATTATGCAATATCTCAATAGAACTGACTAATTTCACACAGCAAAGAAAGCAACGCAATTCATGCTTCAATTCACAAAAATCATAATTCATCGAAGGCTGATATAGCATCGGCTAATTTTTTAACCCCATGGATCTGCATTCCGGGAATCCCACCTTTAGGCATATTCGCCAACGGCACGATGGCTTTCTTAAAGCCATGCTTGAAAGCTTCATTTAAACGTTCTTGGCCACTGGGGACAGGGCGAATTTCGCCAGCCAAGCCCACTTCACCAAATATCACCACATCTTTTGGTAAGGCTCTATCTCGAAAGCTGGACAGTAGCGCCATAATAAGCGCTAGATCCGCACTGGTTTCCGTTACTTTCACACCACCAACAACGTTGACAAACACGTCTTGGTCGGCCATTTGTAAACCACCATGCTTATGCAGCACCGCCAGCAGGAGCGACAAACGGTTTTGCTCAAGGCCCACGGCAACACGTCTTGGGTTGGCGAGTTGTGAGTAATCGACCAGTGCTTGGATCTCCACTAACAAAGGTCGGGTGCCTTCCCAAATCACCATCACAGAACTGCCTGACGTTTCTTCTTCACCACGAGACAAGAAAATCGCCGAAGGGTTACTCACCTCACGTAATCCCTGCCCTGTCATGGCAAACACCCCGAGCTCATTGACCGCGCCAAAACGGTTTTTATGGCTGCGAAGGGTACGAAAACGACTATCCGCATCACCATCCAGCAGCACAGAACAGTCAATAATGTGCTCCAACACTTTCGGCCCCGCCAAAGTGCCATCTTTTGTCACGTGGCCAACAATAAATACCGCCACATTGTTTTGCTTCGCATAACGAGTGAGCGCGGTGGCAGACTCGCGAACTTGCGCCACACTTCCCGGAGAAGATTGAACATCAGAGACATGCATCACCTGAATCGAGTCAATAACCATGATCTTAGGCTGAATTTGCTCAGCCACTTGGCAAATTTTATCGACATTGGTTTCTGACAGCATTTTTAAATGCTCTTTTGGTAGGCCCAGTCGAGAAGCACGCATCGCAACTTGTTGCAACGACTCTTCCCCTGTGACATAGAGTGCGTTCATGTTGGCGGAAAGTTGACACATAGTTTGCAACAGCAGCGTCGATTTACCCGCACCAGGGTTACCACCGATCAAGATCGCCGCACCGGGGACAATGCCGCCCCCCAAGACGCGATCAAGCTCTTTGAAGCCACTGGAAAAACGGGGTACTTCTTGCAAATCAATCTCAGACAACACCTGAACCTTTGATTCTGTTGCAGAGCCTGCATAACCAGATAAACGCTCGTTTCTCGCAGCGCTTGGCGATGCGGCCAATCTCACTTCGGTAATGGTATTCCATGAGCCACAGGCATTACATTGCCCTTGCCAACGCGGAAAATCCGCTCCACAGTCATTACATACATAAGCGCGTTTTGCTTTCGACATGCTGCCTCAAATTCTCAAGCTTGTGACCTAGTTAGACCACTGATCCGTTAAACCTCAAACAATGTGCTGTTATACTTAAGTTTATTAACACTTTGCCGATACTCTTTTAATAAGCAGCTACTTTAACAGAAAAAATGGAACAAGCTGAAATTCTCTCAATCGCAGAAAGGCTTATCCCGGTTTATCACGCGGAAGACTTTGATTTTGTCCTTGGTCAATTGACCGAAGGCTACCCTCCTTCCGCTAAATTACTGGTAAAAATGGAATTAAATCGTGTCATGGCGCCTTGCAAAAAGAGCATCGACTTGCGAGGCCGAGTACAGGGTGATTGTCGAGAATACGAAATTGACGGTATCAAACATTGGTTTGATGATGTCGCCTTTAATGCTTACTACAAAAACACGCGCAAATTTGGTGGCTATACCGAAGGCGTTTGGGAAGCGTTAATTAACACACGCAACAGTTTCCGCGCCTTAGGCAAAGGCGGTCAACCGGCCAGCAGCCAAGGGCTGAGTGATGCCAGCAGTCCATTTGAGGCCGAGGCAGTCCATCTTGGTTACGATCTCAAACGCCAAGAAAAGCGGCTCAGAGTGCACTCTCAAGTCGACATTACGTTATCAAAAGGGCAATTACTGCACGGCGTCAGCGTTGATCTTTCCGCTTCTGGTGCGAAGTTCAAAGTACCGAGTGCATTTAACTACAGCCTTGGCGAAGTGATTCAAATTACCTTTAGTGAACTGGCCAAAACCTCCCAAATTGCTCACGTTGATAAGCCGATTGAATACCGTGTTTTGGCTGTTGAAGATTCTTATGAAAACGATGCGGTTAAGTTTCTTCGTTGCTTACGCCTGACCGACACCAATGTTGTCTCAAGAGTGATCGATGAGTCTTTAAATAGCTCAGCCAAACGTGCCCGACACGATAACCAAGACAAAATCATTCGAGCAAGAACGCGGGGCTACGAGCATATTTATCTAAAGCACACTTGTAACTTACCGCTGTTTTTCCAAGGCGATGAGCTCAAGCTCGCCATGCTCACGCCAAACAATATGCCGATTTGGCAATACTGGCATGATGAACGAAATCAACAGGTGTTTGGTTCACTGTTTAACTCACAGCGAATGTCGATGCTAATGCGACCGGGGCTCAAAGGTGCCAGTAACGTTATTTATGCGTTTACTCACGAACATGAAGGGAAAAACTTTTTCTACTCCATGCTCATGCCCGAGGCCACACGTGAACAAAGACAGCTGTTTTGGCATCTTGGCGCCAAACGAGCCAGTTGGCGGGCATTCCGTATTTCCATTTTTGAACTCAGTGAAAACGAACGCCAACAACTCGGCAGCTTCTCGCAAGAGTTAGCCGAAGCCTCTTCAGGGTTAACGCATTGTGGGATTTTGCAAGAAATTGCGGACAACTCGAATGGCGCAGACTATCTCTTTACCGAAAAGCCTCGACTGCCATCAAGCACCTTAAATGCTTTTCGTCATACGCGGAAAATCATCGGCTCCCCAAAAGGAATTTTCTTTGATGCCCAGTCTCGTAGAAAAGAACCTCGCTATCGTTTTCAATCACCGCTTACGCTGACCAAAGCAGACGGTTTGGCGATGAGAGGCAAGACGATCGATCTATCCAAGCGAGGCTTGAGTCTCACCTTGGATGCGCCACTTGAGTTGGTGTCGTCTGAAGAGATCGAGATCAACCTACATGAGCTGCAGCTCTACGATAAAAAGCTGCCATTGGACAAAATTCCTTATCGTGTGGTTCGTGTCAGCCCAGACAACAAGCAAGTGCAACTGGTGATTGATGAAAACAGCCAAACGATGAAAACCATTGCGTTTTTCAATAGCATCATCGAACACAACCAAGACAAGCTCAAACCACAAAACGAGATCCTACCAAGTAATGAGCTGCTCGAATCGTTGCACGGCATTTTGCTGTCCAAAATGGTCAGCACGCCAGTGTTCATCAGCAAGATGCAATCGGGCTACAGAACCAAGGCCATCGGGGTTAACTTCCCCCTAGAAAAGCATTTAATGGTATTGGCAAAGCTAGGGCACAAAGAGAATTTCTCTTTAGAACCCATCTATAAAGGCCGTTCAAATACCTTAATCGCCAATCCGACGAAACGGATTGAAGGGGCAGAACCACACCATCACGACATTTACATCGCAGTGGCAAAATTTGGCGACAAAATCAAAGCCGTACAAACAAAGCTGACGAACGAGTTTGATAGTGTCAAAGAACGCATCCTATTTATTAAAAAAGCACAGATGTCGGGCGAGTTTTATGTGCTGAGGCTATCCACCTCACCGATTTTCAGCCCGATGACTTCCCTGTTACAAAAAGATCTGAATGAACTTTCTCAACTCAGCATGCATCAAGCCAGCAAACTGGAAAAAGAACTGGCAACATTGGTTGGCTATTGTGAAATAGAGGAAGTGACAGAAGAGATTTTGGTACGACTTGAACTGACAAATTAAGCTACTCAGTGGCACTGCTTTGAGACGGTTTTTCTTTCGGGATAATCATGGGCAGAACGATTCTGCCCATGTTTGTATTTAACATTCTTCAGTTACGGTTTGCTTTGCCAACTGATTTTTTGTTGCTTGGCGAGAATACCGGAAAGAATACACAAAATTCCGCCGAGCCCGGCAAAACGCACTGCCGTTTGTGCTTGCTGCTCGACTTTCGGTTTGGCGTGATAAGCGATACCCAGCCCTGCCGCATTCATCATCACCAAGTCATTCGCCCCGTCACCGACAGCAATGGTGTTGTGCATCTCCACCTCAAACTGCTCCGCCAACTCGATTAAAATATCCGCTTTGGTTTGCGCAGAGACCACTTCACCCAAGACGTTTCCAGTCAACTTACCTTGAACAATTTCCAACTGATTCGATTGCGCATGATCCAGTTGCAGTGTCTCTTTCAAATAGTCTGAAAAATAAGTAAAGCCACCTGACGCAATGGCTGTTTTCCAACCAAAGCCTTTTAAGGTGTGAATTAATGCCACCAAATCAGGCATGAAAGGCAATGTCTGACGAACAGTGTCGAGAATGGACTCGTCCGCTCCTTTTAATTTGCCTACTCGCTGACGCAGACTCTGCTCAAAATCGAGCTCACCTTGCATCGCGCGCTCTGTCACTTCCGCCACCTCTTCACCGACTCCCGCCAGTTTGGCGATCTCATCAATACACTCTATTTGTATTGCTGTGGAATCCATGTCTAACACAATTAGCCCTGGCTTAGAGAGGTCGGGCACATCGGTCAAGCAAGCGTAATCAAGTTGGAGCGCTTGAAGAATCTTTTCATGCTCAGGAGTCAGTTCTCCTGCCATAAGCGCCACTTCGTAGTAGCCCACTTTCCAAGTATCAATAATCGGGTTGTAGCCCCCCGTAAAAAAATCGATATCTTCAAAGTGTCCGGGCGCTAAATACTCAGCATAAACAATCCAGTTAGCTTTACTTTTGTCCCATTGCGTGGCAAAACGAGTTTCTGGCAAACGAGTTAACAGTTGTGTGTGCCTTCTAAATGGCAAGGTTTTTAACGCTTCCATGGTATTAATCCTTTATGAACCTTCACAAACGTTACCCTATTGCAATTTAAAAAGGCAAGCCCCAAACTTGTATTTATTCAGATATTAAAAGAGTTCATGTCGCGATATGAAAGAGTCTCTGTTTTCACTGCGAAATGCCCTAAGAGTCATCGCTTTACTGCTGCTAGGTGTCATGTTTTTTGTCACCATTAAAAACAGCGTAGTGATCAGTAAAGGTAACGAAAAAATTCAAGCACAGCAGTTGGAAACCTTAACCAAAGTGCTCAGCTCTCAAGCGGCGTTATCTGCCAGCGAAATGATTGTGCAAAAAGACCAAGAGAAGCTGCTCAAGCTAACGAATCAACTGGCCAAAGAACGTTTGGTTTTTGATGCGACGGTGTATGATTCTGAAGGCGTGCGTTTAGCATCGAGTGACAAAGCACTCACTGCGAGAGAAGTACTGGGTTTGGATACTCCCCTTGCCACAGCAGGCATTGGGCGCCAACAGCTCGTTGAACCCGTTTTTGCCGATAACAGCATTGTGGGTTTCATTCGGATCACGTTTGAAACCGGTAAAGTCACCGCATTTTCTGACCATCACTACCGCAAAATTGACCGTTATATGTTTTTGATGATTTTGATGAGCTTTGTCAGTGGCATGCTGTTTATTCTGATTTTGCGTAAAAAACCGCAAACTAAAGTCGAAAACTTACTGCTTAGTCATAAAGAACCTTCTTAATGGACCACGGTTTTTATGGACCAAGGTTTTTATCGACCAAAGCCTCATAAAAAAGCCTGCACAACGAGTGCAGGCTTTCTTTTTATGTCTTTTCTTGAAGTGAATTATTCTGCATCGCCAAGCAATACAGAATCCAACGCAACAATCATCATGTCATTGAAGGTATTCTGACGCTCTTCTGATGTGGTTTGCTCACCTGTCTTGATGTGGTCAGAAACCGTACAAATCGTCAGCGCTTTTGCGCCGTATTCCGCAGCAACACCGTAGATGCCCGCCGCTTCCATTTCTACGCCGACAATGCCGTATTTGTCCATCACGTCGAACATTTCTGGATCTGGCGTGTAGAACAGTTCAGCAGAAAATAGGTTACCCACTTTCACATCGATACCACGCGCTTTCGCCGCTTCTTCTGCTGCTTTGACCATTTTGTAGTCAGCAATCGCCGCAAAGTCATGACCTTTAAAACGGATGCGGTTTACTTTGGAATCGGTACATGCACCCATGCCGATCACAACATCGCGTACTTTGATGTCCGTGCTTACAGCACCACAGCTACCCACACGGATGATCTTCTTCACACCGTAGTCTTTGATAAGCTCAGTGGCGTAAATTGAGCACGATGGGATACCCATACCATGACCCATTACCGATACTTTACGACCTTTGTAAGTACCAGTGAAACCATACATATTACGTACATCACAAACCTGAACCACGTCTTCCAGGAAGGTTTCTGCAATGTATTTTGCACGTAGCGGGTCACCCGGCATCAGTACAACATCTGCAAAATCACCCATTTCAGCATTAATATGTGGAGTTGCCATGTTTTCGTTTCCTTGTATTTCAATCACAAAAGAATAGAGAGGCACGCTCTCTATTCGATAAGTTCAATTATAGTTCTGGATTACAAAAAGTTTTTGCCGTAATCCATTGGCGATGTGCCAAAGTAGCTTGCCAGAGTTTGGCCGATATCGGCGAACGTTTCACGACGGCCAAGTGAACCAGCAGGGACTTTTTGACCGTAGACTAGCACCGGAATGTGCTCGCGAGTGTGGTCCGTACCTGGCCACGTTGGGTCACAACCGTGGTCAGCCGTCAGGATCAGGATGTCATCTTCTTGCATCAGTTCCATCACTTCATGGATACGACCATCGAAGTACTCCAGTGCCGCTGCGTAACCCGCAACATCACGACGGTGGCCGTAAGCAGAGTCAAAATCGACAAAGTTGGTGAACACGATGGTGTTGTCACCCGCTTGTTTAATTTGCTCAAGTGTCGCTTCAAACAGCGCAGGAATGCCTGTTGCTTTCACTTTCTTGGTGATACCGCAGTTTGCGTAGATATCCGCAATCTTACCAATAGACACCACTTGGCCTTGCTTTTCCTCAGCCAATTTCTGTAGGACGGTCGCTGATGGCGGCTCAACAGAAAGATCTCGACGGTTACCGGTACGCTCAAACTGCCCTTTACCCGGACCAATGAACGGGCGCGCAATGACACGACCAATGTTGTAGTCTGCTAGCTCTTCACGAGCGATTTGGCAAAGCTCAAGTAGACGGTCAAGGCCGAATGTCTCTTCGTGACAAGCGATTTGGAATACAGAGTCCGCAGAGGTGTAGAAAATTGGCTGACCAGTCTTCATGTGCTCTTCGCCTAGGTCATCCAGAACTTGCGTACCAGAGGCGTGGCAGTTACCTAGGAATCCATCAATACCTGCTCGAGCAAGAATGCGATCCGTTAACTCTTTCGGGAAGCTGTTGGCTTTGTCAGTGAAGTAACCCCATTCAAACAAAACAGGGACGCCAGCAATTTCCCAGTGACCAGACGGTGTGTCTTTACCAGAAGAAAGCTCCGCAGCATGGCCGTAGGCACCGATGATTTCTGCATCCGCATCTAATCCTGGTGCAAAACGCCCCGTTGACTCTTTGTGCGCCATCGCCAGACCGAGTTTGGACAGATTTGGCAGACGAAGAGCCCCTTGGCGTTGATCATTGTTTGCCAAACCCTGCTCACATTGGTCAGCAATATGGCCTAGGGTATCTGAACCGACATCACCAAACTCTTTCGCATCTGCGGTTGCGCCAATACCAAAGGAGTCTAGTACTAAAATAAATGCTCTTTTCATTGCTTCTTCCTCAGGCCTATTACCGCCCCATGGCAGTAATAGGCCCAATAGTCATTAAATATCTTCTTGGCGAATTTGACGATATACGTCTGGTGTTGGTGTGTACTCACCACCCACCTTAATCGCTGCTTGTAGTGCATTCGCAGCTTCTTGCCACTGCGCTTCGTTACGAGCGTGAATCATTGCCAGTGGTTTTTCGCTGCTTGCGATTTCGCCCAAACGGATAAACTGATCAAAACCTACCGCGTAATCGATGCTGTCCGTTGCAACGCGGCGTCCACCGCCCATCGCCACCACAGCCATACCAATAGCGCGAGTATCCATTGCAGACACCACGCCGGTCTCTTTGGCGTAAACAGGCTTAATGATTTCAGCTTTATCGAGGTAGTTGTCGTAGTTGTCCATAAAGTCAACCGGACCACCCAAACCTGCCACCATCTTACCAAAGCATTCTGCCGCTTTACCGTTATCCAGTACTTCCATCAATTTCGCACGTGCGTCTTCGGTATTCTCAGCCAATTTACCAAGTACCAACATTTCAGCACATGACGCCATCGTGACTTCAAGCAAACGAGGGTTACGATATTCACCTTTGAGGAAACGAACCGCTTCACGAACTTCAACAGCGTTACCCGCAGAAGAAGCCAATACTTGGTTCATGTCGGTCAAAATCGCCGTCGTCTTAGTGCCCGCGCCATTCGCCACCGCCACAATGGATTTCGCCAATTCTTCTGAAGCTTCGTAAGTCGGCATAAAGGCGCCCGAACCGACTTTCACATCCATCACTAAAGATTCAAGGCCTGCCGCCAATTTCTTAGACAGAATGGAAGCGGTGATCAGTGAGATGTTGTCCACCGTCGCCGTAATATCACGAGTGGCATAAACTCGTTTGTCTGCTGGTGCAAGGTCGCCCGTTTGTCCGATGATCGCCACACCCGCTTCTTTGGTCACTTGACCGAATACGTCGTTACTTGGTGTGATGTTGTAGCCCGGAATCGCTTCCAGTTTGTCTAACGTACCGCCTGTATGGCCCAAGCCACGGCCTGAGATCATCGGCACGAAACCACCACATGCTGCCACCATAGGGCCAAGCATTAAAGAGGTCACATCGCCCACACCGCCTGTAGAGTGTTTATCAACGATTGGGCCACCAAAGTTCATGTGGCTCCAATCAATCACCATGCCAGAATCTCGCATTGCACACGTGAGGGCAATACGTTCAGGCATCGTCATTTCATTGAAAAAGATGGTCATCGCGAACGCGGCAATCTGACCTTCAGAGACCGTATTGTTCGCCACACCTTGGATAAAAAAGTTAATTTCGTCGGCAGTCAGCGCTTCGCCGTCGCGTTTTTTACGAATAATTTCTTGAGGTAAATACATTAGAGCCTCCCAAGCCCAATGGGCCATGGTAAAAGTAGGATAAGAAGGTAACGTGGTGCTTTCACACCACGTTCAGACGTTATTAGAATTAGTACGCTGCAGGATCAGCGACTTGGTCTGTTACTTCTAATGTATTTAGTAGGTTGGTTAGCAAGCTAGACGCACCAAAACGGTAGTGCATATTATCCGCCCACTCAGAACCTAGGATGTCATCTGCCATTGCTAGGTAAGCCGCTGCGTCTTCTGCAGTGCGTACACCACCAGCAGGTTTAAAGCCAACTTTCTCAGCCACGCCCATGTCACGAATCACTTCAAGCATCATGCGTGCGTATTCTGGCGTTGCGTTGACTGGCACTTTACCTGTTGATGTTTTGATAAAGTCTGCACCCGCTTCAATACAGATTTGCGATGCTTTCTTGATCAACGCTTCTTCTTTCAGTTCGCCGGTTTCGATGATGACTTTCAAAAGAATGTCGCCACATGCTTCTTTACATTGCTTAACCAATTCGAAGCCCACTTTCTCATCACCAGCCATCAATGCGCGGTATGGGAAAACCACGTCAACTTCATCGGCACCGTAAGCGACCGCCGCTTTGGTTTCAGCGACTGCAATTTCGATGTCGTCATTGCCGTGTGGGAAGTTCGTTACCGTTGCAATGCGAACTTCTGGTGTACCTTGCTCACGAAGTGTCTTCTTAGCAATAGGAATAAAGCGAGGGTAAATACAAATCGCTGCCGTGTTACCTACAGGCGTTTTGGCGTCGTGACAAAGTGCGATCACTTTTGCATCAGTGTCGTCGTCATTTAGCGTTGTTAGGTCCATAAGTTTCAGTGCACGTAGCGCTGCTGCTTTCAAATCGCTCATTTCTATCTCCGATCAATATTCAAAAATTTTACTACTCAGCCCCTTTTTCTGTTCACATCACAACGATAAAACAGCAAAAAAGGTCTTTGCTAAACAGTCATTGATGAACGGACTTGGTTCCTTGAAGACTCGGTAATCATTACAACTACCAATTGCTATCCCTGTCACCGCACAGTACCAATTTGGCCTATGGCACAACAATCTATGATTGCGGTGTCTTGCATATCAGAAGTTAAGCAAGGCATCCTACCTTGTTATTCAACTCTGTTATGTTTGGGCATTTCATTGCCCTTACAAACTCATCTATTCAGCAGGTGATTGGCTCAGCAAGCCTAATCCCTCTGGTCTGATTACTACATTATAGATATTCATCGCAAAACTGTAGTGCCAAATAGAGCGCAAACGGTTTGTATCTCAAAAAAACTCAGCCTCTCGCACAAGTGAACGTTTGCTCAATGTATCACCTTCACTGGCGCTAAAAACTGAAAACGCCCCGCAGCAATCTCTTGCTACGGGGCGGATTTAAACGGCGTCTATAAATGCTTTCTCTTAACTAAATTAGAAAGACAGGAAGAAGCCAGCAATGGTCGCTGCCATTAGGTTAGATAGCGTACCCGCTGCAACCGCTTTAACACCCATACGAGCGATGTCGTGACGACGGTTTGGCGCTAGACCACCTAGACCACCTAGTAGAATCGCAATAGAAGAAAGGTTTGCGAAACCACATAGTGCGAAAGCGATGATTGCTTGAGTTTTCTCAGACATTACAGCACCAGTTGCTGGAATAACCTGAGCATTTTCACCCACGTAAGGTACGAAGTTTAGGTAAGCAACAAATTCGTTCACAACCAGTTTTTGGCCGATGAAAGAACCTGCAAATGTTGCTTCTTCCCATGGCACACCGATTAGGAACGCAAGTGGAGCAAATACCCAACCTAGGATCAGTTCGAGCGTTAGGTTTTCCATACCGAACCAACCACCAGCCCAGCCTAACAGGCCGTTGATCATTGCAATTAGACCAATGAACGCTAGTAGCATTGCACCAACGTTTAGTGCTAGTTGTAGACCAACTGATGCACCGCCTGCTGCTGCATCGATAACGTTCGCTGGCTTGTCATCACCGCCGTCGATGTCTGAGCCTAGATCTTCTTTAGGCGTATCGACTTCAGGTTTGATGATTTTAGCGAACAATAGACCACCAGGTGCTGCCATGAATGATGCCGCTACAAGGTACTCTAGAGGTACACCCATAGATGCGTAACCTGCTAGTACACCACCAGCAACAGACGCTAGACCACCACACATTACTGCAAATAGCTCAGATTGAGTCATTTTTGGTACAAACGGACGAACCACTAGTGGCGCTTCAGTTTGACCAACGAAGATGTTAGCTGCTGCAGACATTGACTCGGCACGAGAAGTACCTAGTGCTTTCTGAAGGCCGCCACCTAGGATCTTGATAACCCACTGCATCACACCAATGTAGTAAAGTACAGAGATAAGTGCTGAGAAGAAAATCAGTGTTGGTAGTACTTGGAAAGCAAAGATGAAGCCGATACCGTCAACTGAGAAGTTAACTAGGCTGCCGAACAAGAAACCAGTACCGTCTTTACCATAGTCGATCACGTTTTGAACACCAGCAGAGAAACCCGCTAGTAGATCACGACCCCATGGTACGTAAAGAACGAAACCACCGATGATGAATTGGATAGCAAAAGCGCCAGCCACAGTTCTAAGATTGATAGCTTTACGGTTATCTGACAGTAGTAATGCAATTCCTAGCAATACTGCCATACCGACTAGGCTCATAAACAGGCTCATAGTTTATGACTTCCTTATTAAGTTATTTATTGGCGTGTTACAAAATGGAGCTATTAAGCGGGGGCCATTATACTCATGCCCCAATAATTAAAGTAATGCCACCTTCACACTTTCCCATAAGATTCATCGCTAATTCACCTTCATTTGTGAGTAAACTCACAATAACATACCGAACGAGATTTTCTTTAAACAAGTTTTTTAGATTTCATTCACAGATAGAGAACAGAGAATTGCTATTTTTCCAGATTTGAGAGGCAATCGTTTGCCTTGTTTGATTATGCAACAAACCCAACTCATTTAGTGGGTGAATAATCTGAGCGGGTGTATTGAGCTTTCCTTGAAAGCCAAATATCGGCATATCTGGCGCATCGGTTTCAAGCAGCAGTTTTTCTAAAGGGAGTCGACTGATCGCTTGGCGCGTTTTGTTCGCTCTGGGGTAGGTAATGGTTCCGCCGACCCCAAGATAAAAACCCAAACGTACCCACTCCATTCCCTGTTCATAGCTACCAGAAAACGCATGGATAACGCCGCCTTTTGGCAGCCGAGCCGCTTTGACTAATTGAATGAGTCGATTGTGACATCGTCGATTGTGCAAAATAACCGGCAGTTGATACTGCTTGGCCAAATCGAGCTGGTAGTTCAACGCCTGCTCTTGCAATGCCGTGTCTTGTTCAACCCCATCATCCAAACCGCATTCCCCAATGGCTACGCAGCGAGTGTCACGCTCGTCCAACAAAGCCAGAAGAGCACTTTGTTTTTGCTGATAATCCAACGTCAAAAAATAGGGATGAAAGCCCAACGCATAAAAGATTGCTGGCCGAGTCTGTTCAGATGGCATTGCAGACCATTGCGCCAGTGTTTTTACTTTTTGCCAGTTATCGGGGCCAACGGATGGCAGTAACAAACGTTCTACACCGACCTCAAGCCCTCTTTGAAGATGCTGTGAGCGCGCTGGTTCGAAAACGTCAAAATCGAGATGGCAATGCGTATCAAACAGTTTCATCGCTTTTCTTTTCTCGCGCTGGATCTTTTTTGTACGGAACACAACTGCGCTTTTGTTCAGGCGTTAATCCCATCTCTTTACACCAATTATCATAACGTTTTAACCACTTTCGCCACCATTGCATGTGCACTTCCTTACTGTGATGATTGCCCTTTCATTATCGTCTTTTACCGCAGATAAAAAAGAGCCCTAAGCGACAAACTTAGGGCTCTTAGCAAACAGGTTATGCGAACCAAACGCACACATTCGCGTGATTAGTGTTCACGAGTCGCTCGGAATTCCACTTCAGGGAAACGCTCTTTGGCAAGATTGAGGTTTACCATGGTTGGGGCAATGTACGTTAAGTTATCGCCACCATCCAGTGCTAGGTTAGTTTGGTTCTTACGCTGGAACTCGTCTAGCTTCTTCGCATCACCACATTCAACCCAACGTGCCGTCGCTACGTTCACACTCTCGTAAATCGCTTCTACGTTGTATTCAGATTTCAAACGCGCCACAACAACATCAAACTGAAGCACACCAACTGCGCCCACGATCAAATCGTTGTTCTGCAGAGGACGGAATACCTGTACTGCACCTTCTTCTGAAAGCTGAACAAGGCCTTTTAGTAGTTGTTTTTGCTTCAGAGGATCGCGCAGACGAATACGACGGAATAGCTCAGGCGCAAAGTTTGGAATACCAGAGAACTTCAGCGATTCACCTTGGGTAAAGGTGTCACCAATCTGGATAGTGCCATGGTTATGCAAACCAATGATGTCACCAGCATACGCAGCTTCCGCGCGAGAACGATCGCCCGCCATGAAGGTCACGGCATCAGAAATGTTCACTTGTTTACCCAAGCGAACGTGATTCATCTTCATGCCTTGAGTATACGTGCCCGACACAATACGCATAAACGCGATACGGTCGCGGTGCTTAGGATCCATGTTCGCCTGAATCTTAAAGACGAAACCAGTGAACTTGTCTTCAGTGGCTTCCACTGCACGTTCATTGGCTTGACGCGGTAGCGGCGCTGGCGCCCAGTCCGTCAGACCATCAAGCATGTGGTCAACACCAAAGTTACCTAATGCAGTACCAAAGAATACCGGAGTCAATTCACCTTTTAGGAACATCTCTTGATCAAACTCGTGAGACGCACCAAGAACCAGTTCCAACTCTTCACGCAGTTGCTCAGCGAGATCCGCACCAACCTCAGCATCCAAATCAGGGTTATCAAGACCTTTGATGATACGCTGCTCTTGAATCGTGTGTCCCTGACCCGTTGAGTACAAAATGGTCTCATCACGATGGATGTGATAAACACCTTTGAACTCTTTACCACAACCGATTGGCCAAGAAACCGGTGCGCAAGCAATATTCAGCTCGCTCTCGACTTCATCAAGCAGTTCCATCGGATCGCGAATATCACGGTCCAATTTGTTCATAAAGGTCACGATCGGCGTATCACGCAGACGGGTAACTTCCATAAGCTTGCGAGTACGATCCTCAACACCTTTCGCGGCGTCGATCACCATCAAACACGAGTCAACCGCCGTTAGTGTGCGGTAAGTATCTTCCGAGAAGTCTTCGTGCCCCGGAGTATCGAGTAGGTTCACTAAGCAATCGTTGTATGGGAACTGCATCACCGATGTCGTCACCGAGATACCACGTTCTTTTTCCATTTCCATCCAGTCAGACTTAGCGTGCTGGCTAGAACCACGACCTTTTACTGTACCGGCGGTTTGAATCGCACGTCCGAAAAGCAGGACTTTTTCTGTGATAGTTGTTTTACCCGCATCTGGGTGCGAGATGATCGCGAACGTTCTACGTTTAGACACTTCGCTTAAAAAAGGAGCATTTGACATGAAACTGGTCTTCTGTGTTTTATCTGAGCCGGAAATCGGTGCACGTCATGTGAGGTGACTAACCAGATTCCTGAGTAGATTCAATTTTGCGCGGTATTCTCGCTTATTCTCGACCAATCGGCAACTTTGATCCTAACGACTGACATGATCACCGGTTGTCGTTTGCCTAAACGAGGGCCAATCACCCTCCTCTTTTGTGTGACGATGCAGGCTGTGCGGCTCAGAAAGCGTCACCCTATCCCGACCATTCTCTTTGCTCTGATACAGCGCAACATCAGCTCGCTTCAACCACGACTCAACATCATCCCCCTCCAGACATTCCGCAATACCTGCACTCAACGTCACACTGGCGTGCTTTGGGTAGGCTTGCTTACGTACTTTTTGACAAAGGTGGCTGACAATCAACAATGCAGACGAGGCCGAAGTGTTTTCAAACAGCAACAGAAATTCATCGCCTCCTAAGCGAAACAGCAGATCCACTTCCCGCGTATTGTGCTGAATCGTCTCGACAACTAAATTGATCACCTCATCACCGACATCATGGCCATAACGGTCATTGACCTGCTTAAAAAAATCAATATCGATGATTGCAATGGATGAGGCAGTGTATCGCTTGTGACCATCAAGTGCTCGCTGCAAAAACAGATCCAATTGATGTCGATTCAGTGCCCCTGTCATCACATCGCGTGTCGAGAGGTAACGCAGCTTGCTCTGTAACCGAACAATCAACCACACGGCAAAATGGGCAATGACAGCGCAAAATGCCAAGGCAATGGCAAAACGATACATAATCTCGAGGTCTTGCTTCATCGCCGCAGCCCAAGTGCAGCCAATAATCATCAGCACATTAGTCACAATGGCGTCATGGTGAGGAATGATAAACACCAAAGCGATGATGATCGGAAATACCCAATAGGTCGCCAATGTGCCAAAAATGGCCACACTGCAAACAATCGAAGCCAACAAAAAGCCAAGGGGGATACGATGGCCAATCACACTTCGTTTTAAGCAACAAATCCCGACGACTTCGATAATAAAACCGATCTCAAAGGCCACCATCAGCAGCGCAAGATACCAATGACCAATGTAGAAATTCTTTATTGCGAGAGGAATAAAGGTCAGTAGCGTTAACACCACCACTAACTGAAGTACTTTTTGTGCGCTGTTTGGATCCAGCAAAGCGTTGGGAGCGTTGAAAGGTTTTTCGTTCAAGTTCATCATGGTTCACCATCCTACATCCCCACTACTGACGTTGTAATGCTCTCGAATTCCTTTCAAGATTTCGCATTACGTCTCAATAAATATTTACTCGAGTATCATTAAGCATACAAAGTGATCCCATTTCCTCGTCGAAAAAGCCGAGATGTTTGCATTCTGTCTCAATGATAATACAGCACACTCGACACAAACTTAGAGAAACAGCACTGATTCTTAATTTCAGGTTGAGAATTAACCAAACGGTAAATATCGTCTATAACTAAAAGAGTAATTCACTGCGGTCATCAGTATGCTTAGAAACAAAAAAGTGCATTCATTAGCTTTCAAGCAAGCCAGAACCGTTTTTCTGGTTTCCGTTGTATTGGGACTGTGTTTCAGCTTGTACCACATTTTGGCTGATCTGCACCAAGAGCAACGCCGTATTGAAGAGCACTACCAGTTTAAGCTGCTGCAAAACTATTCCAATGCCAGCCAAGCCGCATATCATCTGAATCATCTGCTCGCCGAGCAGGTTGCCTCGACCCTAATGATGGACAATGCCATCTACCGAGTAAAAATCGTCGACGATTTTGGAGACGTGCTGACCCAAAAGCACCGTGAAATTGATTCTCAGAGCCTAACGACTCAGCTGTTGTCTAAAATACTGACCCCCGCTCAACCGTTTTACAAAACAGAACTGCATCAACCCAACGCCAATGCAATTGTTGGTGAATTGAGTTTCTCGGTTGATGGCTCTAGCATCGCCGATGCCTTTATTAAGAAATCGACTCGAATTGTCTTGTTCGATCTGTTTCGCAATATATTACTTACCTCTATCTTGTTGTTTTTCTTTTACTTTAAGCTATCAAAGCCCATTATCACGCTGATTAATTGGGTGAATTCGCTGCAAAATCGAAAAAATGCCTTGGAGCTGCCTCCCGGTAACAACAATGATGAACTGGGTCGACTCGCGCTTTCATTTCACAATCTCTGGCAAGCGCGCGCGGCAGCAGAAAGCCAGCTCAACCAATTGGCTTACTTCGATACCCTAACAGGCTTAGCCAACCGCAGCTTGCTGCTAAAAAGCCTCAATGAAACCCTTAAAGAGTCACAAAGCGAGCAATACCCAGGAGTACTGTTTTATCTCGACCTCGACCGTTTCAAAACCATTAACGACTCCCTAGGGCATACCATTGGTGACAACTTAATGCGCACCATTGCGAAACGCCTAGAAGCATGGCTACAACCCGGAGAAATTGCCGCACGCATTGGTGGGGATGAGTTCGCCATTTTGATCCCGAAACTCAATAAAGAAGATGCCGCCAACAAAGCGAAGCAGTTGCTCACCTTGATCTCAAACCCTTATTCCATTGACGATCACCAGCTTTATTGCACAGTCAGCATTGGTATTTCCACGTTTGCCGACAAAGGCATCTCGAGCATTGATGTGCTCCGTCAGGCCGATACGGCGCTCTATCGCGCCAAAGTCGCCGGACGCAATAAATACATGTTTTATGAACCAGAAATGCAGGCGCAAGTGGAGTCTTTTTTGGAGATAGAGAAAGGCCTGCATGAAGCACTGCACAAAGGGCAACTTGAGCTTTACTACCAACCTCAGGTCAACGCGCAGCAACAAATTATCGGAGTGGAAGCCCTCATCCGTTGGAACCATCCAGAAAAAGGCGTGCTTCCTCCCGGAGTCTTTATGCCCATAGCGGAGGAAACGGGGCAAATTCTGCAAATTGGTGATTGGATTATTGAGCAAGCGTGTTTTCAATACGCTCAGTGGAAAAAAGAACAAGTTTTGCCTGAAACGTTCCATCGACTTGCCATCAACATTAGCCCATTGCAGTTCTCTAAAAATGCCTTTGTCGAACACATCACTCATGCATTAAAACAAGCCAATATCACGGGTGAGCATATTGAATTGGAGATCACTGAGAGCCTGCTATTGGAAAACGTCGAAAGCGCGATCAATAAAATGGCAGAGCTGAAAGAACTGGATCTCAAAATCTCGATCGATGACTTTGGCACCGGTTATTCCTCACTCCGCTACCTCAAACATCTAGCGGTGGACGTACTGAAAATTGACCGCTCCTTTGTCACTCAGTTGCATCTTGATCAAAGCGACCAAGCCATTGTTTCAACGATCATTATGATTGCTGAGCGCTTAAGTTTAGAAGTCATTGCCGAAGGGGTAGAAACAGAAGAAGAGTTCAACACGCTGGTCGAACTCGGTTGTGAGCAATTTCAGGGGTATCTCTTTGGCAAGCCGCTCCCAGTGGAGATGATCACGCAGAAATTACGTGAAAGTCGTCAGCACCAAGAGAGTCATTCAAGCAAAGTTAAAAGCAACCAAATAAGTAACTCATAATGATCGCGTCTTCCTTCCCTGACTGCGTAGGATAGTAATTGCGGCGACGATCCACTTCGTTAAAACCCATCTCTTGATAGAGATGAATGGCGTTCACATTGCTCTCACGCACTTCTAACCACGCACTTTCCGCGTTTGCCGTTTCACCTTCATCAATAAATGCGTCTAACAACTGGCGGCCATAGCCTTTGCCTTGTTGTTTGGGACACACTGCGATGTTAAGTAAGGTGAGCTCGCCAACGATGTTTTGCGCATAGAAATAGCCGACCACTTCCCCATCCACCAGCAATACACGATGCATCGCACCGCGACTGGAGAGATCCTTCACCAGGCTCTCTGCCCAAGGGTGCGAATGTGCACGACCTTCAATATGGTAAACAGCCTCAAGGTGCTCCTGAGACATAGGAACGATCATACAACTCATATTGGATTACTCATAAGAACGGATCTGTTGCCACAGCGCACGACGATGCTCATTATGACCATCAATTTGAGCCAACTCTGGCGATTGGAGCACTTTGGCTACCATAGGAAGAGGTTGAACAGGGCAGCCCGCAAACCAAACCCATTGCAAAGAATGTGGTTCGAGCGTGCTTAATTGCTCTGGGGTAATGTGCCTTGCTTGAGACAATTCCAATTGCATGCTTTTGAGCACTTTTTCAAAAAATAGTGCCGTTTGCGAAATGGGGCAACTCGGTGCGATCAACAGTAACTGGCACTCTTCAGGCAGGGAAAAGGTTGGCATTTCATAGCCCATCATCCGTTCTGGATGATGCAATTGCCAAAGCGAAATACCCATTTCCTGTAAATACAACTTTTCGTTTTCAGTCATCGTTTCGTTACTCAAAGATACCGCGGCATACTAACAAAAAAGCCCAAGAAAGTAATAACGAGATTGGGGAATTCACCTCAACTTAGGATAGAGCACCTAAGTTAAGGATCATTCATTGAATCAGCAACGAAGCCGATTCCATCAAAGAGCTGCGAACTCTGGCGCGTATTCCACTCGCCCTTGTTTGGCATCAAACTCACCCGCCGCCATGGCAAACGCTTGAAACGCACCTTCTGGCACTGGCCATTGACACTCAAAGCCCATCTCGCTGGCGGCAGTAAAACCAAAACGCTGATAGTACTGAGGGTCACCCAAGACAAAACACGCTGGATAGCCAAACTCCAACAGCGAAGTTAAGCCTTCTTTGACTAACGATGCGGCGATGCCTTGCTTTTGATATTCCGCTTTGACCGCCAGTGGCGCAAGCCCCTGCCAGCCATTTTCTTCGCCATTCAACGTCATCGGCGTAAACATGACATGGCCAACCACTTCCCCTTCGTCAGTACAAGCCACCAACGACAGTGTCAGACGACCATTCTCTCTTAGTGTCATGACCAAGTTGGCTTCCGCGTCTGTTGGAAATACCTGTTTTAGCAGACTATCGATAACCAATATATCGGCCGGTGCTTCAGTTCGAATAAGCATTTGTTACCCCAATTTGTGTTTGAGGCGATTGTACTCCTTTATGAACAAAATCTGCTAACTGATTTAGCGCCAACTGCATGGCTTTTGGCAATTGCTCCAAATCAACGCTGTCCATTAGGTTTTTAACCTCTAGGCCAAGCTCGGTGTCGCCTTCAATCGTCAAACGACGTTGGAAAAATAGCGTATCCGGATCTTCTTTTCTGCCAGCAATCAGCACTAAGTCATTTAAATTGCCTGAGAAGCACACATCTTCCGAAACGGGTTGTTCGGCAATAACAAGTTGATCATTTTGATAACTTATGAACCAATGCAGCTTGAGATCTTTCACCTCTACCTTCAACCACTTATCTTCCAAAAATTCAAAATCGCCATCTTCTAAAGCTTCTTTGAAGACCAATTTGAGCCCTTCAAGCAAGACTTTTTTATGTACAATTTGAGGCAATAACTGGACTGGAGATCGCAAAATTGATGCGGCATTTTGAACTAGTTGACTGCGAATCTTGTTTATCACGCTTATTTTCCGTTACTTTGTCATAAATGCGACTATCTTAGTTGATAGCATGTGATGAATTACTGTTGTGCGTCAAAAAACGATTTCATATCGCGTTGTTTAAAATAATAACAATCAGCGACGTTTTTTTGACCTTGAATGAAATATTGTCACACTTGTACTGATAAAGCCTTTAATAACGCTATTATCACAGTTATAGTGATTGCGTTTCAGCGATTTCATGACATGGACGATTAATTACGCTCTCTGGAGACGGGTAGTACTTTGATGCCTTCCAAGCAAATGCACCATTGGTTTAATAAACTGACTTCTAATAGCCCTTTTTTCTTCGCTATTCTTGATAAGCAACATAACTATTGCTTGGTGAATGAACGTTATTGCGACGTTGCGGGGTTAGCTCAGGAAGAGCTAATAGGGATGAATGATGCACAAATTTTAGGTGACAACTTTTACCAAAAGCTAAAGCCTTACTACGACCGAGCTCTGCTCGGTGAAAGTATTGAGGCCGAAATCACCCTCGATGAAACCGATCTTGAAACCAGTTTGCATTTTAGTTTGTCCCCTGTGGAAGACGGTGAACAGATTTCTCACCTCCTTTTTCAAGCGATTGATACCTCTGAAAAACACATTCTCGTCAAATCCCTAGAAGAGTCAGAAACCAAGTTTTCTCGTTTAACGCAACTACTGCCCGATGGTTTACTGCTGGTCGAAGAAGACACCATTCTCTCAGCAAACCCTGCTGCGGCAAGGCTGCTTGGTTTCAATTCGCAGCATGACTTGCTTGGTGAAGAGCTCAGTCGATTATTTATGGATGAGAAGAGCAAGATGGTGTTTAGCCATAAACTCTGCTCACTGCTTTCCGAAAAAGCGTTTGTCTGTATGACCAGTGCACGTTGTGGCTTTGAGCGCCGCGTTCAGTTGCATGCAGATTTCACCACCGTGCTGGGCAACCAATCTCAAATCATCTTGATCCAAGACGCTGATGAAACGCCAAAACATCTTTCGGTGAAAAACAGCGATGATATTCATATCGATTCCCTGACGAAGCTCTACAACCGCTTCGGTTTTACCAAACGTCTGGAGCAGTTGATTAAGAGCCAAACCCCCTTGTTGTTGTTTTATCTCGATATCGATAACTTCAAAAACATCAATGACTCACTAGGCCACCACATTGGTGACAAAGTGATTCTTGAAGTGGCAGCTCGTCTGAAACGACTGTTGCCACAACACTCGGTGATTGGTCATCTCGGGGGCGATGAGTTTGGCGTCATCTTGCCTGAGCCGGAAAACAACCGCATGGCCGAGTTGCTCTCTGAGCGCATCATCTCCTTAATTAATCAGCCATTTGATTTACACCATTTCAGCAAGCGCCTTGCCTGTTCTATCGGCAGTGTTCGTTATCCTGAAGATGGCCAAGATGCACGTGTGCTGCTGCAAAATGCCGATACCGCGATGTACGAAGCCAAAGATCGCGGCCGTAACCGTCTCATCAAGTTTAATGACCAGATGAACAAAGAAGCGCGTATGCGCCTCTGGTTGGAGATCGAACTGCAAAAAGCGCTACAGCAAAATGGCCTTGAAGTGTGGTATCAACCGAAAGTCAATGCGCGTGACTTCAGCATTAATGGCGCCGAAGCGTTAGTACGCTGGAAGCACCCTGTCGAAGGATACATTAGCCCTGCGGCCTTCATTCCTGTCGCTGAAAAAGCAGGCCTGATTGAGCACTTAGGTCGTGTGGTCATGCGTGATGTCTTCAACACGGTCAAACGCTGGAAACTCCAAGGAATTCTGCCTGGTCGCGTTGCGATTAACTTATCGCCAGAGCAATTTGGCAACCCTCAGTTGATCGACTTTATGGAAAAGCTCCTGAGAACCACGGAGTTAGACCCTAACTGCATCACTTTCGAGCTGACTGAAAGTGCGGTAATGAGTGACAGTGACCACACTATTCAGATGCTCAACGCGATTAAGAAACTGGGCTTCTCACTCTCCATCGATGACTTTGGTACCGGTTATTCCTCACTGGCGTATTTAGCCCGCTTCCCGATTGATGAGCTGAAGATCGACCGCGCGTTTATCAATGACATTGACGTTTTACCGAAGCAGGTCACGGTGATTGAAAACATCATTAATCTCGGCAAATCTCTCAATCTCACCGTGGTGGCCGAAGGGGTAGAAACTCATCAGCAAGCGGCACTCCTGTCGAATTTGCGCTGTCACTCGATCCAGGGGTTCCATTTCCATCGCCCTCAGCCTAAACATGAGATAGAAGAACTGTTTGCACAAAATCGTCGCCATAAAAACTGACCATCTCCCCTCTCCAAAAGAGGTAAATCTCAATTTATTGCGTCAAACCTAACTTACATCAATTCTGCTATTCATATTCCTTCATAAAATGCCCACACCCTTTTCGTCTCAATTTGTAGTGAGCATATGGAACTCCTTTGTCCAGCAGGTAATCTTCCTGCTCTGAAAACCGCCATCGACTGCGGTGCCGATGCGGTGTATATCGGCTTTAAAGATGATACAAATGCCCGTCATTTCGCTGGACTGAACTTCAGCGGGAAAAAACTCGAGAAAGCGGTTCAATACGTCCACGATCACCAGAAAAAAATTCACGTCGCCTTGAACACGTTTGCGCATCCAGATGGCTTTGAGCGTTGGACAAATGCGGTCGATATGGCGGCGGCATTGGGTATCGATGCTCTGATCGTTGCCGACATCGCTGTGTTAGAGTATGCAGCACGAAAATACCCTCACCTTGAACTGCATTTATCGGTTCAAGCCTCGGCGACCAATGTCGCAGCGGTCGAGTTTTATCAGCAGAATTTCAATGTTAAACGCGTTGTACTACCGCGCGTATTGTCGATTCATCAAGTGAAGCAACTGTCACGTAATATCCCACAAGGGGTAGAGTTGGAGGTTTTTGCCTTTGGTAGCTTGTGCATCATGTCAGAAGGCCGCTGCTACTTGTCTTCCTATTTAACGGGAGAGTCTCCCAATACCGTCGGCGCTTGCTCACCCGCCAAATATGTGCGCTGGCAAGAAACACCAACGGGGTTAGAGTCACGTCTCAACAACATTTTGATCGACAAGTACGGTCATGGTGAAAACGCAGGCTATCCGACTCTCTGTAAAGGCCGCTTTGATGCCCACATAGAGGGAGAATCCAAACGCTACCACGCACTAGAAGAGCCAACCAGTCTCAACACGCTGTCGTTGCTGCCGGAACTGTTTGCTGCCAATGTCGCCTCGGTAAAAATCGAAGGCCGTCAGCGTAGCCCTGCCTATGTCGAGCAAGTGACTCGAACTTGGCGCGCGGCGATTGATCGTTACCAAGCGAATCCACAAGCCTATCAAGTGGAAGAGGCTTGGAATGCCGCACTGGCGAATGTCTCCGAAGGGACACAAACCACGCTCGGTGCTTATCATCGTCAATGGCAATAAGGATTCAAGGAAACAAGATGAAATACTCACTCGGTCCGCTACTTTACTTCTGGCCCAAACAGAACGTTGAAGACTTTTACCATCAAGCGAAAAACAGCTCTGCCGACATCATCTATTTGGGGGAATCGGTCTGCTCTAAACGCCGTGAAATGAAACCCGCGCACTGGTTTGAGTTGGCGAAAGAGCTTTCCAGTGCAGGCAAGCAAGTGGTGCTTTCTACCATGGCACTGCTCGAAGCCCCAAGCGAAGTCAACGTGATGAAAAAGTACATCGATAACGGTGACTTTGCCATTGAAGCGAACGACGTATCGGCTATTCAACTGGCGTTTGAAAAACGTGCTCCCTTTGTTGTTGGCCCAGCAGTCAATACATACAATGCGCACACGCTTAAATTGTTCCTTAAACAAGGGATGATTCGTTGGTGCATGCCTGTCGAGCTGTCTCGTGAATGGCTGCAAAACGTATTAACCCAATGCGATGAAGTGGGCATTCGCAACCAATTTGAAGTAGAAGTCTTTAGCCATGGCTATTTGCCGCTCGCCTATTCCGCACGCTGCTTTACCGCCCGTGCAGAAAACAAAGCCAAAGACGACTGTGAAACCTGCTGCATCAAATACCCAACGGGCATTCAAGTGCACAGCCAAGAAGGCCAAGCGGTATTCAATCTCAATGGCATACAGACGCAATCCGGTTACTGCTACAACCTGATTAACGATCTCCCTGCCATGCAAGGATTGGTGGATGTGGTGCGTGTCAGCCCATTAGGGTTAGAGACATTTACGACTGTCGATCAGTTTCGCGCTAACGAACAAGGCGCACAGCCGCGTCAAATCGAAGACCGTCAATGCAATGGCTACTGGCACCAAATTGCAGGCCTAGAGGTGAAAAATCTCTAGCTTTATCCCGTTAAAACAACAAAGAGGGCTTGCACCCTCTTTGTTATCTTACCGTTCTATTTTCCTACTCTTCGATGTTCTTCCATATACCTACGCTTCAACCCACTGATTTTTAGGCATTCGCTTGATATCGCGCCATAGCATAACCGCCACCACTAAGGTCAGTGCAATATTTGACAATGGGAAAGCCAGCCAAACCCCAGTAATACCGAGCAATTTAGGCATAATGAAGAGAAACGGCAGTTGCACCATCATATTGCCAATACTGACGAATAACGCCTTTCCACCACGGTTCACCGATTGATAGTAGGCCGCTGTCACCACCAGAAAGCCATCTAAGAACATGGCAAACATATGGAGTCGTATCCCCGTAATGGTGTGCTGAGTCAGTTCAGCGTCGTTCGCATTAAACACCGCCACCACTTGCTCAGGGAATAGATTCAATAAACCAATAAACACCATGCCCGTCAGCACCGCAGAGCTCATCGCAATTTTGAGTAACTTTTTGATATTGTCACTGTGGCCAGCCCCATGATAGAAACTCGCCAACGGCTGCATACCATTGGCAATTCCTTCTGCAATCAAATAATAGACAACGATGATGTAACCAAGGATCGCATAAGCCCCCACCAACACTGGGCTACCATAGCTCAACAACAAGCTATTGTGCAGCGCCACCATCATGGAGCCATAGGCGTACATAAAGAAGCTTGATGTTCCAATAGCGAAAATCTGTGGCAACCAACGCCACTGAAACGAGAAATTGTGCTTCGACAAACGCAGTTTGGCTTTGCGTGAAAAAAAGTAACTGAGCCCCCCCAGTAGTACCACCATTTGAGCCAATGCTGTGGCGATTGCCGCCCCCGTTAACTGCCACTGCAATAGACCGATAAACAGGTAGTCGAGAACGATATTGGTGATCGCCCCCAACACCATCAGCATCGTCGCCAAATTGGGACTACCATCATTGCGCAGCAAAATCGGCATGGCGATCGAGCCCAAGGTGAACAAGCAAGAAAACACCAATACGTCGAGATACTGTAAGCCAAGTTGGAACA
Source organism: Vibrio sp. CCUG 15886 (assembly GCF_028570825.1). Lineage (NCBI taxonomy): Bacteria > Pseudomonadati > Pseudomonadota > Gammaproteobacteria > Vibrionales > Vibrionaceae > Vibrio > Vibrio sp. CCUG 15886. Next base: position 123,601 of record NZ_JAQQBT010000002.1, on the reverse strand, counting down.
CCTCTCCTTGCGCGCCTTGCAAAAGCAGAAAGTCATCCGCAAAACACCAGAGCAAAATCGACACAACAGGGCTCATCAGCAGCAACAGTACCAAGCCCGTCGACAACACGGCTTGCGCTTTTTGCGGCAGCTTCTCACCAAGTCGGATAGAAGCCAGCGCGCCTGTTCCTACTCCCACCATTAAACCGATACCCAAAATAGAGCCAATCAGTGGCCACGCCACATTAATCCCCGCAAGCCCTGCGGCACCAACGTAATGGCCAATAAAAATACCATCCACCACTTGATATAAGCCGTTCACAAGCATGGCGGCAATGGTCGGTATGGTATAGCGCCAAAATTGGCGATAAATAGACGTATTCATCAATGAAAGCTCGACATCGATTCTAAGAAACTAAAACGTAAGTGCTTTACTGAGCAATGAGACGAGTTGTTGCTGCTCTTCATCACTCAACTGCCCTGCGACCTGCTCAGCCAATATGCGGTAAACCATCGCTTCCTGTGCTAAATAGTGCAGTGCTTTCTCTGTCAGCGCCACGCGCTTCACTCTTGCATCATGCAGACAATGAGTTCGACTCACCAATCCTTTTCGCTCTAAACGAGTCACCATATTGGTCGCAGAAGGTTTAGAAACTTCCATTTCCAACGCAAGATCCGTGATGCGTATCGGTTCTTGCGCATTTTGAATCACTTTCAGGTAGTCATATTCACTAAAACTCAACTGCAAGATAGGATCGTCTTTGCTGTGCTTTCGCCACACTTTTGCCGCAAAGCGCTCCATTTTTTCGAGATGGGTGCTGAGGCTCATTATTCAACCATTAAAATAGTTAGCAAGGCTAACCATTTTAATCTTGTTATTGAAATTAGCAATCAACTAAAACAAGCCGAGGACATTTTTATCCACCGTGAATAAGCGGGAAAGAAAAGAAACCCTCGATCATCATCGATGTCGAGGGCTTTGAATGGTGAGTTTTTTTGTTCGCCTATGGCGTACTTTTCGCTTGTGCCTTAGCCAGTCGCTCCGACTGAAGTTGCTGATATATATGCCCAAGTTCTAAAAACGCGTAGCGATGCTCAACGTACTCATAAACATTGAAAGAGATCGCTAACTTATACAATGAGATCGCATTGGCAAAGTCGCCTTTCTGCTGGTAGCGCTTGGCAAGATAGAAATAGACTTCGGTTAAACGCTGCGCCAATAGCACATTTTCACGAGATGCATCAATGATCGCTTTGAACGCTTGTTCCTCAGACACTTGCTCACCCATTAACGCAACCAGCACCCATCCCCACTCTTCACTGCGCTGTTGATAGCGACTCAGTAAATCCGCCTTGGCTTGAGCAGGATCGAGATCCGATTCAATGATGTACAGCCAAAGCACACGAAACGGATCTTGCGGATCATCTTGATAATGCTTCTGCATCTCTTCTTTCGCCAGATCCAAACGGCCACCGTAATAGAGTGCGATAGCACGATTGCGCTCCGCATAACTATTGCTTGGATCTAGCTCTAACGTTGAGTCGAATGCTTCGTAAGCGGCATCATATTCACCAACTTGTGTGAAATAGACGCCCAATAAATTAAAAATATCTGGCTGTGCAGGGTTTAACTGCAGAGACTGATTAAAATCGAGTCTGGCTAAATCACGCAAACCGACACTGTCATAGTAGTTACCACGTTCGTAATGCATTTTCGCACGAACTTCATCACTGAGATCGGTACGTTGCAGCAATTGTGACAAACGCGCAATTTGCACCTCTTGCTGAACACTCGCCTGCAATGGCACTGCCATTGGCGGATACACCCACTGACTCTTGTTGCCACTGGTGGTTGATGCACAGCCTGTTGTCGCCAACGCGATACACAGACTAACGGTTTGAAACCATTTCACTAAAAGGCACTCCTGTGAAGACTGCGAAAATAAAAAGGGGAGCTCAATGCTCCCCTTTATAACATGCTTTCAGGCTTTTAAGCGAGAAAAGCCCTAGACAAGTATGTGTCAACGTGAAGATTACTCTTCCTCTGCCGCTGGCGCTTCTGCTTCAACTGGCTTTTCTACCGCTTCTTTCATGCTTAGACGAACGCGGCCTTGGCGGTCGATTTCAAGTACTTTAACTTGAACTTCTTGACCTTCAGTTAGGTAGTCAGACACTTTCTCTACACGCTTGTCAGCGATTTGAGAAATGTGAACAAGACCATCTTTACCTGGAAGAATCGTTACGAACGCACCAAAATCAGCTAGGCGAGCTACTTTACCTGTGTAGATTACGCCCACTTCAACTTCAGCGGTGATCTCTTGAATACGACGGATTGCTTCTTTCGCTGCCGCACCTTCTGTTGCTGCAATCTTGATAGTACCGTCATCTTCGATTTCGATGGTTGTGCCTGTCTCTTCAGTTAGAGCACGGATCACTGCGCCACCTTTACCGATAACGTCTTTGATCTTGTCTGCGCTGATCTTCATCGTGTGGATGCGAGGAGCGAACTCAGAGATATCGTCACGAGCACCAGAGATAGCTTGATCCATTACAGATAGGATGTGCTTACGCGCGCCTTGAGCTTGGTTAAGCGCAATTTGCATGATCTCTTTCGTGATACCTTCGATCTTGATGTCCATTTGAAGTGCAGTGATACCAGTAGAAGTACCTGCAACTTTAAAGTCCATGTCACCTAGGTGGTCTTCGTCACCAAGGATATCTGAAAGAACAACAAAATCGTCGCCTTCTTTAACCAGACCCATTGCGATACCAGCAACAGAAGCCTTGATTGGCACACCAGCGTCCATAAGCGCTAGAGAAGTACCACATACAGAAGCCATTGAAGATGAACCGTTAGATTCTGTGATTTCTGAAACAACACGTACTGTGTATGGGAACTCATCGATTGATGGCATTACTGCAGCAATACCACGCTTCGCAAGTTTACCGTGACCGATTTCACGACGCTTCGGAGAACCTACAAAACCCGTTTCGCCTACACAGTATGGAGGGAAGTTGTAGTGTAGTAGGAAGTAATCTTTCTTCTCACCCGTTAGCTCGTCGATGATTTGCGCATCACGTTGAGTACCTAGTGTCGCCGTTACTAGCGCCTGAGTCTCACCACGAGTGAATAGTGAAGAACCGTGAGTACGTGGAAGAACGCCAGTACGTACATCTAGTGCACGAACCATGTCTTTTTCACGGCCATCGATACGTGGGTTGCCAGCAATGATGCTACGACGCACAACCGTCTTCTCAAGATCGTGGAAGATAGTGTGAATTTCTTTTGCATCTGCTTCTGGATCTTCAGCAAGGATAACTGCATTAACTTCTGCCGCAATCTCATGGATACGGTCGTAACGAGCCATCTTTTCAGTAATTTTGTAAGCTTCAACAAGTTTCGCTTCTGCTAGATCCGCCACTTTCTCGTTAAGAGCTGTGTTCGCTTCAGGAGCAACCCAGTTCCAAGATGGCGTCGCAACTTCTGCTGCAAATTCGTTGATCGCTTTGATCACTGCTTGTTGTTGGTCGTGACCAAATACCACTGCAGATAGCATTTCTTCTTCAGTTAGGTTGTCAGCTTCTGACTCAACCATTAGCACTGCAGATTCAGTACCCGCAACAACAAGATCTAGACGAGATGCGTTTAGTTCAGTGTTGCTTGGGTTTAGTACAAGTTGACCGTCAATGTGACCAACACGTGCCGCGCCGATAGGACCGTTGAATGGGATACCAGAAATAGCAAGCGCTGCAGAGGTACCAATCATTGTTGGGATATCTGGCTGTACGTCTGGGTTAACAGACACTACCGTTGCGATAACTTGTACTTCGTTATTAAAACCCTCAGGGAATAGAGGACGAATTGGGCGGTCGATTAGACGAGCAGTCAGCGTTTCACCTTCAGAAGGACGGCCTTCACGCTTGAAGAAACCACCAGGGATTTTACCTGCAGCGTAAGTACGCTCTTGGTAGTTTACGGTTAGAGGAAAGAAGTCCTGACCTGGAACAGCTTCTTTCTTACCGACAACAGAAACAAATACTGCAGTGTCATCCATAGTAACCATAACAGCAGCGGTTGCTTGACGTGCGATAACGCCAGTTTCTAGAGTAACCGTGTGGTTACCGTACTGGAACGTTTTAACAACTGGTTTTTCGAACATTGTTATTCCTTGTTGCCGAAAATAAATTCGGACGTTGGTATTAGGTCTCAAAACATTGCATATCGCGACTAGTGCAAAGAGCCTGACAGCAAGCTATTTGGAATAGTCGCGACCTATTGGTCGACAGACTGACGGCAATGCATTGAGGTGTAAATGCTCAACAACAAAGGTTGAGACGCGGGGTAGTATAAACCACTTCATACCTACACGCTATTCGGTAGGTCAAGATTCTAAATCATCGCCACACTATGATTAAAAATCAGGCAATCCTTTTTAACCCTGTAACCACAGATAAACTTAGCTAACCATAGATGTTTGGCTCCTCCCTGCTTTGATAGCAGCGATAATACATCTTTATCAATTCAGTTTTTCACCAATACCACATCAGTAACATCAAATTTGTTTTTTAAATGAAAAATCAGTTGATACAATTGTGAGCGAGAAATATAAATACTACCAATTCTTTCAAAATCATATATCTCCAAACTTCTCATTTCATCGCTATATTTACTTATAAAATAAATCCTATTGACTGATACATCATATTTGATAACAAAAGAATTTGGTAGAATATGAACTTCACTAATTTCATCTTCAGCTTTATCATACGAAATGAAAAATGGGACAATAAAAATAAAAAACATCAATCCATATTCATTAAACATTATAATAAAAATAATACCAATTAAAACAACCGTTATACTTACAGCCCTATGATATTGGTCAATATACTTATGCACATTACTTACCGAAGTATATCTAATACCTGCACTAGTAAGTTCATAATAGTAAGTTTTTGGTTTAAATCCTGTAGCCCTAACCAATAGACCAGCCAAAAGAGAAAAGAAAGACACAAATAAGATAAGATAATGTGATTCAGAACTAGTTCCACTTAAGGAAAATAAAGATGGTATACCAAAGACAACAAAAGCAACAGAAGACTCTTCTAACATTGTTCTCCTTGGCGTAAAATTCCAATATAAAATCGATTCCAATTCAAATATCTTTTCATTCTTATCCGAAATTTCGTTCTTTATATCTTGTTCATCCAATGAAAGAAAATTCATCCAAGCACCAAAATAAATAATTATGATTTATATACATTCAATTAAATATACAACTCAAACGTTAAGAATTAAACCATTTACAACTCTTAACCTCTTTAACATCTATTACATTAAACTCCTTTTTAACGTAAAAAAGCAACTGATGTAATTTATTTGGCGATATATAGACATCTCCTATAGTTAAAAAGTCATATATACCAATACTCATCATTTCTTTTTCGTACTTAGGATTAAAAGCTATCTCCTGTCGAGCACGATGATAACGAATATGAAAACTATTAGGGAGAATATGTTTTTTATATTCTTTCAATTTACGATGATTCGACATAAGTTTTGCATGAAGAAGCCAAGCACCCACGCCAGCTAATGCGGTCGGGCCAACAAATATCATTGCTAACATACTAACAGCTATAATTACCCCCCCACCAGCACGAGAGAACTTGTAAAAAAACTCATGTACATTTTCTTCTACCGTATAACGAACACCTACTTTTGTCAGTTCGTAATAGAATGACCTTGGTTGATGAAGTGTAAATCTAAAATATAAAGCCATCAATATCGACATAACCAAAACAAAAGAGAATAAATAGATATCAGAGCCCAAAAACACTAACAACAATGGCATAAAAGCTAGTATGAAAATCTCAAAAAACTTGTCTTCAAACGATCTTTTAGTTGTACAACTCCAAGAAAAAACCACATCAGCTTTTGATATCTCTTCATTCTTATAATCAATCTCTCGCTTAATGGCCCGTTCATCCAATGAGTAAAAATCCATCTGGAAAATTTCCTTTTAAATATATAATTAGTCTAAAAAATCTGCTTTTAGTTCGATATAATCAGTAGCATCTTTAATATCAATAACATTAAAGTCCTTTTTAAGATAATAAAACAGTTTATATAAAAATGATTCATCTATATAAATATCCAGTGGTGATGAGTACTCCCATATACCAATTGAACGCATTTCTCTCTCAAATCTTGGATTAAAAGCAATCTGTTGACGTTCACGAAGGTATCTAACCCGAAAACTATCTGGCATGATATGTCTTTCGTATTCTTTTCTTTTCCTATGATTAGACATAGCTCTCGCGTGAAGTAATCCCGCTCCTGCACCTGCTAATGCAAGTGGTCCCAAAAATATAACAGCAATAACACTAATGCCAGCCGCAAATTTACCGCCAGCGCGAGAAAACTTGTAAAAGCTCTCATGCACATTCTCTTCTATGGTATACCGAATGCCGACTTTAGTGAGTTCGTAACAATACGTTTTTGGTTGAAACTCAGTAAACCTCAAATAGAGGCCAAGTAAAACCATAACTACAGTAATACCAAACCAAACTACAAAATCTTCAATAGTTGGTGGCACTAATAAGGCAACGATTAGCGAAGGTATGATCATCATACCAAAAACTAGAACTTCCTCACCAAACAATCTCTTAGGCGTACAAACCCAAGAAAATAATATATCTTCTGTAGGAAGATTTTCTTTTTTATAAGCAATCTCTTGCTTTATCGCCTGCTCATCCAATGAGTAAAAATCCGACATTATTTGCATCCTATAATTTGATATGTTTCACCATTCACTTCTCGTCCATCATTGAAAGAAACTGAACAGTACCCCACCCCCTTTCCTGAGACTAGATAACATATATCACTCTCGTCACTCACATAAGTCACATTTACTCGTAAACCAGTGCGACTTTCCATCACTATCTCATAGAAATACTGGCCTTCTTCCTGCTCCCACTTTCCACTTGTTGGATTAATGGTCGCATTATTTAATATGGTCAGAACAAAACCTTGCTCTGGGTCTGGAACGTAAAATCGGCATACATAACGACACAACGGGCTATTAACAGCCATTTTGGTAGTTGAGGCATGATAATAGCCTTCACTACTCGGCGTTGTTTTTTCCATTCCATAAGGGTACACACCAGCTTGTTCTTTGATTTCCACTTTTGGCTTCAACGCTATTTTTTCGTACTCCAATAGCTCTTTCTCTTTGCTCCAGTTCGCGTTATTATTTCCCCAAATAGATTCCGACAACCACTTTTCAAGCTCATTTTTCTTGCTAAATTCATACAGGATCGAGAGAAATACCGTGATCATTGCGACCCACCCCCCGACTGTCACCATCCACGGTAAAAGTAAATTTCCAACAGCTTTTTTTAAAATAAAAGCGCGAATAAAAACTGTTGTATAAATGCCAGATTGAGTTCCAAATGAAAACACAAGAAGTAGTAAAAGTCCCTTCTCATATATATTATTTGATTGCTTAAATAAGCGATAATTTTTAAATGCCTCCCAGACAGAAGCCATGGCACCAAACACCGAGCCTATAACAAGAGCAGAAACAAAAATCCGATTAGCGTTTATTCCTTTAAAATTTACACTTCTCTCACGCAGTATAAATTTCAAATTCATTTTTTTCATATCTGGTATTGACTTATGTAAATACGATCCAACAAGATTTTTTGTGAGATCTCCAGAAGCGGAAATTAACCACATCAGTCCAATTCCAACATCTTGAAGTGCTTTGCTATGTACATCAGAGCCTTTGCCAGTATCACCTAGCGTTCCACTAAGCATATTTAAGTTAATACTATTGAGCAGTACCGTTAATGCCGCATTACCACCAAATGAGCTATAAGCAGTACTCGCTTGTGTAAACTTTCCTCCCACCAACTGCATATAACGCGCGTGTAAGGCCTTGCGACTTTGGCGAAAACTTTCGTCGGCACGAATAGAGATCAAGTCCGGATGTTCCACCAATTTTTCAAGTAACGATGTTCTCAGTTTTTTATGCTGGCTGTATTTTCGGACCGGCCATATTGTGTTCTTGTCGAGTTTGTAATATTCATCAGATAGTTCTTTAATCAACTGCTTAAACTCTTTCCGAAATCGTTGCGTTCCATTGATATAGTCATCATTAAATCTCGGTACTTCCTGTTTGATCCGACACCACCAAATGGCCCTTTTTATTTCAAACAGCAGGGGAGGACTCGATAAACGATCAGGATAGATATAGAGCAACAAATGGTTCAAATAGTCACTCAGCTCTCCTTTCAAAGTTTTGCCCAATATATCGAGTACTGCGCGAGCTTCTTCGGTTAGTTCTCGTAGCCATATCGCATCACGTCCTGTACCGTGTTGCATCAGATCTTTTAATTTATCAAATGCCCCAACGATATTGGTATAGTGGGGAACTAGATTTATTGATTCGGTATTATCCAGCTCTCGCGTTACCGCAAAGCTAAGGGATTCACTGCCGCCATAGGGGGCAAAGGAGAGAATATTTCGTCCCGCTAAAAACTCATTTAACTTTTTAAGTTCTCGTTCACGGTTTTGCACCGCTAGTTGCATGGTGGTAAAGATTTCATGGGTGAGGACAATGTAGTGATTCATACCCTCTTGTGTGTAGAGATCTATGCCATAACGCATAGGGTCGACGACGTCAGCCCCCTGTAAACCTGAGTATAACTCACGCATATAGAGGTCGATCTTCGTCTCTGCCTCTCCCAACTTGGATTCCATCTCGTTACTGAATCGATCCAGTTTTTTCCAATTGACTTCATCGACGTATTTTCGTCTTTCAAACCAGAGCTTATGATCAAGTTCATCTGGCACATAGTCCCAGCGTTCTCGTAATATTTTTAGCCCTTTGGAGCCGTGTGTAGAGTGCTCCTTAGTATTCAGGCTCACATAACTTTGTTTTTGTTGCTTTGCGACTAATTCAGTAACATTCGCCTCGCGCTCCTTAAAATAGGCATGTAAATCAGCTTCAAAATAAGGATAGGTTGATTTATTGATGTTTGAACTCCACTTCGATTCAGGCACTTGCACTCGCGCCAAACTTCGCGCGATACGTGCCATCTCAAGCTTATGAAATTCGTCTTCATCTTTCGTTATTGAAAGGTTTTCAATAATTGGCACATTTAATGGGATAGTGAGATCAAGTACATCAGAAAGCACATCATCCAACGCCACAACTAACGTTACGTCCCCCTGAGCATTTCCTAGCCACTCACCTGCGGAAAAAGTGGGTTTGCTGGTTACGAGCTGACTCATAATAGCGTCTGCTGTCGGGTTACTCTCGACCTCATCTCCAGAATCTACTTTAGGCGGCTCTCGTAATGAAACCGAGCTCATTATAAAATCGTGTGGACACGTATTCATATCCGAAACATGTTCAAGCGTCGATTCATCACCAACATGCCACTGTTCTCCTTCAATACAAACCACTCGACGCATCCATCGATGTCTTAAACTCGAATCTTGTTTGAGGGTATCAACAATACGCTTTGTCCATTGTATTAATGAGAAAGCGATATGCAGGGTTGTGCCTTCAAGATAGATGTTTGCATCGCCAGCAAGTGATGCGCCCTCTACTTTATACTCCGTTATCTCTTGAGTGAGGTCGTCATAAATATAAAGCCATCCATCGCGCAACTGACGTAGCACGTAGGGTGTCGATATTGACAGAGGCCCGCGGCCTAGTACCGATTCAGGCGTCTGCCTTTCCATATCAATCGCATAACGAATAGGAACAATGGAAAATGTTTTCGGCTCACGATTCTGATCTGTCGACAGACCCGGATATACGGTATTGCTATCTACAGCCGATGATGTCGAGGAACCATTCGCTGGCGTATGTGACGTAGATGAGGGTGAAGCTTGAGGCTCGTTTGAGAGAGAATTACTTTGCTTTGTTGGTGGCGCTACTTGTTTATCTTCATTGCTTTGCGGACGAGAGTCGCTACTTGCAACTGCAGAGTCTTGTGAGTCAGGATAGCACCCAGCATCACCAATAAACACATTAGGGCTACCGCCAATAATGACACCGCCATGATTGGTAGAGTCAAACATTCGAGCCGCTGGCTTACCATTAATGAATACGGAAGATGAGCCTTGTTTTATGCTATCAGGAGGCCCCACACAAACCATGGAATCTCCCTTTCTTGCTGCTGGCACACCGTTGATCATGACATTACTTGAACCTGTCGTGATCGGCCCTCCCACGTGAGGAATCTTCCCAGTCTTTTTGGGACAAAGATGATTATGACCTATCGTGGCTGCAGGTTTTGACATGATCTTGTATCTCATTGACGGCATTACAGAATTGCCGAAATTTTGCACACAACATATTGGTGTGTAAAACATCAACAATAAGATTCTGAGCGTTTTGCACTGTGAGGTTTCCGCTCTGCGAGTCAGTTAGGAAATTGGCGGAACGCTAATGTCAGAAGAAACAATATAAAAATGAAGAAACAAAAACGGTAAAGAGAGAAAAAAGCGATGAAGGTGATGGTGATTTGCAGATACAAAAAAGGGGCATATAGCCCCTTTTTCAACAAACTGTACTATGCAGCCACTAATTAGCGACGTAGGCCTAGACGTTTGATTAGGTCTTGGTAGCGAGCTAGATCTTTACCTTTTAGGTAGTCTAGAAGCTTACGACGACGAGAAACCATGCGTAGAAGACCACGACGGCTGTGGTGATCGCCTTTGTGCGCTTGGAAGTGACCTTGTAGGTGGTTGATAGAAGCAGTTAGTAGTGCTACTTGTACTTCTGGTGAACCAGTGTCGCCTTCGCCACGTGCGTAATCAGCAACGATTGCTGCTTTAGTTTCTGCATTCAGAGACATAATTCTCTCCTAATAAGAGTAGGTTAATATTTGTGCCAGCCAATCTCTGATTCAGCCGACACGAGGAGCGCGAATTATAGGGAATATTCTCCCTTTGAGCAATACAAAAATACCGGCCTCTGTGCCGGTATTTTTATTTATGCTCTGTTTCGCTACTCTTCGTCGCGAAAAACCACCAAACGTTTTGGTGCAATTTTGCCATCGCGATTCATTTCACCGACACCGATAAAGCGTCTTTCTTCACCCATGGTCAGTCTGAGTTGGCCTTCTGTAGGCGCACCCAAGACTTGAACAGCTTGGCCATGCATCACCATATCGGCTAGATCCGCGATCAGATTCACTTCTGGCAAATCTTCAACTGCGGTATCCATCGGCATCAGCAGTGGATCCAACACCTCACGTGGTGCAACACCATCACGATTGGCGTTATCAACCAATTCATTAAGCTGCTCTAAGGTCACCATGTTTTCATAAGGGTATTTTGCAACACCTGTACGACGTAGCATCGTTACGTGGGCACCACAGCCAAGCATTTCACCTAGATCGTCGACGATTGTGCGAATGTAAGTACCTTTTGAGCAATGCACTTCCATTTCCACTTCCTCACCTTCAAAGCGGTGAAGAGTGATCTCATAGACGGTTATCTTACGAGACTCACGTGGCACCTCAATGCCTTTACGTGCATATTCATATAAAGGCTTACCTTGATATTTCAATGCTGAGAACATCGAGGGTACTTGATCAGATTCGCCACGGAATTTCTCAATACACGCTTCTAGGGTCTCAAGCGTCACGTTAACAGGGCGAGTTTCCACTACGTCACCGTCAGAATCTGAAGTGTCGGTGCGCTCACCTAGCTTGGCAATCACTCGATAGCGTTTGTCTGAGTCGAGCAAGAACTGAGAAAACTTTGTCGCTTCACCAAGGCAGATTGGCAACATACCCGTCGCCAAAGGGTCAAGCGCGCCTGTATGGCCGGCTTTTTCAGCGAAGTAAAGACGTTTTACTTTTTGCAAAGCATCGTTAGATGACATTCCTGTTGGTTTATCTAATAAGATAACACCATCAATCGGGCGACCTTTACGACGACGAGCCATTACTCTTCGTCCTCACGACCTGCATCTTTTTGCTTGATTTTGTCTTTGTTGACCACTTCGGTGACAAGGTTTGACATGCGCATACCTTCAACCAAAGTATTGTCGTAATAGAAGCGAACTTCAGGCGTCAAACGAAGACGAATGCGTTTACCCAGCATCATACGAATATGTACTTCGTGCTCACGTAGCGCGGCTAGACAAGATTCTGGTGTTTGTTCACCAACGCAAAGGAAGGTAACAAAGACTTTCGCATAAGCGAGGTCACGTGACACTTCCACATCGGAAATCGTCACCATACCCAAACGAGAATCACGAACTTCACGTTGAAGGATCATCGCAAGTTCTTTTTGCAGCTGCTGTGAAACACGCTGCGTGCGGCTAAAATCTTTTGACATATCTTTTCTCTTATATAGAAAGAATGGGGGGTGGATATCCCAACCCCCCATGGCGTATTCAACAACCTACAATTGCCAGAGTTATCGGCAATTTTAGTCAATTAATCGATCGTACGCTTGATCTCAATTGTTTCGAATACTTCGATTTGGTCACCAACGCGAACATCATTGTAGTTCTTAACGCCGATACCACACTCGTAGCCATTCTTAACTTCTGCAACGTCGTCTTTAAAGCGACGTAGTGACTCAAGCTCACCTTCGTAGATTACAACGTTATCGCGAAGTACACGGATAGGTGCGTTACGCTTGATCAGACCTTCAGTAACCATACAGCCTGCGATTGCGCCCAGCTTAGGTGACTTAAACACGTCACGAACTTCAGCAAGACCAATGATCTCTTGTTTGAATTCAGGCGCAAGCATACCGCTCATCGCTTGTTTCACTTCGTCGATCAATTGGTAAATGATTGAGTAGTAACGTAGATCAATGCTTGCCGCTTCGATAGCACGACGCGCAGAGGCATCAGCACGAACGTTAAAGCCCAGGATGATTGCGTTAGAAGCTTCAGCAAGTACTGCGTCAGTTTCTGTGATACCACCAACACCAGAACCCACAATGTTCACTTTCACTTCTTCAGTTGAAAGTTTTGTTAGTGAGTCTGCGATAGCTTCAACAGAGCCTTGTACGTCTGCTTTCAGTACGATGTTAAGTTCTGCAACATCACCAGCCGCCATGTTAGAGAACATGTTCTCTAGTTTAGACTTCTGCTGACGAGCCAGTTTCACTTCGCGGAACTTACCTGCACGGTAGTTAGCAACTTCACGTGCTTTACGCTCATCACGAACAACTGTCGCTTCATCACCCGCAGCTGGAACGCCAGAAAGACCTAGGATCTCTACAGGGATTGATGGACCAGCTTCGTTAACTTCGTTACCGATTTCATCACGCATCGCACGTACACGGCCATATTCTTGACCACAAAGAACGATATCGCCTTTACGTAGCGTACCAGATTGAACAAGTACAGTTGCAACCGGACCGCGACCTTTATCAAGACGAGACTCAACAACCACACCAGAAGCCATACCGTCTTTCACTGCTGTTAGTTCTAGAACTTCAGCTTGAAGAAGGATTGTCTCAAGTAGTTGATCAATGTTAGTACCTTGTTTCGCAGAGATGTGAACAAACATGTTCTCACCGCCCCACTCTTCAGGCATTACGTTGTACTGAGATAGCTCGTTCTTAACGTTGTCTGGGTTCGCTTCTTCTTTATCGATCTTGTTCACTGCAACAATCAGTGGAACACCAGCAGCTTTCGCGTGCTGAATTGCTTCCACAGTTTGTGGCATTACGCCATCATCTGCTGCAACAACAAGAACAACGATATCCGTCGCTTGAGCACCACGAGCACGCATTGCGGTAAACGCCGCGTGTCCAGGAGTATCCAGGAAGGTGATCATGCCGTTCTCAGTTTCAACGTGGTATGCACCGATGTGCTGCGTAATACCGCCCGCTTCACCAGAGGCAACGTGAGTACGACGAATGTAGTCAAGCGTTGACGTTTTACCGTGGTCTACGTGGCCCATGATGGTTACGACAGGAGCACGAGGTACCGCTTCAAACATGTTGTCACGATCAGAAAGTACCGCTTCTTCAAGCTCGTTTTCTTTGCGTAGAACAACTTTGTGACCCATTTCCTCAGCAACAAGCTGCGCTGTTTCTTGGTCGATAACTTGGTTGATGGTTGCCATAGCGCCCATCTTCATCATGATCTTGATAACTTCGGTCGCTTTAACCGACATTTTGTTCGCAAGTTCAGAAACAACGATCGTCTCACCAATCACAACGTCTGATTTCGCAACAACTGCGCTCTTATCAAAACCGTGTTGCATTGACTTAGGCTTAGAAAGTTTGCCTTTACGGCCACCCTTTCCACCACGTTGTACACGTGGACCGCCACGTTCGTCATTTTCGCTCGCTTTAGCAGAAGATTTGGTCTTCTTCTTACGGCGACGAGCTTCTTCTTCTTTACGATCTGCTTCATCTTCGGCTTCACGTGCATATTGTGAAGTCGTTACATGGTAATCTGTATCTTCCATATCACCCTTATTCTCTTCTGCAGCAGACCAACGCTCTTTATTCTTTTCAGCCATCTCGCGAGCTTCTTCAAGCTTGCGCTGACTTTCCTCTTCAGCCTTACGCTTAGCTTCTTCTTCCTGACGACGTTTTAGCTCTTCGGCCTCTTTTCGCGCTGCTTCTTGCTTAACTTTTTCTTCAGCGTCACGTTTTGCTTTACCTTCAGCATCACGTTTCGCTTTCTCTTCTGCATCACGATCAACCGACTTCTCAGCTTCACGTTTTGCGGCTTCTTCAGCTTCACGTTTCGCTTTTTCTTCAGCTTCACGTTTCGCTGCTTCTTCAGCTTCACGTTTCGCCGCTTCTTCGGCTGCACGTTTTGCTGCTTCTTCAGCTTCACGTTGCGCCGCTTCTTCAGCTTCGCGTTTTGCTTCGTCTTCGATTGCACTACGTTTTACGTAGGTACGCTTTTTGCGCACTTCAATCTGAACATCTTTACTCTTACCACCGCCAGCATTAACACTTAGCGTGCTGCGTGTTTTACGCTGTAGAGTCAAACGAGTTGGCTCGGTGTCACCACTAGTGTCGCCGTGCTCTTTTTTCAGATGCGTCAGCAGTTTTTGCTTCTCTTCATCTGAAACTTGATCTGAACTCGATTTTTTCATGCCAGCATCAGCAAGTTGCTCTAATAAGCGGTCAACTGGCGTACCAATTTCTTCACTCAGTGCTTTAACTGTAAGTTGTGTCATGCCGCTTCCTCCCCTTGCTGAATATTATGCTTCTTCTCCGAACCAACAGATATTACGTGCAGCCATGATCAACTGACCTGCACGCTCTTCCGTTAGACCGTCGATACCTTCTAAATCATCGATGCCTTGGTCTGCTAGATCTTCTAGTGATGCAACACCTTTCGCAGCCAATTTGAATGCCATTTCACGCTCAAGACCTTCTAGATTTAGTAGATCTTCTGCTGGCTCTACACCCTCGAATGACTCTTCACGAGCTAATGCGATCGTGGTTAGTGCATCTTTCGCACGGCTACGTAGTTCTTCGATCAGATCTTCATCCAGACCTTCAACTTCTAGCAGTTCGTTGACTGGCACGTAAGCCACTTCTTCTAGTGTTGAGAAACCTTCTTCAACAAGCAGTTGAGCGAAGTCTTCTTCGATATCTAGATATTTCATAAAGTTGTCAATTGACGCTTGAGACTCTTCTGCGTGTTTCTTCTGCAGATCTTCAACCGTCATTACGTTCAGTTCCCAACCCGTTAGTTGAGACGCTAGACGTACGTTTTGACCGTTACGGCCGATAGCTTGCGCCAAGTTACCCGCTTCAACAGCAATATCCATTGAGTGGGCATCTTCATCAACGATGATGGATGCAACATCCGCTGGCGCCATCGCGTTGATAACGAACTGAGCTGGGTTATCGTCCCAAAGCACAATGTCAATACGCTCGCCACCAAGCTCACCAGAAACCGCTTGAACACGCGCACCACGCATGCCGACACACGCACCGACAGGATCGATACGTCTGTCATTGGTTTTCACTGCGATTTTGGCACGAGAACCAGGATCGCGTGCAGCGCCTTTAAGCTCAATGATTTCTTCAGCGATTTCAGGAACTTCAACGCGGAATAGTTCAGCAAGCATTTCAGGTTTAGAACGCGTGATGAACAATTGGAAGCCACGTGCTTCTGGTGCAACTTTATATAGAAGACCACGTACACGGTCACCCGGACGGAAGTTTTCACGAGGTAGTTGGTCATCGCGCAGAATTACCGCTTCCGCGTTGTTACCTAGATCAAGAACAACTGTTTCACGGTTTACTTTTTTCACAACACCAGTAACTAGGTCACCTTCGTTATCAATAAACTGCTCAACGATTTGTGCACGCTCTGCTTCGCGAACTTTTTGTACAATAACCTGTTTTGCTGTTTGAGTAGTGATACGGTCAAACGTTACTGACTCGATCTCTTCTTCAATGAAATCACCAAGCTGAACAGATTCATCGTCGTAGTTAGCAGCTTCGAACGAAATTTCTTTCGTTGGGTTTTCTACTTCATCAACCACCAACCAACGACGGAATGTCACGAATTCGCCTGTTTTACGGTCGATAGCAACACGCACATCGATTTCGATTTCGTATTTTTTCTTAGTCGAAGTCGCTAAAGCAATCTCCAAAGCTTCAAAGATACGCTCACGAGGTACCGCTTTCTCGTTCGATACCGCTTCTGCTACCGCTAAAATTTCTTTACTCATTTAATTAGCCTCTAATCTGAAAACTTGTTCAGGAACTAAAATTTAGGGATAAGGTTAGCTTTGGAAATGTTGCTCAAAGCGAATTCTTCTTGCTGACCATCAACCGTCAGTGTAATGGCCTCACCATCAACAGAATGGATTTCACCTTTCCATTTACGACGGTTGGCTACAGCCATTTTCAATACAACGTTGACTTCTTGACCAATAAACTGCTCATAATGTGCAGGTTTAAAAAGTGGTCTGTCCAAACCTGGTGAAGAAACTTCTAGGCTATACGCCACTGAAATTGGATCTTCAACATCAAGCACAGCACTTACTTGATGACTTACTTCTGCACAGTCTTCAACGGTAATGCCATTTTCATGATCGATGTAAATACGCAATGTCGAGTGTTCACCCGCACGAATAAATTCTAATCCAACTAACTCATAACCAGATGCAACGACTGCCGATTCAAGCATCTCTGTCAGTTGTCTTTCTAAACCAGTCATTCAAACCACTCCAGAAATAAAAAAAGGGCTCAGAGCCCAATATAAAAACCAAGCACTATCTGTACAAAACTCGCACCAGCGAGAAGTACAGATAACAAAAAACCCCGATTAGTCGGGGTTTTTTGTTGCTGGACCCTGATACGTTAAACAACCGATGTTGCTTAACTTGTAGTGTGGTTAGCACTACCAAACTTGCATCCAATCGAAAATTGGTTGCGGGGGCCGGATTTGAACCGACGACCTTCGGGTTATGAGCCCGACGAGCTACCAAGCTGCTCCACCCCGCGTCCGACTAGCTGAGCATTATACGCTCAACACAGTTATTTACAAGTTTGTAAAATCAATGGTGCCGAGAGAGGGACTCGAACCCTCACACCATAGGCGCTAGCACCTCATGCTAGTGTGTCTACCAATTTCACCATCTCGGCAATTTTAAAGCTTTCGCTTATTGAGGAATCTCATCTGACTTAGCAGGAGCTTCACTCACATTATCTTGAACTTGTTCAACAACTTGACCTTGTGTTGGGTCAACCCATTGAGACTCTGCTTTATGGGTCGACATGCGACCAAGCGTTAAGCTCACGATAAAAAATACTGTTGCTAAAATAGCAGTTGTTCGGGTAAGGAAATTACCTGAGCCGCTGGCACCAAAAACAGTATTTGATGCGCCTGCACCGAACGAGGCTCCCATATCTGCGCCTTTACCTTGCTGAATCAACACAAGGCCAATTACACCAAGCGCTGCCAACAGGTAAATCACAAGTAGAACGCTAAACATTTTTCCACCTATGTTCCAAATTGTTGAGCCAGCGCCATTCTCTGACTTGCGTTACGCAAGCAAGAACAAGGCTAGCATCCTCCTAACTGAAGGCCGAGCAATACTAACGAAAGGTGTCATTCATGACAAGCGAAAAATACAAAAAAAAGAACACAATGCACTGAACGGTTAAAAAAGGGGCAAAATATCAATTTTAACCGAAAAAAAGAGCTACTTTCAAAGTAGCTCCTTTCACATCCTAGAAGATAAGCTTGTGATAATTTAGCAGTTGTCTTTCACTGCTTGTGCTATTTTAAGTGCACTGTTTTGTACAAGTTCACCATCTTCGCCTTCTACCATCACACGAATTAATGGCTCGGTGCCTGATTTACGCAACAGAACTCGGCCTTTACTGCCCAAATCGGCTTCAACGTCTTCCACGGTTTTTTTAACGGCTTCGGCTTCTAGTGGATTACCTTGTCCAGCAAAGCGCACGTTTTCGAGCACTTGTGGGTAAAGTGTCATGCCTTTTGAAAGCTCATTTAGTGATAGTTCACTGCCCACAACAGATGCCAACACCTGCAATGCGGCAACAATGGCATCGCCAGTAGTTACTTTATCCAGCAGAATTACGTGTCCAGAGTTTTCAGCGCCGATCTTCCAACCTTTCTCTAACAGTTTTTCCATCACATAGCGATCGCCAACCGCAGCGCGTACAAATGGAATACCCAGTTGCTTGAGGCCATTTTCCATACCAAGGTTAGTCATAAGGGTGCCCACTACGCCCCCTTTAAGTTCACCACGACGCAATGCATCTCGCGCAATAATATAGGCAATTTGGTCGCCGTCGACTTTATTACCTAAGTGATCGACCATGATAATTCGGTCACCATCACCGTCAAACGCCAATCCTAAATCCGCTTGCTCTTCAACAACACGTTGTTGTAGAGCACGCACATCGGTTGCGCCTACTTCATGGTTAATATTGGTGCCGTTTGGCGTTACGCCCATAGCAATAACATCGGCACCCAGTTCAGTAAACACATTTGGCGCAATGTGATACGTTGCACCATTGGCACAATCTACAACGATTTTAAGTTTTGCTAGGCTCAACTCGGAAGGGAACGTACTTTTACAAAATTCAATATAACGACCAGCCGCGTCGTTGAGACGTGTCGCTTTACCTAATTCTGCAGACTCTACGCATTCGATTTCTTTATCCAACTCAGCTTCAATGGCTAACTCAATATCATCGGGTAATTTTGTCCCTTCAGAAGAGAAAAATTTAATGCCATTGTCATAGTATGGATTGTGAGAAGCCGAGATCACAATACCAGCTTCAGCACGGAATGTTTGTGTCAAGTACGCCACAGCAGGTGTTGGCATCGGCCCAGTAAAAGTCGCCTTTAAACCCGCAGCCGCAAGACCCGCCTCTAAAGCAGACTCAAGCATATAACCTGAAATACGCGTATCTTTGCCGATAATAACTTTTTTCGTTCCTTGCTTCGCTAATACACGACCTGCAGCCCAGCCAAGTTTTAGTACAAAATCGGGAGTAATAGGATACTGACCTACTTTCCCACGAACACCATCTGTACCAAAATAACGTCTTTTATCCGACATGTTTATTCCTTCTTATATTCTTTTTTACTCAGATATTTTTATGCATCATTTGAATGACTCGCATCGCTTCAACGGTTTCTTCGACATCATGAACGCGAATGATCTGAGCGCCTTTCATAGCAGCAATCGTCGCACATGTTACACTAGCCACCATGCACTCTGCAGGCTTTTTGTTCAGTAATTTAAAAACCATCGATTTACGAGACATGCCCGCCAAAATCGGCAAACCTAATTGATGAAATGCCTCTAAATGCGCTAACAGATGATAATTGTGTTCGATGGTTTTGCCAAAACCAAATCCGGGGTCAAGAATAAGCAGCTCTTTAGCAATACCGGCTTCTTCACAGGCTGCAACACGCTCTTCCAAAAATTCGCCGACCTCTTTTAACACATCTTGATAGCTTGGGTTATGCTGCATGCTTCGAGGTTGGCCTTGCATGTGCATCAGACAAATCGGAACTTGGGCTTTCGCGGCAACTGCCAAGGCCCCAGGCTCCAGCAATGCGCGAACATCATTGATGAGATCCGCACCGGCTTCAATGGCTTGCTTCATCACTTCCGCTTTGCTGGTATCAATAGAGATCCAAACATCGTGCTTTTGCCGAATGGCTTGAATTGCAGGAATAACGCGCTTCAACTCTTCTTCCAATGAGACTTCTGGCGCACCTGGACGTGTTGACTCACCACCGATATCAATGATACTCACACCTGCAGCAATCATTCGCTCGGCTTGGGCCAATGCCGCATCAAGCGCATTAAATTGGCCTCCATCGGAAAACGAGTCAGGTGTGACATTAAGAATTCCCATCACAACAGGGAATGAAAGATCTAAGGATTTTTTTTGGGAACGTAGAATCATAGTAGAAATACAAAAACCCCGAGTTGCCTCGGGGTTTCCTTATTAATTAAAACCTATTCTGCATCTTTTTTGTCAGTAGGTTGCTGAACTTCATCTGGTTGAGACTGAGCAGTCACTTCCGGCTCTGCGGTTTTCTCTTCAGCTTTTGCTTCTGATTTTTCCGTTTTCTCCGTCGCCGCTTGATCACCCCAACCCGCTGGTTCACGAATAGTCTCTTTGCGAGCCATCAGATCATCAATTTGACCAGCATCGATGGTTTCGTATTTCATTAACGCATCTTTCATTGCGTGCATGATATCCATGTTATCGATTAGGATTTGTCTTGCACGCTCATAGTTGCGGTCAATCAACTTACGAACTTCATCATCAATCAGTTTTGCGGTGTCGTCTGACATATGTTTAGTTTGTGTCACACTACGACCTAAGAAAACTTCACCTTCTTCCTCCGCATAAAGCATCGGACCAAGTTTTTCAGAGAAGCCCCATTGTGTCACCATCTTACGAGCAATATCAGTTGCACGTTCAATATCGTTTGAAGCCCCTGTTGATACACGATCTACACCGTAAATCAGTTCTTCAGCTAAACGACCGCCATATAGGCTTGAAATCATAGACTCTAAGTGCTGACGAGACATACTGACTCGGTCTTGCTCTGGCAAGTACATGGTTACACCAAGTGCACGCCCGCGAGGAATAATCGACACTTTGTAAACAGGATCATGCTCAGGCACAAGGCGACCAACGATCGCATGGCCCGCTTCATGGTATGCCGTTGACTCTTTGATTTCTTCAGACATCACCATAGAGCGACGTTCTGCACCCATCATGATTTTGTCTTTTGCCAGTTCAAATTCAACCATAGAGACGTTGCGTTTATTACCACGCGCAGCAAATAGCGCCGCTTCGTTAACTAGGTTGGCTAAATCAGCACCCGAGAAACCAGGTGTACCACGCGCAATAAGAGAAGGCTCAACGTCACCGGCTAGCGGTACTTTACGCATATGCACTTTCAGGATCTGTTCACGACCACGTACATCCGGCAGACCGACCACAACTTGACGGTCAAAACGACCAGGACGCAGTAGTGCAGGATCCAAAACATCTGGACGGTTGGTTGCCGCAATAACGATAATGCCTTCGTTACCTTCGAAACCATCCATTTCTACTAGCATTTGGTTTAGTGTTTGCTCACGTTCATCATGACCACCACCAACACCTGCACCACGCTGGCGACCTACGGCATCGATTTCATCAATGAAGATGATACATGGTGAGGCTTTTTTGGCCTGTTCGAACATATCACGAACACGCGAAGCACCAACACCAACAAACATTTCAACGAAGTCAGAACCAGAGATAGTGAAAAATGGGACTTTCGCCTCACCAGCAATGGCTTTTGCCAATAAGGTTTTACCCGTACCTGGAGGACCTACCATCAAAACACCAGTTGGAATCTTACCACCCAGCTTTTGGAAACGACTTGGGTCACGTAGATAATCCACTAGCTCTTTAACGTCTTCTTTGGCTTCGTCACAACCTGCGACATCACCAAACGTCGTTTTGATCTGCTCTTCACTCATCATGCGAGCTTTGCTCTTACCAAATGACATGGCACCTTTGCCACCGCCACCTTGCATTTGACGCATGAAGAATATCCACACACCAATGAGTAGAATCATTGGGAACCAGGAAATAAAGATAGTACCGAGCAAGCTTTGCTCTTCTGGAGGCGTACCTTGTACTTTAACGTTTTGGTTGATCAGGTCGTCCAGCAATTTCTGATCGTATACCGGCATGTAAGTTACAAACTTACCGCCGCCGCCACGTCTAACGAAGGTAATTTCACCGTCTTTAAACGTTGCTTCTTGAATCTGGCCTTGACCAACTTCCTGTACGAATGTGGTGTAATCCACTGCTCTGCCGTTACTTTCTCCAGGGCCAAAGCTCTGAAATACCGACATTAACACGACAGCGATAACCAGCCACAGAATTAAATTTTTTGCCATGTCACTCAAGGTGTCAGCCTCTCGATAACTAATTGTAATTAAAGGTAGGGTACTACAGTTTGTAACCTGTATCTATAGTGTTAACTTTTACCTGTGAGGGCAAATAGTTAACCTTTGTAACCAGTGGCTACAACAAAGACTTCTCGTGAGCGAGCTCGCGATGAATCTGGTTTTCTGATTTTTACGACTTTAAACATGTTTCGGACTTCTTTGACGTATTCATCGAAGCCTTCACCCTGGAAAACCTTTACGACAAAGCTACCATTAGGTGCAAGAACTTGTCGACACATATCTAAAGCTAATTCAACTAAATACATTGCCCTTGGCTGATCGACTGAGTTGTTACCGGCAATATTTGGCGCCATATCTGACATCACAACATCAACCATGTCAGGTTGAATACGTTCAAGCAGCGCTTCCAAAACAGCATCTTCACGAAAATCGCCTTGAAGGAAGGAAACACCAGCGATGGAATCCATCGGCAAAATATCACAAGCAATCACACGACCACTATCACCAACCACTCCAATGGCGTATTGCGACCAACCACCCGGAGCTGCCCCCAGATCAACAACCGTCATACCTGGTTTTAGCAATTTGTCTTTTTGTTGAATTTCTTCAAGTTTAAAGATAGCACGAGAACGGTAACCTTTTCGTCTGGCTTCATTCGCATACTTGTCGTCAAAGTGTTCTTTTAACCAGCGGCTAGAGCTCGCTGAATGTTTTTGTTTACTCATTCTAGTCTCAACAAAGCCAGTTGCAGAGTTATCAATTTAATAGGTCATTCCTATTAATTAATAAATTATAGTCTTCAGCAATAGATGGCGTTAAAATAGGTTTTTTCAACCCTTAGTTTAAATAAAAATGGCGGCGTAATGAACCTAAGCACCAAACAAAAGCAGCACCTAAAAGGCCTGGCTCACAGTTTAAAACCTGTTGTGCTAATGGGCGCAAATGGACTTACTGAAGCCGTGCTAGCCGAAATCGAAATCGCATTGAACTTTCACGAGCTGATCAAAGTAAAGATCTCATCTGAAGATCGTGAAACAAAATTGCTGATTGTTGATGCCATTGTGCGTGAAACTGGCGCAGAGAAAGTGCAAGTAATTGGTAAGACACTTGTACTTTATCGCCAATCTGAAGAGCGCAAGATTGAACTTCCTCGTAAGTAAGTTAAGTGCTTCTTCTAGTCACAAAAGAAAGGTCGCCATTGGCGACCTTTTTGATGTGCGATTGATAGGAAATTATCGGTATTCAACGCTATCAATTTCAAAGTCTTTCATACCACCCGGCGTTGAAATCGCCACTTCGTCGCCTTCCATCTTGCCAATAAGGCCACGAGCTATCGGTGAATTGACAGAGATACGGCCAGATTTAATGTCCGCTTCATCATCACCCACGATTTGGTAGGTTTTTTCTTCTTCGGTATCACAGTCAATCAAAGTAACCGTTGCACCGAAAATAACTTTGCCGTTATTTTCCATTTTGCTCACATCAATCACTTGAGCGACAGAAAGTTTATATTCGATGTCACGAATTTGAGCTTCACAGATGCCCTGCTCTTCACGAGCGGCGTGATATTCTGCGTTTTCTTTCAAGTCACCCAATTCACGAGCTTCAGCGATCGCTTCAGTGATCAGTGGACGTCTTTTTAAAAGTCTTTCTAATTCTTTACGCAGCAATTGCTCGCCGCGAGCCGTCATTGGAACTTTTTCCATTTTCAACCTCAATGCCAAAGTCATCTTTGGACAAAAAAAACCTACCTGACCGAATGATCAGGTAGTCACGGAACGGATTAATTTCGCCTAGTGTAAACAAACTTTGAGCCTAAATCACCTTAATTTCATTCTTGCGTTTACCCAAGCCAAAAAGCCGAAACCACCTATCAATTTTGACAATTTTCACATCAACATCACCGTGAAAAATGCGAGCAAAATATCGACAAATAGATAAAAAACCATAAAAAATCATCAATGTCAGAGGCATGTAAATCAATGTAAATACACTTAAAAACAACAAGTTAACAAAAACAACCACACAATCGAACAGTGTTCATAAGTTGAATTTATATAATTTTACTAACCCATCATGGAACTTTGGCTGTACAACATTGGACGTCAACCAATAACTCTGGCCAAGTATTTGAGATGCATCTCATTTATGAATCTGGAATCATAGTGATAATCTGTGAGATATTCGTCTCACAACAAAAAGATTATGGACAGCTAAACTAGGACAACAAAACAATGAAAAAGACATTAATCGCACTTTCTGTATCTGCTGCTGCAGTGGCAACTGGTGTTAACGCTGCTGAACTTTACAACCAAGATGGTACTTCTCTAGACATGGGTGGCCGTGCTGAAGCTCGCCTATCTATGAAAGATGGTAAAGTTGCAGACAACTCTCGTATCCGTCTTAACTTCCTAGGTAAAGTAGAAATCCAAGACGGCCTATACGGCGTTGGTTTCTACGAAGGTGAATTCACTACTGCAGATGAAGGCGAAAACAAAACCAACAACAACCTAGACAATCGTTACACTTACGCGGGTCTAGGTGGCAAGTTCGGTGAAGTGACTTACGGTAAAAACGATGGCGCACTAGGCGTAATCACCGACTTCACCGATATCATGGCTTACCACGGTAACTCTGCGGCAGATAAAATCGCTGTTGCTGACCGCGTAGACAACATGATCGCTTACAAAGGCCAATTCGACGCACTTAGCGTGAAAGCAAGCTACCGTTTTGCTGACCGTTCAGAAGGCACTGGCGCAAACGATGGTAAATATGTAGATAACGGTCAAGATGGTTACTCTCTATCTGCTATCTACGCTATCGGCCAAACTGGCCTAACGCTTGGTGGTGGTTACGCTGATCAAGACGAGCAAAATGAATACATGCTAGCGGCGTCTTACACTATGGGCGATCTATACTTTGCAGGTATCTACACAGATGGCGAAAAAGCGAAGAAAGACGGCGATTACACTGGTTACGAGCTAGCAGCTAAGTACACTATGGGTCAAACCGTGTTCACCACTACGTACAACAACGCAGAAACGAACAGCCAAACTTCTGCTGATAACTTCGCCGTTGACGCGACGTACTACTTCAAACCTAACTTCCGTGGTTACGTTTCTTACAACTTCAACCTAATCGACTCTGGCGATAAACTAGGTCAAGTTGGTGGCAACACTACAGCTTCTAAGATTGATGCAGAAGACGAGCTAGCACTAGGTCTACGTTACGACTTCTAATTTCAGCATTAACTGAATCGCAAACGCCCGCAACTAGCGGGCGTTTTTTATCCTCGCTATAATCAAGCCATTCTAGATAGATTGGGTTGTCACTATGCGTTTTCTCGCTTCACTTTTCACATCGAGCTTTTGCTTCTTGCTTGCTACTTCTTCCACCATTCAGGCAGAAGAATACTCACCGCTAAGCAACCTCCCAGATGGCAGTAGAAGCAGTATTTGGGTAGAAGACTTACAAAACCAAACCTCTTGGCAAACCTTAGCGCAAAATACCCGCTTTTTCCCTCCAGCAAGCACACTCAAACTGGCCACCGCCCTAGCGGCCAAACTGGAACTTGAAGACGACTTTGCCTTCACCACCGAACTGTTAAGCAATGGCCGTGACATCAGCATTCGTTTCTCTGGCGATCCCACGCTTAAAACCACACATTTAAAACAGCTTTTAGAAGCCTACAAGCAGCAGAATGGCGCGAACATTCGTGGAGACCTTTGGCTCGACAACTCGGTGTTTACAGGCTATGAGCGCGCTGTGGGTTGGCCTTGGGATATTTTGGGCGTTTGCTACAGCGCCCCTTCAAGTGCCATCACATTAGATGAGAACTGCGCTCAGGCCTCTATTTACACATTGGCCGATGGCAATACTCGAGTTTACGTGCCAGAGCAGTACCCGATTCACGTCACAACCAATGCGAAAACCGTCTCTAAAGCGATCCAGCAGAGTAATCATTGCGACTTAGAGCTGTTGACGGGGGATAACAACCAATATCAATTGCAAGGCTGTCTGGTTGAGAGAGACAAACCGTTGCCCCTTAAGTTCGCGATTCAAGACTCAACTCAATACACGAGTCGAACCTTATATACCTTGTTGAGACAGCTCAAAATTGAACTTGGTGGAGAAATTAAAATTGGTGTCATGCCAAATAAAGCCAATGTCATTGCCAGCCACTCTTCAGCTACCTTGCCAGAGTTATTAGACACTATGCTAAAGGACTCTGATAATCTTATTGCCGACAACCTTACCAAAGCGATTGGGGCTCGCTTTTACTTGCAACCCGGTAGCTTTGCCAATGGCACTGAAGCGGTGAAACAGATCCTTTATTCCAAAGCGGGAATCGATCTTTCTCGCGCTCAACTCGCCGACGGTTCGGGCTTGTCGCGTAATAATCGGATCAATCCTATGGATATGATGTCGATCTTGAAATACATCTGGCAACACGACAAAGAGCTCGGCTTAGTGGCATTGATGCCCAAATCCGGAGAGTCCGGCACCCTCAAGTACCGCCAAAGCATGCGCAGTGATCCAGTTAAAGGGCAGATCGTCGCTAAAAGCGGCTCACTTTATGGCAGCTATAACATGGCAGGATTTGTTTTAGATCAGAATGGACAGCCAAGCGCCGCCTTCATTCAATTTATTACCGATTACTATCCTGATAAAAGTGAAGAGAGTGGCAATGTTGCACCTATCACACGCTTCGAGCGTGAGTTTTATCGAGACTTAGTTGAGTTTACACAAGTAAAACACAACTGACGAAAAACAGCACAAGTTGCCATTTAAGCTAAACCCCAGCCATACTTGTTGATATTTGGCTGGGGAATATCATCATGAAACATCACCCAATAAAAGACAAAGAAGCCTTTCGCCGTAAAGGTTACAACTGCATTGGCTGGACGTGTGTCATTCTAGGCACGATTGGCATCACAGTGCCACTGTTACCCACGGTGCCCTTTATCCTATTGGCACTTTACTGTTTCGGGAAATCTTCCCCTGTTTTTCAACAGTGGCTACTCAACCATCCTAAGCTTGGCCCTTTAGCACAGCGCCTTAACAAGAAACAAGGTTTAACGAGGCGAGAAAAAATTCACTCTTTGCTGTTGATTTGGGTATCCATGCTCAGCGTATTATTTTTTGTGGCTTACGGTACGCATTGGCAGTACGCCATTTTGTCACTTCTCCTCTTTGAAACTTGGTTTATATTACGTTTCAAAACCTATCAACAAGCAGAAAAAAAGCGCCTTTAAGAAGGCGCTTTTCAATAACAGTTGAGATGACCTAAAAGATCGTCTTACGCAATGGTGATTCGAGCAAACTTACGTTTACCTACTTGGAACACATAGGTGCCAACGGCTGGTTCTGCTTTGGCATCTTCTACTTTTTCACCGTCCATCTTAGCCGCGCCTTGCTTCACCATACGCATCGCTTCCGATGTTGATGAACATAGCTCTGCTTCTTTTAGCAAGTTCGCCATTGGTGTGCCTGCGGCAAAAGTAAACTCTGGCATTTCATCAGGGATCTGATTTTTCGCAAAACGGTTAACGAACTCTTGCTCTGCCGCATCCGCATCGGCTTCACTATGGAAACGGGCAATGATCTCTTTTGCTAACAGTACTTTGATATCACGTGGGTTTTTACCTGCTGCAACATCCGCTTTGAACTGAGCTAACTCTTCCAATGGACGGAAAGAAAGCAACTCGTAGTAGCTCCACATCAGATCATCTGAGATGGACATGATCTTACCAAACATCTCGCTTGGCGCTTCGCTAACACCAATGTAGTTGTTGGCTGATTTTGACATTTTCTTCTCGCCGTCTAGGCCAACAAGAAGAGGCATCATCAATACCACTTGCGGTTTTTGTCCGTTCGCTTTTTGCAGTTCACGGCCCATTAGCAAGTTAAACTTCTGGTCAGTACCACCGAGCTCTACGTCGGTTTCCATCGCCACAGAGTCATAGCCTTGCAGAAGTGGGTACATAAACTCATGAATAGCGATTGGCTGGCCACCTGCATAGCGTTTTTTGAAATCATCACGCTCTAGCATACGTGCAACGGTCTGGTTTGCCGCAAGACGAATCATGCCTTCAGCACCAAGCTCAGACAACCATTCAGAGTTAAACTGAATTTTTGTTTTCGCAGGATCGAGAATTTTGAACACTTGCTGCTTATAGGTTTCAGCATTGCGTAGCACATCTTCACGAGTCAACGGTGGGCGCGTCGAGTTTTTACCAGTTGGGTCACCGACCATACCAGTAAAGTCACCAATCAAAAATGTCACATCATGGCCAAGATCTTGAAACGCACGCAGCTTGTTCAAAATGACGGTATGACCTAAGTGAATATCAGGCGCAGTTGGATCGGCACCCAATTTAATGCGAAGAGGACGACCTTCTTTTAGTTTTGCGATTAACTCTTCTTCTGGAATCAGCTCTTCAACACCGCGCTTAATCTCGGCTAAAGCGGCTTCAATGCTCGCCATGCTTGTTCACTCCCACAAATTTGGCAAAATATAATAGCTGGACATCTTACTTGAATAGCGATGATTTTTGAAACAAGTTAGACTATTCCGTTGTTAATTTTGTCTTCATAAACCGTATAAACCCGATATGCTTTCAATTTTTGCCCGTCTTCCCATATTGCACAAAGTGCTGATCGGCTTTTTTAGTGCGATGATTTTTGTCGCTCTGTTTCTTTTGCCTGATGCTAATGAACTGCGCCCAAAAGAGAACCGTTTAGAAGTAGGACGCCACTACCCTATTGGCATCGAGATGCAGCGACTGTCAATCAATCCCGTGTTATCTGCCGAATCCTCAGTGCATCGTTGGGAACGCTATCGCGTGAAGGATGGGGAAAGCGCCGCTATCTTATTCCAACGCATTGGCTTATCGGCTTCCTTATTACACCAGTTGATCACCACCAACGATGACATCAAAACTCAACTTTCTCGCCTTAAACCTGGTGACATGCTGCAATTTGGCTTTGATGCACAGGATCAATTAGTCAAACTCAAACGCCAGGTGAATGCCTTCGAAACCTTTGAAATTACTCGAAGTGATACTGGCTACCGCTCTCAGCTTAATAATAAGGAAGTGAACTACCAGTACGCGTATGCCGAAGCGTCCATTACTTCAAACTTTTGGAATGCCGCCATCAGCGCTGGATTGACGGCTAATCAAATAATGGAACTCGCCGGGATTTTTGGCTGGGACATCGACTTTGCACAAGATATTCGTGAACGAGACAGCTTTCGCGTGCTTTATCAAGAACAGGTTGTAGAAGGAGAAGTCATCGGTCGTGGCCGTATTATTGCTGCTATTTTCCGTAACCAAGGCGATACCTTCACCGCCATCTATGATGACAAAACAGGCAACTATTACGACGAGAATGGGCGAGCAATGAAGAAAGCGTTCTTGCGGGCACCTATCGATTTCCGACGCGTAAGCTCTAACTTTAATCCGCGTCGACTGCATCCCGTTACCGGACAAGTCAAAGCACACCGAGGTACCGATTACGTCGCGCCCGTTGGTACACCAATTTGGGCTGCAGGCGATGGTGTCGTACAACAAGCGGGGTACAACCAATTTAACGGTAACTACGTGTTTATCCGCCACAGCAACACTTATCTGACTAAGTATTTGCATCTACAAAAGAAATTGGTCAAGACCGGACAACGAGTCAAACAAGGTCAAAGTATTGGTACTTTAGGCGGGACAGGCCGTGTGACAGGCCCTCACCTGCATTATGAATTTTTGGTCAACGGGGTTCACAAAAACCCCAGAACGGTCAGCTTACCTCAAGCTCAATCGTTGAGCGGACAAGCAAAAGAGACCTTCATCGCCAATTCTAAACTGCGTCTCGATAAATTAGAGCGCTACAGTAAGTTACTGGCAATGAACTAACCCTGCGTCAGCACACGAAAAGCAAAAAGAGAGGCAAGGTTTGCCTCTCTTTTGCTTAATAGGGTTTGGAGATTACAAGCCGACGACTTTTCCAGATTCAGAGCTTGCTGCTGGTGGAATGTCAGTATGAACGTCGTCGATGAGATCTTCTTCGACGTCATCGTCTTCTTTCACACTTCTATGTTCTCGCCCCAACATCAATAAACATGGCGTTAATACTAAAGTTAATACCGTCGCAAACGCCAAACCACCCGCCACAGCGGTTGCCAACTGTGACCACCACTGGGTACTTGGTGCACCGAATTCAATTTTTTGGTTGATCAAGTCGATATTCATTTCCAATACCATCGGCAATAACCCAAGGATGGTCGTCACCGTGGTGAGCATCACCGGCCTTAAACGCTGAACCCCAGTGCGCAAGATCGCTTCTTCCTTGTCTAAACCACGTTGGCGTAATTGGTTATAAGTGTCGATCAATACAATATTGTTGTTCACCACAATACCTGCCAAGGCAATAACACCGATACCCGACATAATAACGCCAAACGGCTTTTGGAAAATCAACAGCCCAGCAAAAACCCCGACCGTAGAGAAGAGCACAGCACTGAGGATCAAAAACGCTTGATAGAAACTATTAAACTGAGTGATCAAGATAAGTGCCATCACCGCCAGTGCGATCATAAAGGCGTTTTGTAAGAACGCGGATGAATGCTCCTGCTCTTCATTTTGCCCTCGAATCCGAAACTCCACGCCCTCAGGCAAGCCAAGCTCACTGAGCGCTTGCTCAATCTTTGGCAGTTCAAGCGCTAAGTTGTAACCCTCTACCATATCCGCCATGACGTTGATCACGCGCTGCCCATCAATCCGTTTGATCGTGTCTTGTTTGGGCTCAGGTTTGATCTGCGCAAAGTTGGTAATCGGCACAAGCCCAGCGGGTGTTTTCACTCTTAACTGATCAAAGCGGCCAATGTCGCGTTTTTCTTCCGGATAGCGTACCAAAATGTCTACTTCTTCATTGGCGTCATCCGGTAAGTAATCACCAATTTTCAAACCATTAGTGACAAACTGGACCGTATTGCCAACCAAAGTCGCGTCAGCTGCAAAACGCGATGCATCGTCACGTCGGATGTCGATTTGCCAATCGATCCCTTCCTTACTGGAAGTATCACTCAAGTTGGTCAGTGCAGGATTATTGTCCGCCCAATGTCGCACCACTTTAGCTGCATCATCGAGGTGCTCAGGGATACGAGATGACATCTCGATCACCAAATCATGCTCCACTGGTGGCCCTGCATCGGGAAATTTATATTCGATCTCAACCCCAGAGAACGTGGATGTAGTTTGTTTTAACTCATCAATAATCTCTTTGACTTTACGCCGATATTGCCAATCCACTGGCGTAATTTGGATCTGGCCAATTTCGTCATCACCACCGGTTCGGGTATAGACACTTTCAAACTCATCATGCCCAAGCATCACTTGTTCGATGTTGCGCATCACGACGTCCTTCTCAAAAATCGACAAGTCACCGTAAGAACGAACTTTAACCGTAAAGAAAGGAGGATCGACTTCAGGGAAAAACTCCGCCCCTAACCCAGCTTTGTTATAGGCAAATCCAACACCACCCGCCATTAGGATCGCGCTTAACAAGATCTTCAATGGGTGTCGAACGGCAATCGCCAAAGTATGGTAGTAAAGCTTGGTGATACCCGTTGCTTTGTCGAATTCACCGTTGTGTAAAGCCACCATACGACGCTGATTCTCACTTGAGACATTTTGTGGCTTGCCAATCAGCCCCCCTAATACCGGCACAAACAACAGTGCCATGATGAGAGACGCTGCTAACGTCGCAATTAAGGTCAAAGGCAAATACTTCATGAATTCGCCCGTAATATCGGGCCAGAAAAGCAGTGGTGCAAACGCAGCTAACGTCGTCGCTGTTGATGCGGTAATCGGCCACGCCATACGTTTGGCTGCGTCACGATAAGCCTGTTTGCGTTCGCCCCCTTCCTGCATGCGGCGATCGGCAAACTCGGTGACCACAATAGCTCCATCCACCAGCATGCCTACTGCCATGATCAGAGAAAAGAGCACCACGATATTAACGGTCAGACCGAACACGGCCAAAACCAATAAGCCAGTGAGGAAGGAGCCCGGAATCGAGATCCCCACAAGCAACGCAGTTCGAACACCCAAAATGGCAATAATGACGATGACCACTAAAATGATCGCGGATAAGATGTTGTTTTGCAGATCATTGAGCATCAACTCAACATCTTCCGACTGATCCCAGGTGTATTTCACCAGCAAGTTGTCTGGCCAATCTGCCCGCTTTTGACCTTCTTCGATCACTCGTTTAACCAACTCAACGGTTTCGATGATATTTTCACCGGCGCGTTTTTTTACATCGAGTACCACGGCCGGTTTACCATCTAGACGAGCAAAAGACTCCGGATCGCGAAAGGCTCTCCGTACTGTCGCCACATCGGCAAACGTAATGACCTGCTTACCATCCACTTTGATTGGTAGCTCTAAGACATCCTTTAATGAATCAAACACCGAAGGCACTTTGACCGAGAAACGGCCATAACCCGTGTCGACAAAACCCGCCGCGACCACTCGGTTGTTCAACGCGATCAGGTTGTATATGTCACCTTGATCGAGACCATAACTTTCCATCAATAAGGGATCGACGATGATTTCGACGATATCTTCACGGTCACCCGCAATATCAACTTCAAGAACTTGGCGATAGCTTTCGAGTTTGTCTCGAAGTTGACGAGCGACTTGAACAATCGTGCGCTCTGGTAACGTACCGTAGAGCACAACAGACAGCACAGGCTCTTCTGAAGCCAGCGTGACCTCATTTACTGTTGGTTCATCACTGTCTGCTGGCAATTTCGGCTTGGCGAGATCCACGGCATCACGAACATCCGCCATCGCCTTTGCCAGGTCTACCCCCACAGTAAACTCCAACATAACCGAAGCATGCCCTTCCGATGCCGTCGACGTCATCTCTTTGACCCCTTCGATAGAACGCAGCTCTTGCTCTATCGGACGTACAAGCAAACGCTCCGCATCCGTTGGAGAGATGCCTTGGTGGCCAACGGAAACGTAAATAATCGGAATGGTGATGTCTGGACTCGATTCTTTGGGAATCGTCATGTAAGTACCAATGCCTGCCAGCAAAATCATCACCAGCAGCGTCATCATGGTACGAGAGCGGGAAAGAACCGCATCTATCACAGATAACATGGCACTCTCCTCAATTGGTTACGAGTTCAGTTTGTGGTGTCGCATCAACCAAATCTCCATCTCGAACAAAACCTTGCCCCAGCACGATAATGTCAACCTGTTCTCCCAAGCCAGACAGCCACACGCCATCTTGTTCTGCTTTTACCAATTGAATGGGAACAAAGCGCACATGCTGATTCTGCACTGTTTTGACGCCTAAATTACCACGCTCATCAAGAGCCAACATCGCTGGCGTCACTTTAATCGCGGATGTCTGATCTAGGGTTAATTGCACTTCTGCGCTGACACCAGCAGGAATGCGATGCTGGCTGTTGTCGACTTCAATTTCAATGGGAAAGGTATTGGTTGAAGGAGAAGAGACTTGCCCAACATAACGAATAGCACCTTGCAATAACTGCCCGCCAATCAAACGCACTTGCGCCATCTGTTTAGCCGCCAGATGCTGAACATGTCTTTCGCTGACGTCGGCTTCAATCACCAATTTTTGTAGATCGATCACGGTCGCCACCGGATCGCCAATACCAACGAAATCCCCCACTTCGACAAAACGGCTATCAAGGATGCCATCAAAAGGAGCCCGAACCTCCGTATTGCTCAGCTCGGTTTCCACATTGCTAAGATTGGCTTTTGCATCAACCAAAGCGGCTTCTGCTGTTGCAAACGCGACTTCGCCTTGTAAACCGCGACTTTTCAAGGATTGCGCTGCCTTAAACTCTTTCAGCTTCACTTCAAGCATGGCTTTCGCGCGCTGTAAGCGATAATCCAAATCACGCTTATCGATTATCGCAATCACCTGACCTTTACGTACCGCTTGGCCTTTCTCGACTTCTAAACGCACGATTTTTCCCGCAATCTCTGCACCTAAACGAGCTTGGCGGTTGGGCGCGGTTCGACCATAAAGATCAATACTGCGTGCCGTTGGCTGAGCCAGGAATGTTTGATACACGACTTTCGCTAATGGAATTTCTTGCGCGGCTTTGGTGGACGATGTTTCATCGGCTTTGCTACTGCCAAAGCCGAGCCATGCACCTAAGATGAGAATAATAAGAAGAGATACTAGCCACGGACGCTGAATAAACTGGCGGCCTTGTTGTTTGATAGACATAGAAAGTCCTTTTTATTTTTGTGCTCAGCAAGACGGAATCTGGAGCAAGTTTTACGTGACATCCTAATACGTAAAACTGAGGTGGTTGGTTTTGCCAACCACCTGATAATCAGCTGTTGGTGAGATTACACGCTGAATGATGCACCACAACCACACGTGGTTGTTGCATTTGGGTTGTTGACGAAAAAGCGTGAGCCTTCCAACCCTTCTGTGTAATCGACAACGCCGCCAATTAAATACTGCAGACTCATTGGGTCAACAACTAACGTAACACCACTGTTTTCGATAGTGGTATCGCCTTCATTGACGCTTTCATCAAAAGTAAAACCGTACTGGAAGCCGCTACAACCACCGCCAGTAATGTAAACACGCAATTTAAGCGCTGGGTTTTCTTCTTCAGCAATCAACATCTTAACTCGTGCTGCTGCTGCATCAGAAAATGATAATGGTAGATTAATATCGCTCACGACGACCTCTCTCACTCGTGTATTCCCGCCAGACAATCTCGATATTTAGAGGCCGCTGACGATGGTATTGTTTTAGCTATCGCGAGATTATCCAATACCTGACCAATACGTTCAAGTATTCACCACTGTATTGTCTACAATGTTTCGCCAAATACTCATTATCTAAACAGAACATTTTTATAAATCCCGTGAATAGAGTCATAAACCGAAGCAAAATATTTCTAACTGCCGTTGAGAGAGGTACAATGCCCGCCACTTGGTCCGAGCAATCAGAAGAGGATAAACCCATGACCAAATCAGCCGAGCTGTATCAAAAAGCCCAGCAAACCATTCCTGGTGGCGTTAACTCACCCGTTCGTGCGTTCAACGGCGTTGGCGGTTCGCCAATTTTCGTCGAAAGAGCCGATGGCGCCTTCATTTTTGATGCGGATGGCAAAGCCTACATCGATTACGTAGGTTCATGGGGTCCGATGATTTTGGGCCATAACCACGCAGTGATTCGTGAAGCGGTGATTGAAGCTGCGCAACGTGGCCTCAGCTTTGGTGCTCCGACCGAAATGGAAATCAAAATGGCTGAATTGGTTTCCGAGCTCGTTCCTTCGATGGAGCAACTACGCATGGTCAGTTCAGGTACTGAAGCGACCATGAGTGCAATCCGCCTAGCGCGCGGCTTCACTGGCCGAGATAAAATTCTAAAGTTTGAAGGTTGTTATCACGGCCACGCAGACAGCTTGCTTGTTAAAGCGGGCTCTGGTGCCTTGACTCTAGGTCAACCAAGTTCTCCAGGTGTGCCTGCCGATTTCGCAAAACATACCCTAACCGCTACATTTAACGATCTCGATTCAGTACGAGAACTGTTTGCAGCAAACAAGGGTGAAATCGCCTGTATCATCGTTGAACCGGTGGCGGGCAACATGAACTGTATTCCGCCAGTGGAAGGCTTCCACGAGGGGCTACGCGAGATCTGCGATCAAGAAGGCGCACTGCTGATTTTTGATGAAGTGATGACCGGCTTCCGTGTGGCACTTGGTGGTGCACAAGCTCACTACAACATCAAGCCAGACTTGACCACACTTGGTAAGGTCATTGGTGGTGGCATGCCAGTTGGTGCGTTTGGTGGCCGTAAAGAAGTCATGCAATATATTGCTCCAACCGGTCCTGTTTACCAAGCTGGAACATTATCAGGTAACCCTGTAGCCATGGCGGCGGGCTACGCTTGTTTAACGTTGCTGCGTGAAGAAGGCAATGAAAAGCGCCTGGCATCAAAAACCAAACATCTGGCCGATGGCTTTAAATCTCTTGCAGCACAACATGGTATTCCACTTGTGGTCAACCAAGTGGGCGGCATGTTTGGCTTCTTCTTTACTGAGCAAGAGCAGATCACTTGCTATGAAGATGTCACTAAGTGCGATATTGAACGCTTCAAACGCTTCTTCCACCTCATGATTGATCACGGTGTTTATTTGGCGCCTTCTGCCTTTGAAGCCAGCTTCACCTCATTAGCTCACGGCAGCAAAGAGATTGAGGCGACATTGGAAGCGGCAGATCGTTGTTTTGCGATTTTGGCAGCAGAAAGCAAGTAAGATTGCCAACGCTCAACGACAAAAATAAGAAAAGGATCGCAGTCAGCGATCCTTTTTCATTGCCAATTAAATATCACCAACAGCGCGAGCACACCAATGGTCACCGCGAACCAAGGAATACGTCGTGATGTTTTTCTCGCTTCACAGCCTTTCTCATTATTACAACAACCCATAATCGCCCCATTGCGTTGATAAGCTTCGAGTTTCAGGTCATTATAGCCACAGACTGCAACTAATTGGACTGTTACCGTGCCAGAAAAAATTAAAATCAGCTCAAGCCACTGGGTGCTGATCGTCGCGTTGTTAGCCGCAGGGACTGCGTGCTACCTGTTGGTCGAGCCTTATATAAACTCGATTATCATGGCGTTCATCATTTCCCTATTGATGTTTCCCATTCACGACTGGTTTGAAAGCAAAATGCCCAAACATCGCAATATGGCGTCCTTGCTCTCTTGCGTTGTTTTAACCTTTATTATCGTTGTGCCTTTGTTGTTTGTTTTTGCTGCTATTGTTCAGCAAGGGTCTGTTTTCTCGCAAAATACCTACCAGTGGGTGACGCATGGCGGTATCCAGCAAGTGCTTGGTCATCCGTGGATTGTTAAAGGTCTAAAGCTGGTTAATGAGTACTTACCTTTTGACAATATTGACGCCAAATCCATTGCAGAAAAAATTGGCCAACTCGCCACATCATTTGGTTCAAACTTGGTTG
Organism: Vibrio sp. CCUG 15886; assembly: GCF_028570825.1. Taxonomy (NCBI): domain Bacteria; kingdom Pseudomonadati; phylum Pseudomonadota; class Gammaproteobacteria; order Vibrionales; family Vibrionaceae; genus Vibrio; species Vibrio sp. CCUG 15886. The sequence goes on along the minus strand of NZ_JAQQBT010000002.1, from coordinate 86,144 downwards.
CCATCAGTGCAAAAATACTCGGTGACGCGACCAACTTCCTGATGGATTTTTTCTTGATGCTGTTTGTGCTCTTTTTCTTATTGCGCGATCACGACAAAATCATCAGTGCGATTCGTCATATTCTGCCATTATCGCGTAGCCAAGAAGATAAGCTGCTGAGTGAGATTGAAAATGTCTCTAAGTCTGCGGTAATGGGCTCTTTTCTCACCGCGATTGCACAAGGGATTGCTGGTGGTTTAGGGATGTGGCTTGCGGGCTTCCCAGGGCTCTTCTGGGGCACCATGATGGGCTTTGCTTCCTTCATTCCCGTTGTCGGTACCGCGCTTATTTGGATCCCAGCCACCATCTACTTGTTCTTAACCGGTGATACTGGTTGGGCTATCTTCCTTGCCATTTGGAGCATCGCCATAGTTGGCTCGATCGATAACTTACTAAGACCATTTTTAATGCAAGGCAGTGCCGGAATGAACACCTTGCTGATCTTCTTCTCCCTATTGGGAGGGATTCAGTTATTTGGACTGATAGGTCTGATCTACGGTCCACTGATTTTTGCTATCACTATGGTGCTATTTAATATTTACGAGGAAGAGTTTAAGGGCTTCCTTGACCAGCAAGACAACAGCTAACCAACACCACTACTTCAAGTCCTGGGCAGATTATGAGAAAATCTGCCCACTTTTTTCTAACTGACGCCACTTCATGTCTGCCTATACTGCTCCTAGCCAAATTGCCCAACGACAACTCGACTATTTCAACGGAAAGCACGTGCTCGTCGCAGGGGAAGTTGAAGATTTGTTTCCACTCGAACTGGCTGAACACTGTGAATCGGTGAGTGTGTTCACGTCGAATTACAGCTATTTCCGTCAAATTCGCGCCCATTCAACGATCACCAGCTACTTTGGCTCGCAACTTGAGGCAGATAGCCAAGCTGATCTCTTACTGCTTTACTGGCCAAAGGCAAAAGCAGAGGCGGAATATCTCCTCGCCATGCTGCTGGCTAAGTTGGGTTCTGGCTGCGACATTGTCGTGGTGGGAGAGAATCGCTCGGGTGTTAAAAGCATCGAAAAAATGTTCCAAGCGTATGGCACCGTCAACAAGTACGATTCAGCTCGTCGCTGCTCCTTTTATTGGGGGCAATGCAACACGCAACCAAACGCCTTTAATCAAGCCGATTGGTTCCGTCATTACTCCATCAATATTCACGGACAACAATTAGAGATTCAAAGCCTACCGGGTGTCTTTAGCCATGGCGAGTTTGATTTAGGCAGTCAATTACTGCTGGAAACGCTTCCCTCTTTAAGTGGCAAGGTGTTGGATTTTGGTTGTGGTGCTGGTGTTATTGGCGCATTCATGGCCAAGCGCAACCCAACTATCGAACTCGAGATGTGTGACATCAATGCATACGCGTTAGCGTCAAGTGAGGCAACTCTGGCAGCCAATGGTTTGCAAGGCCGCGTTTTCGCTTCAGACATCTACTCCGATACTGCTGATGACTATCGTTTTATCATCTCTAACCCTCCATTTCATAGTGGTTTGGACACCAATTACAACGCGGCTGAAACACTATTAGGCCAAGCGCCAAAGTATTTGAACAAGCAAGGCGAATTGATCATCGTAGCAAACAGCTTCCTCAAATACCCACCTATTATTGAGCAAGCATTCAGTAATTGCGCGACTCTAAATAAGACCAATAAGTTCTCGATATACCACGCCAGCAAATAACGATTCTTCTGCAGCACAGCGTCTAACTGTGCTGCTTTTGCTCAATTTCCATCACCCATTCGATATTTTTGCGCCACTCTCCACGAATTGATGACAACTTACTTGTCAAAGTAAAAAAACTCGTTAATTTCGTTAAATTTGAATCCTTTTACTCTTATCTCCGCAAAACTGGCTTTGAACGAGAGTAAATTCATGCATTCACAACTTTGATTCGAAACCTTGTCTTCACAACCTTGACGAAATTGTATGTTTAAGTTTTATCGCAAACAGAAGTTTAAACGCCTTCAAAGCACTCTGATGACTGCGTTTTTGGTGCTGAGTATCACGCCATTAACCATCACAGCGATTTTCTTTTTGCAATCACACAGTAAAGATCTCCAAGAGCAGAGCACTTCTCACCTGCTTTCTGTTCGAGACACCAAACAACAACAGATCCTGGATTATTTCCAAGCACAAGAAACGGAAGTGATGGGATTTGTCCGTTCAGAGTTGGCTTACGCGAGTGGTGGCCGATTTTACGGGCTTGTCAACGCCTTCAAAAGCTTAGGCGTGGATATGGAACAGGCTCGAGAAAACGCTCAACAGCGCTATATTCAGGGGTCTGGCGATCAAATAAAAACGTCGATTTTGCCGGAATCCAGCTCTTTTGTTGGTAGTGAACGCTACCGTTTACTGCATAAGCGCTATCACTGGGCCTATTTGGAGCTTTTGAAGCGCTCCGATTTTGACGATATTTTGTTGGTGGATCTCGATGGCAACGTCACCTACTCCATCTACAAAAATGAAAACTTTGGCACAAACTTAATTGAGGGGCCTTTTAAAGAGAGCATGCTCGGTAAAAGCTTTCGTCAGTTGGCCAATGACGTCAGCGAAAAACGCAAGCAAAACGAAGACTATACCCCCGTCTATATTTCCGACTTCTCGGTTGAAGATGGCAAACAAGTCGCTTGGTTGGGTGCACCGATCATCCAGCAAGGCTATCTGCACAGCTACGCCATGTTCAGGCTACCCAACAATGGCATCACCAAACTGATTGCAGACATCAATAAAGATGCAGCTATCCACACTTTGCTGGTTGGAAGTGACCACTTACCTCGCACGATGACCACAAAGCAAACCGATATCGAAAGCAGTATTGAAGTGGTCGATAAGGCACTCGCGGGACTGACGGATGTGGGGACTTATATCAACAGCAGCGGTGAGGCGACCATCGCCGCCTATGCGCCAATTTCATTCAAGGGTCAAACCTGGGCTTTAGTGGTTCAGTTGCCGGAGAAAGAAGCGTTTGCACGTATTCATCAGTTAGAAAAACTGTTCGTCATCGCTATGTTGATTGCAATCGTGCTGGTGTTTATCTCATCTCACTACTTATCGAATTTCATCACCTCACCACTACTCAAACTCACTTGGGCTGCAGAGCGCGTTTCTGCAGGTGATCTCGATGAAAACATGATTAATACCGAGCGCAAAGACGAAATTGGCCGTTTAGCGATCAGTTTTGAACGAATGCAACGCTCTATTCGCGATAAAATTCAGCTCATTAAAACGCAAAATGCGGAGCTAGAGAAAAATCTACAACTGATTCAAAAGCAAAATGACGAATTGCAATTGGCCGATAAGCTCAAAGATGAATTTTTGGCAACTACCTCTCATGAGCTACGCACTCCACTGCATGGTATGATTGGTATTGCAGAAACCCTCATCTCAGGGGCAAACGGCCCACTGCCCTCCAACCAGCGCTATCAACTGGACATTATTATTAAGAGTGGCCAGCGCTTAGCTACGCTTGTGGATGACTTGCTTGACTACCACAAAATGCGCTATGGCAGTTTGGATATTCAAAAGTCCGCCGTCAATTTGGCCAGTGCAACTCGACTGGTATTAGAGCTCTCTCACCATTTATTGGGCAACAAAACTCTGCGCATCATTAATCAGGTTTCTAACGATGTTGCGCCGGTATCTGCCGATCCACAGCGATTAGAACAGGTGCTGTATAACCTTATTGGTAACGCGATCAAATACACCACTGAAGGTAAAATCGTCATTTCCGCCAATGTGGTTGACGATAAAGTTCGAGTGCAAGTCGTCGATACCGGCCAAGGCATTCCCGCAGAACAGTTAGAGCATATTTTCGAACCGCTTATTCAAGCTGGTCGCGACTCTGGTCGTTATCGCCAAGGTGCCGGTCTGGGACTTTCCATTAGCCGTCAGCTGATCGAGTTAATGGGAGGCTCGCTCTACGTCAGCAGTCAACCCATGGTTGGCACCACCTTTAGCTTCACCTTGCCATTGGCCAGCGCAGACGAAATCAGTGCCACGGAAGTCATGCAAAATCAACATCACTTCCAAGCGCCAGATAGCAATGAATTGATCTCATTAGATAATTCATCACTGCCAGAAAATCCCAATGGTCCGCTACTGATTGTGGCCGATGATGAACCCGTCAACTTACGCGTGCTTGAAAGTTTCCTACGCATCGAAGGGTACCGAGTGCAAACGGCCTCAGATGGCCCAGACACTCTCGAACTCATTGAACATGAAAAACCCGCCTTGCTGTTGCTCGACATCATGATGCCGGGCATGAGCGGTTATCAAGTTTGCCATCAACTCCGACAGCAATACGACATGGCAGAGTTGCCTATTATCATGCTAACGGCGTTGAGTCAGAGCGAAGATCGCGTGCGAGGATTCGAAGCTGGGGCCAATGATTACTTAACCAAACCATTTAATAAGCAAGAGCTTGCGGCCCGAATCAAAGCACATTTAATGGCAAGTAAAGCAGAAGCTCGTCGCTTGGAAAACAATCGCCTTGAAGCAGAGCTTCGCCAACGTGCAATGGTGGAAGCAAGCTTACTGGAAACACAAGGGCGTTTATTAGAACAATTGGAATCGGCCCCAGAAGCCATTATCTGTATTCGTGAAGATAAGCGTATTCGCTTTGCCAATGACGCGGCCTGTAAACTGTTCAAACGCAGCTTAGAGCAACTCAAGCGCTCAAACGCAGAAGAACTTATTGCACCCAAATATTTAACCGTCAAACAGCAGCATTATTGCGGCAATATCGATATCTATGTCGACGATGTTCGACAGCATATTGAAACGGATATCCTTAAACTACCAGAAGGGTCTGGCCTTGATGCGATGTTTATCTTTAATGTCGGGGGAGGCGCAGCTGCTTCTCGTGTGCACAACCTAGAAACCGCCGTGGAAGTCCTTTCAAGCTATGCCTTTGATGGTGACAAAGAGCGCTTACAGAGCCTCAAAGAGCTAGGGGGAGAATTTACTCGCCTGGCCGACAAAGCGCTGGGTACCAATAAGAATAAGCAAGAGCTGATGCGTGAAGTCCTCGTGGATTTGATGACGCATGCACTCGATTATTGGGAGTCAGTGACAGGTGAAAACAAATTTACCTTTGCTGAACAAAGTGGTTTATGGCGTGTTTATCTCGACCGCAGCACGCTACAAACTCGCACACTTGATAAATACATGCGAATTGAAACCTTGCCAAAAACGCCGCGTTGGAGAACCGTGTTGAGTTCTATTGAGTACATTCTGGACCACTGTAAAGAGCAAAGCCCTGAGCGTACTTACATTGAGATGCAGCGAGATAAATTACAACGCCTGCTCACCAGCTAATAATGTTGGGCGTCTATCGTTAACTTCAGCCCGATTCGAAAGAGTCGGGCTTTTCATTTGCCCAACTTTTCAGATACTTGCGTACTTCCCCTCTGAGCAAGCAATATCAACTCCAGTGTTGATGAGCATGCTCTACCGTCATCAGACAGCGCAACACGTCCTTGACGATATTTCGAGCCTCTCTACTACTCTTAAAGCGCAAACGCGCTAGGGGATGTCTTTACGATTATAGGAAACGCTTGCTCGCCTGCGGTTATTGCAGGGTAAACCGCTCTCACATCCATATAGGCGGGATATCTGCGCGTTGTGTTTTGCCTTTGCTTGTCACCTTAGAGGCAGAAATGAAGTGGTAAACACCGCTAATGATGTGCGAATAAAAACCACGCAGATATGCCCAATACGCACTTTATTCTCAGTTAAAAATAACCATCACTCAGTGCGAAAAAAATGCCATTTTTTCATCATGCAAACCATTACTCTCGCCTAAAGTGGGGACTTTTAAACCATATTGCGAGATCAATCACAACAGAACGGCAGATTAAATTTTTGTCGATTAATTAACGTCATTTTGCTGTGTGAGCGAGATCCTCATTTAGACCTAGAAGCCTAATATCCATAGTACAAAGAGCCAAAGAAGTAAGTAACCACTAACAAGCACCTACCTACATTAAGAACAATGCGACACACATCAATGTCCATTTTTTGCTCAAAAAACCAACTCAGATAAAAAAAATGACGTTTATAACGGAGTTATTGGGAGTTTTAACGTTTTTAACGGGAATGCTATTTGATTATTTTCTCGCTAAGGTGTTTTCTTAGCCTTGCCTAAGGCCTACAGGCCACTTTGGTAAATGATTATCAGAGGTAGGTCTTGGAGAGTGTTTATCAATTGATGACATTCCAAACATTGTGAAATGAAAGCAAAATAGTAAGGAACAGCTATGCTTGCCAATATTAAAAAGACAGCTCTAGCAACTGCAGTTATCGCCGCAGCAGCGACCAGCATTTCAGCACCAGCGGCAGCTCGTAGTGAGCTGACCATCGTACCTGATTTTTACCCTACAATGGTACGTAACTTTAACCCGTACTTGGCGACTAACCTTCGCACAACAACGGACTTCATCTATGAGCCACTAGTTGTTTTCAATGAGATGCACGGCAACACGCCAGTTATGCGTCTTGCTGAAGACTTCCGCATGTCTGATGACCTAATGAGCGTAACGTTTGACATCCGTAAAGGTGTTAAATGGTCTGACGGTCAAGCATTCAATGCTGACGACGTTGTGTTCTCTTATGCTCTACTTAAGAACAAACCAGAACTTGACCAACGTGGTATCAACAAGTGGGTAACTAGCGTAGAGAAACTGAATGACTACCAAGTTCGTTTCCGTCTAAGCGAAGCTAACTCAAACGTACCTTACGAAATTTCTCTTGTTCCTATCGTTGCTGAGCACGTATGGAAAGAAGTGAAAGATCCAACAACATTCACGAACGAAAACCCTGTAGGTACTGGTCCATTTACGGTTATCGACACCTTCACTCCTCAGCTATACATTCAGTGTCGTAACCCTAACTACTGGGATTCTGCGAACCTAGAAGTTGACTGTCTGCGTGTACCTCAGATCGCAAACAACGACCAGTTATTGGGTAAAATCGTTAACTCTGAGCTAGACTGGACTTCTTCTTTCATTCCAGATATTGACCGTACTTACGCAGCAGCGAGCCCTAACCATCAGTACTGGTACCCACCATCAGGTACTCAAGCGTTCGTTGTGAACTTCAAGAACCCAGATGCAGCGAAGAACGAAGCTCTGACTAACGTTGATTTCCGTCGTGCATTCTCAATGGCTCTTGACCGTCAAACTATCATCGACATCGCATTCTACGGTGGCGGTACAGTGAACGACTTCGCATCTGGCCTTGGCTATGCATTCGAAGCGTGGTCTGACGAAAAGACTCACAACAAGTACAAAGGCTACAACACCTACAACGTTGAAGGCGCGAAGAAGCTTCTAGCGAAAGCTGGCTTTAAAGATGTGAACAAAGACGGTTTCGTTGATACTCCATCTGGCAAACCATTTGAGCTACTCATCCAATCTCCAAACGGTTGGACTGACTTCAACAACACAGTTCAACTAGCGGTTGAGCAGCTTGCTGAAGTAGGTATTAAAGCACGTGCTCGTACTCCTGAGTTCGCAGTGTACAACCAAGCAATGCTTGATGGTACTTACGACGTGGCGTACACCAACTACTTCCACGGTGCGGATCCACACCTATACTGGAACAGTGCATACAACTCTGCACTACAGAAAGGTGAAGGCATGCCACGCTTCGCGATGCACTTCTACACCAATGACAAACTGGACAACCTACTTGACAGCTTCTACAAAACGGCTGACAAGAAAGAGCAGCTATCCATTGCTCATGGCATCCAGCAAATCATCGCAGCGGATCAAGTTACTATCCCTGTAATGTCTGGTGCTTACATGTACCAATACAACACCAAGCGCTTCACTGGTTGGTGGACAGAAGAAAATCCGAAGGGCCGTCCAAACATTTGGGCAGGCATCCCAGAGCGTCTACTACACGTACTGGACCTAAAACCAGTTAAATAAGTAGAAGTTCATCTCCCGCGGCGCGCATCCCGTGCGCCGCTATAAAATCCCTCTCAGACCTAGTTTGTTTATGGCGCCAGTCGTCAGGGGATTTTTCGCTCTGAATTTGGTCACGAGCGACCTGAAACCAGAAACAGGGAAAAAGTCTGGGTGAGTAAGGTGTGAGTTATGGGTTATTTTTTAAGACGTTTGTCGTTCTATATGGTCGCGCTGCTAGTCGCGGCAACATTAAACTTTATTATTCCTCGAGCAATGCCTGGCGATCCAGTTACCATGATGTTTGCGAATGCAACCACACAGGTAACGCCAGAACGTATTGAGGCAATGAAGAAACTGCTAGGTTTTGTCGATGGTCCCCTTTATGTTCAGTATTTCACTTACATTAAGAGCATTCTAAGCTGGGAACTTGGTACTTCTATTAAATTCTACCCACTGAGTGTTAATGACCTATTAGGCAGCGCATTTGGTTGGTCCCTCTTCCTAGCTGGTACTGCGGTTATTCTTTCATTCTCAATCGGCTCTATTCTGGGTATTTTCGCAGCATGGCGTCGTGGTAGTAAATACGATGCATTCATCACACCAGGTATGTTGATTATTCAAGCTGTACCTCAGGTGGTTATCGCAATGCTAGCCCTATTTATCTTTGCAATCGGTCTTGGTTGGTTCCCGACGGGCTATGCATACACGCCTGGTACCATTCCAGATTGGACGAGCTGGGCCTACTTCAAGGATGTTGCTTATCACGCCGTCCTACCTCTCTTCTGTGCGTCTATCGTTCAAATTGGTGGCTTCTTGGTGAACATGCGTAACAACATGATCAACCTGCTAGCAGAAGACTACATCACTATGGCGAAAGGCAAAGGCTTAAGCGAAAACCGCGTGGTGTTCAACTACGCAGCTCGTAACGCACTGCTACCAAGTGTGACTGCTCTATCCATGTCACTCGGTATGGCCATCGGTGGTCAGCTGATTGTTGAAATCATCTTCAACTACCCAGGTTTGGGTAAAGTCCTGCTTGATGCGATCAATGCACGTGACTACCAAGTACTACAAGGCCAATTGTTAATCATGACTCTGTTTATGCTGTCATTTAACCTGATTGCCGACATGCTGTATGTCGTACTCGATCCTCGCCTACGCAAGGGAGGCAAATAATCATGAACAACTTATTTAAGCTGATTCTAGGTAATGCGATTGCTCGCGTTGGTTTGGTCATTGTTTGTCTGTTTATCTTTATGGCGGTCGCAGCGCCACTGATCACCAAACATGCTCCAGATAAACGTACTGGTAACCCACACGAATACCCAAGTTTCGTCGTCAAAGCCGCGCAAGCAGATCCAAATGGTTGGATTGCTACCAACCTTGCCGATGACCGTCGTACTCTTCTTCTGTCGAAGAAAGCCGATCACGTACTGGGTACTTCTCGTATGGGGCGTGACGTATGGTCACAACTAGCTTACGGTGCACGAGTGTCACTTGCGGTTGGTTTTGGTGCGGGTATCACCGTGTGTTTCCTCGCAACCGTTATTGGTATCTCAGCGGGTTACTTTGGTGGTCGTGTTGATGACATTCTCACCGCTGCGATGAACATCATGCTGGTTATTCCTCAGTATCCATTGCTGTTCGTTCTTGCCGCCTTTATCGGTGAAGCAGGGCCAATGACCATTGCCATTATCATCGGCTGTACCTCCTGGGCCTGGGGGGCGCGGGTTGTCCGCTCTCAAACCCTTGCACTACGTGAAAAAGAATTTGTTAAAGCCGCAGAAGTACTGGGCGAATCTTCATGGCGCATCATCTTTGTTGAGATTCTGCCAAACCTGATTCCAATTGTGGGTGCGAGTTTCATCGGCTCGGTAATGTACGCCATCACCATGGAATCGATCATTTCCTTCCTTGGTCTGGGCGATCCAAACACCATCAGTTGGGGCATCATGCTGTACAACGTACAGACCTCCTCTTCAATGCTGATTGGCGCATGGTGGGAACTGCTTGCTCCGTGTATCGCACTGACACTACTCGTCACTGGCCTTGCATTACTGAACTTTGCGGTCGATGAGATTGCGAACCCACAACTTCGTTCTCACAAAGGAATGAAGCGCTGGCAGAAGCTAGCGAAAGAAGACAAGAAAGAGCGTGAGCCTGAAATGGCACCGCAAAATGCACTTTGGAGCGGAGATAAATAATCATGACCGAACCACTTATTTCAATCCGCAACCTTTGCGTTGACTACATCACAGACGCGGGCGATGTCCGCGCTTGTAACAACGTTAGCTTTGATATTGCACCAGGCGAAGTATTTGGCCTAGCGGGCGAATCAGGCTGTGGCAAATCCACCGTTGCGTTCTCATTGATGCGTCTACACAAGCCGCCAGCGTTTATCACTGGCGGGGAAGTCATCTTCAATGGTGAAAACATCTTGCAATACAGTGATGAGCGCATGCAGGCATTCCGCTGGAGCGAAATGTCGATGGTTTTCCAAAGTGCAATGAACGCGCTGAACCCAGTGCTGACGATGGAAGATCAATTCTGTGACGTCATCATGCGCCACACCAATATGACGCGTGAGCAGGCAAAACGCCGCGCAGAAGGTTTGCTGGAGATCGTGGACATTCACCCAAGCCGTTTGCATGACTACCCTCACCAGTTCTCTGGTGGCATGCGTCAGCGCTTGGTAATTGCAATCGCGTTGGCTCTCAATCCGAAAATGATCATCATGGATGAGCCAACCACAGCACTAGACGTGGTTGTACAGCGTGAGATTTTGCAAAAAATCTACGCATTGAAAGAAGAGTTCGGCTTCTCGATTCTGTTCATTACCCATGACTTGTCGTTGATGGTCGAGTTTTCAGACCGCATTGGCATCATGTATTCCGGTGAACTGATTGAAGTCGCTCCCGCTAAACAAATTTTGGAAAGTCCTTACCACCCTTACACCAAAGGGTTGGGTAGCTCTTTCCCTCCGTTAACGGGTCCAAAAACCAAGTTAACAGGTATCCCAGGTAACCCTCTTAACTTACTAGAGGTTCCTCAGGGCTGCCGTTTCCAGGCACGTTGTGATCGAGTGCATGACACCTGTACCAAAGTCGCTACTAGCTTAAGACAAATCGAGCCAGGCCGTTTCTCAAACTGCCACCTTTATGGCGAACCGATTGCTCAAAACAAGCTGTAACACAACGAAATAAGCAGTAAGAAGACTGGAGACAATTATGAGCAAAGAATATGGCGAGCTACTGATTGAAGGTAAAAATGTCGTCAAAGACTTTCCCCTCAACAGTAATGCTCTAAAACAAACCAAGATGCGTGCGATCAACGACGTGTCGTTCAAAATGTACAAAGCACGTGGTCTGTCTGTCGTGGGTGAATCTGGCTCAGGCAAATCCACGACAGCCAAAATGATTGCCAAGATGTACGCCCCAACGAATGGCGTCATTGAGTACAAAGGGCGTGATATTCAAGAGATCACATCAAAGAAAGATCTCATGACCTATCGCGAAGGGATCCAAATGGTGTGGCAAGACCCATTTGGTTCACTCAACCCAACACACAATATCTTCCATCATATTGCGCGCCCGCTACTGATCCACAAAAAGGTCGCACCGGGCAACAAGAAAGAGTTGGAAGAACGCGTATACGACCTGCTTGAACAAGTGGGCTTGATTCCACCGAAAGCCACTGCAGAAAAGTTTCCGCATCAGCTTTCTGGTGGTCAGCGTCAGCGTGTCAACTTGGCGCGTAACATTGCTGTAGGCGCAGAAGTGGTGCTTGCCGACGAACCGACCTCAATGCTGGACGTATCGATTCGTGCTGGTGTCCTTAACTTGATGGAAGAGATGAAGTTCGAAAAACAGATGTCTCTTCTTTACATCACGCACGACATCGCAACGGCTCGTTACATCGCGGAAGATCTGGCGGTAATGTATGTGGGACACATGGTGGAATGGGGTGATACCGATGAGATCATTCACGATCCTCAACACCCATACACGCAGTTGTTGGTTTCTGCGGTGCCAGATCCATCGAAATCGATTCATGAAAAACTCAAAGGCAACAAAGGGGAAATTCCACTTTGGACTCCAGATTCCGTTGGCTGTCCTTTCGCTGGCCGCTGTGAACACGCAACAGAGAAATGTCGTGAGAAGCTGCCTGAAGTAACTCAACTGTCTGAAAACCACTTTGTTCGTTGTTACCTATTCGAAAACTAAACCTAATTGAGCCAAGGCGTTGCCTTGGCTCTCACTGTTACTACCTATTATTTTGCGACATGTCGGAGATTTGTAATGCTGCTACTCACCAATCACCTAGGCTACGAACTGAGTGGACCCAAACATGCGGTCATTCAAAGTAATAAGTCGCGTTTGTCGTCTTATGCTGCCTTATTGGTGTGCGCCAATGGCCATCAGACCGTGGCATCATTAGAAATCGAAAAAGTAGGCAAAGTCGCCAATTGGCACCAAGGTTACTTTTACACGATTGATTTTTCAGACTTCGACCAAGTCGGCGAGTTCTATATTCGTTTTGATAATCATCGTTCAGCAAACTTCACTATCGGCCAATCGCTGTTGATGCAGCAAACTTTTTCCGATGTACTGCATTACTTTAAATCACAGCGCTGTGGCGGCATTTTTGACCTGCAAGATCGCAACGCACCACTGTTAAACAGTAATAAAACCGTCGATGTACACGGCGGTTGGTACGACGCATCTGGCGACGTGAGCAAATACCTCAGCCATCTTTCGTATGCCAATTATCTCAACCCACAGCAAACGCCGATGGTGGTTTGGAACATGCTTAAAGGGCTAGAACTGCTCTCTGGTCATGAGATCCTACCCGCCTTCAGCCAAGTACGTTTGAAAGAAGAAGCGCTGCATGGCGCGGATTTCCTCGTCAGAATGCAAGACAGCCAAGGCTTCTTCTATACCACGGTGTTCGATAAGTGGAGTAAAGACATCAAACAACGCGAGATCTGCTCTTACGAAACTCAGCAAGGTCATAAATCTGATGACTATCAAGCTGGGTTTCGTCAAGGCGGCGGCGTCAGCATCGCAGCTCTAGCGGCCGCCTCTCGTCTCGATGTACACGGTGAATTTGACCAACAAAAATACCTCAATGCTGCAGAGAATGGTTACTGGCATCTCAAAGAGTACAACCCTCAATACCTCAACGATGGTCAAGAAAACATCATTGATGAGTATTGCGCTCTGCTCGCTGTTGTTGAGCTCTATCGTGCCACTCAAGAAGAGCGTTATCTCGCGGAAAGCCGAATTTGGGCATCACGCTTGTGTACTCGACAGCAAAGTGATGAGCAGTTTGCCCATTATTGGTCTGCCAATCTGGATGGTTCTCGTCCCTATTTCCACGCAGCGGAAGCAGGCCTACCTGTTATTGCCCTGTGCGAATACCTCTCGATTGAACACAACTCTGAACTAATGGAACAAGCGCGAGAAGTCGTGCACCAAGCATGTGAATTTGAGCTAAACATTACTCATAAAGTGAATAACCCATTTAGCTACCCAAGACAATATGTCAAAGGCGTAAACGAAAATAAGCGTGATGCGTTTTTTGTCGCCCAAAACAATGAGTCTGGGTACTGGTGGCAAGGTGAGAATGCGCGTTTAGGCTCCATCGCCTCAATGGCTTACTTGGTGCAACCTCATCTGCAAGATGCTCGCCTCAGTCATGAGATGGCCGTATTGGCTCAGCGCTCACTCGATTGGGTATTGGGTCTCAACCCTTACGATATGTGTATGCTGGATGGGCATGGTCGTAACAATCCTGACTATTTGCCTCAATTCGGTTTCTTCAACGCCAAAGGGGGCGTCTGTAACGGCATCACTTCAGGCTTTGATGATGAAAACGACATTGCCTTTAATCCTGAAAAACAAAAAGACGACTTATTACAAAACTGGCGCTGGGGAGAGCAATGGATCCCTCATGGGGCTTGGTATCTTCTCGCGATCATGAGCCAGACACACTACAACTCAGCCACGCTAGGAAAATAACATGACGCATTTATACGTAGGAATCGATGGGGGCGGCACTTCTTGCCGAGCACGCATCAAAGATGCTCAAGGGCACTTTATTGGTGAAGCCAAAAGCGGCAGTGCCAACATTATGCTGGGCGCCTCTGTGGCAATGGAATCGATTCTTTCTGCCATTCAAGACGCGGCCACACAAGGCGGTTTATCCACACAAGATTTTTCTCGCATGCATGTAGGATTGGCTTTAGCCGGAGCAGAACATAAAGCCTCTTGGCAAAGCTTTATGCAACAAACACATCCGTTTGCCAGCATGACACTCAATACCGACGCTTACGGCGCCTGTATTGGTGCACATAATGGTCAAGATGGTGCCATCATGATTGCAGGTACGGGTTCATGTGGCATCTATCTGCAAGGCACCACTCAACACGTGGTAGGCGGCCGCGAATTCCCTATTTCGGATCAAGGGGGCGGCGCTGTCATGGGCCTTCGCCTTATTCAACAAGTACTCCTAGCTCAAGATGGGATCCGCGAAAACACACCGTTATGTGAGCATGTTATGACGCATTTCCATCATGACGTGGATGCCATTGTTGAGTGGTCAAAAACCGCTTTACCTCGTGATTATGGCCAATTTTCTCCTGCGATCTTCCAGCATGCCGAACAAGGCGACGCACTGGCGATCGAGATGCTAAAACAAACAGCGCAAGACATTGAAATGTTCCTGATTGCCTTAAATAAACGCGGGGCAACACGCATCTGTCTAATGGGCAGCATTGCCGAGCGTATTGTTAAGTGGCTCTCTCCACCAGTACAACAGTGGATCGTTGAAGCTCAGTATGACGCCATAGAGGGCGCACTCATGTTTGCAGGTAAAAGCGAACATAACCTCTATGCTGTGGCAACAAATTAGGAATCGTTTATGGAATATCGTATCGACCTGGTTGTCCTTTCAGAACAAAAGCAAAACTGCCGTTTTGGTATGACGCTGCATAACCTCAGCGATCAAGACTTACCCAACTGGTCTTTAACCTTTGCCTTTACTCGTTTTATTCAGCCAGGCAGCATTTCGCATGGCACCTTAACGCAAATTGGGAGTTTCTGTCAGTTAACACCAGATAGCTTGGTGCTACCGGCCAATCATCACTTCTATTGTGAGTTCACCGTACTGACCAATCCATTCCGTTTTTATTCCGATGGATTGAATGAAGCTTTTGTCGAGTATCACCATGAAGGTGAGCGGGTGCGCTCTAACGTCGATGTCACCCCGATCGTTCTTGCTTCACCCTACCGTGAACGCGAAACCATCGCTCCTACGTTAGCCAGCGCCTATTCACTATTACCTAAATCAAATGCGTTGCATGTTGATGCTGGGCATTTTTCTCTCACACCATCGTCAGCCATCACTTGCCAATCCGCATTGGCAGACTCCGCGGTGACTTGGCTCATGGACGAAATGGCGCGTTTGCATCAGTTTAAACTTGCCACCAGCGAAGTGGGAGAAATCATTTACCGCAGCAACCCAACTCTGGATGAAGGAGCTTATCAACTCAAAATTAGCCAAGAGCAAGTACGCGTTGAAGCGGGCTCTAGCTCTGGCTTTGTCCACGCTACCGCTAGCCTGTTACAACTGCTTGATTACAACTCGCTCACGCAAGAGGCCCAGTTGGCTTGCTGTTCAATTTCTGACAGCCCACGTTTTCGCTATCGCGGCATGATGTTGGATTGCTCTCGCCACTTCCACTCGGTTGAGCAAGTCAAGCGTCTAATTAATCTCCTCGCCCACTATAAGTTCAATACCTTTCATTGGCATTTAACGGACGATGAAGGCTGGCGCGTTGAAATCAAAGCATTCCCAGCATTAACAGAGGTTGGTGCTTGGCGTGGTGTCGATGAAGCGATTGAGCCCCAATATACCCATATTTCGCAGCGTTATGGCGGGTTCTATAGCCAAGAAGAGATCAAAGAAGTGGTCGCCTATGCCGCGCAGCGCAGCATCATGGTCATTCCTGAAATTGACGTTCCTGGTCACTGTCGCGCAGCGATTAAATCGCTGCCGGAAATGCTGGTCGAAGCAGAAGACGACACCGTCTATCGCAGTATTCAAAATTACTCCGATAACGTTCTTAATCCCGGCTTAAGCACCACCTATCAATTTTTAGATGGTGTGCTGGAAGAAATCGCCCAACTGTTCCCGGCACCCTACGTTCATATTGGTGCCGACGAAGTACCTCACGGGGTTTGGTCAAACAGCCCAAGCTGTCAAGCCTTGATGAAGCAACATGGCTATCAGGATTACAAGGAGCTGCAAGGTCACTTACTGCGTCACGCCGAGCAAAAGCTGCGCAGTCTTGGCAAACGAATGTTGGGATGGGAAGAAGCACAACACGGTGACAAAGTGAGTAAGGACACCGTGATTTACTCGTGGTTAAGTGAAGAAGCGGCGGTGAACTGCGCCCGTCAAGGCTTTGATGTGGTACTTCAACCCGCTCAAACCACTTATCTCGATATGACACAAGATTACGCACCGGAAGAGCCGGGGGTAGATTGGGCCAATCCACTGCCACTCGAAAAAGCCTACAACTACGAGCCGCTTGCCAATATTCCGGCTGACGACCCAATTCATAAGCGAATTTGGGGAATCCAAACGGCTCTTTGGTGCGAAATCATCAATAACCCTGAGCGAATGGACTACATGGTCTTCCCACGCATTATTGCACTCGCCGAAGCGTGTTGGACACAGAAAGAACATCGTGATTGGAACGACTTTTTATCAAGGCTGAAAGGTCACTTGCCGCTACTGGACAAACAGGGCATCAAGTATCGCCAGCCATGGAAATGAACAACCGAATGAAAGCCTCGCTTTCCTAAGTTTTCACTAGCTTTAGTTTTTGACTGCCTTACCAAGCAGTTTGTTGAAAAGGAAATGACAATGAAATACGGCTATTTCGATAATGACAATCGTGAATACGTCATCACTCGCCCGGATGTACCGGCACCATGGACCAACTACTTAGGTACCGAAAAATTCTGTACCGTTATTTCACACAACGCAGGGGGATACTCTTTCTATCACTCTCCTGAGTACAACCGTGTGACCAAGTTCCGTCCAAACTTTACTCAAGATCGTCCGGGGCACTATGTCTACCTGCGCGATGATGCAACGGGTGATTACTGGTCAATTTCATGGCAGCCAGTGGCGAAAAGCCTGGAACAAGCTAAGTACGAAGTACGTCATGGCTTGTCTTACTCAAAATTCAAATGTGAATACAATGGCATCGTTGCCAACAAAACCCTGTTTGTACCAAAAGGTGAAGACGCGGAAGTTTGGGACGTTGAAATCGAGAACACCTCTGACGAAGTGCGCACCATCAGTGCCTTCAACTACGTAGAGTTTTCTTTCAGCCACATTAAGTCGGATAACCAAAACCATCAGATGTCCTTGTACTCTGCAGGTACCGAGTACAAAGATGGCGTGATTGAGTACGATCTATACTACAACACCGACGACTTCTTAGGTTTCTACTACCTAACAGCCACGTTTGATGCTGACAGCTACGACGGCCAACGCGATGTCTTCCTAGGTATGTACCGTGACGAAGCAAACCCAATCGCTGTGGCACAAGGCAAATGTTCTAACACTGCACAAACCTGTTACAACCACTGTGGCGCTTTGCACAAACAATTCGTTCTACAACCAGGCGAAAAAGTCCGCTTTGCTGTAATTCTTGGTGTTGGTAAAGGGAACGGCGCGAAACTGCGCGAGAAATACCAAGATCTTGCTAAAGTCGATCAGGCCTTTGCTGGTATCAAAGCACACTGGGATGAGCGTTGTGAGAAGTTCCAAGTGAAATCACCAAACGCAGGTTTGGATACCATGATCAACGCATGGACTCTATACCAAGCAGAAACGTGTGTGGTGTGGTCTCGTTTTGCCTCTTTCATTGAAGTGGGTGGCCGCACAGGCTTGGGTTACCGCGATACCGCGCAAGACGCAATTTCGGTTCCTCACACCAACCCAGCGATGACGCGTAAGCGTTTAGTTGATCTGCTTCGCGGCCAAGTGAAAGCGGGTTACGGTTTGCACCTATTTGATCCAGATTGGTTCGATCCAGAAAAAGCCGATGTCAAACCATCAAAATCACCAACCGTTGTCCCAACACCATCTGACGATGACAAGATCCACGGTATCAAAGACACCTGTTCAGACGACCACCTATGGATCGTGCCAACCATCTTGAACTATGTGAAAGAGACGGGCGATATCGGCTTTATTGATGAAGTGATTCCTTATGCAGACGGCGGCAACGCGACTGTGTATGAGCACATGATGGCGGCGTTGGATTTCTCCGCAGAATACGTTGGTCAAACGGGTATCTGTAAAGGTCTACGCGCAGACTGGAACGACTGTCTAAACCTAGGTGGTGGTGAGTCTTCCATGGTGTCATTCCTGCATTTCTGGGCACTGGAAGCCTTCCTAGAGCTTTCTCGCTTCCGTAATGACGAAGCGGCGACAGACAAATACCAAGCGATGGCAAGCGGCGTTCGTGAAGCGTGTGAAACTCATTTGTGGGATGAGAAAGGCGAATGGTACATCCGTGGTTTGACCAAAGATGGCGACAAGATCGGTACCTTCGACCAAGTGGAAGGCAAAGTGCACCTTGAATCAAACTCGCTGGCAGTACTGTCTGGCGCAGTCAGCCACGAGCGTGGCATCAAGGCGATGGATGCGGTATACGAGTACCTGTTCTCGAAATACGGCCTACACCTAAACGCACCATCGTTCGCGACACCAAACGATGATATTGGTTTCGTCACTCGCGTTTACCAAGGCGTGAAAGAAAACGGCGCTATCTTCTCGCATCCAAACCCATGGGCTTGGGTAGCGGAAGCGAAACTGGGCCGTGGTGATCGCGCAATGGAGCTTTACGACTCACTCAACCCATACAACCAAAACGACATCATTGAAACGCGCATGGCAGAACCGTACTCGTACGTTCAGTTCATCATGGGCCGTGACCACCAAGACCATGGTCGTGCAAACCACCCTTGGTTAACGGGAACCTCAGGTTGGGCTTACTACGCGACCACCAACTTCATTCTCGGTGTGCGTACTGGTTTTGATTCACTTGAGATCGACCCATGTATTCCAACAGCGTGGCCTGGTTTTGAAGTGACTCGTCAATGGCGTGGCGCGACTTACCAAATCAAAGTAGAAAACCCACAAGGTGTTTCTAAGGGCGTTAAATCCATCACGTTAAATGGTCAAGCGATCGAAGGTGCCGTTCCTGCGCAGGCAGAAGGCACCGTGAATGAGGTTATGGTCGTTTTGGGTTAATCCCATCACGTTATCGCTAGCAAATAGTTTGGGAAATGGCCCACGGGCCATTTCCTAAGGGAGATCGAATTATGATCAAATTTGGAACCGGTGGCTGGCGCGCTTTTATTGGCGAAGAGTTCACCAAAGATAACGTTCGCTTGGTCGCACAGGCCCTAGCCAACATCATCAATAACGAACAAGTTGCTGAACGCGGTTTCGTGATTGGCTATGACCGTCGCTTTCTATCGGATAAAGCCGGCGCTTGGTTTGCCGAAGTCCTTGCCGCGAATGGCATTGTGGTGAGCTTCATCAACAAGTTTGTCCCAACGCCTATCGTCATGTTCAAAGCCAAAGAAATGGGCTGCGCATACTCGGCGTGCATTACCGCTTCTCACAACCCTGCCGACTACAATGGCGTGAAAGTGTTCATTGAAGGTGGCCGTGATGCGGACGAAGTGATCACGCAGAAAATCGAAGCGCAAATTGCTCATCTGACCTTGGATCAAGTGCAAAGTGTCGATTTCGAACAAGCGGTAGAAGACAAACAAATTGTCATCATCAACCCGATGAACGAGTTTGTCGATTCCATCATCAACTTCATCGACATCGAAGCAATCAAAAAGGCCAACCTACGCGTGTTGATCGATCCTATGTTTGGTGTAGCGAAGAACGCCCTGCAAACGGTGTTGATCAATGGACGCTGTGATGTCGACGTGATCAACGATGGCAAGAACCCTGACTTTGGCGGCTTAATGCCATCCCCAAGCGCAGCGACTCTTTATCGTCTGAAACACCTTGTGTCGGCACAAGGCTACGACATCGGCATTGGTACCGATGGCGATGCAGACCGTTTGGGCATTATCGATGAAAAAGGCAACTTCATTCATCCGAACGAAGTGTTGATCCTATTGTATTACTACCTACTCAAATACAAAGGCTGGACAGGTTCTGTGGTTCGCAACATCGCCACCACGCACCTGTTGGATAAAATCGCTGCCGATCATGGTGAGAAGTGTTTTGAAGTGCCTGTAGGCTTTAAACACATCAGTTCACAGATGGAAGCGGACGACTCTTTGATCGGTGGTGAGAGTTCGGGTGGCTTAACCATTCGTGGTCATATCAAAGGCAAAGATGGCGTGTTTGCATCGAGCCTATTAGTTGAAATGATTTCCGTGACGGGCAAAAAGCTTTCTGAGCTATTAGAAGAGATCTACAGCAAGTACGGCTATGCCTACATGGCAGAAGGTGATTGCAAGTTCAAACCAGCGGCCAAACAATCGCTGTACGACAAAATTTATGTCAAAAAACAGTTGCCTGAATTTGGCTTTGAGATCGAAAAAGTCAGTTATGACGATGGGGCGAAAGTGTACTTCAAAAACGGAGGCTGGGTCATTGCTCGCTTCTCCGGTACTGAGCCACTGCTGCGCATTTTTGCTGAGATGCAGGATAAAGAGACTGCCGAACTGGTCGTTCATCAGTTTAAAGAGTTTCTGGCTCTTTAAACGCAACCTCACGGTTGTTCACATGACGTACCATTTGCCCGACCCTAGGTCGGGCTTTTTTCGTTTAAAACGCCAAGATGCCTTGGGTATCAACTTTCACCGAGACCATTTGTCCGATATTGAGCGCTTCCGCCGAACTGGCTAACAATTTATTGCCATTGGCTTCGATCACATAGCGGCAGTGATCACCCATAAATTGCTGCTCCATAATACGGATACTGCTTTCCTCTGCGGCACTGATTTGAATATGCTGAGGACGCAACAACAACTCACACGGATCATTAATCAAAATCGATTGCTGCGCAGTGGCTTCAACGACGCCCAAATGGGTTTCAAACTCGGATTCCGATAAACGCTTAGCTGGGAGGTAACTGCCGCCGCCAAGGAAATCCGCGACAAACTTGCTCGACGGTTTGTAATATAACTCAGACGCCGTGCCATATTGTTCAATCACACCGTGATTCATTACCGCCATTTTATCGGCAAAAGCGAACGCTTCTTCACGGCTGTGCGTAACGAAAATTGCTGTTACGCCTTGCTGCTTAAAGATTTTACGAATCTCAGCAATCAGTTCATGGCGTACTTGTGTGTCGATGTTCGAGAACGGTTCATCGAGCAGAAGCAAATCTGGCTTGTACGCCAACGAACGCGCAATCGCCACTCGTTGCTGTTGGCCCCCCGAGAGCTGATGCGGGTAACGATCGGCAAAAGGAGACAAATGCACCAACTCTAGCATTTCTTTGACTTTGCTTTGGCGAGCTTCACTGCTCCAACCGCGCAAACCAAACGCCACATTCTCTACCACAGTCAGGTGAGGAAACAACGCATAATCTTGGAAAATCATGCCGATATTACGCTGCTCAGGTGGCACCCAATGCTCACCATTATCGATCATCATGCAGTTTAAACTCATCTCTCCCGAAGAGAGAGGCAGCAGCCCTGCAATGGCTTTCAATAAAGTGGTTTTTCCGCAACCACTGGCCCCAAGTAAACAAACAATCTGCCCTTGTTCCACTTCCAGAGAGAGTGACTCAAGCACCGTTTGAGCATCGTATTGACAAGTCAGGTTTTTAATCGATAGTGCGCAACTCATTAGTGACTCTGCTCCAGTGAACGGTTAACGATAACAAGGGGGATCAATCCAACCAACACCAACAACACCGCCGGCAATGCAGCCAGTTCCAAACGCTCGTCGGAGGCGTAGTTGTATACATAGGTGGCCAAGGTTTCAAAGTTGAATGGGCGCAGTAGCAGCGCAGCGTTCAACTCTTTCATCGACTCAATAAACACCAACAATCCAGCAATCAGCATGCCGCGTTTGATCAGCGGGAAGTGCACACGCCACAACATGGCATTGGCATGGCAGCCCATAGTACGTGATGCCATATCAAGCGAAGGGGAGATTTTGTTCAAGCTGCTTTCAATGCTGCCAATCGCCACCGCAGAAAAACGCACGACCATAGCAAAAATGATCGCAAAAATGGTACCTGAGAAAATCAGACCTGGTCTGCCCCATCCCATGTATTTCGCAACATCATTGACCAAGTGATCCATAGACAATACTGGCACCATGATGCCAATCGCCAATACGGTGCCTGGCACCGCATACCCCAATGACGATAAACGAATGCACGCCAAGCTGGTTTTCTGATTGTGTAAACGATGATTGAAATTGACGATCAATGCGACAATCACCGCAACGATGGCCGCTGCAATCGAGACTTTAAGGCTATTCATGGCAAAGCGACGAAATTCATTGGTCCAACTTTGTTCAAAATAGGTAATCGAGTAGTCCACCAACTGCAACAACGGGAAAATAAAGGCAATGGCGACCAAACCCCAACACCAAATCAGTGCTGCCCACATTTTCCAGCCTTTGAGTTCATAGCGGAAATCTTCGTGGCTATTGAACTGCGCTTGGAAGAGCTTTTGCTTACGTCGGCTATAACGCTCCGCACTGAGTAATAAGATGACAATCAGTAGCATTAAGGCTGAAATTTTTGCCGCCGCGTTTAAGTTGGAGTAACCAAGCCAAGTGTCATACACCGCAGTGGTGAGCGTGTTGACGGCAAAATAGCTCACAGTGCCGAAGTCACCAATGGTCTCCATCGCCACCAGCGACAAACCCACCGCAATCGAAGGACGAGCAAGTGGCATAGAAATACGCCAAAAACTCTCCCATGCACTGCACTTCAAGAGTCGCGCACTTTGCAGTAAAGAGACGTTTTGCTCCATAAAAGCAGCGCGGCAGAGTAAATAAACATATGGATAGAGCACGAGCGACAGCACGAAGGTAGCCCCTGCTACCGTTCGAATATCAGGAAACCAATAGTCTCCTGGCCCCCACCCTGTGAGATCTCGCAGTAAAATCTGTACAGGGCCAGCAAAATCAAACCAATCGGTAAAAATATAACCTATGATGTACCCCGGCATAGCCAATGGCAGTACTAAGGCCCATTGCAACCATTTTTCAGTGGGAAGTTTGCACATGGCCATGAACCACGCACTAGGAATACCCAAAATGAGAGAGACAACTAACACGCCCGTCGTCAAAAGAATGGTATTCAATATGTAAGATGGCATCACCGTCGACATCAAATGAGCAAACAGCTCATCACTGTATCCGACAGCGGTATAGAAGATCGCCAAAATCGGCAAAACCAGCAGTAAAGCCAATGCCCCACTACTGGTTTTCCATGTGTATTTTTTTTCTTTCATCGCCTAATAACTGCACGGGCGTATGAAACACAGATGCGTTTGCAAATACATCTCATATCACTTTAATAAATAGGGGTATAGTTATACCCCTAGTTTCATTTAAAGGTCAAATTTCACTTCATCAATCAGTTTGATTGCTGCTGCGTGATGTGATGCGATGTCATCTAGAGAAATGGTGTCTGCTTTGAAATCGCCCCAAGAAGCCACAAGTTCAGAACGCTCCACACCCGCTTTCACTGGGTATTCGTAGTTCACTTCCGCATACATGTGCTGTGCTTTGTCGCCTGTTAGGAATTCCATTAGCTTCTGCGCATTGGCTTTATTTGGTGCGTATTTCGCCATCGCCATACCAGAAATATTCACGTGCGTACCCGTGGTTTGCTGGTTAGGGAAGTTAATGTAAACCGCATCCGCCCACGCTTTCTGCTCTTTATCGTTAACCATTGCACCTAGGTAGTAGCTGTTACCTAGAGAAACATCACAAAGGCCTTCTTTAATTGCCTTCACTTGACCACGGTCGTTACCTTGAGGTTTGCGAGCTAGGTTTGCTTTTACGCCTTCCAACCATTTCTTGGTTTCAGCTTCGCCGTGGTGTGCAATCATCGCAGAGACCAGCGAAATGTTGTAAGGGTGCTTACCGCTACGAGTACAGATTTTGCCTTTGAATTCTGGCTTAGCAAGATCTTCATAAGTGAAAGCATCGCCTAACTTACCAACGCGATCACGAGAAGAATAAACGCTACGAGTACGAGTCGTTAGTGCAAACCACTCGTTTTCTTTGTCTTGGTATTGAGCAGGAACATTGGCTTCAATGATTTCGCTGTTGACTGGCTGAACAAGACCTTTGTCTGTTAGCTCTGCAAGGCGGCTGATATCTACGGTTAGAATTACGTCAGCAGGGCTGTATTCGCCTTCTTGCGCGAGTTTTTCTGCAATACCAGTTTTTGCAAACATCACGTTTACTTTGATGCCGGTTTCCTTTGTGAACTCATTGAACATTGGCTCAACAAGGAAAGGTTGACGGTAAGAGTAAACATTGACCTCTTCAGCAGCCATTGCTGTAGGAGCAAGCGTCGCACATGCAAGCGCAGAAAGAGTAAGCAGCTTTTTCATTGATTCAATCCTTTAGATTCGTAATGATAACGTTTATCAGTAGCGTTATTATATTCATCATAGTTTAGAAAACAATGACGGAAAACAAAAAAACCTGCTGGTATGAGCAGGTTTTTGATATTTTTATTTGTAAAAAAGTATGTCTTAATTAACTTATTTTACCGTAACGAATTCTGGGTACGCACCAACACCACAGTCGTGCATGTCCATTCCTTCCATCTCTTCATCTTCCGATACTCGGATGCCGATGGTGGCTTTGAGTACTGCCCAAACCGCAAGGCTTGCACCAAATACCCAAGCAAAAATCACTGCTGCGCCAAATAGTTGCGAAAGAAAACTCGCATCACCGTTGCTGATTGGTACGACCATGAGACCAAAGAAGCCACACACACCGTGAACCGAGATCGCACCCACTGGATCATCAATTTTTAGCTTATCGAGACCAACGATACTGAACACAACCAAGGCACCCGCTACCGCACCAATCGCCACCGCATACAAAGGTGATGGTGAAAGAGGGTCCGCAGTAATCGCAACTAAACCAGCAAGCGCGCCGTTGAGAATCATGGTTAAATCGGCTTTGCCCCAAGTTGTTTTACACACCAATAGCGCGGTAATAGCACCCGCTGCAGCTGCAGCATTCGTGTTAAGGAAAATTTGCCCAACCGCCGTCGCGTTTTCAAAGTCAGACACCATTAGCTGTGAGCCACCATTAAAACCAAACCAGCCGAACCACAGAATAAAGGTACCTAACGTTGCCAATGGCATGTTTGAACCAGGGATTGGATATACTTCGCCATTTTTGCCATATTTACCTTTGCGCGCTCCCAACAGCAGTACACCAGCTAAAGCCGCCGCAGCGCCGGCCATGTGCACAATACCCGAACCTGCGAAGTCACTAAAACCCACCGCTGACAAGAAGCCGCCACCCCAAGTCCAATAACCTTCTACCGGATAGATAAAGGCAGTCAAAATGGCAGAGAACAGTAGGAAAGACCAAAGCTTCATACGCTCTGCTACCGCGCCAGATACCACTGACATCGCCGTTGCCACAAACACCACTTGGAAGAAGAAATCGGACTCAAGTGAGTGATCGGCCCCTTCTGCTTGGCTACCAATTAATGCGCCAATCGAAGGCAACCAACCGCCTTCACTGTTATCCACGTACATAATGTTGTAGCCCACGACTAAATACGTGGTGCACGCAATCGCGTATAGGCAGAAGTTTTTAGTTAAGATTTCCGTGGTGTTCTTTGAACGAACCAACCCCGCTTCCAGCATGGCGAAACCTGCTGCCATCCACATCACCAGCGCCCCAGAAATAAGGAAGAAAAAGGTATCGAGCGCGTAGCGTAGTTCCGAGACTGTTGTTGTTAATTCCATAATGTATCTCTCCAATCCTTTGAATCGTTAAAGTGCTTCAACGTCAGTTTCACCAGTACGAATACGTACGGCATGGCTCAAGTCGTAAACAAAGATTTTACCGTCACCGATTTTTCCGGTGTGGGCTGCTTTGGTGATCGCTTCAATCACACGGTCAACATTCTCAGCCTGCGTTGCGATCTCCAGTTTGACTTTAGGTAGAAAGTCCACTTGATATTCCGCACCACGGTAAAGTTCAGTGTGACCTTTTTGACGACCAAAGCCTTTGACCTCGGAAACGGTCATGCCTTCAATACCGACATCCGCCAGCGCTTCTCGAACATCATCGAGCTTAAAAGGTTTGATAATGGCGTTAATTAGTTTCATTGCATCCTCTCTGAAAGCGTTCATCCTGTAACGCTTTAGATAATCCAAGCAACGTGCCAACTTTTTATCCTATTGTTTTTAAATGAAATTAATTTTAAAAATTACAAAAATAAAAATGGAGCGCACCATAATAGTGCGCTCCATTCACAAATATAAAGCAAGTGTTCAATAAACGTGCAACAAGCTATCCATCAACGACGAACGAACAACTGCCACTGCTGAATGAGCTGTTCAAAGTCTTCTAAACCACAACATGCGACACTCTCACAGTCATACAGTTCGAACTCGCTCTCTGCCTCAAGCTCGTAACTGTGCAGCAGTGCATTGTCTTGCACGGTGACTTCGTCGCCACAAATCATCAAGCTGATTTCGGTGCCATTTAAGCAAAGCTCTTCTGTCGGGTTACTTCTTGCGGCGGCAATTAAAGCCAGCACTTGGGCGATTTTAGTGCTCTCTTTGCCGATTTCTTCTTGAACCCAACGGCCAACAATTTCATGGTCCATTGAGCAATGGCAGTAATAGTGACCATCTAGGATGTTTTTCTTAAATTCGTAATCCATGTTTTTCTCTATTGATAACGAGATCAGGTACTATTATCGACAAATTCTCACTTGGACTCCACTCTCAAGCATGAAACTGAACGAAACTATTGCACGGCAAATTGTCGAACGCACCATGAAGATCATCCCCTATTCCGTCAATGTGATGGACGATCAAGGAAGGATTATTGGTTCGGGGGATGCATCGCGACTGCAACAAAAACATGAAGGTGCCGTGCTCGCAATTACGGAGTGTCGAGTGGTTGAGATCGATAAAGCCACCGCTAGCCATCTTAAAGGGGTTAAGCCTGGGATCAACTTACCGATCCTTTTTCTAGAACAAGTCATTGGCGTCATTGGCGTATCCGGCGCACCAGACGAAGTGAAGCATTATGGTGAACTGGTTAAGATGACCGCAGAGCTCATCGTTGAGCAAGCAGCCCTCATGTCTCAAGTGCAATGGAATAAGCGACACAGGGAAGAGCTGGTTCTGCAGCTTATCTCTGGCGCGACGCTGAATGACAACCAGTTGAATTCCATCGCTGAGCGACTTGGCTTAAATTTGAGTGAGCCAAGAATTGCTGCTGTGGTAAAGGTCTTTCCCGACAAACAAACCTCGCTCTCGTTAGAGCACTTACAGCAGATCGTTCACCTACTTGAGTATCCTGAGCGTGATAACCTTGTAGGCATTTTATCCGTTTCCAATAACGAAGTGGTGGTGTTAAAACCAATAAGTCTCACAGACCACGGTTGGTCCAAAGAAGTGGAAACTAAACGCATCAACCAATTACTGAAACGGGTAAATAAAGAAGGAAACTTTTCCATCAAAATTGCGCTCGGAGACTACTTTGAGGGATTGGCAGGATTAGCCCAATCTTTTGAAACCGCCAAACTCACCATGCAATTGATGGCTGAGCAATCTGGCACGGTTTTCTTCTACCAAGATCATAAGCTACCTGTGTTGATGAGCGATCTCCTTTCACAACCTTGGAAAGCCGAACAATTGCAGGATCCATTACTGAAACTGCAAAAAAAAGACAGCAAAGGCGTGCTACTCAAAACCCTCACCGCATATTTTGCTCAGAACTGTGATGCATGTCGAACTTGCCAAGTGCTTCATATCCATCGTAATACCCTCCGCTATCGAATTGAAAGGATTGAAGATATAACCTCACTAAATTTCAACAACTTAAATAACACCTTCCAACTCTATATCGCGCTAGAGTTGTTCTCCTCAAAACAAAGAAATTGTGCAGATGTACAAAAAATAAAGCAGTCAGCTGGGTGAAATTTGTTGTAACGACTAAAGACCCGATCAGATTCCATCTCTATATTCGAGCAAAAAATACTCTTATCAATAATATGGAAATGGAACATGATTGAAGTCTCTACCCTCGGAGCCTTAGCTGCCTTAGTGGTTGCCATTGCGCTCATACTGAAAAAAGTCCCACCCGCGTACGGCATGATCATTGGCGCTCTTATCGGCGGTGTGATTGGTGGTGTTTCACTGACCGACACCGTTTCTCTAATGATCGGCGGCGCACAAGGTATTGTGACCGCGGTTTTACGTATTCTTGCCGCCGGTGTTTTGGCTGGCGTTTTGATTGAATCTGGCGCAGCAACATCGATCGCAGAGACTATCGTCAAAAAAGTGGGGGAAACACGCGCGCTTCTCGCCCTGGCATTGGCGACCATGATTCTAACTGCCGTTGGCGTTTTTGTTGATGTTGCCGTCATTACGGTTTCTCCGATTGCGTTGGCGATTGCTCGCCGTGCTGATATCTCTAAAACCGCGATTTTGCTTGCCATGGTCGGTGGCGGTAAAGCCGGTAACGTAATGTCACCAAATCCCAATGCAATCGCCGCCGCTGATGCCTTTAATGTGCCATTAACCTCAGTGATGGCAGCTGGTGTGATTCCTGGTCTTTGTGGTTTGGTACTGGCGTATTTCATTGCGAAACGTCTGGTCAATAAGGGTTCTAAAGTCGCAGCCAGCGAAGTCATTGCAGTGGATCACAGCAAACTGCCAAAATTTGGCGCTGCCATTGTCGCGCCATTGGTGGCAATTGCACTATTGGCTTTGCGCCCAATTGCCGGCATCAACGTTGATCCGCTCATCGCCTTGCCTTTAGGCGGTTTGCTCGGTGCCGTGGTGATGGGTCGATTCGCCGATACCAACCACTTTGCAGTCTCTGGCCTCTCGCGCATGGCACCGGTTGCCGTCATGCTGCTTGGCACAGGTACTCTCGCAGGTATTATCGCGAACTCAGGGCTTAAAAATGGCTTGATCGATATTCTCACCGCTTCGGGTTTACCGTCCTATCTCCTTGCCCCGATTTCCGGTGCAATGATGTCACTTGCAACAGCATCCACCACAGCAGGAACCGCCGTTGCATCTAACGTATTTAGTCACACCATTCTTGAACTGGGAGTCCCAGCATTAGCGGGGGCAGCCATGATTCATTCTGGTGCCACTGTTCTTGACCATATGCCACATGGTAGCTTCTTCCACGCAACGGGCGGCGCTGTTCATATGGACATTCGTGAGCGTTTAAAACTGATTCCTTATGAGTCTGCGGTTGGCTTAATGATCGCTTTTGTCTCTGTCATGATGTTCGGCGTATTTGGTCTGTTTGTATAAGCATTGAGGTAAACATGAAAATTATAATTGCTCCAGATTCCTATAAAGAAAGCCTTACTGCCATGGATGTGGCAATCGCGATTGAAAAAGGATTTAAGCAAGTCTTACCCGATGCACACTACGTGAAGCTCCCTATGGCAGATGGTGGAGAAGGAACGGTGCAATCGATGGTTGACGCCACTGGTGGCACCATCATCGAACATACCGTTACGGGCCCACTTGGCCAGCGTGTCGATGGCTTTTTTGGTTTGCTCGGCGAAGGCAAAACCGCAGTCATCGAGATGGCGGCCGCTTCTGGCTTACACCTTGTGACACCAGATCAGCGCAACCCACTCATCACCACAACGTTTGGTACGGGCGAGTTGATCAAAGCCGCCCTCGACCATGGTGTGGAACACATTATTGTTGGCATCGGTGGCAGTGCGACCAACGATGGTGGCATTGGTATGGCGCAGGCTCTCGGCATCAAACTGCTTGATGCACAAGGGAACGCGCTTGGTTATGGTGGCGGTGAGCTAGCGAAATTGGCAACGATTGACTGCTCTCAACTCGATCCTCGTTTGGCTCAAGTTCGTCTTGAAGTGGCGTGTGATGTTGATAACCCACTATGTGGTACAAAAGGCGCTTCCGCTGTCTTTGGGCCACAAAAAGGGGCAACATCCGAGATGGTTACGATCTTGGACGAAAACTTGGCACACTATGCCTCGATCATTAAACAGCAACTTGGCGTGGATGTTCGTGATATGGCAGGTGCAGGCGCAGCCGGTGGTATGGGTGCGGCGCTGCTAGGCTTGCTTAACGCCGAGCTTCGCCCTGGTATTGAGATTGTCATGGACGCAGTTCGCTTAGACGAAATCGTCGCTGATGCGGATCTGGTGATCACAGGTGAAGGTCGTATCGACAGCCAAACCATTCATGGCAAAACCCCGATCGGTGTCGCGCGCACAGCGAAAAAGCACAGCTTGCCGGTGATTGGCATCGCGGGTTGTCTGTCGGCCGATTGCGGAGTGGTCCATGAGCATGGCCTCGATGCCGTCTTTGCCGTGGTCAATCGTTCCGTTGATCTGCCAACCGCGTTGGCTGAAGCGGCAGAGAACGTAGAACTAACGGCAAGAAACGTTGCCGCTGCTTTTTGTATGACTCGCCGTTAAACTTTACTTAACGTAAAAAAACCGCTGAAAATTCAGCGGTTTTTTATTATCGAAGATGTTATTAAGCCGGCTGTTGGAAAATCACTGTATCGGCTTTTTTGGTGTACTGCCCCATCAGGTGGAAGTTGAGGTAACGGTAGGTATCCGCCGCCGTTGCATCCAACTGTTTCGCGTATTCCATGTACTCTTCTACCGTTGGGATTCGGCCAAGAATCGCACCGACTGCCGCCAATTCAGCTGATGACAGATAGACGTTCGCACCCGTACCTAAACGGTTCGGGAAGTTACGTGTTGAGGTCGACATCACCGTGGTTTTGTCTGCAACACGCGCTTGGTTACCCATACACAGCGAACATCCCGGAGTTTCAATACGAACCCCAGCGCGACCGTAAATACCGTAGTAACCTTCTTCAGTTAGTTGGTCACGGTCCATCTTAGTTGGTGGTGCAATCCACAGACGCGTATCAAGCTGGCCTTTGAACTTCTCTAGCAACTTACCCGCTGCACGGAAGTGACCAATGTTGGTCATACACGAACCAATGAACACTTCGTCGATTTGCGTGCCTTGAACATCTGAGAGCAAACGAGCATCGTCTGGATCGTTCGGCGCACAAAGGATCGGCTCTTTGATTTCCGCGAGATCAATTTCAATCACGTGTGCGTATTCTGCGTCACTGTCTGCCGACATCAATTCTGGGCTTGCTAACCACTCTTGCATCGCAACGATACGACGCTCGATCGTACGACGATCACCGTAACCTTCTGAAATCATCCACTTCAGCATCACGATGTTCGAGTTGAGGTACTCTTCGATCGATGCTTGAGACAGTTTCACCGTACAGCCTGCCGCAGAGCGCTCAGCTGACGCATCAGACAGTTCAAATGCCTGCTCAACCGTGAGGTGCTCCACCCCTTCGATTTCCAGAATACGACCAGAGAATTCGTTGATCTTGCCGGCTTTCTCAACGGTCAGTAGACCTTGCTTGATGCCGTGGTAAGGAATGGCATGTACCAGATCACGTAGCGTAATACCTGGCTGCATTTCGCCTTTAAAGCGCACCAAGATTGACTCTGGCATATCCAGTGGCATGACACCGGTCGCGGCCGCAAACGCAACAAGACCAGAGCCTGCAGGGAATGAAATACCCAGTGGGAAACGAGTATGTGAGTCACCACCCGTACCTACAGTATCAGGCAGCAGCATGCGGTTTAGCCATGAGTGGATAACACCATCGCCTGGGCGCAGTGACACACCGCCGCGATTCATGATGAAATCAGGCAGAGTATGGTGCGTGTTCACGTCTACAGGTTTTGGATACGCTGAGGTGTGACAGAAAGACTGCATCACAAGATCGGCAGAGAAGCCAAGACAAGCAAGGTCTTTTAGCTCATCACGCGTCATTGGGCCAGTGGTGTCTTGTGAACCAACCGTGGTCATTTTAGGTTCACAGTAGGTTCCTGGGCGAATGCCCGTTACGCCACATGCTTTACCCACCATCTTCTGAGCAAGCGTGTAACCTTTGCCCGAATCTGCAACATCCGCTGGCTTACGGAATACATCAGATGGCGCTAAGCCTAGTGATTGACGTGCTTTCTCTGTCAAACCACGACCGATGATCAGTGGAATACGGCCACCTGCACGAACTTCATCAATTAACACATCGGTTTTTAGTGAGAATTCGGCGAGAACGTCACCGGTAGCATGGTTGGCCACTTTACCTTGGTATGGGTAGACATCAATCACATCGCCCATATTGAGCTTGGACACGTCAACTTCGATAGGTAGCGCACCCGCATCTTCCATGGTGTTAAAGAAGATAGGTGCAATTTTACCACCCAAGACATAACCACCAGCACGTTTGTTTGGTACGTAAGGAATGTCATCACCCATAAACCAAAGCACTGAGTTCGTTGCTGATTTACGCGATGAGCCTGTACCCACAACATCACCAACATAAACAAGTTGGTGACCTTGTTCTTTTAGCGCTTCAATCTGTTTGATCGGGCCAATGCTGCCAGGCTGATCTGGCACAATGCCTTCACGCTCATTTTTTAGCATTGCTAAAGCGTGAACAGGAATATCAGGGCGAGACCAAGCATCCGGAGCTGGAGACAGATCATCTGTGTTGGTTTCACCCGTGACTTTAAATACGGTTAAAGTAATTTTTTCGGCAAGCTCAGGTTTTGATAAGAACCATTCTGCATCAGCCCATGACTGAAGCACTTGTTGCGCATATTGATTACCGGCTTTCGCTTTTTCTTCAACGTCATAGAAAACGTCAAACATCAGCAACGTGTGAGACAGCGCTTCAACGGCGATTGGCGCCAGCGCTTCATCATCAAGCAAGGCAACCAATGGTTCGATGTTGTAACCACCTTGCATGGTGCCAAGCAGTTTTGCCGCATGCTCACGGCTGACAAGCGGAGAGCTTGCTTCACCACGAATCACGGCAGCAAGGAAACCCGCTTTAACATACGCAGCTTCATCAACACCTGGGGGAATGCGGTTTTCAAGTAGGTCTAGAAGAAACTCTTCTTCACCTTGTGGGGGATTTTTCAGAAGTTCAACAAGTCCAGCAACTTGTTCTGCATCTAGAGGTTTTGGAACAACTCCCTCTGCTGCACGCTCTTCGACGTGTTTACGGTAGGCTTCAAGCACGACTTTTTCCTCTCATTGCGGTTCCTCCTTTTGTTATTACTATGATTCAAAGTAAAGGAGTGAACATCCTTGGAAACTTGGCTCCCTATTGCCCATGTTTTCATTCAATTATGATTGAGAAACAGCGCCGCAGAGGCCAAACTGTGGGCGACAGAATAGCAAATTTAACGATAAATTAAAATCTCATCACTTTGACCAACATAGCAACTTAAGACTAAAGTCCCATTAAATTTAGCTATTTATTCGTCTTTTTTGTTCAACTTTTCATCACTAGCGGAACGATGTACCAATGATCAAATAGAATGCATCTAGGTCACTTTCCGTACGGCCATAACCAAAAATAATTGGGCCTATCGGCGAGTCAATGCCTGCAAACACACTCGCGGCATTATAGAGTGGCGCCTGGCTTAGGGTCAGCGTGGTATCCGACCAAACACCACCGTGTTCCAGAGAAGCCCCAAGATAAACGGGCGCTTCGAACATGCCAAAGTCATTATCAAACCAACGGTAGCGATAAACCAAGCTCGTAAAGAATTTGTTTTGTCCGATCAAGCTATTACGGGGAATACCAGATAAATTTAAGAAACCACCGATCGATTTGGGATCCAGTGGAATGTAGTTATTTTTGCTCTGTACAATTTCGTAGTCTGCCGATCCGACCAAAGTATGACGTTTATACGTGGTCGCAAAGCGTCCTGCCACCGATAACTCGTGCACCGTGTCACTTTGTGATTGGCCGGTAAAGTCACTTTCAAATATCTCGGGGCTTTCATCATGGGAGACCAAATATTCGATATCCAAGTATGCGCCACGCGTGGGAAGAGCATAATTGTCTAAGGTATCTAAACGATATTGTACGAATGCACCAAGGCGCTCGAAGTTACTCGATCCCGCTGATTGAATGGTTGAGAGCTCAATATCCCCTTTAGCGTAGCGAGCACCCAATTTCAGCTCTTGCCATAGGGTTGGTTGATATCCCAGCGCTAACTCGCCAATAAACTGTGAGTAGGTTATCGGGAAATAATCGTAGGCACTTTCTAGTGGCGGCTCGTCAAAGTCGGAAAACGGAATACTGCGTTTATCGCTGCTGTAGGTGGTTTTTGCCGTGGCAAATAGCTCTTGCCCGAAGAGTATAGGTGAATAAAACTCCGCCTCGGCTAATTTATCAGTGCCCATTTCCAAATTAATGGTCAACTCACCACCTTGGGAATTCAGATCGGTGAAGTTGGTCGAGAGGCCAACACCATATTGGCTGTCTGTGGTGAAATCATCTTCAAGGAAAAAGCGAAAGTTAACGTAATTTGGCCCCCATGATTTTTCATCCACCACCACCACGAGTTGGTTGATCCCGTCCACTTCCTCATAGTGATAAGAGATCAATTCGAAGCGATCCAAGGCATAGAGGTTTTCAATCGCTGCTTCAATTTCACCTGTTTTCAATACTCGGCCAGTTTCAAGATCAAGACGACGAGTCAGTAGACCATCACTGTAGTGGGTATTGTTGATCACCACGATTTGATCGACGCGAGTCTGGTCGCCGTAGTTGAGCCTTTTTCGTGCTTGCTGCTTACCATCAATATAGTGCTGATATTGGCTACCATTGAGTCGCAATGCCTGCAGCTTCTCTTTCATCTGATAGGTTGCTTTGTACCCGGCCTGATACGCATCTGGCATCTTGGCAAACTCGGTGGTTTCCATTTGACCAACATCAGGTCTCAGGTACACATCCTGCCCACCTAAGCTTTCCGCTTGTTGTTGGGTACTGCGACGCACAAGATAATTGGACAGCTGATCTGCGACCACCAGCATGCTGGTAAAGTCTTCTTTCTGCTTGTAATCGGTACTGATGTCGACGGCAATAACGATGTCTGCCCCCATGGCTCTGGCAATATCCACCGGCATGTTGTTGACAACGCCGCCATCGACCAACATGCGCCCATTGAGCTCGTAAGGGGGCAACGCACCAGGCACGGACATACTGGCCATCATGGCATCAACTAGTTGTCCTTTATCAATCACCACTTCTTGTAACTCGACGATGTCCGTCGCAACAGAACGATATGGGATCGCCAGATCATCAAACGAGTCAAATTCGTTCAGGTTACCGGTGGTTTCACGCAAAATGCGCAACATGTTTTGTCCTTGCACAAAACCACGTGGCGCGTGTACTTCACCAAAACGCAAGCCGATGTCGGTTCTTAGCTGATAGCGGTCTTCCGCCTCTTTATCTCGCACACGACGCTGGCTACGGTCAACACGATCACGATAACCACTGTTCCAATCGATGCTGTAGATAAAGCTTTCAATTTCATCTGCACTCATACCGGTAGCGTATAAGCCGCCAACATACGCGCCCATGCTGGTGCCGGTGATGTAATCCACCGGAATCTGCATCTCTTCCAGCGCTTTCAACACACCAATGTGCGCCGCGCCTTTAGCGCCACCGCCCGCTAAAACCACCGCCACTTTCGGCCTGTCATCGTCTTTTGCTACAGCGGCCTCTTGCGCAGCGGCTTTTTTTATACTGTAGAAAGGGGTTAGCAATACCAAAAACGCCAAGGTTGACCAAAGTGCCAAACCATTTGTCCATCCTTTGTCGACCTTTAACACGGTATTGCTCTCCTTTATTGTTTTACGAAACCTGAACAGTTTTACACCGAATTGGGTACGGGGACAATTACCAACTGAGCAATTTATTCAACCAGTTAGAGGATTTTTCACACTGTGCTTTTAATTCACCTTGTTTATCCCACACTGGCAGAGTGAATTGACTAGAGCAGTCGAGCGAGAGTTCGCCGTCGCTTTTTTGCTGATATCCCAAGGTGGTGATCTCTTTTGGCCAAGGCAAAATCAGCTTCTCTGGCGTCCGCTGTTTTAGGTATTCAGCGTACACTCGCAACGCGCCACTTGCGCCTGTCAGCTTGGTCGGCTGGTTATCATCTCGGCCTAGCCAAATAGTGGTGACTTCTCGGCCGTCCACCCCGACAAACCAACTGTCTCGGCTATCATTACTGGTGCCGGTTTTGCCCGCGAGCGCAGCCCACGCAAATTGGTTTTGCAGATAACGGCCTGTGCCTTGTGCTACCCCTTGTTTCATCGCATACGTGGTTAGCCATGCTGCCTGTTCATTCACGGCAGGAGAGGATTTGGGCAACGACTGATACAGAACGTGTCCTTCCAAATCCACCACCGAACGAAGTGCAGTGAGTGGCGCTTTTCGTCCTGAATTGGTCAAGGTTTGGTACATCTGCGCCACTTCCAACGGTGTGAGTGAGAACGCACCAAGGAACATCGAAGGGACTGGGCGAATTTCGTTGCGATTTACCCCTAATCTCGCCAACGTATCGGATACCTGATCAATCCCCAATTGCATGCCAAGGCGAACCGTGGGCACATTGAGTGATTTCGCCAGCGCCTGATAAAGAGGCACATCGCCGCGGAACTGTCGATCAAAATTGCGAGGCTCCCATACCGAGCCTTTACTGCCTTTCAAACTTAATGGCGTATCTTGCAACGTGGTGGCTAAGGTGTATTTTTCAGGCTGTTCTAACGCCGTCAAATACACGGCAGGCTTCACCAAAGAACCTATCGGACGGCTGGCGTTGATCGCCCGGTTAAAACCATCGTATCCCGTGCGTTTACCACCCACCATGGCACGAATTTCACCACTGGTGCGATCCACGGCAACGGCCGCCGCTTCGAGCTCATTCCCTGCCACTTTCCCCAACTCAGGGACTTTTTTGCTGATCGCTTTTTCCAATTTGTCTTGTGAAATAGGGTCAAGCGAAGTAAACACGCGCAATCCCGTTTCGCCTTGGAAAGCCTCACCCACTTTCTCCCTTAACTCCATCGACAATTGCTGAAAATAAGCGGGCTGACGGCTGGCAATGCGTGGAATATCTTGAATATCAAGCGGGCGACTGGCGGCTTGATCGTACTCCGATGCGGTGAGCATGTTTTGCTGCATCATCAAACGCAGCACCAAGTCACGACGCTCTTTGGTGCGCTCAGGAAAGCGCACTGGATTGTAGTAAGACGGGCCTTTCACCATCCCCACCAGCATCGCCAACTGATCAATACGCAACTCTTGGATCGGTTGACCAAAGTAATAACGAGAAGCCAAACCAAAACCATGGATTGCTTGCTTGCCGCTCTGCCCCAAATAAACTTCGTTAAGGTAGGCTTCAAGAATGCGATCTTTGCTGTAGCGATAGTCCAAGATCAGCGCGATATACGCTTCTCTGACTTTTCGCCACAAGGTGCGGTCTTGGGTAAGGAATAAGTTTTTTGCCAACTGCTGAGTTAAGGTGCTGCCCCCTTGCACGGTTCTGCCTGCTTTGAGATTAACAAACATCGCGCGTGCAATCGCTAATGGCGATACCCCATCATGTTGATAGAAATCGCGATCTTCCGTGACTAACAGAGCATCAACCATGATCTCGGGAAATTGCTCACGGCGTAAAAACAAGCGCTGCTCGTCAGTATCTTTTTCCAGCATGCCCAGCATCTTCGGCTCAAGGCGCAAATAACCGAGATCCCCTTTGGATTCCAACGATTGAATTCGAGTTAAGCTTGAGGCGTCAAAATGCAACATCACATGGCGATCAGCCTCTGGCCCATCGACAAATTCAAAAGGGCGACGAATAAGCTCAATCTTACTCGACGAAGAGGAATACTCACCGGGATATCTCGGCTGGCTCACCTTACGATAGTTGAGGATATCGAGCTCTTTTTGCAGCTCCGGGCGAGAAACATTTTCTCCCGCATACAAGGTTTGAATACGCGCATACACCACCGTCGGTAGTTGAAATAGCTGACCTTCAAAACGTTGTTTGACCACGCTATCGAGATAAATACCGACAAAAATCAGCACTGCCACCAGCGCGAGCCCCGCTTTCCAACTCAAAGACCAAAGCGTCTTCAAC
Source organism: Vibrio sp. CCUG 15886 (assembly GCF_028570825.1). Lineage (NCBI taxonomy): Bacteria > Pseudomonadati > Pseudomonadota > Gammaproteobacteria > Vibrionales > Vibrionaceae > Vibrio > Vibrio sp. CCUG 15886. The sequence goes on along the minus strand of NZ_JAQQBT010000002.1, from coordinate 47,876 downwards.
CATTGACGTTTTGCTGTTTTCACTGCGCTGCGTTTTTTGGTCGTTTTTCTCGGAGTACGATTTGCGGTGCGCTTTCTTGTGGTCGTTTTCTTACTGTCGTTCGACTTTTTTTCTTGGGTCATGAGTGTAACTGTCTTTTGGTTTTATTGGTTGCTTGGTGAGTGGCAGGATCGTCAGGCCAAACATGCTTAGGGTAACGACCTTTCATCTCTTTTTGCACTTCTTTGTAAGCGCCAGCCCAAAAACCGGCCAGGTCTTGAGTCACTTGCAAAGGACGACGCGCAGGAGAAAGCAGCTCTAAGGTGAGCTTTACTCGTCCTTGCGCCACCGTTGGCGAACTTTGCTCACCGAACATCTCTTGCATGCGTGCCGAAAGTACGGGGTTAGCACCTTGTTGATAGCGAATCATTTGTTGGGTACCAGTTGGTAAGGTGTAGTACTTAGGCAACCACTCATCCAATTGCTGATTCAACGGCCAGCCAAGGCGAGCATTCAATGCTTCGCAGAGGTTGATTTTAGCCAGGTCTTTCACCGTTGTGACGTGCGCCATATACGGCTCCAACCATTGCTCTAACTCGCTGAGCAAGCTAGCATCATCCATCTCTGGCCAGGCCTGTTCCGGCAACCACTCAATGGCACAACGAATACGCTCGAGTAGCGATTGGGACTTTGCGCTCCAGTCTAATACCGCAAGCCCCTTTCTTCGGACATAGGAGAGTAAAGCTTGCGTCATTTTTTCTTTTCCGGGTTGAGCAAGTGTTTCTCTGCTCACCACCAGTTCACCGATTCTTCGCTGCTTTTCCGCCACTAAACGCCCTTTGGTTTCATCCCAATCAATGTGCTCGTGGCTAACGAGACAACTTGGATTGCTTTGTTGCAAAGCCGATAGGTCTAGCGGGATAGTCAATTGGATCTGGCTGGCATTTTTTTGGCCACGCATCAGATCGAGCACTACAAGGTACTCTTCTCCCCCCAAAGGGTCATCCTCACACAGCTCGGCTCCGTGTCCATTTGCCATCAAATATCGGCCAAACTGTTGGCCTCGTTTTTGAGCAATGCGATCGGGAAATGCCAAGCTAGCGGCAATGGCACAAGCCGATTCGGTCACCCGTTTTAAAGAGAAAGTGCCATTGAGTTTATTCGCCAGTGCATTGGCACGCTGAGTGAGTAGCGCCGTCTTGCTGTGCTTGCTTTGCTGCCAGCGGTGTAAGCTGTGACAAACGTTGCTGATGTTACGCTCAGGCTCTTCCAACATCACCGCCACTGCCAAGGCTGAAGCGAAAAGCGTCTCGTCGCGTTGCTGAGCACCGATCAACATGGCGGCAATACGCGGCTCAACACCAAGCCGCTGCGCCAGCTGTCCTTCACTCGTCAATTGGTGCCCAGAGATTAATCCCAATTGCTGCAACAGTTGTTTGGCCTGACGTACCGCTGCCGAAGAGGGGATATCCAATAACTTCACTTGTTCTGGTTCACTTACCCCCCATTGCGCCAGCTCCATCATCAGCGGAGCAAGATCGGCTTGCATGATCTCTGGAAGGGGCACACTCGCCATTTGCTGGTACTGGCTTTCAGAGTACAAACGTACACAAATCCCCTCTTCCACTCGACCCGCACGCCCCGCGCGCTGAATGGCTGACGATTGCGCGATACGCACTTGCTCTAATTTGGTGATCCCCGTTTTCAAATCAAACTTAGCCACCCGCTCTAAACCGCTATCGACCACCAAGCGGATCCCTTCGATGGTTAACGACGTTTCAGCAATGTTGGTCGCCAGCACCACCTTTCGCTCACCAGCTTTGGCAGGCTCAATCGCCTTTTGCTGCTCTGCAAAAGAGAGCTGGCCGTACAACGGGCAGATCACCACTTGCTCACTGAGATGGTCTAAACGCTCAGCCACTTGTTTGATCGCTGCCACCCCTGGCAGAAACGCCAGCAAGGAGCCTGTTTCCGTTGCCAGTAGATGCTCGATGGTTTTCGCCATCACATTGGGTAAAAAGTCGTTCGTTTTTAGCGGCTGATAGCGCTGCTCAACCAAATAACTGCGACCTTGAGATTCAATAAAACAGGCCTGAGGCATGAGAGATTGCAAAGCATGCTGCTCAAGTGTGGCCGACATCACCACCAATTTCAGATCGTCACGCAGCGCTTCTTGCACTTCAAGAGCAAGCGCCAAAGCAATATCGGCATGCAAACTACGCTCGTGAAATTCATCAAAGATCAGTACATCAATCCCATTCAGTTCTGGATCGCTTTGGATCATGCGCGTCATGATCCCTTCGGTAACGATTTCCAGCTGGGTCACGTGGCTAACCTTGCTTTCGCCACGAACGCGATACCCCACTCTCTCTCCAACTTTTTCGCCAAGTTGCTGCGCCAAATAGCGAGCGATATTGCGTGCCGCCAAGCGTCGTGGCTCAAGCATCACGATTTTTCCGCTGAATTCATTACTCAGCAGCAACTGCAAAGGGAAATAAGTGGATTTACCCGCGCCAGGTGCGGCTTTGAGTATGACTTGTGAATGTTGCGAGACCGCTTGAAGCAGTTGTGGCATCACGGCGTGGATAGGCAATTGTGACAATGTTGAGTCCTTATGCTTAAATGGCGGCCACATTGTACATAAAAACCCGCTCGTCTAAATAAGCAAATGCATTTCGAACCCGCGCTAGATTGCGCCCTATTACAAAAACGCTATAAACGCTTTCTCGCCGATGTGACCTATCAAAGCGGCGATACAGGCACGATTCATTGTGCCAATACCGGCGCCATGACTGGTTGCGCAACCCCTGGTGATAAAGTGTGGTATTCCACTTCCAACAACACCAAACGAAAATACCCCCACAGTTGGGAAATTACAGAAACGCAGCAGGGTCATCTTATCTGTGTCAATACCATTCGCGCCAACCAACTCGCGGTGGAAGCCATTGAGCAAGGCTGGATTAAAGAGCTCTCAGGGTATGAGCGACTTCAAACTGAAGTGAAATATGGTCATGAAAATAGTCGAATTGATATCTTGCTCAGCGCAAGAGACCGACCAGCATGCTATATAGAAGTAAAGAGTGTCACCTTGCTAGATGACACCGAGCCTGGACAAGGCTTCTTTCCTGATGCAGTGACCACCCGTGGACAAAAACACCTGCGAGAGCTCACAGAAATGGCACAAAATGGAAGTAGAGCCATACTTTTATTTGCTGTTTTACATTCAGGTATTGAAAAAGTTGCTGCGGCGCTCCATATAGACGCCAAATATTCCCAATTACTCAAACAAGCACAAAAAGCCGGAGTTGAAGTCCTCTGCTATAAAGCAGAGATCAGCAATACTGAAATCAAACTCAATTCTGCTATTGCGTTTAACAATAGCTAGAAAAATGATGTGGTCTTCACATTGACGTTAAGTTTACGATTGATAGTTTGCCAGCACCGCCTCTTTCTGCTATAGATACCCGCCTTAAATTAGCTGCTTAGCAGTTGACTAGGTGTAAGTAGGAGATGCTGTATGCCAGAATCGAAGAAAAAAACGCTAGGCATCCTAGCCATTGCAGGTGTGGAGCCATATCAGGAAAAAGCTGGTGAAGAATACATGTCACCAGACCAAGTGGCTCACTTTAGAAAGATTTTAGAAGCTTGGCGTAATCAGCTTAGGGAAGAAGTTGACCGTACTGTTCACCATATGCAGGACGAAGCGGCGAATTTTCCTGACCCAGTTGACCGTGCCTCTCAAGAAGAAGAATTCAGCCTAGAACTGCGTAACCGTGACCGCGAGCGCCGCCTGATCAAGAAAATTGAGAAGACGCTGGATAAAATCAAAGATGATGATTTCGGTTTCTGTGAATCTTGTGGTGTGGAAATCGGCATTCGCCGTTTAGAAGCGCGCCCAACTGCCGATCTTTGTATCGACTGTAAAACGCTTGCAGAGATCAAAGAGAAGCAAATGCAAGGTTAAGAATAACCTGCCTAACATGATTAAGGGAGCTGATGCTCCCTTTTTGTTTTGAGATGACATCCATGAGCTACATCGGTCGTTTTGCCCCTTCCCCATCAGGCCCATTGCATTTTGGCTCCTTGATTGCTGCTTTAGGAAGCTACTTTCAAGCCAAATCTCAACATGGTCAGTGGTTAGTGCGCATTGAAGATCTCGATCCGCCTCGAGAAATGCCGGGGGCGGCGGATTTGATTTTAAAAACGCTCGAAACTTATCACTTATTTTGGGATGGTGAAGTGGTTTACCAAAGCCAGCGTCATCACCTCTATCAAGCGCAAATTGATCAATGGCTGCAAAGTGGCCAAGCCTATTACTGCCAGTGCAGTCGCAAGCAGATCAAAGAAATGGGTGGCTATTACAACGGCCATTGCCAAGAATTGCATTTGGATGCAGGGGCTATTCGTCTCAAAATGACGCAGCCAATCACTCATTTTGACGATCTTCGTCATGGGCAGATGCACATTCCTCTTGAACTCGCGCAAGAAGATTTCATCATCAAGCGCCGTGATGGTTTGTTTGCCTATAATCTTGCAGTGGTATTGGACGATATCGATCAGGGTGTGACCGAAGTGGTGCGTGGCGCTGATTTAATCGAACCAACCGGTCGTCAAATCAGCTTGTACCGCATGCTCGGTCAAGTTCCTGTCCGATATTTGCACTTGCCACTGGCAATGGATAAAAATGGCAACAAACTCTCCAAACAAAATCATGCTACTGGCATTGATTTGACACATCCAGCCTCTATGATTCTTGAAGCGATGGTGTTTTTAGGTTTTGCCATTCCCAAAGAACTTCATCAGGCCAATTTGGATGAAATTCTGCGTTGGGGTGTACAAAATTGGCGCTTAAATCAGTTGCCCGAATCGCTAGAAATCACGGCGCGATTCTCAAATGGCACGGCGTGAGCTATTATAGGGCGCAAATTCAGGCCAAATCGGCGTAAAAAACTAACCCATGCAAAGTGATGACCATTCACTGTTGCCAGATGCACATGAATAAAAACGAATATACAACATGCGATTCCACCACTTGTCCGGAACTCGCTTTAAATGTCATTACTCGTCAAGAGCACAATATTTCGCGCAAGCAGATTAGCGACCATGCGCTAAAAGTACTGTACCGACTTCATGGCGCCGGCTTCGACGCTTTTCTTGTTGGCGGTGGCGTACGTGATTTACTGCTGGGACAAAGCCCAAAAGATTTTGATATTGCAACCAACGCGACACCTGAACAGCTAAAGCAGTTGTTCCGTAACTGCCGCCTGATTGGTCGCCGCTTTCGACTAGCGCATATCATGTTTGGTCGCGAAATCATTGAAGTGGCCACGTTCCGTGGACACCACCAAGATGCCAATTCGCAGATCTCCCAGCAGTCAAAAGAAGGCATGCTGTTGCGTGATAACGTGTATGGCACCATTGATGAAGATGCTGAACGACGTGACTTCACCATCAATGCGATGTACTACAACATTGCAGATTACTCGATCCATGATTATGCAGGTGGTGTTGAAGACCTTGAAGATCGCTTAGTACGCTTAATTGGCGATCCTGAGACTCGCTATCGTGAAGATCCTGTACGTATGCTTCGCGCGATTCGATTTGCCGCCAAGCTCGACTTCGATATCGAAGAAGACACGGCCGCACCGATTGAAGAGATGGCGTACTTGTTAAGGGATATCCCTGCCGCGCGTTTATACGAAGAATCGCTTAAGCTACTGCAATCGGGCCATGGCTTGGAAACGTATCACCTCATGCGTGAATACAATCTATTCCAACAAATGTTCCCAGCGATCTCAGCTTATTTCACCGAGGATTACTCTTCCAAAACTGAGCGGATGTTGGACCTAGTCTTAGACTCCACCGACATTCGTGTCGAAGAAGGCAAGCGCATTAATCCCGCTTACATGTTTGCGGCTATGCTGTGGTATCCACTGCTTGAGCTGGCAGACAAATTGATGGATAGCCACAATTTGTGTCACTACGACGCCGTCATGGAAGCGAGCAACCTGATCCTTGATGAGCAGGTGCGTTCGATTGCTATTCCGCGCCGCCACACCGCGACCATTCGTGAAATTTGGCAACTGCAACTGCGTCTACCTCGTCGCAACGGTAAACGTGCATTCCGCTTAATGGAACTCAACAAATTCCGTGCGGGTTTCGATTTCCTCGAAATGCGCGGTGAAGTGGAAGGTGGAGAGATAGCCAAACTCGCTAACTGGTGGAACACCTTCCAAAACGCAGGACGTGAAATGCGTCTCGCGATGGTGAACGATCTAGAAGGCCCTGCTGGCAGTTCAAAATCCGGCCGTAAGCGTCGTTCTTTTAATAAGAAAAAGAGCAAAGCCAAATCATGATTACTGCCTATATTGCCATTGGCAGTAATCTTGCCGATCCTGTTAGCCAAGCCAAGAGCGCCATTAATGCACTAAAAACGCTGCCAAAATCGCGCCTACTTGTCGCTTCACAGCTCTACAGCAGCTCCCCGATGGGCCCGCAAGATCAGCCAGACTACATCAATGCGGTCGCTGCCATAGAAACCGAATTAACGCCGTTGGAACTGCTCGATTGCACTCAAGCCATTGAACTGGAACAAGGGCGTGTCCGTAAAGAAGAACGTTGGGGCCCAAGAACCCTCGATTTAGATATTATTCTTTACGGCGATGAGGTGATCGACTCCGAGCGATTGACCATTCCTCACTACGGAATGAAGGAGCGCGAGTTCGTGCTCTACCCGCTCGCTGAAATCGCACCAAATTTAACCCTCCCTGATGGGACCGAGCTATCTCAGCTTCTCACAATAGTGGATAAGAATGGCCTCGGCATTTGGCATTCATAGCCAAATCCTGGTAAGGAAAAATCATGAAAAAAATCACCATTAATGACCTGATTAAGTGGAAGCAGGAAGGTCGTAAATTTGCGACTTCAACAGCATACGATGCAAGTTTTGCGCAACTTTTTGAGAGCCAAGAAATGCCAGTGTTACTGGTCGGCGACTCTCTTGGTATGGTGTTGCAAGGCAAAAATGACACGCTTCCAGTGACTGTTGAAGACATTGCTTACCACACACGCTGTGTTCGTGCGGGTAGCCCAAATTGTCTATTGATGGCGGATATGCCATTTATGAGTTACGCCACACCAGAGCAAGCCTGTGAAAACGCAGCGCAATTAATGCGAGCGGGCGCCAACATGGTCAAAATCGAAGGTGGCGATTGGCTGGTTGATACGGTAAAAATGCTCACAGAGCGTGCGGTTCCAGTGTGTGCCCACCTCGGTTTAACACCACAATCCGTTAATATTTTTGGTGGTTACAAAGTGCAAGGCCGCGATCAGGAAAAAGCCGATCGCATGGTCAAAGATGCACTGGCGTTGCAAGCGGCAGGCGCACAAATCGTTCTACTTGAGTGTGTACCTGCTGAGCTAGCAGCACGAATTACTCAAGTGCTGGATGTACCCGTGATTGGTATTGGCGCTGGAAATGTCACCGATGGCCAAATCCTCGTGATGCACGATATGTTTGGTATTTCAGCCAATTACATGCCAAAATTCTCGAAAAATTTCCTGGCAGAAACAGGAGATATGCGCAAAGCCGTGGCGCTGTACATGGAACAAGTACAAGCAGGCACCTTCCCTGATGAAGCGCACACCATTGCTTAGAGGATAATGTAGATGCAAACCTTTGCCGAAATTTCAGCCCTTCGTGAACAGATCAAAACGTTCAAACGCGAAGGACGTCGAATTGCTTTTGTTCCAACCATGGGCAATTTACATGAAGGCCACTTAACGCTCGTGCGCAAAGCACGTGAGCACGCTGATATCGTGGTCGTCAGTATTTTTGTCAACCCAATGCAGTTTGATCGCGCTGACGATTTAAATAATTATCCAAGAACATTGGAAGACGATCTCAGTAAACTCAACGGTGAAGCGGTTGAACTGGTCTTTACTCCAACACCTGAAATGATCTACCCAGAAGGCTTGGATAAGCAGACTCTCGTTGAAGTCCCCGGCTTATCAACCATGCTGGAAGGGGCATCGCGCCCAGGCCATTTCCGCGGCGTTGCGACAGTGGTTACTAAGCTATTTAACATTGTTCAGCCGGATGTGGCTTGCTTTGGTGAAAAAGATTTCCAACAGCTTGCTATCATTCGCAAAATGACCACCGATTTGGCAATGGACATTGAGATTATTGGTGTTCCTACCGTGCGTGAAATGGATGGCCTTGCCATGAGCTCTCGCAATGGCTTATTGACCATTGATGAGCGCCAACGTGCGCCTGTCTTGGCTCGTACCATGCGTTGGATCAGCAGTGCTATCCGTGGTGGCCGTGACGATTTTGCTTCGATCATCGAAGACGCCAGCGATCAATTGCGCGCCGCAGGCTTGCACCCAGATGAAATTTTCATCCGTGATGCACGTACTCTACAAGTGGTCAACGCAGAGAGCACGCAAGCCGTTATTCTGATGTCCGCTTTCTTGGGCAAAGCTCGCCTGATCGACAATCAAGTGGTTGAGTTGGTTAAAGACAGCAAAGAAGAAGTCGACAGCACCGAATCAGAAAGTGAAAACAGTCACTGATGTCTCATCACTGACCTAAACACTTCCCGTACAAAGAATAAAGGGATTGCCATCGGCAATCCCTTTTTGCTATCTGTGAACTGAACATTCGTTTTCGTTAAGAACGCAAGCCGATACCACGTGTCACTAAGTAGTGCGCCACGCCATAAAGTAAGACAACAAACGCACTTAGCACCGTAAACGATGTGGCGATCCCCACGTCAGAAACACCAAGGAAACCATAACGAAACGCGTTAACCATATAGACAATCGGGTTGATCTGCGACACCCCTTGCCAAAACTCTGGCAATAACTGAATGGAGTAGAAAACACCGCCAAGATAGGTCAATGGTGTGAGCACAAACGTAGGGATAATCGAAATATCGTCAAACGTTCGGGCAAAAACAGCGTTTATCAAACCACCTAACGAAAAGACTACCGACGTCAAAAAGACCGTCGCAATGATGATTCCCCAATGTTCAACTTGCAAATCAACGAACAGCAAAGAGACCATGGTAACCATGGCGCCCACTAGCAAACCACGAGCGACACCGCCCATGACAAAACCAAAAATAATCACGTAATTTGGCACGGGTGCCACTAGCAACTCTTCGATATTACGCTGAAATTTGGCACTAAAGAATGATGAAGCGACGTTGGAATAAGAGTTAGTGATCACCGACATCATGATCAAACCAGGTACGATATATTCCATGTAACTGAAACCGTTCATTTCACCAATCCGCGAACCAATCAAGCTCCCGAAAATAATAAAATAAAGCGTCATCGTGATCGCAGGCGGGACCAAGGTTTGTACCCAAATACGAGTAAAGCGGTTAATCTCTTTGGTTAACAGGCTACAAAAAGCCGTCCAATAAAGACGATACATATTACTTCTCCTTCACCTGTTCACGCACGATGTTCACAAACAGCTCTTCTAAGCGATTGGCTTTATTGCGCATCGACATGACCATTACCCCCTGCTCACTCAACTGACTGAACACATGGTTTAACGGCTGGGTTTTCTCCACTTCAATCTCCAAAGAATCATTTTCAACACGAGATGAGACCACACCTTCCAAACAAGGCATCGGCGAATTTGGGGCAAGATCCAAAATGAACGTTTCCACATCTAACTTAGCCAGCAAAGACTTCATCGTGGTGTTTTCAATTAACTCACCTCGGTTGATGATGCCGATATTGCGGCACAGCATTTCAGCCTCTTCTAAATAGTGAGTGGTCAAAATGATGGTAATACCCTGCTTTTGATTGATCTCTTTGAGAAATTCCCACATGGAGCGACGCAGCTCGATATCAACACCCGCCGTTGGCTCATCTAAAATCAGCAGTTTAGGTTCATGCATCAGAGCACGTGCGATCATCAGACGACGCTTCATCCCACCAGAAAGATTTCTTGCTCGTTCTTTGCGCTTTTCCCACAAATCGAGCTTAGTCAGATACTTCTCTGCTCGTTGCTTGGCGAGTTCACGTGGTACACCGTAATAACCCGCCTGCTGCAACACGATCTGCTCCACGGTTTCAAACTGGTTGAAGTTAAACTCCTGCGGCACCAAACCAAGATGCTGCTTTGCCAACTCCAAATCGCGATCAATGTCGTAACCAAAAACTTTAACGTTGCCCGATGTTTTGTTCACCAGAGAAGAAATCACGCCTATTGTGGTGGATTTCCCCGCGCCATTTGGCCCCAGCAGCGCATAAAAATCCCCTTCTTGTACGCCTAAACTGATGCCTTTTAGCGCCTCGAAGCCTCCAGCATACGTTTTTCGTAGCTGCTCAATTTGTAATGCATACATAATTTTGTATTGCTCTTTTTCTCTATGATGCCTATCAAATGACGCTTGAGTGGCGATTTTTCAACCCTACATTAGCAATTAATCATAAAAAACTATCCGCACGGATAATAAAAACGCAGAGGAAGACCTCTGCGTTTTTCTACGACTCATTCACCGCTTTACACGCTTAAACAAACGCGCCTTGGTGCTCATCTTGCTCTACTTTATTCACCGCAGCGTTGAGTGCTTCATAGCGGAATTTAAAGGTATTTTCATCCGGCACCAAATCCAGCACGTGGAACTTTTCAAGCTGCTCACGAACTCGCTCATTCGGGCAGAGTAAGTAGACATCACACTGGGCTTCTTGCGCATCTTTAATGGCGTTCTCTAATGCGAGGCCAACGGTGACATCAATCATTGGCACGTCGGTCAGATCAAGAATCATCGCTTCATAATCACTAATGCTGCTGTGCTGACGCGAGATCGCTTTCGAGACACTGAAAATCATCGGGCCAGAGAGGTAAAAAAACAGCACTTTGCCATTGGCACGATCAAGCAAGCCACGCTCACTGTCCGTCAGTGGCACATCGTTTTCATCCGCGTCACTGATTGCTTTCACTTGCTTGGCTTGCACGCGACTGAGGCGCTCGATAATAAGGATATTGGAAATGAAGACACCTAGCCCCACCGCCACAATCAGATCAACAAACACCGTCAGCAACATCACGCCATACATGATCGCCATGCCTTGCACGCTCACGCGGTGCGCGCGTTGAATGAAGCTCCAGTCCAAAATGCCGAAACCGACGTACACCGCAATCCCCGCCAAAACTGCCATTGGGATAGGCTCGGTCAATCCGCTCGCGACCAGAACAACCAGCGCCAGAATCAAGGCTCGAATCACGCCAGATAACGGAGAACGCGCCCCCACTTGAATATTAGTCACCGTGCCCATGGTCGCGCCCGCACCAGGCAGCGCACCAAACAGACCCGAAATCATGTTGGCAAACCCTTGTCCGCGCAGCTCTTTATCCGAATCATGCTCTTTACGCGTCAGAGAGTCGCCAATCACGGCCGTCAATAAGGTATCAATACAACCGAGCGTGCCCAGCACCAAAGCATCAATCACCATCGCAGTGAAGATTTCACCATTAATCACAGGCACGACAAGAGAAGGCAGGCCCGTTGGAATTTCGCCAATTCGGCGCACATCGTCAAAATCAAAAATGATGACAGAAAGTAGCGTGACCGCCACCAACGCGACCAATTGCGCAGGAACATATTTGCGGTACTGCTTAGGGAAAAAGAACAGAATGCCCAACGTCAGTAAGCCAAGGAAAAACTCACTAAACTTCATGTTGGAAATAATCTCAGGCAACGCAGAAAGTGTGCCAAGAACCCCACCGGCTGGCGCAGCATGGCCAAGTAACGGGGACAATTGCAAAATGATCAGTATCACGCCGATGCCAGACATAAAACCCGACACCACGCTATACGGCATTAGGGTAATGTATTTGCCTAACTTCAATGTGCCTATCAATACCTGAAAGGCACCAGCCATCATGACGATGGTAAAACTGATGGCAATACCAGATTCTGGGTATTTCGCCACCATGCTGGTTAATACCGCGGTCATGATCACCGTCATTGGTCCGGTCGGTTCAGAAATCAGGGTAGATGAACCACCAAATAACGCTGCAAATAAACCGACTAAAATCGCTCCCCACAAACCGGCTTCAGCCCCAGCGCCAGAGGCCACACCAAATGCTAATGCCAGCGGCAGAGAAATAATGGCGGTGGTGACCCCACCAAACAGATCCCCTTTCAGATTGATATCGTTAAAACGATCTCCAAACATCACTCAGCTCCCTGTAAAAAACATAAATCGCGCAACTTTAGCAAAAGTTAACCTATTTCGTTAAGTGTTAATTAGATCTCATAAGTTACACCATATAACTTGTGGTTTGGTTAACGGCTAAGTTTATGATTTTTTATGCCATAACTAGTCAGATGAGTACTTTTCTGCCAATTTATTTCGGGCGGTAAATTGTAACATTGTGTATAGTGATGCAAGAATTTTTAGGGAAGTAAGACGCAACATGCCGGAAATCAAGCAATTATTTGAAAACAACTCAAAATGGTCCGAAGAGATCAAATCGCATCAACCGGAGTATTTTTCCAAGTTAGAAGAAGGGCAAAACCCCGGCTTTCTCTGGATTGGGTGTTCCGACAGTCGCGTTCCCGCAGAACGCTTGACTGGGCTTTATTCGGGTGAACTATTTGTTCACCGTAATGTGGCAAACCAAGTGATCCATACCGATTTAAACTGCCTCTCGGTTGTGCAATACGCCGTCGACGTGTTGAAAGTTAAACACATCATCATCTGTGGTCATTACGGCTGTGGAGGGGTGAACGCTGCGATTGAAAATCCGCGCCTTGGTTTGATCAATAACTGGCTACTGCACATCCGCGATCTCTACCTCAAACATCGCAATTGGTTAGGTGAACTACCAAAAGAAAAATGGGGCGACAAACTGTGTGAAATTAACGTCGCAGAGCAGGTCTACAACTTAGGTAATTCTACTATTATGGAAAGCGCTTGGGAGCGTGGACAAGATGTGGAAATTCACGGCGTTGTCTATGGCATTGGTGATGGCCGCCTACAAGACATTGGCGTACGTTGCTACAGCAGAGAGTCACTCGAAGTCAACTATCAGGCTGCGATGGCAAAAATCCTCAATAGCGATGTGATGAAGTTTCACGAATAGCGCCATCGTTAGACCGCCGACACAATCCGTGTTCTAGAGATAAAAATGCAATGGCCCGCTGTATCAGCGGGCCATTATTATTTATGAGTACCACTTACTCTTGTGGAACCACTTTACCAATGAAAGGCAGATGACGATATTTTTGTGCGTAGTCAATGCCCACACCAACAACAAACTCATCAGGGATCTCAAAGCCAATCCACTTCACTGGAACAGGCACTTCGCGACGTGAAGGTTTGTCTAATAAGGTACAAATTTCGATAGACTTAGGTTCTCTTAAAGACAGGATCTCTTTAATCTTGTTCAGAGTATTACCTGTGTCGATAATGTCTTCGACGATCAAGACATCCTTGCCTTTGATGTCATCATCGAGATCTTTCAGAATGCGAACGTCACGCGAGCTTTCCATTGTATTACCGTAGCTAGAAGCCGTCATAAAATCGACTTGGTGCGTTAGTTCAATGGCACGAGCAAGATCCGCCATAAAAACAAACGAACCACGTAGCAAGCCGACTAGCACAAGATCTTCACTGCCTTGGTAATGCGCAGTAATCTGTTTACCTAATTCACGAACTCGTTCCTGAACGGTCTGCTCAGAAATCATAACTTCTACTGTATGTTTCATACTGTACTCAATGTTTTATCGTTGCTAATGGTGAGTTTCGTACCCGAGCAAAGTGTCACTTAGGTCAATACGCAAACGTTCACCTGAAATTCTCGCGTAGTGTAACACTCCGCAAAGCAATCTTTAACCCCCAAAGGAAGAAGTTGTGCCAGTGCAATACGCTATTTACTATCACATCAATAAACGAGATCTCGATGCCAATTTAAATAAAAGTTGCTCAAGATAGATATCAATATTGACATTACTGTTCATTTATTCACCATAAGTTATTGACCCAATGCATATGCACCATTACACTCATGGAGCTAAAAGCAATTATTAAAACAATCAATAGGAACAGCTAAGCCGTTCCATTTTATATAAAAACAACTCATTGGTAAGGAAACAACCTATGGACTCAATCGCAAAGAGACCGCGAACTCGCTTATCTCCGCTAAAACGTAAACAGCAGCTCATGGAAATTGCACTGGAAGTGTTTGCTCGTCGTGGCATTGGCCGCGGTGGTCACGCAGACATCGCTGAAATTGCGCAAGTTTCTGTGGCGACCGTCTTCAACTACTTCCCAACTCGCGAAGATCTTGTAGACGAAGTGCTTAACCATGTCGTTCGTCAGTTTTCTAATTTCCTATCTGACAACATCGATTTGGATCTTCACGCTAAAGAAAACATCGCCAACATCACCAACGCAATGATTGAGCTTGTGGTGCAAGACAATCACTGGTTGAAAGTTTGGTTCGAGTGGAGTGCGTCGACGCGTGATGAAGTTTGGCCTCTGTTTGTCACCACCAACCGAACTAATCAATTGCTGGTACAAAACATGTTCATCAAAGCCATTGAGCGTGGTGAAGTGTGTGACCAACACAACCCAGAAGATTTGGCGAACTTGTTCCACGGCATTTGTTACTCGCTGTTTGTTCAAGCAAACCGTACCAACAATACCGCAGAGCTCAGCAAACTGGTCAGCAGCTACTTAGACATGCTATGCATCTATAAACGCGAGCACGAATAGCACCAGTAACCTCATATCAAGGTTGGCTACGGCCAACCTTTTTTGTGTCAGTGCAAAACGTGGGGCCGTTTTTGAAGAAACAAAAAACCGCTGATGATTCAGCGGTTTTTATTTTGACGATTCGCTAAGAAGATTATTTTTTCTTCTTCGCTTTCGCGTTTGGTAGGTCAGTGATTGTACCTTCAAACACTTCCGCCGCTAGACCAACAGATTCGTGTAGCGTTGGGTGAGCGTGGATTGTCAGTGCGATATCTTCAGCATCACAACCCATCTCGATAGCAAGGCCAATTTCACCAAGCAATTCACCACCGTTGGTACCAACGATAGCACCACCGATAACGCGATGCGTTTCTTTGTCAAAGATCAGCTTTGTCATACCGTCAGCGCAGTCAGAGGCGATTGCACGACCCGATGCTGCCCACGGGAACGTAGCCACTTCGTAGTTGATGCCTTCTGCTTTCGCTTCTTTCTCAGTCTTACCAACCCATGCCACTTCTGGCTCAGTGTAAGCAATTGAAGGAATCACTTTAGGATCGAAGTAGTGCTTCTTACCAGAGATAACTTCTGCAGCCACGTGACCTTCATGCACACCTTTGTGCGCTAGCATTGGTTGACCAACGATGTCACCGATAGCAAAGATGTGAGGAACGTTAGTACGCATTTGCTTGTCAACGTTGATGAAGCCGCGCTCATCGATTTCAAGACCCGCTTTTTCACCGTCGATCAGTTTGCCGTTTGGTACACGGCCGATAGCCACAAGAACCGCATCGTAGCGCTCAGCTTCTGCTGGTGCTTTTTTGCCTTCCATTGAAACGTAGATACCATCTTCTTTCGCTTCAACTGCGGTTACTTTCGTTTCCAGCATTAGGTTAAATTTCTTGCTGATACGCTTGGTGTAAACCTTCACGATATCTTTGTCTGCCGCTGGAATCACTTGATCGAACATTTCCACAACGTCGATCTGTGAACCTAGCGAGTGGTAAACGGTACCCATTTCTAGGCCGATGATACCACCACCCATGATCAGCAGCTTTCCTGGTACTTCTTTCAGTTCAAGCGCATCAGTTGAGTCCCAAATACGTGGGTCTTCATGTGGGATAAATGGCAATTTGATTGGGCGAGAACCTGCAGCGACGATCGCGTTGTCGAAGTTAACCACGGTTTTACCGTCTTCACCTTCTACTTCAATCGTGTTAGGGCCAGTGAATTTACCAAAGCCATTCACCACGTTCACTTTACGCATCTTCGCCATACCGCCAAGACCGCCAGTCAACTGGTTGATAACTTTTTCTTTCCAAAGACGAATTTTGTCGATGTCTGTTTGAGGCTCGCCAAATACGATGCCGTGCTCAGCAAGCGCTTTTGCTTCTTCGATCACTTTCGCAACGTGAAGCAGTGCTTTCGATGGGATACAACCCACGTTCAGACACACACCACCAAGGGTGTTGTAACGTTCAATAAGAACAGTGTCCAGACCTAAGTCTGCACAACGGAATGCAGCGGAGTAACCAGCAGGACCGGCACCAAGTACTACCACCTGGGCTTTAATTTCTTTGCTCATTTTGACCTCTTGTAGTCATTATCCCTAACAGGCTGAGTGAGTTTTGATTTTTGTTTAAGAGTGGTTTGTTTTAAACATTTTCAGACCGCCAACAGTTTACAGAGATGTTAATGGTGTGAAAAGTAAATCAATTTAGCCTGTGAGCCAGACGACAATTCGATGGACAAAAAACACACGCGTGCTCGCTTGTCATCCAATTGTCCGATAATTCTATTAACAGAGGCGGCTGTTAGGCCGCCTCTCAATGTTCACGTCGATTACAGAACCAAACGACGAATGTCTGATAGGCACTCGTTTAGGTAAGTAATGAAGCGCGCACCTTCAGCACCATCAATCACACGGTGGTCGTATGACAGAGATAGCGGCAGTTGTAGGCGAGGAGCGAACTCTTTACCATTCCAAACAGGCTTGATCTCAGACTTAGATACACCAAGGATACCCACTTCTGGCGCGTTTACGATTGGGGTAAACGCAGTACCACCGATACCACCTAGGCTTGAAATCGTGAAACAGCCACCTTGCATGTCCGCAGCAGTCAGCTTACCAGCACGTGCTTTCTTAGAAACCACCATCAGCTCTTCAGATAGCTCGTAGATACCTTTCTTGTTCACGTCTTTAAAGACAGGAACCACTAGGCCATTTGGCGTATCGACTGCGATACCGATGTTCACGTATTTCTTCAGAATCAGGCTCTCACCATCTTCTGATAGTGAAGAGTTGAACGCTGGGAACGCTTCTAGCGCTTTAGCAGCCGCTTTCATGATGAACACAAGTGGCGTGATCTTCATGCCGGAGTCTTTCTTCGCTTCAATCGCGTTTTGCTCTTTACGGAAGTTTTCTAACTCAGTGATATCCGCGTTATCCCACTGTGTAACGTGAGGAATCATTACCCAGTTACGATGTAGGTTTGCACCCGAGATCTTCTTAATGCGAGATAGTGGCTGAACTTCTGTTTCACCGAACTTGCTGAAGTCGACTTTCGGCCATGGAAGTAGGCCAAGCGCTGCGCCATCGCCTTTACCAGAAGCCGCTGCAACTGCACCAGACTCGAGACGCTTAAGTGCGTCTTTCACGTAAGCTTGAACGTCTTCTTTCAGGATACGGCTCTTACGACCAGAACCTTTCACTTTAGAAAGATTTACGCCGAACTCGCGAGCTAGACGACGAACCACTGGAGATGCGTGAGCATACTCGTCGTTTTCTTTGAAATCACTAGTCGTTGCTTGAGCTTCCGCTTTTGCTACTGGAGCTACCGCAGGAGCTGGAGCTGCTGCTTGAGCGGGTGCCGCTGCTGCAACTGGCGCTGCGCCAGCAACTTCGAACACCATGATTAGAGAACCAGTAGAAACTTTGTCACCAGCTGCAACTTTGATTTCTTTAACCGTACCAGCGAAAGGTGCAGGTACTTCCATAGATGCTTTGTCGCCTTCTACAGTAATCAGAGATTGCTCTTCAGAGACTGTATCGCCAACGGCAACCATGATTTCAGTGACTTCAACTTCGTCGCCGCCGATATCAGGAACGTTAACTTCTTTTACTCCAGAGACTGCTGCTGGAGCCGCCGCCGGAGCTGCTGCTGCAACTGGTGCAGGTGCTGCTGCGCCCGAACCCGCCACTTCAAAGATCATTACCAGTGAACCCGTCGATACTTTATCGCCTGCTGCCACTTTGATCTCTTTAAGCGTACCTGCGAATGGTGCAGGAACTTCCATAGAAGCTTTGTCGCCTTCTACAGTGATGAGAGATTGCTCTTCTTCGATGCTGTCGCCGATTGCTACCATGATTTCAGTAACTTCAACTTCGTCACCACCGATGTCTGGTACGTGAACTTCTTTCAGTTCTGCCGCTGCTGCTGGAGCTGGAGCTGCTGCTGGAGCCGCTTCTGCCGCAGGAGCAGGTGCAGCGTCAGCTGCACCCTCGGCTTCGAAAATCATGATTAGAGAACCAGTAGAAACCTTGTCGCCTTCGGCAACTTTGATTTCTTTAACGATACCCGCTTGAGAAGCAGGAACTTCCATAGAAGCTTTATCGCCTTCAACAGTGATCAGAGACTGATCTTCTTCAACCTTGTCGCCAACGCTTACAAGAATCTCAGTAACTTCAACCTCATCCGCACCGATGTCTGGTACATTAATTTCGATTGCCATTTCTTATCTACCTTCTTAATTAAGCGTATAGCGGGTTAGTTTTCTCAGTGTCGATGTCGAACTTCTTAATTGCTTCTGCAATCACAGATTTCTCAACGTCACCACGTTTCGCCAGTTCAGTTAGCGCTGCAATAACCACGTAACCTGCGTTCACTTCGAAGTGACGACGTAGGTTTTCACGGCTGTCTGAACGACCAAAGCCGTCAGTGCCCAGCACTTTGTAAGACTCAGCAGGAATGAATGCACGAACCTGCTCTGCGTAGTTCTTCATGTAGTCAGTCGCAGCGATTGCAGGCTCAGTACCCATTACGGTTTGGATGTAAGGTACTTGCGCTTCTGCTTCTGGGTGAAGCATGTTGTAACGCTCACACGCTTGACCATCACGAGTCACTTCATTGAACGACGTTACAGAGTAAACGTCTGACGCAATGCCGTACTCATCGCTTAGGATTTGAGCCGCTTTACGCACTTCGTTCATGATAGTACCAGAGCTCAACAGCTGAACTTTACCTTTCGAACCCGTGTAAGTTTCTAGCTTGTAGATACCCTTACGAATGCCTTCTTCAGCACCTTCAGGCATTGCTGGCATTGCGTAGTTCTCGTTCATCAGAGTTAGGTAGTAGAACACGTTCTCTTGATCACCATACATACGACGGATACCGTCTTGTAGGATAACTGCAACTTCGTAAGCGAATGTTGGGTCGTAAGAGATACAGTTCGGTACAGTACCTGCCATGATGTGTGAGTGACCGTCTTCGTGTTGTAGACCTTCACCGTTTAGCGTTGTACGACCTGCAGTTGCACCCAGCAGGAAACCACGAGCTTGTTGGTCACCCGCCATCCATGCCATGTCGCCAACACGTTGGAAACCGAACATAGAGTAGTAGATGTAGAACGGGATCATTGGTAGGTCATTGGTCGAGTATGACGTTGCAGCAGCAACCCATGAAGACATAGCACCTAGCTCGTTGATACCTTCTTGCAGTACCTGACCTGACGTTGCTTCTTTGTAGTAAGAAACAATGTCACGGTCTTGTGGCGTGTAGTTCTGGCCGTGCGGGTTGTAAATACCGATTTGACGGAACAGACCTTCCATACCGAATGTACGTGCTTCATCGGCGATGATAGGAACAATGTTCTTACCGATGTTCTTATCTTTAAGCAGTACGTTTAGAGTACGTACAAACGCCATAGTTGTAGAGATATCACGTTTCTGCTCTTCTAGCAGAGGTTGGAACTCCTCAACAGCTGGAATAACAAGCTCTTGGGTAAAGTTAGGTAGACGCTGTGGCGTGTAACCTTTCAGCGCTTTACGACGAGCGTGTAGGTATTCGTATTCTTTCGAACCTTCTTCCAAAGTTAGGTATGGAAGTTCTTTCACTGCTTCGTCCGTTAGGATGTCTTGAAGACCTAGGCGATCACGTAGATGTAGCACGTGAGTCATATCCATCTTCTTAACTTGGTGCGCGATGTTCTTACCTTCTGCCGCTTCACCCATGCCGTAACCTTTAACCGTTTTCGCTAGGATAACCGTTGGACGACCTTTGGTGTCTTGTGCATTTTTGAATGCAGCGTACAGTTTAGAAGACTCGTGACCACCACGCTTAAGAGCGAAGATTTCGTCGTCAGTCATGTCTGCCACTAGCGCTGCAGTTTCAGGGTACTTACCAAAGAAGTGCTCACGTACATACGCGCCATCTTTTGATTTGAATGTTTGGTAGTCACCGTCGATGGTTTCGTTCATCAGTTGAAGAAGCTTACCCGTGGTGTCTTTAGCTAGTAGTGAATCCCAGTTGTTGCCCCAGATAACTTTCACTACGTTCCAGCCAGCACCTTTGAACAGACCTTCAAGTTCTTGAATGATCTTACCGTTACCCATTACAGGGCCATCGAGACGCTGAAGGTTACAGTTGATAAGGAAACATAGGTTGTCTAGTTTTTCGCGCGCAGCGAAAGAGATAGCACCACGTGATTCTGGCTCATCCATCTCACCGTCACCGAGGAACGCGTATACACGCTGCTCAGAGGTATCCTTCATGCCACGGCCTTCAAGGTACTTCAGGAAGCGCGCTTGGTAGATCGCAGAAATCGGACCTAGACCCATAGATACGGTTGGGAACTGCCAGAACTCAGGCATTAGTTTAGGGTGCGGGTATGATGGGATACCTTTGCCGTCCACTTCTTGACGGAAGTTGTCTAGTTGCTCAGCCGTTAGACGACCTTCAACGAAAGCACGTGCGTAGATCCCTGGAGAAATATGGCCTTGGTAGTAAACCAAATCGCCACCATCTTTCTCGTTTGGAGCACGGAAGAAGTGGTTGAAACAGGTTTCGTAGAATGCTGCAGAAGACTGGAAAGACGCCATGTGGCCGCCTAGCTCTAGGTCTTTCTTAGAAGCACGTAGAACGATCATGATTGCGTTCCAACGGATGATGGAACGGATACGACGCTCAAGCGTAGTATCACCAGGGTAAGCTGGTTCTTGGTTCGCTGGAATCGTGTTGATGTAGTTGGTTGTGATGCCAGTCGGCATATCAACGCCATCTAGGCGAGCTTTGTCTAGAACTTGCTCTAGTAGGTACTGTGCACGTTCTACACCTTCTTCACGAACTACTGACTCAAGTGCTTGTAACCATTCTTGAGTTTCAAGTGCGTCTACGTCATGCTTCATATCAGACATGGCGATCTATCCTTCTGTTGGTTGGATCTACGTTAAACTTGCAATGAGTCCGATTAAGACTCATTACCTCGTTGAATTCGACGTAAAGAGCATTCTCTACGTGACTCTTCACGAGTCAAATCCAACAATGTTTCTTCGATGTACGCTAAATGCGAATGGGACATTTCACGCGCCTTTTCTGGCTGACCAGAAACAATCGCATCCACAATATTAGCCCGATGTTTACTGACTTTTTCCACCACTTCAGCGCGGCGGTGCAGTAATTTCAGATTCTGTAAGACATTTTGCTCCAGTAACGGAGAGAGACTACGAACAATATGCAGCAGCACGACGTTGTGCGAGGCTTCGGTTAATGCAACCAAAAACGCCATCACCGCGGCCGCTTCCGCTTCTACATTCTGTTTTGTCTGCTCTGCGCTAATCTTTTCCAGGCAAGCCTGAATGCGGGCAAAGTCTTGCTCGGTACCACGCAATGCAGCGAAATACGCAGAAATACCTTCCATCGCATGGCGCGATTCAAGTAAATCAAGCTGTGTTTCAGAGTGGCTGGATAATAAATTTAGCAGAGGATCAGAGAAACTTTTCCAAATGTTCTCACTGACAAACGTGCCACCGCCTTGACGACGAGTAAGCAGACGTTTGGCTTCCAAGCGTTGAATTGCTTCACGTACAGAAGGACGAGACACCTCGAACTGTTTGGCCAGTTCGCGTTCTGGTGGCAATTGTTGCCCCGGTGCCAATATTCCCTCGACGATCAATCTTTCCAACTCTTGTTCAATCACATCAGAAAGTTTCGGCTGACGAATCCTTTGATAAGCCATATTTATTATTCTTTTTCTCTTTGCTGTTAATTGGTAATACCAATTCTAAGTTGGTGCAGAAATTAACATAATTAAAACGCAACTGTCCAGCCAAAAATTGACCTAAATCATAGAACAGCTCACGCTTCAACACTTTGCTAACATTCGTTCATTAAAACGGCAATAGAATTGGTCTTACCAATTACAAATAGTAAACAGATGGGGAAAGGGCGTGCTAGCAAAACGGTGAAAGAAAAACAAAAAAAGACAAAATATTTTGCCTCATTTGCCCCTCAAGTCGCTTACCCCATGATTAAACGTAGTTAACTTTTAACAAGACGAAATAATTTTCGATATAAAAAAAGGTAAGCCATGATGCTTACCCTTTTGTGACAACCTTGCGATTGGTTTACATTTTTGCAACCGCCCCATTTTGAGAAAGTAAAGTTCGATAATAACGCCAGTCAAAACTTAAACCGGGATCAGTTTTTCTCAGCGGTGCAATGTATTGGTGGCCAGTAATTCGAGGAAGGGTGATGTGCGGATATTGGCGCATTAAGGTTTTGCTGAGCTCGCTTAACGCTTGATACTGCGCTTCGGTATAAGCGACAAAATCACTGCCCTCAAGCTCAATACCTATCGAATAGTCATTGCAACGCTCAACCCCTGCAAAGCTGGATGCACCAGCATGCCAAGCGCGATCATCAAAAGAGACAAACTGCACCACTTCCCCATCTCTTTTAATCAAGCAGTGAGCCGAGACGCGCATCTGATGAATCACTTGGAAAAAAGGATGCTCGCTTGGGTCAAGCTGGCCTTGAAAAAAGTCCTCTATATAGCGGCCACCGAATTGACCAGGAGGCAGGCTAATATTGTGCACCACCAGCAGAGAAATTGGCTTTCCTTGAGGTCTCGCATCAAAAAACGGCGATGAAACTCGCTTAACGCCCTCCAACCATCCTTGCGTGATCACAGCTTGCATATCATCTCCATGGGTTTGTCAATTAACTGCTGAAATTGTTACCTATGCAGAGTATCATGCGTTGCAATTCCCCTTTCAAGATAAGATTTGCGATGAAGAACACACATAACAGCCAAGAACGCCTTGATTATTTGAAGCAACAACTCCCTATCGAAATCACCCGAGCGGTTACCGATACGCTGAAAGAAGACTTGGGTGGTTCGCTAAACGCTGACAATGATGTGACGGCCGCGCTTATCCCAGCAGAGGCTATGAATACAGCGACCATCATCACTCGCGAACACGGCGTATTTTGCGGCCAAGCATGGGCAGATGAAGTGTTCAAACAGCTCGGCGGCAAAGTGACCATTGAATGGCATGTAAAAGATGGCGACAACGTCGAACCGAATCAAACGCTTTGCACACTCACAGGCCCTGCCCGTGATTTACTGACAGGTGAGCGCAACGCGATGAACTTTATTCAAACCCTGTCTGGTTGCGCAACCATCACCGCACAATACGCCGCGAAAATTGCGCATACCGAGTGTCGCTTATTAGATACGCGCAAAACCATCCCTGGCCTACGCAGCGCGCTAAAATACGCCGTGGCCTGTGGCGGCGGCTACAACCACCGAATTGGCGTGTTTGACGCGTACCTGATTAAAGAAAACCACATCATTGCCTGCGGTGGCATCACTCAAGCAATCACCAAAGCAAAAGAGCTGCAACCTGGAAAACCCGTGGAAGTGGAAACCGAGAATCTCGATGAACTGCGTGAAGCCATTAACGCGGGTGCTGATATCATTATGCTCGACAACTTCACCACCGAGATGATGCGCCAAGCGGTGGAAATCAACGCAGGCCGTGCAGCACTGGAAAACTCAGGCAACGTGACATTAGAAACCATCGCAGAATATGCGGAAACCGGCGTGGATTACATTTCGGTTGGCGCCCTGACCAAGCATGTAAAAGCGATGGATTTATCGATGCGTTTCAAATAGATACCGACCAGATCACAAAACGGGAGCCTCAAGCTCCCGTTTTTATTTGAGCTGCGAAATTTTGGGGCAGCATCGCATCTTGTAAGTAACCAGATGTAAATAAAGCGCAAAGAATTTTAAATCACTCGAGTGATGCTCTTGGTGTGATTTCCACTCATCTACTCCTTGCATAATCTAGCCACAAGCTCGCGGAGCGAATTTGATAGATTAAAGGAAATGATGATGAAGAAATTACACAAAACCAAGAAACAACAAGGTTTTACCTTGATTGAATTAATGATAGTAGTGGCGATTATTGGTGTGCTATCAGCAATTGCTGTTCCAGCTTATCAAAATTACGTCACAAAAAGCGAAGTAGCATCTGCCGTCGCTTCACTAAAATCCGTGATAACACCAGCCGAACTCTATTATCAAGAGAATGGAGCTTTCCCTGCTAATGATACAGAGCTAGCAACCGTAGGCATTAACTCGTCATCAATACAGAACGGGACATTGACATTTACCTCCAGCGCAATTGCGTTAACAATGACCTCTCCTAGTGGAGCAAAAGCAACAATCACAAGAGAAGCAACTGGTTGGAAGTGCGCGGTTTCAGGCTTGAAAGACAAAAGCAACTCTCCCAAAGGTTGCCCTCAGAGTAACTAGACAGCTCAATGCCCTCCAATCTTGCCACTATTCTTCGTCAGGCCAATCAACTTGGCCTAACGCAAGAACAAGCGTGTCGAGAGACAATGCAAGCTTCTGGTGTGACAGCACCGGAAGCTTTGTTGCAACTGGGATTTTTCCAGCCGGATGAATTAACGGAGCAGCTCAGCGCGATTTTTGGCTTACCACGCACTGACCTCAACCAATATGACTACCAAGATCTGTGTAATCAACTTGGGTTACGTGAGCTGATCACTCGTCACCAAGCACTGCCACTGCAAAAAAGCAACGCTGGTTTAATACTCGCGGTTGCTGACCCTACCAATATTCAAGCTGAAGATGATTTCCGTTTTGCCACAGGTGTGCAGGTGGAGATTGTTTTGGCCGATTGCCAAGAGCTGCAAGCGGCGATTCGTAGACTCTATGGAAAGAGCATCAAACAGAGCCAAGGCTCTGGTTTAAAAGAGATTCACCAAGATGAGCTGGCGAATTTAGTCGAGGTTTCAGATGACGAAGTCGAGTCAATTGAAGACTTAAGCCAAGATGAATCTCCCGTTAGCCGCTTTATCAACCAAATTCTGCTGGATGCGGTGCGCAAAGGCGCATCTGATATTCATTTTGAACCGTACGAAAACCAATACCGCGTGCGATTGCGTTGCGATGGTATTTTGGTGGAAGTGCAGCAGCCTCCAAGCCATTTAAGCCGCCGTTTATCCGCGAGGATCAAGATCCTCTCCAAGCTGGATATTGCGGAAAGGCGTCTGCCACAAGATGGACGTATTAAGCTGCGCCTCAACCAAGAAACCGCGATTGATATGCGCGTTTCCACCTTACCCACACTGTTTGGTGAAAAAATTGTGTTGCGACTTCTCGACAGCTCGAGCAGTAGCTTGGATATTGATAAGTTAGGCTACAACCCGCAACAAAAACAGCTCTACCTCGATGCCCTGCGCAAACCGCAAGGGATGATTTTGATGACGGGCCCAACAGGAAGCGGCAAAACCGTTTCGCTGTACACAGGCTTGAGTTTACTTAACCGGCCAGAAGTGAATATCTCCACCGCGGAAGACCCAGTCGAGATTAACCTCCCGGGAATCAACCAAGTGCAAGTGAAACCCAAAATTGGTTTTGGTTTTGCAGAAGCATTGCGTTCTTTTCTCCGTCAAGACCCGGATATCGTCATGGTGGGGGAAATTCGAGATTTGGAAACCGCCGAGATCGCCGTCAAAGCAGCCCAAACCGGTCACCTTGTGCTATCCACCTTACATACCAACTCGGCAGCTGAAACCATTGTTCGTCTATCTAACATGGGGATCGCCAGCTTTAACTTGGCCTCATCCTTGAGTTTGATCATTGCTCAGCGTCTGGCTCGTCGGTTATGCAGCCATTGCAAGCAACCTCATCCATACAACGCAACATTTGAGTTACTCGGTCTAAAAGCTGACGACTTGATTTATCAAGCTGATAAACAGGGTTGCCATCATTGTACTCATGGTTATTCCGGTCGTGTCGGTATATACGAAGTCATGCCTTTTGATGAACAGCTTGCAGAGGCGATCGTTAAAGGCGCCTCGGTACAAAGCTTGGAGATGCTTGCTCGGCAAAAAGGCATGATGACACTCAAAGATTCCGGCCTTGAAAAACTCAAACAGGGCATCACCAGCTTAGAAGAGCTGCAACGTGTCCTCTATTTGTAATTTTTTATAGTTTGTTTTTTCGATACTCATCGCACTGAAGGAAGCGATATGAAGCTTAAAACCCATTCACAAATCAAAAACTATCAATGGAAAGGGATTAACGGAGCTGGAAAAAAAGTCTCCGGCAACACGCTGGCGCTCACCGAGCTTGAAGTGCGTGATAAGCTGAAAATGCAGCATATCCAGATCAAAAAGATCAAGAAATCCAGTGTGTCAGTTTTCACGAGGTTAAGCCATAAAGTCAAAGGCAAAGACATCACACTGCTTACCCGCCAACTCGCCACCATGCTGACCACTGGTGTCCCTATTCTCCAATCACTCAAATTGGTTGCTGACAACCATCGCAAAGCCGAGATGAAGTCGATTTTAGCCAATGTGAGCAAAGCCGTTGAAGCAGGTACGCCGTTATCGAAAGCGCTTCGCAGTGCCAGCCCACAATTCGATGGCATTTATGTTGACTTAGTCGCCACTGGTGAACAATCGGGTAATCTTGATCAAGTTTTTGAACGTCTCGCTTTTTATCGGGAAAAAAATGAGCAGTTGCGAGCAAAAGTGATCAAGGCGCTAATTTATCCCTGCATGGTCGTGCTGGTCGCGTTGGGCGTCTCTTATTTAATGCTGACCAAGGTTATTCCCGAGTTTCGCAAAATGTTCACCGGATTCGGCGCAGAACTGCCTTGGTTTACGCAAAAAGTCTTAGACCTGTCTGATTTTGTGCAAGCCTACAGCAGTTGGTTTTTCATTACGTTGTTCAGTGCTATCTATTTACTTCGCGGTCTAAGCAAAAAATCACCCGCATTTCGCTTAAAAATGTCACGCTTGAGTTTAAAGATCCCAGTGATTGGAGGGGTCTTATCCAAAGCGGCGATTGCCAAATTTAGTCGCACATTGGCCACCAGTTTCAGCGCAGGTATCCCGATCCTCACCAGTTTAAAAACCACCAGTAAAACCGCTGGCAATCTGCATTACCAATATGCGATTGAAGATGTTTATCGTGACACCGCAGCCGGGATGCCAATGTACATCGCCATGCGCAACAGCCTTGCTTTCCCAGAATTGGTGCTGCAAATGGTGATGATTGGTGAAGAATCTGGCCAAATGGACGATATGCTCAACAAAATTGCCACCATCTATGAGTTTGAGGTGGATAACACCGTCGACAACCTCGGTAAGATTCTCGAGCCGTTGATCATCGTCTTTCTCGGCGTTGTCGTCGGCGGATTAGTCGCCGCCATGTACCTGCCGATCTTTAATTTAATGAGTGTTCTGGGATAAGATAACCCCCACTGCTTACCTTTTGTAATCTCAAGCAAGCTATTGGCTTGCTTGAGCTATTTTTGCCCACACCACAAAGAGAACGACGATTATATGGACGCGTTACAGTACTACCCTTGGCTTTATATTGGTTTAGCTTCCCTGTTTGGCTTACTGGTAGGCAGCTTTCTTAACGTCGTCATCTACCGTCTACCGAAAATAATGGAACTGGAATGGCGCCAAGAGTGTGCAGAGTCCTTTCCTGAATACAACATCACACCGCCGACAGAAACCCTAACATTAAGCACGCCGCGCTCAAGTTGCCCTTCGTGCCATACCCCAATACGAGTTCGAGATAATATTCCTGTCTTTAGTTGGTTAGCACTAAGAGGAAAATGTCACCATTGCCAGACGAAAATCAGTGCTCGCTATCCTTTTGTTGAAGCACTGAGCGCCTTTTTGTGCGGCCTAGTCGCTTGGAAGTTCGGTTATGCACCGATTACCGTAGCACTGATTGGTTTTACTTTGGTGTTGATCGCCGCCACCTTCATCGACTTAGATACCATGCTACTGCCTGATCAGCTCACGCTGCCGCTGACGTGGGCAGGCATCGCGCTAGCGTTACTAGAGATAAGTCCAGTATCTCTGCAAGATTCAGTGATCGGCGCGATGGCAGGCTATCTCTGCCTTTGGAGCGTTTATCACCTTTTCCGCTTGCTGACAGGAAAAGAAGGCATGGGTTACGGAGACTTTAAATTGCTTGCGGCACTTGGAGCTTGGCTCGGCTGGCAATATCTACCGATGATCATCTTACTCTCTTCGGTTGTCGGGCTGATCTTTGGTCTCATTCAACTCAGATTGCAAAAGCAAGGCATTGAGATGGCTTTTCCATTTGGGCCTTATCTGGCCATTGCTGGTTGGGTCGCCTTAATGTGGGGAGATAGCTTGATGTCTTGGTATCTCAACTATCTTATAGGGGCGTAATATGGCTTTAGTGATTGGATTGACTGGTGGTATCGCCAGCGGAAAAACAACGGTGGCCAATCTTTTTCAACAACACTTTGCCATCGATATCGTCGACGCAGACATTGTCGCTCGTCAGGTAGTTGCCCCCGGAAGTGCGGGACTGGCCGCGATTGTTGACCATTTCGGTGCTGATATTCTGACTTGTGAAGGCGAACTCGATCGTGGGCAACTTCGTCAGCGTATCTTTGCCCATGCCGAAGAAAAGCAATGGCTCAACGCGCTACTGCACCCTATGATCCGTCGTAAAATGATCGAGGATCTGGCGCAGGTCTCATCCCCTTACGCTTTGCTCGTTGTACCGCTGTTGGTAGAAAACCAACTACAGACTCTGTGCGACCGCGTTTTGGTCGTGGATGTTGAAGAAAAAACACAATTACAGCGAACCATGGATCGTGACGGTGTTGATGAACAACAAGTTCGTGCCATACTCAAGGCTCAGGCAAGCAGACACGAACGTCTCGCCTTGGCAGACGATGTGATTAAAAATGAGTCGAAAGACCAAGATCTTTTGCAGCAAATCACAGATTTACACCAAAAGTACCTAGCCATGAGCAAGCAAAATCGGTGAAAATAAGTCAGAGACGACGACAGGCCCGCTAGATGACCACGCATAACTTCGAACATCCACTCAATGAAAAGACTCGCATTTATCTGAGAGTCGAATCACTGCTTAGACAGGCACATACTGCCGCCTCATTTTCAGAGCCGCACCAGCACCAACTCTTTTTTCGTTCTATCTTCGATCTCATCGAAATTTTTGAACAAATTCAGTTAAAGAGCGAGCTTGCGAAAGACATTGAGAAACAGCGCCTACTCTATCGCAGTTGGTTAAATGTCGAAGGGGTTGATCAAGCGACACTGCGTTCATTACTTGATGAGGCCGATCGTACCCATGCCGCTCTTATGCAGGCACCGCGTTTTGGCCAATCATTAAAGGAAGATCGCTTCCTCAGCTCAATTCGTCAGCGATTTAGTCTTCCAGGCGGCTCTTGCTGTTTTGATCTTCCAGCTCTGCACTATTGGTTGAATTTGCCCATTGAGAGAAAGATCGAAGATGCACGACAGTGGTTGGATAGCCTTAAACCGCTCTCCGACGCATTAAACTTGTGGCTAAAACTGGCACGAGAAGCGGGTCATTTCAGATCTCAAACCGCACTCAATGGATTTTTCCAAAGCGACGCAGAAGAAGCGAACATTCTTCGCCTTCATATTCCCATGGAGTATGGTGTCTATCCGATGATTTCTGGACACAAAAACCGCTTTGCGATCAAATTCATCAACTTTGAAACTGGGCAAGCCTGCAGCCAAGATGTTCATTTTGAACTGGCAGTATGCAGTTAACGCCCACACAGAATGAATATCGCTATTTTTAGTAAACCACTTTGTTTTACGGTTCTATCTTTATGACAAAAATAACCATAGTTAAATGCCCTCAATGTGGCACCGACGTGGAATGGGGAGAGCAAAGCCCTCATCGCCCTTTCTGCAGTAAAAAATGCCAAATGATCGACTTTGGCGAATGGGCCGATGAAGAAAATGCCATACCGGGTGCGCCAGATATGTCTGACAGTGACGGTTGGTCTGAAGAGCAGTATTAACGTTTTCTAGTTTTCTAGTTTTCTAGTTTTCTAGTTTTCTAGTTTTCTAGTTTTCTAGTTTTCTAGTTTTCTAGTTTTCTAGTGATTAAATAGGGTTGATGTTCACGCATCAACCTTTTTTATTGCCGCTATTTAAGCAATCAAGACATCCACACGAATCGTGTCATCATGCAAATGAACAGAAAAAAAAGCGGAGGCCAAATGGCCTCCGCTAATACTATGAGAACGCTAGTTATAGCATTACTTCTTAGCAAGTTTCTCTTTGATACGAGCTGACTTACCAGAACGCTCACGTAGGTAGTACAACTTGGCACGACGTACTGCACCACGGCGTTTAACTTCGATGCTATCAACAACTGGAGAGTGAGTTTGGAACGTACGCTCAACACCTTCACCGTTAGAGATCTTACGAACAGTGAATGCAGAGTGTAGACCACGGTTACGAATAGCGATTACAACGCCTTCGTACGCCTGTAGACGCTCACGGTTACCTTCTTTTACCTTAACCTGAACAACAACAGTGTCACCTGGTGCAAATTTAGGTAGGTCTTGTTTCATTTGCTCTTGCTCAAGAGCTTTGATGATGTTACTCATTTTTAATATTCCTAGAATAAACTGATACTAAATTAAATAGGTTACTTGCGCTTATGGTGAGTTTCTTGAATGAACTCAGCAAGTAATTGTTCCTGTTCGTCAGTCAGAGCTAGGTTTTCCAGGAGCACTGGTCTTCTTTGCCAGGTGCGGCCTAACGACTGTTTCAGTCGCCAACGACGAATTTCCTTATGGTTTCCGGACATCAGTACCTCAGGTACTTCTTTGCCATCCAACACTTCCGGACGCGTATAGTGAGGGCAATCTAACAAGCCATTAGCAAAAGAATCTTCTTCTGCCGACGCAAAATCCCCTAATACTCCCGGAACAAACCGTGAGACAGAATCAATCAACGTCATGGCTGGTATTTCACCACCCGTCATCACAAAATCTCCGATTGACCATTCTTCGTCAACTTCAGATTGAATGATGCGCTCATCTACCCCTTCGTATCGGCCACAAATCAGAAGCAAGTTCTCATTGGTTGCCAATTCTTCCACTCCTTGTTGGTCGAGCTTACGACCTTGAGGAGAAAGGTAAATGACTTTCGTCTTACCTGGTGAGGCTTGTTTGGCTGCATGAATGGCATCGCGCAAAGGCTGAACCATCATTAACATACCAGGGCCACCACCATAAGGTCGGTCATCAACTGTGCGATGTTTATCGTGAGTGAAATCGCGAGGATTCCAAGTCTCAATCGATAAAAGACCTTTTTTAACCGCTTGACCTGTTACTCCAAAATCAGTAACAGAACGGAACATTTCAGGAAAAAGGCTAATTACGCCAACCCACATGTTTATCTCGCTCTGTAGCTTTGGAGATTAGAATCCAGGATCCCAGTCAACTTCGATCCGTTGAGCTTCGCGATCAACTTTGATGATCACTTGCTCTTCAAGGAACGGAATTAAACGTTCCTTTTGCCCAAAAGCATCTTTTAGATTTGCTTTTACTACGAGAACATCGTTTGAGCCCGTTTCTAGCATGTCAGTAACGACACCCAGATCGTAACCATTGGTGGTTACCACTTGCATTCCAAACAATTCTCGCCAGTAGAATTCATCTTCTGACAATTCAGGTAGTACAGCAGGGTCAATAGCGATCTCAAGGTTAGTCAGGAGATGCGCGTCTTCGCGAACATCTAGACCTTCCAGCTTAGCCACCATACCTTTGTTATGGCGCTTCCAGCTTTCCACCTTGAACTCGACCCACTCGCCTTTTTGGTTAACGTACCAAGGGCTGTAATCAAATAGGCTTTCGGCATTGTCTGTGTAGGAAAAAACTTTGAGCCAACCACGAATGCCGTAAGTAGAACCAAATTTACCAACAACAATACGCTCATCACTCATTGTTTCTTTACCTTTCATCGACATACACTAGTTTCTTAATTAAGCCGCTTTTTGAGCGTCTTTAACTAGCTTAGCAACACGGTCAGATAGAGATGCGCCTTGACCAACCCAGTGGTTAACGCGATCTAGGTCGATACGTAGACCTTCTTCTTGACCTTGTGCAGTTGGGTTAAAGAAACCAACTTTCTCGATGAAACGGCCAGTTGCAACATTGCGGCTGTCCGCTACTACGATTTGATAAAATGGACGCTTTTTAGCGCCGTGACGTGCCAAACGAATGGTTACCATGTCGTCCTCTTTGCTTTCTCAAAAATAAAATTAACCCCAGAAACCATCTATCACTAAACAGTTTGGGGTCTCGTGCCAAAATAAAGCTCCGGAATTTTACTCTTATTAGGCATGAATGCAAGGGGGTTGTTACTTTTTCACCAACATAAATTCATTTTTGAGTTTGTGATGGAGGTAACAAGTTGAAAAGTGGCTAAGGATTGAGGATTAAGGATTGAGGATTGAGGATTGAGGATTGAGGAGAATGCTAGGCTCTAGCTACAAACAAGTGCTAGAGCCTAAATCATGTTATCGGCCGAATGGATTGAATCCACCGCCCATACCACCCATCATGCCTTGCATATTGCGCATCATGCCTTTGATGCCACCCTTCTGCATTTTCTTCATCATCTTTTGCATTTGGGTAAACTGCTTCAACAGGCGATTCACATCTTGCACTTGGGTGCCAGAACCAGCAGCGATACGCTTTTTACGTGAACCTTTAATCAAATCTGGGTTTTGGCGCTCTTTCATCGTCATGGAGTTGATGATCGCTTCCATCTGTTTGAACATCTTGTCGTCGACTTTATCTTTGATGTCCGACGGCAATTGAGACATACCAGGTAGCTTATCCAGCATCCCCATCATGCCCCCCATGTTCTGCATCTGACCAAGTTGTTCACGGAAATCTTCAAGATCAAAGCCTTTTTTCTCTTTGAACTTTTGCGCCAGTTTCTGCGCTTTTTCGGTATCAACGTTGCGTTGCAGATCTTCAATCAGCGACAGAACATCCCCCATGCCCAGAATACGTGAAGCAACACGATCAGGATGGAATGGCTCAAGTGCGTCGGTCTTTTCACCCACACCTAAGAATTTGATTGGTTTACCTGTAATATGACGTACCGACAGCGCAGCACCACCACGCGCATCGCCATCCACTTTGGTCAGAATGACCCCCGTCAGTGGCAGAGCGTCACCAAAAGCTTTGGCGGTATTGGCGGCATCTTGACCCGTCATGGCATCAACAACAAACAGCGTTTCCACTGGGTTAATTGCACTATGAAGTTGTTGGATCTCGCCCATCATCGCTTCATCAATCGCTAAGCGACCTGCGGTATCGACGATCAAAACATCAAAGAATTTCTTTTTCGCGTGGTCGATAGCGGCATTGGCGATATCAATCGGCTTTTGGTCAGCAGAAGAAGGGAAGAAGTCAACACCAATGTCGCTCGCCAATGTTTCTAACTGTTTGATTGCCGCTGGACGGTAAACGTCGGCTGATACAACCAACACTTTCTTCTTATCGCGCTCTTTTAGCAGCTTCGATAGTTTACCGACTGAGGTGGTTTTACCCGCACCTTGTAGACCCGCCATCAAAATAACCGCTGGCGGTTGCGCCGCTAAGTTTAGCGCTTCATTCGATTCACCCATGACCGCTTCAAGTTCACCTTGAACGATCTTAATGAACTCTTGACCGGGAGTGAGTGATTTCGACACTTCCACACCAACGGCTTTTTCTTTTACGCGAGCGACAAATTCACGCACCACAGGTAAGGCAACATCGGCCTCAAGCAGTGCCATTCGTACTTCACGCAGGGTATCTTTGATATTGTCTTCTGTCAGACGACCTTTGCCACTGATATTCTTCAGCGTTTTGGATAATCGATCCGTTAAATTCTCAAACATTGTGTTCTCTACGCTTAATCCGGCGATAAATTGGGGTGAGTATACCTTAGCCACGGAATCAGAGATACCCGCGAAACGGCTCTATTCCACACTATTGGGGATAAGTTATTAATTTCAATATCTCAACTCTTATCATTGATCTCTATTCAACGTAGCCCAGAGCTCAGTTGCAAGGTATACTTGCCCCATTCTATTGACCAACTTTCAGGATATATGGACAGCATAATTGCCATTGGTGCCACGATTCTCTACGGATTAGCCATCGCCACGATCGTTCCGGGACTTGCACACCAAACGGGGATAAAGGCCAAAACCGTTTTAATTAGTGCTTCTTTGGCACTGGTCTTTCACGCGTGGCTATTGAGCGATCTCATTTTTGAAGGGTATGGTCAAAATCTCAGTATTTTAAATGTCGCGTCGTTGATCAGCTTCATCATCTCCTTGGTGATGAGTGCCGCGATGCTTAAAAACCGTTTATGGTTCTTACTGCCTGTCGTCTATAGCTTTGCCGCCATTAATCTCTCTGCTGCGACGTTTTTACCCAGCACTTTCATTAAGCATTTAGAGAATGACCCTAAGCTGTTAATCCATATTTCCTTAGCACTGTTTTCTTATGCCACGTTGACCATTGGCGCGCTATACGCACTTCAATTGGCTTGGCTAGACCATAAACTGAAAGCGAAAAAATCATTAGTCATTAATCCAAACCTACCGCCACTGTTAATGGTGGAAAGACAGCTGTTTAAAATCATTATGATCGGCAATCTACTGTTAACGGCAACGTTGGCAACTGGGTTTGTTTTTGTTCACGATATGTTTGCGGAAGGAAAAGCGCATAAAGCGGTGCTGTCGTTTATCGCTTGGTTGGTTTACTCCACGTTGCTGTGGGGGCATTATCAAAAAGGCTGGCGCGGGAAAAAAGTGACCTGGTTTGCTGTTGCAGGGGCAACTTTATTAACCCTGGCCTATTTTGGTAGCCGCTTTGTAAAAGAGATCATACTGAGCTAAACCCATAATGTACTGTCATTTTTAGGACAGCTATAACGCGTAATAGCACTGTCATTTATCAGGATAACAAAAGGAAAATTTGAGTTTTGGACGACATATCTACGGGTATCTTATTTGCGCTACTCGCGTGTCTTATCGTCATTTCAGGCTATTTCTCTGGTTCAGAGACAGGGATGATGTCACTGAACCGATATCGCTTAAAGCACCTCGCCAATTCTGGGCACAAAGGGGCTAAGCGTGTCGAAAAGTTACTGAGCCGCCCAGACCGATTAATTGGTTTGATTCTTATCGGTAACAACCTTGTCAATATTCTTGCCTCCGCCATTGCGACCATTCTCGGCATGCGCCTTTATGGTGATTTGGGTGTTGCAATTGCAACCGGTGCCCTTACCTTAGTCGTTTTGGTTTTTGCAGAAGTCACCCCTAAAACCGTGGCCGCACTCTATCCTGAACGAGTTTCATACGCGAGCAGCATTTTGCTGGTGGTTTTGATGAAACTGCTTTCGCCTTTGGTGATGTTGGTGAATTTTATTACCAATGGTTTCATTCGCTTACTTGGTTTGAAAGCACAACACAACGGCGAAGACAATCTCAGCTCCGAAGAACTGCGTACCGTGGTAAACGAAGCGGGCAGCTTAATCCCCCAGCGACACCAAGA
This sequence comes from Vibrio sp. CCUG 15886, assembly GCF_028570825.1. Taxonomy (NCBI): domain Bacteria; kingdom Pseudomonadati; phylum Pseudomonadota; class Gammaproteobacteria; order Vibrionales; family Vibrionaceae; genus Vibrio; species Vibrio sp. CCUG 15886. The sequence goes on along the minus strand of NZ_JAQQBT010000002.1, from coordinate 12,223 downwards.
TATGCTGGTTTCCATTTTGGATTTAGAACACGTCACGGTGAATGACATCATGATCCCGCGTAATGAGATTACCGGCATTGATATCAATGACGATTGGAAATCCATTGTCCGCCAGTTGACTCACTCTCCTCATGGCCGCATTGTCTTGTATCGCGACAAAATTGACGAAGCCGTTGGTATGTTAAGGTTGCGAGAAGCGTATCGCTTGATGCTTGAGAAGAATGAGTTCAACAAAGAGACCTTGCTACGAGCGGCAGATGAGGTCTATTTCATTCCCGAAAGCACCCCACTCAATGTTCAGCTACTCAAGTTCCAACGCAATAAACAGCGCATCGGCCTGATTGTCGATGAATATGGCGATATTATCGGTCTGGTGACACTGGAAGATATTCTAGAAGAGATCGTGGGTGAATTTACCACCTCGATTGCACCAAGCCTTTCAGATGAGATTACTCCGCAAGGCGACGGCAGTTTCCTTATTGAAGGCAGTACCAACATCCGTGATATCAATAAAGGTTTGAAATGGAAACTGCCAACCGATGGTCCTAGAACGCTCAATGGCTTAATATTGGAGCACTTAGAAGACATTCCAGAAAGCCACCTCAGTGTAAAAGTGGCCGGCCACGCGATGGAAATTGTGGAACTTGAAGAAAACCGAATTAAGTCGGTAAAAGTCTTTCCTAAGCGAAAACGCAAAACGACCTAACGGCATTAGCCCGACTTTACACTAATGAATGAAAAGGCCCAGCGTGAACACTGGGCCTTTCTTTTTTTATGATGTTAGTGCGCGATGGGTTAATCCACTTTGAGCTCTTTCAACATCGCTTCTGGCAATGCCAGTTCATCGTTTTTATTCACCGAAATTCCTGCTGCCAGAATGTTCTGCGCGATTTGCTTCGCTTCATCTAGCGAGTGCATGGCCGCGGTACCACACTGATACTCGTTCAACTCAGGGATCTTGTTTTGGCTTTCCACTTTCAACACATCTTCCATCGAAGCCGTCCACGCAGATGCCACGTCTTGCTCACTCGGCGCACCAATTAAGCTCATGTAGAAACCGGTGCGACAACCCATCGGTGAGATATCGATGATCTCAACCGATGCGCCATTAAGATGCTTACGCATAAAGCCTGCGTACAGGTGCTCTAACGTGTGAATGCCTTTCTCTGACAAAATATCTTTGTTAGGTGCAGTGAAACGTAAGTCAAACACGGTAATGGTGTCGCCTTTTGGCGTCTGCATGGTTTTTGCCACACGCACCGCGGGTGCATGCATGCGAGTGTGGTCAACGGTAAAACTATCTAATAATGGCATTACTTCTCTCCTGCTCTATTCGTCCTTGATGCTCAGAGGACTTTACTGATTTAGAAAAACCAGCTTCGATTATCTTCCAATTCTTGACGGCACTGTTTTAACTGCCAGCCATAATCTTTTGTTTGTTGTTCCACTTTACGGGCTACCTTGATGAGCGAGGGCTTCCTTTGATAGCTCTTACGCTGATAACCACCTCGACCTTCGTGATAAGCGAGATACTGATTGTAAGGGTCCCATAAGGAAACCCCCAACTGCTTACGTGTTTCACTGGTATACCAACCAATGAACATCAATGAGTCATCAAAGTTAGTCCGTGAGCCGCCATGTCCTGTGGCACGCTGAAAATCTTCCCAAGCCGGATCTTGTGCTTGAGCATAACCATACGCACTACTCACGTGGCCCCAAGGAATAAACCCAAGTATATAGTCTTTTGGCGGTCTTGCGTCGTGGCGAAAGCTGCTTTCTTGTTTGACAAACGCCATCGCGACTTGAATCGGGGTACCCCACTCTTTTTCCATCGCTAAGGCATCTTTATACCAGCGAGGTTTCTCACGGAAAATGTCACATAAGTTATTTTGCTGCGCCGGCGGGGTAGTCGCACAGCCAGATAACCCCACCAAACCGAGCAACAACACACGACGAGCAATCTTACTCATCCCTCTTTCAGCAGAGACTCCTGTCATTGCCGATTCCCTATTTTAAGTAGGCAAAGTAATCGGCCAAATAGGTATCGAAATCCACCTCATCGGCTTGTTCAATTTGGCTCTGTTTAATGAGGGAGAGCGCAACTTCTTGTTCCATTTGCTGCAGAGAGAAGTGACGATAGTGATGCGCTAAGTTTTGCTCACGATATGCACGCCCCAACTCACACCCCGTTGCTCCCAAACTACCATTTTGCTGAATCAAAGTAAGTAGCTGTGCAGACAACGTTTTTTCTGGATGGTCAATCCACTGTTCCAGCTCACTACAAGCGAGGCTGTACTGATTGTCACCGTGAGCACTGTCCATCACTTCCGCTAACTGGCGCAGCTCTGCAAACACACGATGAGCCCAAGCTTGTAAGCTAAGCTTTTCACCTTTACAACCGATCTGCAGCTCTAAACCATACTCACGACCAGATACCACCACCTTGTTCCAGTTTTCTCGCCAGCAAGCCAGTTCACATTGATCCATTGGTTGCGACTCAGACAAGGCAGCCCAAGTTAAGAACAAATCGAGGAAACGCACTTGAGTTTCCGTGATACCCACTGGCGTAAATGGGTTCACATCCAGCGAGCGAACTTCGATGTATTCCACCCCACCTCGCGCCAGTGCTTCTGATGGTTTCTCACCATTTTTTGCCACACGCTTCGGTCGAATCGGAGCATAGAGCTCATTTTCAATTTGCAGTACGTTACTGTTGAGCTGGCGATATTCGCCATTTTCCTTCACACCCAACTTGGCAAACTCAGCCGAAGGTGTGCGAATGGCTTTACTTAGCCCTTCTAAGTATTCGTCAATGCTGTTAAAGCCAATCGTCAGTACACTTTGAGCGCTATTGGTGTAGCCCAAATCACTCAAGCGTAGCGACGTCGCCTTAGGTAAATATAAAGTTTTCCCCAACGCTTCAAAAGGCAACGACGTCTCACGCCCTTGAAGAAACGAGGAACACATTGCGGGTGACGCGCCAAAGAAATAAGGGATCAGCCAACCAAAACGGTAATAGTTACGAATCAGGCCAAAATAGGCCTCCGACTTCGTTGCTTGGCGTTCTTCTGCTGTTTGTTCACCATGCAGCGCATCCCAAAAGCTCTCAGGAAATGAGAAGTTAAAGTGCACGCCGGAAATGATCTGCATGAGGCTACCATAGCGGCGCTTCAAGCCTTCTCGATAGAGGGTTTTCATTTTGGCCGAGTTTGAGCTGCCGTACTGCGCCAAAGTAATTTGATCTTCAGTCTCGACATAACAAGGCATCGACATCGGCCACATTTTCTCTTCACCCAACTGAGTTTGAGTGAAATGATGAATGTCATCCAACTGGCCCAACAAAACATCGATGTCATGAGAAACAGGGGTAATGAATTCTAACAACGACTCTGCAAAGTCGGTGGTGATCCACTGATTGGTAAACGCAGAACCCAAGCCTTGAGGATGCATGGTGGTCGCTATCCGACCATTTTGGCTGTAGCGTAACGTTTCACGCTCCACACCACGGCCAAACTGTTTAAACACTTCTGGGTTTCTTGCAACTAACTCAAGTCGCGCAGCAAAATCAGTCAAAATGAAATTCACTTATATCAGAAGCTTGCAGCGTCACACCTGCAAACTGAATTGTCGGAAATCGAATTGGTCTGGATACCCTTCTGCGTATTCAAAAGGGTATCCAGACCAACAACAAGTAGCGAAGAGCCAATACTCTTCGCTACTAAATGTGTACTCTATCGGATGATTTCAAGCTCTTCTACGGCTTTATTCAACTTTTCCAATTGTGGGCGAAGCGTTTTTGCATCCCCAACAACGATCATCTGATAGTCATTCGGGTCAAACCATTTCTTCGCCAAATCGTTAAGCGGCGCTTTATCAATGCTTTCCACAATCGCGTTGCGCTGTTTGAGATAATCTTCATCTAAGCTGTAACGGAGAATATTACCGATCAACTGCGCTTTTTGTCCGGGAGTTTCATACTTCAAGGCATCTTGTTGACCAACCGCCTGACGCATGAAATGCAGCTCATCATCCGTCATACCAGATTGAGAAAACTCATTCAGTTCATTCTCCATCTCCATTAACGCAGGAATGGTTGCATCAGCGCGTACTTGCGCATCAAACACCACGACACCGGTTTCGAGATTGCTGGCAAAGTAGCCTTGCGCCCCGTATGTGTATCCTTTGTCCTCACGCAGATTCTGATTTAAACGGCTGTTGAAATTGCCAGCCAAATTAAAGTTCGCTAATTGGCTTAGGAACATCTCACCGGTGGCATCATACGGCAAACCAAGGCGTACCATGCGGATGACGCTTTGTGGTGCTCCCGGCTTATCCACCAAGTAGATTTTTGAATCGCTTAATGGCTTCACAACTTGTGGGCGATACAGCGGCGCGGCTTCACCCTGCCATGCCTTCCAAAATGCCAATTGACTGGCCATTTCTCGGCGATTTAAATCCCCCACGACCACGATCTGTGTGCTTTGTGGTGTGTAGTGCGATTGATAGAATGCTTTGACATCAGCCAGCGTGAGCGCTTGTAAAGAAGCCATCGTGCCATCACTGGAACGAGCAAACAGCGTATCACCATAAATCACTTGGCGTGTCGCTTGCGAAGCCATCCAGCTTGGTTGCTGCTGCTCATAAACAGCCCCTTCGATCATTTGCTTCTTCGCACGGGCAAAATCATCCTCATCAAACGCAGGAGACCGGATCATCTGCTGAAAAATTTCCAACGTTGCTGGTAAATTTTTCTCTAATGCAGAAAGCGTAACTGTCGTGCTGTATCGCTCGGCTGACACACTGATGTTACTGCCCAGCTTGTCCAACTCCGCTTGTAACTCTTCTGCACTGCGAGAAGTAGTCCCCTCCTCCATCATAGCTGCGGTGAGTTTAGCTAACCCTTCTTTGCCTACCGGGTCAAATCGGCTCCCTGCTGGGAAGCGGAACTGCATCAATACGGTTGGCGTTTCATCACTGACAGCGCCGAGTAACTCGCTGCCGTTATCAAAATGCACTTTGTACAGATCTGGCATTTCTGCTTTCACTGGCTCTCCGGCAGATGGCATTTGAGATCGGTCAAAACTGTCTTCCGCTTTACGATAAGCCAACTGATCATCGGTGATTTTTTGGTATTCAGGCAAGGTTCTCGCCGGCGTCACAAAGTTGGCTTTTTGCACCGCCATATCCGTTTTGCCCGTAGGCACCACGCTTAAAGTCACTTTGTTTTTGCCATCAATAAATTGTTGATAGGCTTGGTTGACCGAATCCGCCGTCACCGCGCGTAATTGATCTAATTGATATTCGATGCGATCAGGGGTTGCAAAGAAGGTCTCATTTGCAGCGAGCTGACTGACTTTGCCGCTGACGCTTTGCAATGAGAACACGGCATCGGCTTCTGCTTTACCAATGATCTGCTCAAGGCGTTTCCCATCGGCGCCCTTCTGTTTAAACTCATCTAAGGTCTGCATCAGCTCTTGATACAAACTGGCCAAATCACCCTTGTCTCCTGAGTCTCCCATCGCGTACACGTAGAAAGTACAAGCCAATTCAGCACAATCTTGGAAGGCACCAGCGTCGACGGCTTTTTGCGTTTTTACGAGATTTTGGTACAGCAGGCTGTTGTTGCCTTCTCCGAGTAAACTCGCCAATGCATCGAGCGAGGCTTGATGCTCTTCACCATTGTAAGTCGTCGGCCACGCCATCATCACCATCGGCTGTCTAATACGATCTTCCAGCGTGATGAAGCGATTTTCATTCAGGGTTGCAGGCTGCTTCGGTGCATTATCCACTTCAGGTCCGCGAGGAATCGAACCAAAATACTTGTTCACCCATTCCAATGTCTGATCGGTATCTATGTCACCACCGATAGTTAACACGGCATTATTAGGCCCATACCAGCGTAAAAAAAACGCTTTCAGGTCATTGACGTCGACACGATCAAGATCTTCAACATAACCAATAGTTTGCCACGAATAAGGGTGCCCTTCAGGGTAAATCGCTTCCGCCATTTTTTCCCAAATCAAACCGTAAGGGCGGTTGTCATAGCGTTGAGCGCGCTCATTTTTCACGGTGTCGCGTTGCACCTCAAACTTACGCTGCGAGACGGCATCAAGCAAAAAGCCCATGCGATCCGATTCTAACCACAACATTTTCTCAAGTTGGTTCGCTGGCACAGTTTCGAAATAGTTGGTTCTATCTCGGTTTGTGGTGCCATTCAGTGTCCCGCCGGCTTCCGTAATGATCTTGAAGTGTTGCTGATCACCCACATTTTCCGAGCCTTGGAACATCATATGCTCGAAGAAATGCGCAAAGCCTGACTTACCAATCTCTTCTCGAGCCGAGCCGACGTGGTAAGTGACGTCAACGTGCACCAAAGGATCGGAGTGATCGGGTGACAAAATGACGGTTAAGCCATTTTCTAAACGATATTTTTCATACGGGATTTTGACTTTACCCGCTTGCGCTGACGACTCTTCAATCAGAGTCACCCCTTCTGGTAATGAAGAAAAAAACGGCACAGAAACCGATTTTACGGAAGAACAACCAGCGAGGACAAAAAGAGAGCAGGCACTCAGCATCAGTTTTTTCATGCTTTTTCCTTAGAATAGTCCGATATAAAGCATAGCCAGCACGCTGTAGCGTACCGCTTTCCCCAGTGCGATAAGCACCAGACAAGGAAGAAATTTCATTCGCAGCCAACCGGCCGCTAAACAGAGAGGATCGCCAATCACAGGAAGCCAACTAAAAAACAGCCCCCAATAGCCGTATTTGGCTAACCACCTCAAAGCGGTATGACCATGTTTTTCTTGTTGAGTTCGATTTGGTAACAGCAAACCTAACCAATAGTTAGTTAACCCACCAAGGGTATTTCCTAGCGTCGCGACAATAATGATGTGTGAAATTGGAAATTGATTAAGAGACAAGGTCGCGATCAAACTCGCCTCTGAGCCTCCAGGTAATAAGGTTGCACTGAGAAAACCAGTGAAAAACAATACCCAAAGTGCAGAGTCGGAAAACCACAATGCCGCCTCTGCAAACCATCCATTAAAGGTTTCTAACATTGCATATCCAGTAGTACTTTTCCTCGGGTATGCCCTGTTTCGATTTGTTTGTGCGCATCACTGACCTCATGCATCGGATAGATACGCTGAATTTCTGTTTTAAGTAAGCCAACGCCCACCATATACAGCAATGTATCCAACTGCTGAGGATCAGGCTCCACCAGCATCCCCGTCGCCTCAAACCCGAGAAGTTTGGCTTTTTCACAGATCATCTCAGCACTCAGCGTCGGCACCGTCACGACTCTGGCGTTGTCTTTTAAACACTTCAACGCATCTAGGGCAACATCACCACCAATCAGATCAATCAACACATCCACATCAGTCAAACGTTCTGAAGCAGAAGCAAATTGATAGTTGATAGCATGAGCACCCAACGTCGCCATGTAATCCAAGTTTCGTTCGCTGCACGTCGTATACACTTCGGCTTTCGCGGCAACGGCGATTTGCACGGCCAAATGGCCAACGCCTCCTGCGCCAGCAAGAATGAGCACACGCTCCCCTTCTTTCACTTGGACTTTGTTCAGCGCTTGTGCTGCCGTTTGCCCGGCTAGTGGGAGTACCGCCGCCCCCTCTAAGGTGACTGAGCCTGGCACCAGACTCAATGCGTCTTCATCCACGCAAAGATACTGGCTGTAACCACCGCCTTCTAATGGGAAACCGACAAAACCGGCAACGGTATCGCCGATGACAAAGCGCTCCGCGTTCTCACCACAACTGACTACTTTGCCAGAAATGTCATAACCGGGCACCCAAGGTAATTTGTCCTTATTCTGTGCCGCCGCCCACCCCAGCCCTGCACGCGTTTTAACATCGATAGGATTAATACCTGAAAAATAGACTTTAATGACAACCTGACCAGGTTTGGGTTCAGGCATTTGACTTGAACGGATAGCCAGTACATCAGGGCCACCAAATTCTGTAATAACGATTTGCTTATTTTCCATAATCAGCCGTTCCTAAGGACAAAAAGAAAGGGATGCCGAAGCATCCCTTTGACTATAAACCATTTTGTTAACCGAAGTTAATTGTGATGACACAATTTGACTGACAATTCACAGCGAGATTAGCCGACCAGAGCTAATAGCACACCGGCGGCTACCGCACTGCCCAATACACCCGCCACATTCGGCCCCATTGCATGCATCAACAAGAAGTTTTGTGAGTTGGCTTCTAAGCCCACTTTATTCACCACACGCGCCGCCATTGGTACAGCAGAAACCCCTGCGGCACCAATCAACGGATTGATGTCTTCTTCCGAGAACTTGTTGAGTAGCTTCGCCATCAGCACGCCCGCGCCAGTACCAATACTGAACGCTGCCGCACCTAATGCAAGAATGCCCAATGTCTCCACATTCAAGAAGTGCTCAGCTTGTAGTTTCGAGCCTACACCTAAGCCAAGGAAAATAGTCACGATGTTGATCAGCTCGTTTTGTGCCGTTTTTGACAAACGCTCCACCACACCCGCTTCACGCATCAAGTTCCCCAGACAGAACATCCCTACCAGCGGCGTTGCAGAAGGAAGGAACAAGATGGTCATAACCAATACCGCCAATGGGAAAAGCACTTTCTCCACTTTTCCGACATGACGAAGTTGAGCCATTTTGATCTTACGCTCTTCCGGCGTCGTAAGCGCCTTCATGATCGGCGGTTGAATAATAGGAACCAAAGCCATGTAACTGTATGCTGCTACCGCAATCGCACCGAGTAAATCGGGAGAGAGACGGCTGGCGAGGAAAATGGCCGTTGGACCATCCGCGCCACCGATAATGGCGATGGATGACGCATCCTCCATGGAAAACTCCATGCCCGGCACATAGTTCAATAGAATCGCACCAAACAGCGTGGCAAAAATACCAAACTGCGCGGCGGCACCGAGCCATAAGGTTTTAGGGTTGGCAATCAAGGCACCAAAATCCGTCATTGCCCCCACGCCCATAAAAATAAGCAGTGGGAAAACGCCAGATTCAATACCAATGTAATACACGTAGTAAAGCAATCCACCCGGCTCGGTAAAGCCCGCATTCGGGATATTAGCCAAAATGGCACCAAAGCCAATAGGTAACAGAAGTAAAGGCTCAAAGCCTTTACTAATGGCTAAAAACAGCAGTACACAACCGACTGCGATCATACAGATTTGCCCAAGCTCAAAGTGGGCAATCCCCGTTTCAGACCAAAGCGTGATTAATCCATCCATGGTACGTCCTTACGCCAAACTCAGTAGAGGTGAGCCTACTGTCACGGCATCTCCCTCTTTAACATTCAGTTCATGCACCACACCACTACGAGCAGCGCGGACTTCAGTTTCCATCTTCATCGCTTCGAGGATCAGCAGAATATCGCCCTCTTCAACCGAGCTTCCTGCTTGAACATGAACTTTGAAGATGTTACCTGCCAGCGGAGCCGATACCGCTTCCGCATCGCTTGGTACTGCCGCAACAGGAGCCGCGATAGGAGTACTCGCTGGCGCAGCAGCTGGTGTCACCGAAGTCAATTGGCCTTCAGGCCCAACTTCAACATGGAATACCTGGCCATCAACACGAACACTGTAAGCTTCAACGGCACCATTAGCGGCTTTCGTCGCCGTTGGCTGAGCCACCTCAAGAGTCGGTGCTGGCTCAAATGCATCAGGATTGTCACGATTCTTAAGGAACTTCAGGCCAACTTGCGGGAAGAGTGCGTAAGTGAGAACGTCATCAACACTCTCTTTAGCCAATTGAATGCCTTCTGATTGTGCTTTTGCCAACAGTTCGTCTGTCAGTGTATGCAATTCCGCTTCAAGTAAATCAGCAGGTCGACAAGTGACAGCTTCAGCACCGTTCAGTACACGAGCTTGCAACTGCGCATTCACAGGAGCTGGTGCGGCGCCATACTCGCCTTTGAGAACACCTGCCGTTTCTTTGGTGATGCTCTTATAACGCTCGCCCGTCAGAACGTTGATGACCGCTTGAGTGCCGACAATTTGCGAGGTTGGAGTCACCAATGGAATAAATCCAAGATCTTCACGCACGCGAGGGATCTCTTCAAGAACTTCGTCGATACGATCCGCCGCGCCTTGCTCTTTCAATTGGCTTTCCATGTTGGTCAGCATACCACCAGGAACTTGAGCAATCAGAATGCGAGAATCCACCCCTTTTAATTGACCTTCAAACTTAGCGTACTTCTTACGGACTTCACGGAAATACGCTGCAATAGGTTCAATTTGAGCAAGGTCTAAATTGGTATCACGCTCGGTACCTTGCAACATCGCCACCACGGTTTCCGTTGGTGTATGACCGTAGGTGCAGCTCATGGATGAAATCGCGGTATCCAAAATATCGATGCCCGCCTCTACCGCCTTAACCGCCGTCGCGGTTGATAACCCTGTGGTAGCATGGCAGTGCAGCGCCAATGGGATATCACAAGAGGCTTTAATGCGCGTAATCAATTCTTGCGCTTCATAAGGCTTAAGTAAGCCAGACATGTCTTTGATACAAAGCGAGTGACAACCCAAGTCTTCTAAACGTTTGGCGAGATCGACCCAAGTATCAGTGTTGTGAACCGGGCTGGTGGTGTAAGAAAGCGTCCCTTGCGCATGAGCACCAACATCCACCGTTGCTTTAACCGCTTTTTGGAAATTACGCACGTCGTTCATCGCATCAAAGATACGGAAAACATCCATACCGTTGGCATGAGCACGCTCAACAAACTTCTCAACCACATCATCGGCATAGTGACGATAACCCAGCAGGTTTTGACCACGCAGTAGCATCTGCATTGGTGTATTCGGCATCGCTTTCTTCAGTTCACGCAAACGCTCCCACGGATCTTCCCCTAAGAAACGAATACACGCATCAAAGGTGGCACCACCCCAGGTTTCGAGCGACCAATAACCCACTTTATCCAACTCTGCTGCAATAGGCAGCATGTCTTCAATGCGCATTCGAGTCGCAAACAGTGATTGATGGGCGTCACGTAGGACCACATCCGTAATTGCTAGTGGCTTAGACATGCTCATAAACTCCTTTTATTCCTTTGTTGTACTACTTCGCAACCGAGGCGCGATGCTGATGAATCGCTGCAGAAATTGCCGCGACGACCTGTGGACTCACTGTTGAAGTGTGGTTGGCTTGATTCTTTGCCGCTTTAGGCGCTGCGATCGGTGGTGGCACTTCTTGCGGTACCAATTTCGACATCAAGCGAACGAGGAAAATAAGAATGGTGAGAAAAATAAATACGACCCCCATTCCCGTTACCATTAGGGCTGCCGCATCAACTAAGAGGCTTCCAATATTTGTCATCTTGCTTCCTTTCTGTGTCATCCTGACATAACGCAGGACATGATTTATACACAATCCCGACCAATCGATTATCTAGATTGGTTAAATATTGTCAATTTTGTTTAAAAAGGTTTCAGAGCATCCTGCACTATTGGTTGCTTTTTCACCACACAGATCACATAAACTAAAATATTTGCCCAAATTCCTGATACTTAATATGGACATTCATCAATTTACTGCAGAAGTTCGAACAAAACTGCGATAGAGATAAAAGAACATCAATAAGCTTTTGAATTATAAGAATTAAAAACAACAACAATTTTAACATTTTGGAAACATTTAAATGCTCATTGTTTCTTTTGATTGGTAAAGAATGGCGTTGATGAGAGAGGTAAGAGAGATGAGAGAGATGTGAAACACCCGCTAAGAATAAATCGATTGTCCAGAAATGATGAAGAGCAAGGGGATTCTAAAATCCAATGCTCACGAGAACAAAACGTAGACATAAGAAAAAACCCTGCATTTTCATGCAGGGTTTTCAATGATGGCGCGCTCGAGAGGATTCGAACCTCTGACCGCCTGGTTCGTAGCCAGGTACTCTATCCAGCTGAGCTACGAGCGCGCAGTATTCTGTTGTTCACTTTGTCACTTTCAGAAGAGAAAGTGGCGCGTCCGAGAGGATTCGAACCTCTGACCGCCTGGTTCGTAGCCAGGTACTCTATCCAGCTGAGCTACGGACGCGCAGGTGTTTTATATCAAAATCGCTTACACTATTTCAATATCAGGAGCGAAGCCCCTTTAATCGTTAAAAGAATATTCATTTGAAGAAATGGCGCGCTCGAGAGGATTCGAACCTCTGACCGCCTGGTTCGTAGCCAGGTACTCTATCCAGCTGAGCTACGAGCG
>NZ_JAQQBT010000029.1:0-8824 GCF_028570825.1 Vibrio sp. CCUG 15886 | reverse complement strand
ATATCTAGAACGTAAATACCTAGTGTAGCTATTCCTGAGATCACAATAACCAAAATAATCACTTTTAAAAACTTATTCACTTTTACTCCTTTGATAAAACATAACGCCCTGTTAAGGTGTGAGCAACGCAATACAGAAGCTCCCGTATACCACCTTAAACACCAAACGCAACGCATAGTGAAAATGCCACGCGTTGCGAATCACTCTTAAACAGTTTGTTATATTAAATATACCTCTGCTTCCTTTGCGTACGTGGAAATAAGCTTTAAAACACTTTCGTCCGAGAAATGGAAATTGTGAGTAAAATCACAACCCTCAAAGTAAATAATGCCTAACTGAGGTATTACAAACTTAAACCTATCTTTATCTGGAACTCTGTAATCAGAGGGTAAGAGCGTTTTAAATCGAGCATTATCCGACGTGAACTTCCTGTACGTGATTCTGGTCGAATAACGTCCCTTGTATAAAACCAGATAACATTCATATGAATCACTAAGTAGGCAGACAAACTTATGTAAGCGACTGTTGTATTCATTTTGCATAGAACTCGTCACATCTTGAAGCATTGCCGTCGCTTCGTTAGGCGACAACCAATGGTCAAAAACAGAGACTGATGTGCTTTTGATACATGTATCTTCACCATCATACATACCAACAAGCGCATCATGAAGGTGCTGATATTGATGCTGCAATTCTTTTTGAACTAGCGAGGGTAAGCTTATAAATCGTCTACTCTTCATATTTAACCGTTTAATATAACGCCCTGTTAAGGGGTGAGCAACACAATACCGAAGTCGCCGCATACCGCCTTAAACACTAAAACCAACGCATAGTAAAAATGCCACGCGTTGCGAATCCCTCTTGAACAGTTTGTTAGTACTAAAATTCCTCGCGAGTATCACGCTCTTCATATTCTGGGAAATCAATTTCGATGAAGCCGTCATCATTAAGGACAAACAATACACTTTCATGTTCGATATCAGCTTCATTCATATCAGAGCAACCACGATAGACTTCCCAATCGTATGAATAATCGAGTTGATATTGATTACAGCCCACAAAAGAAATGTTTTCGACTTCTATACCATTAACATTGTGAGCCATATGATCTATATGAGATAGATCTGGGATAAGTTTCTGTTCAAAGTCACTTTTGTTTTCAGATAGAAATCTAGTTAACTCTTCGCACAAGTGAGCGCCGTTAACTAAGGGTTGAGATGAACTAGAAAAGAACATTTCCAAATACTCCGAAACCTAATTTAATTTTGGTACTAACGCCGCGTTAAGTGGTGAACAACGCCAACCACGAAACCTAAACCATTGTACCTTAAACACTTAAGCTGGCTTGAACTGAATTCGCCAAGCGTTGTGAATCCGCCTTAAACGCCTTGTTAGGCGAAGTTTCCCACCAATGCTTAAGGTTGTTTGAAAGCAGATTACCCGAAACCGAATAAGCAACCAAACACCCACTGACTTTTTGTGATTCAAGAACCACAATATCACTATATTTCAGCCAAGATTCCAACGACCACGAAATGCTGACCTTCAGCAACAAAGCGGGTTTTGAACCCGAAAATGCAAAAGCGACAAACTAGCAGCGAAATCGAAATGCCTCAATTGTCTTGCCCTCGCCACACTTTGAGCAAGTTAAACTCACCGCCATCCAGCACTGAAAACTAATGAGGCAACCCACGAATTTTGGCATGTTTTACAGTTGGAGAGATTCAAGGATTTGAGCCGACAATACCAAGTTGCCGACTTAGAAAAACGAAAGCTCAAAGAGAACTAAGAAGATGAGAACAAAGAACGTTCCTGCCCGTCGCCTAACGCCCAATTAAGGTGTGAAGCACGCGACCAAGATAGTCAATTTGAGCAGCGTAATCACTAAACTAAACCCAAACCAAAAATGCCAAGCGTGCTGAATCACTCTTAAATTGTTTGTTAGCTTATTTTACGCAAAAACTATTCGTTCGCTAAAGAATAAAGCTCATCAAGGTGACTGTGCAAACAAAAACTTGTAGCCATAACACATAACACTAGCTGACTAATATCTTCATGAAACCGCCACTCTTTGTAAGGTGAAAATTTATCAATGTCAGCGTCATCAATAACATGTTCGATAACTTTGAGAGCTTGACAATACTTCCGGTAAAGACTCGGATTAGTGGTCAACGGGAGCGCAGATGGTGATAGCTTAGCCTTTTCTAGCTCAAGCTTCTCTTTAGCCTTTTCAAAAGTCGACTTAACTATCTCGTACTCTGATTTATATTTATCTAGCCAATCACCTTTTTCCCAAGCTTTATCCCACACTTGTTTCCATTCAGCTTTAGACACGCGTTTATTTAACTGATAACAAACCCAACGGAATGCTAGAGAATCGCCAATTGGCTCATTAGAGTTAGGCTTACCGAATACCGATTCAAAATCAAAATATGCACCATCTGCTTTCTTTAACAACCGTAGGTATTCTATTTCATTGAAATTATTAATACCAAATCGAATGGGTGACAATATCGCATTGCTAGTCGAACGCCCCCAACGAGAATGATTTCGAGCATAGTTAGATAGCATTTCACTACCATTAGACAAAACATGACGCAACGGTCTTGGATCATTACCACCTTGACTATAGTTATCATGCGCTTCAATTTCTCTTCCCCATTGGTACCACATTTCATAACTAATACCCTGAAGGGTAGATGATACATTATTCAGCTCTTTAACCACGTCTACATATGTTGTTGTGGCAGAAGCATGATGACTAGCTAAGGCTGTAAGTTGAGAAATAGATTGTGACTGCTTACTAATTCGTAGAGAAATAAATGCAGCTATTGCAGCACCTATCGATGCGATCGCAGAAAGTAATGTAGGAATGAAATCTAGCCAATTCATAGTTTAACTACCATATATAGTTCTTATCAAAGTCAAGACTGTAAGCTAACGCCCTGTTAAGGTGTGAGCAACGCAATACAGAAGCTCCCGTATACCACCTTAAACACCAAACGCAACGCATAGTGAAAATGCCACGCGTTGCGAATCACTCTTAAACAGTTTGTTATATTAAATATACCTCTGCTTCCTTTGCGTACGTGGAAATAAGCTTTAAAACACTTTCGTCCGAGAAATGGAAATTGTGAGTAAAATCACAACCCTCAAAGTAAATAATGCCTAACTGAGGTATTACAAACTTAAACCTATCTTTATCTGGAACTCTGTAATCAGAGGGTAATAGCGTTTTAAATCGAGCATTATCCGACGTGAACTTCCTGTACGTGATTCTGGTCGAATAACGTCCCTTGTATAAAACCAGATAACATTCATATGAATCACTAAGTAGGCAGACAAACTTATGTAAGCGACTGTTGTATTCATTTTGCATAGAACTCGTCACATCTTGAAGCATTGCCGTCGCTTCGTTAGGCGACAACCAATGGTCAAAAACAGAGACTGATGTGCTTTTGATACATGTATCTTCACCATCATACATACCAACAAGCGCATCATGAAGGTGCTGATATTGATGCTGCAATTCTTTTTGAACTAGCGAGGGTAAGCTTATAAATCGTCTACTCTTCATATTTAACCGTTTAATATAACGCTGCGTTAAGGGGTGAATGCCGCACAAACCAACTTCCCGCAGACCATTTTCACCACCAAAACTCGCGCATACAAAAAATGCCACGCGGCATGAATCCCGCTTAAACGCCTTGTTATGCTTAAGTTTCAATGATTTACGTTTTTCTAGAAACAAGATTAACTCGACTTTGATTTACAAACAAAAGCCAAAACGTAGAAAACCGAAATGAATCATAGTTTTGATAATCAGGCTCGGAATTTTGGCAAATCTGGTTTGAAATTTGAAAACCTAGAAATGGATTTCTGATTGAGCCAACCGCCCTAACCTCGCGCTTGCCCGAAAATTGAATGAGGCAATTCTCTGATTTTCCAGCGCCAAAGAATAAGTGTCCGAAAAACAGCACTCACAAAAGCCAACTTGCCTACAAACACTAAACTAAAAAGCCGAGGGAACAAAGAAACACTATAAACCACTGATTTTAATTGATTAAGCATAACGCCCAATTAAGGGGTGAACAACGCCTCCACCCAACCTAAAGCATTGTGCCATAAGCATTAATTTTGAAGTAGAAGCAAAAATGCCAAGCGTTGTGAATCCCTCTTAAATTGTTTGTTATACAAATGGTTAATTGGATTCTGCTGTCTCTTTAAAGACTAGTTTAAGAGGTTTAGCTAAAGAGTAAATCCACAAACCAAATGCTACAAAGCACCACATAAACAATGCTAGGGAAAAACTAAATATTGGCCACATTGCTAATGCTAGTAACAGACCTGATACACCCGTTACTGGAGTTTCTTCCCACTTTACAGTCTCCGCACCAAATATGGATGCGATGCCACACATCAAAAAGAAAACAAAGAAGCTTAAGCTAAAGCCGATAAAGAGCATTTTGAAAAGAGACCTTTTCGATATTTTCTTAACTGTAATTTCCATTTTCATCCCTGTATTTGTATAACGCCCAATTAAGGGGTGAGCAACGCTACCACCCTACCTAAACCATTGTGCCGTAAACACTAAATTCAAAGCAAACCGAAAATGCCAAGCGTTGGGAATCCGTCTTAAACGCTTTGTTATGCCACTTTTTCCTGGTAATTCAGGCTAACAAAACTAGGTGCATATCCATACAATACTTGGATATAATGTATCATCTCATCATGTGTGACTCATTATGAAAATCAAAGATATAGCCTTAGATGAACTTGCAAGAGCCAAAGAAGTTGAAGGTGTTACAGACAAGAGAAAAGAGAAAGACGAAGTTCCGGATCTAACCTTCGGTTTAGAGAGCGCGGAACTATTCACCGAATCAGACAGAGAGAAGCTAGTTCTTAGTCTTCATGACAATAAGTTATCGGATGTTGCATTCTCCGATCCGTATTCAGAAAACACACGAAAAATCCGAAGAAATTTACTATTCGCATCAGTCGGTTGTCTAGCTGCTTCAACGCTAGAGCTAAAAGTTTCAAGTATTGTTGGGTTAAGCACCGGGAAAAGTCAGATCCCTTTGGATTCTTTACTGGGTCTATTTTCCATAGGAATAGCATACTATATTGTCGCTTTTACCGCTTTCATGCTAATTGACCTCTACAGTTGGCGCGTTGAAACAGAAATAGTTCGATTACAGCCATATAATAAGTTTTTGGATCAAGTTGAAAAACGCCTTGGGAAACTTCAAGCTTTTTCTCAATTTTATGATTCCACGATCAATAAGCGGAAAGATGACTTCTATTCAAAGTACAATGAAGACGAAGAAAGCAGGTTTCTAGAAGCTCAATTCTTTTTAGAAAAGAATTTGGACAAACTAAATGCCGTCAATAACGAGATGGTTAGCAACATCTACCCATTTCTGCAAGACATCAAGAGAGTTTCGAGCATCATTAGTTTAACAAATCGCAGGTTTGTACTTCGATTGCTAGCTTTAGCGGTAATTGACATTTTGCTCCCACTCTCTTTAGGAATAGTAGCCTTTATCCATTCAATGCCATATCTACCTAATTTCATCGATATTTTATGGACAAAACTTTGAAACCGTCGAGTGGCATAACGCCCTGCTAAGGGGTGAGCAACGCAATACCAATGCTACCGCAAACCACCTTAATCACTAAATTCAACGCATAGTAAAAATGCCACGCGTTGCGAATCCCTCTTGAGCAGTTTGTTAGTTTGCAAACCCAAGGCGTTGATTTTATGTTATTTTAAACTTTGCAAACAATAAACTTTATGTGCTTTGATGCACTTGAGTCAGGCGTAGTCTAAAAGCGGCTAGTAAATGAGACCACGTGGAACAGCCAACGCCGCAGAAAACGAACTCACAACACCAAAAAGCGATTTTGGAAAACCAATCTCACAATGCGGACTTTCAACAAAGCCACTGAAACCACATGAACTTACCACACCAGAGAAAACGCCATTTCAGCGAGTAAATCGGCTTTTGTACCAACAAGCTCAACGAGCAGAGTTTCAGCAAAAAAGTTCAACTCCGTTACCCCCCAAAAGTCACCGCATCAAAGAATAAATCAACCGTTGAAACGATGCCACTTTTGGATTTTCACCACGCTAGTGAACACTAAAATTGAAAGCCAATACGACAACTTTAACTTTGAACTTTTACCACTAGATCTTGCGATATAGCTGCGTTTTTCCTCTTGCAAACTAACGCTGCGTTAAGGGGTGAATGCCGCATAAACCAACTTTCCGCAGACCACTTACACCACCAAAACTCACCGCATACCAAAAATGCCACGCGGCATGAATCCCTCTTGAACGCCTTGTTATGTTTTGTTTGCCAACTTGATCTGAGCATTACATACATCTAACGAATACATTTCAGCCAAATACTCTAAGAGGTTGTATAGTAGTTCTTTTTGTTGTTCGTTTAAAAAATCCAGGTCGAAGCTGTACCCTACCTCTCCTAACTCAATATACAAGGGGATCTTATCAGCAAATGCTTTATGAGCAGCTTTTTTCTGAAGTACATATTTACACACTACTGGTAGTAACCAAGTCATTCCCACTGTACTGACAATCATATACTCATCGCAGATAGCGTTAAGACTAGCTTTGCTCGCACTTAACATACCAACGGGTATTTTTTCTTCAATTATCCGTCTCGTGATATCAGTTGTAGAGACTGAGAAAAACTTATCTGCTTCAGGGCACGTGATTGGTGGAAACTCTTTTTCAAACATCTCCAAATGTTGTTCTCTCGTCAAATAACCCCAATATTTCAACAATGTACCCTCTAAAAACATAACGCCCAATTAAGTAGTGAGCAACGCTGACACTTAACCCGAACATTGTGCCTTAATCACTAAAGCTGATTCAAACCCAAAATGCCGAGCGTTGCGAATCTGCTTGAATTGTTTGTTATACCACTTGTACTTAGGGTGTCTGTAGTTCAACAAACCATTGTTTCTCACCATGAAGTTGCCAAACAAACCGATAGCTGTTAATCAGCGAGAAATTGACGTCTTTTCCGCCAATTGGAGTATTAAAGTTGCTTGGAGTAATAACAGCATGATCTGAAATGTCATAAGTCCAGCACTTAGCGCTTTTACTCTTAGGGTTAACTAATCGCTCCAGGTCATTCATGACTAAAGCCACACCTTTATCCACGTGCTTGTAGTGAACATATCTTTCTAACAAAAACAGGTCAAAATATACGTCTTTCATAAAGATATCTGTAGCACCACGAGGTTTGCCTGAAGATGCTTTTTCCTTGTAACATTTCATCTCTATCGCAATTGAGAAGTTATCGCTAAGGCATTTACCCTTGAACACTATATCAATCTCGCGCCATGTCCCGTCTACTTCAACGCTAGTCTCTAATTCAATGGAAAATTCATCGTCGGGATAGAATGTAATGAGAGGAATATATTGCTTTAGAAGGTATGCATATTGCAGTTGCATCGAAGCTTCTTTATTAATTGGAATTAAGCCATTACCTACTTTTATGGCAAACACGTTCCAGCAGAAAGAAACCGCGTCGCACATCCTTCGCTCTAGACTTGAAGTACACTGAATCACATTTTTTCCTTGTGGTATAACGCTGCGTTAAGGGGTGAATGCCGCATAAACCAAGCTTCCGCATACCACTTTCACCACCAAAACTCACTGCAAACCAAAAATGCCACGCGGCATGAATCCCGCTTAAACGCCTTGTTATGCTTAAGCTTCAATGGTTTACGTTTTACTATAAGCAAGATTAACTCGACTTTGATTTACAAACAAAAGCCAAAACGTAGAAAACCGAAATGACTCATAGTTTTGAAAATCGGGCTTTGAAATTCGGCCGCTAAAACTCAAAAACCTAAGATCAAATTGCTGATTGAGCCAGCCACCCTAGCCTCGCGCTTACCTGAAAATTGATTGAGGCAACTCTCTGAATTTTCAGCGCCAAAGAATAAGTGTCCGAAAAGCAGCGCCCAATGAAGTCAACTTGCCGACTAGCACAAAACCGAAAGCTGAGGGAACAAAGAAAAAAACATAAACCACTGATTTTATTTGATTAAGCATAACGCTGCGTTAAGGGGTGAATGCCGCCTAAGCCAACCTTCCGCAGACCACTTTCACCACTAAAACTCACTGCAAACCAAAAATGCCACGCGGCATGAATCCCTCTTGAACGCCTTGTTATGTAACAATTTTACGCATATTTGTAGACATGGTCTGCGTACAAATGACCACCAATTTCATAAGCTTGAGGCACTATCCTATCGAGCACAAAACCCACTTTTGTAAGTACCTTTTCGGAACCAATGTTGCCCTCGGTGACAACTGCACTGTATTTATCGATGCCGAACTCTGACATTGAATAATTTATGAGGGCTTGCAGTGACTCTGTACCATACCCGAGCCCATGATATTCGGGTAAAAACATAAACCCAACTTCAGCAACAGAATCGTTAACACAAAAACCTGTTATACCTACTGCTTTATTCGTTGTGGACTCGACAACAACTAAACATAACCAATGCTCCGAATCTACAAACCAAGGTGCTAATCGAGATTTAAATTTACTCTCAATTTCTAACTTTGGCAGTTCATCGAAACAGAGCGAAATGACACTTGGGTTTGTATGGAGTTGTAGAAATAAAGACAAGTCATTTCCCGATAATGGCTTCATCCGTAGCCTTTCAGATATTACTTCCATTTAGCCAAACTCTCCTTGTTACATAACGCCCTGTTAAGGTGTGAGCAACGCAATACCGAAGCCGCCGCATACCACCTTAATCACTAAAACCAACGCAT
>NZ_JAQQBT010000028.1:0-11318 GCF_028570825.1 Vibrio sp. CCUG 15886 | reverse complement strand
GGGTGGCTAACGGGATTCGAACCCGCGACAACCGGAATCACAATCCGGGACTCTACCAACTGAGCTATAGCCACCATTGTTTTTTTACCGATATATCCTCCAGGCATCCAAATGGCGCGCCCGAAAGGATTCGAACCTTCGACCTTTGGCTCCGGAGGCCAACGCTCTATCCAGCTGAGCTACGGGCGCATGCCCTATCGGCGGAGTGGAATAATACGTAGTTCACACTATGGCGTCTAGTGTTTTTTTTAGTTTTTTTTCCGTTTGGTCTCTTTTTCGTCAGTTATCTGGCTACAAATGTAAATAACAGATGTGATTCAGCCCCTGTAGCTGATAACTTGTTGTTTATTGCAACAAGTTAACGGGATATAATCACCCATTATTTACATTGATTTAACAGTGATAATTTACCGTTAAATCAAAACAGCACTCTAACTATATAAATGTTTGGTAAGCCAGCTGACTTACCTTGGGAATGTAAAGTGAGTTTAATGGATATGTCTCGACGAATGATTAGCGTTTTATTCGCTGCTTTAACCTTTTCTACGGCAGCTATGGCTACCAGTACTGACCACGATGCCATTGCAGAGCGCATCAAGCCAGTAGGTGATGTTTATCTAGCAGGTAGTGAGCCAGTCAAAGCTGAACCAACCGGACCGCGTGATGGCGCAACAGTTTACGGCACTTTTTGTATTGCTTGTCACTCGTCTGGGGTAAATGGCGCACCAAAAACGGGCAATGCTGCAGATTGGGCTCCTCGTATCGCACAAGGTCATGATGTGTTGAACAAGCACGCGATTGAGGGCTTTAATGCCATGCCTCCTCGCGGTACTTGTATGGACTGTTCTGACGACGAAATCATTGCCGCGATTGATCACATGATCAAAGGTCTATAAAACAAAGTTTCTTAAAGCAGAAGGGCTTGGTTTTCCAAGCCCTTTTCTTATTTGACTAACGCTACTTCTTGTTGAACATGGCACGTAAGTTGGCAATGTGCGCTTGGCCTTTGGCCATTCTTTCTTCCTGTGTCACTGGCTTTTTGGTTTGTTCCCATTCCACATCATCGAAAGGCAACTCGTCTAGGAAGCGACTTTGGCTGGGTTTGATCAACTCCCCATACTGACGACGCTCTTTACACATCACGAAAGTCAGCTCTCGCTGCGCACGCGTAATGCCAACGTACATTAAGCGACGTTCTTCCTCGACGTTATCTTCATCGATACTGGTTTGATGCGGCAATATCCCTTCTTCAGTCCCGATCAGGTACACATATGGAAATTCCAGACCTTTAGACGCATGCAGTGTCATCAGTTGTACGGCATCACTGTCTTCATCTTCTTCACCACGTTCCATCATGTCACGCAGTGTCAAACGTTGAACCACTTCTTTCAACGTTTTCTCTTCTTGATCGTTATTGTCACCCTCTAAATCAGCGACAATCCAAGAGTAGAGATCAGAGACGTTTTTCATGCGCATTTCTGCGGCTTTCGGGCTGGCAGATGTTTCGTACAACCAATCCTCATAATGAATGTCTCGCACCAACGAGCGCACCGCTTCCACGGTATCCCCTCGCTCCGCTTGATCGGCAATCGCCACCAGCCAATGAGTAAAGCGCCGCAAATTATCGAGACCACGTCCGGTCAGATGCTGCTCAAGGCCAAGTTCAAAGCTGGCTTCAAATAAACTTTTGCCACGCATATTGGCATAGCTACCTAACTTCTCCAGCGTCACAGGGCCAATTTCACGCTTGGGTGTGTTGACGATGCGCAAAAATGCGTTGTCATCATCAGGATTCACCAACACTCGCAAATACGCCATGATGTCTTTGATCTCCGCGCGCGCAAAGAAAGACGTACCACCAGACAGCCGATAAGGAACGCGGTTTTGCATCAGCGACTTTTCGATGAGACGCGATTGATGATTACCACGATAAAGGATGGCATAGTCACGATAGTCGGTGCGATTGAGAAACTTGTGGGCAATGATTTCCCCCGTGACGCGCTCCGCCTCATGCTCATCATTATTGGCCAACAGCACTTTGAGTTTTTCTCCATCGGGAATTTCCGAGAAGAGCGACTTTTCATACACGTGTGGGTTATTGGCAATCAAGATGTTCGCCGCACGCAAAATACGGCTGGTCGAACGGTAGTTTTGCTCCAATTTAATCAGGCGTAAGTTGGGGTAATCTTGCCCCAGCAACACTAAGTTTTGCGGCTTCGCCCCACGCCAAGAGTAAATCGATTGATCATCATCCCCAACCACAGTTAATCGTCCGCGCTCACCCACCAGCAGTTTCACCAGTTCATATTGACTGGTGTTGGTGTCTTGATACTCATCGACCAGAAGATAACGGATACGGTTTTGCCAGTATTGACGCACCTCATCATGTCCACGAAGGAGTAATACTGGCAGCAAGATAAGATCATCAAAGTCGAGGGCGTTGTAGGCTTTCATCTGCTTCTGATACATCTCAAAACAGAAGGCAAACAACTGCTGCTGTTCGCCTTGCGCGCGTGCCACGGCCTGCTCTGGTGAGAGCATGTCGTTTTTCCAATTTGAGATGGTGCTCATTAACTGACGCAGCAAATCTTTATCGCCATCCAGCTGTTTTTCAGTCAGCTCTTTAAGCAGTGCAAGCTGATCTTGATCGTCAAACAAGGAAAAGCCCGACTTCAAACCCAGATGGCGATACTCTCGTTTGATGATGTTCAAACCAAGCGTGTGAAAGGTTGACACCATCAGGCCTTTTGATTCCCCCTTCCCCAGTGTTTGCCCCACACGTTCTTTCATCTCACGCGCGGCTTTATTGGTGAAGGTGACCGCCGCAATATTACGCGCTTTGTAGCCACACTGTTGCACTAAATAGGCAATCTTATTGGTGATCACACGTGTTTTGCCTGAACCCGCACCCGCAAGCACGAGGCAGGGACCTGATACGTATTTCACGGCTTCGTCTTGTCTTGGATTCAGTTTCATAGCGCTTATCTGTGGTCAAAAATCGAGGCCCATATAATAGTCGTCGAGTGATGAGATTGCCATTGCCTCATTGACAAGATTTTTACTCAATAGCACACATAGCACTTGCCAATATGGCTATCTTTTCCGCTATAATGAATGAACGTTCATTAACTGGTGGATAACCCATGTCATCTGAAGAGCAGAACGACAAGCAACAACAAATCCTGGCTGCGGCAGAGAAGTTGATTGCGGAGTCTGGTTTTCAAGGTCTATCGATGAGTAAATTGGCCAAAGAAGCAGGCGTCGCAGCAGGTACGATTTATCGTTATTTTGACGATAAAGAACACCTGCTGGATGAACTCAGGCTACGTATTACTCAACGAGTTGCCACGGCGATTCAAGCCAACGTAACCCGTGATATGCCTTTGAAACAACAATATCGCACCATGTGGCTAAACACATGGAATTTAGCGGCTTCAAACTTGTCTACTTTGAGCAACCGTATTCAGTACGAATCACTACCTTGCTCGAATAGCCACAAAACCCGCGAGCTAGAAAAGAAAATGTTTCACCAAGTTGCTTTAATGTTCGATATGGGCAAGGAGCAAGGGGTGTTCAAAACGCTGGATAACGAAATTTTGTTTGGTCTAAGTTTGGAGACCAGCGTCAGGCTAGCGAAAAAACACGCATTAGGCTTTTACCAACTGGACGAGAGAGCGCTAGACGCCGCCATCGACGCCAGCTGGGATGCAATCATTAATCACTAATTGGAGTTCTTAATAGAATGAAAAAGTGGACCTTTTTTATGTTACTTATCGCCATTCTGCTGTTTGGCAGCGTGATAGGTTTCAACCTCTTCAAACAAAAGAAAATTGCCGAATACATGGCAAATCGTCCTGAGCCAGAATTCCCAGTAACGGTCACAGAAGTGAAACCGGTCGACTGGGTACCTGTGATTGAAGCGATCGGTTTTATCGAACCCAACCAAGGTGTGACGATTGCCAATGAAACCAGCGGTGTCATTAAACAGATCCGCTTTGAATCCGGCACACAAGTAAAAGAAGGCCAACCGCTTGTTCTGCTCGACTCTGATGTAGAAAAAGCCAACCTGAAGAGCAGTGAAGCAAAACTGCCAGCAGCAGAAGCGAAGTACAAACGCTATCAAGGCCTCTTCAAAAAAGGCTCGATTTCAAAAGAAGCGTATGATGAAGCTGGAGCCAATTACTACTCGTTAAAAGCCGATATTGAAAGCTTGAAAGCTTCGATTGCACGCCGTGAAATCAAAGCGCCATTTTCAGGCGTCATTGGTATTCGTAATGTCTACCTAGGCCAATATCTGCAAGCAGGCTCTGATATCGTACGTTTGGAAGACACCAGCGTGATGCGCTTACGTTTTACCGTGCCGCAAAACGATATTTCTCGCATCAATCTCGGCCAGGAAGTGGATATTTTTGTCGATGCTTATCCGCAAAACCCATTCAAAGGCTCAATCACTGCGATTGAACCCGCGGTCAATATCCAAAGTGGTTTGATTCAAATACAAGCAGATATTCCAAACAGCGACGGAAAACTGCGTAGTGGTATGTTTGCCCGTGCCAACATCATTCTGCCGAAGTTAGAAGACCAAGTCACACTGCCACAAACGGCGATCACATTTACGCTCTACGGTGACAATGTTTACATTCTAACGGAAGAAGACGGCGTGCAGCGCGTGAAACAACATGTGGTGAAAGTGGGTGAGCGCACTGGGAATATCGCACATATTCTCGATGGCGTAAAAGTGGGTGATCAGGTGGTGACATCTGGCCAGGTTCGCTTGAGTAACGATGCCAAGGTTCGTGTTGTCGAAAGCGACGCGATTACACCTCCGGCTGAAACCCCTATGCTGTAATTGGAGGCATCATGCGCTTTACTGATGTTTTTATAAAACGTCCAGTTTTAGCGGTATCCATCAGCTTTTTGATCGCCTTGCTTGGCTTACAAGCGGTGTTCAAGATGCAGGTGCGAGAATACCCTGAAATGACCAATACCGTCGTAACGGTAACCACCAGTTACTACGGCGCCAGTGCCGATTTGATCCAAGGTTTCATTACTCAACCTTTGGAGCAAGCCGTTGCGCAGGCAGATAATATTGACTACATGACCTCGCAATCGGTGCTGGGTAAATCCACCATCACAGTGAACATGAAGCTCAATACGGATCCGAATGCTGCCTTGGCGGATATTTTGGCCAAAACGAACTCGGTTCGCTCACAGTTACCAAAAGAAGCCGAAGACCCAACGGTGACCATGTCGACAGGTTCGACAACGGCGGTGCTGTATATCGGCTTCACCAGTGATGAGCTGTCATCAAGCCAAATCACGGACTACCTAGAGCGCGTGATTAACCCACAACTTTTCACCATCAATGGTGTGTCGAAAGTTGACCTCTATGGTGGCTTGAAATACGCACTACGCGTGTGGCTGGATCCGGCCAAAATGGGCGCACTACGCCTCACCGCAACCGACGTGATGGGCGTACTCAACGCCAACAACTACCAATCGGCAACGGGTCAGGTAACGGGCGAATTTGTCCTGTACAACGGCAGTGCCGATACTCAGGTCTCTAACGTACAAGAGCTGGAAAACTTGGTGGTGA
Source organism: Vibrio sp. CCUG 15886 (assembly GCF_028570825.1). Classification (NCBI taxonomy): domain Bacteria; kingdom Pseudomonadati; phylum Pseudomonadota; class Gammaproteobacteria; order Vibrionales; family Vibrionaceae; genus Vibrio; species Vibrio sp. CCUG 15886. The sequence continues at coordinate 5,722 of NZ_JAQQBT010000028.1, read as the reverse complement.
AATCGGGTGATGGTGAAGTGATTCGCTTAGGCGATATCGCAAAAGTCACACTGGAAAAAAGCCACGATGTTTACCGCGCCAGCGCAAATGGCCAAGAAGCCGTGGTGGCTGCCATCAACGCAGCACCAAGTGCCAACCCCATTAACATTGCGGCAGATGTCCTTGAACTGCTTCCTCAGCTTGAGCGCAACCTGCCTAGCAATATCAAGATGAACGTGATGTACGACTCGACCATCGCCATCAATGAATCCATTCACGAAGTCGTGAAAACCATTGTTGAAGCAGCCGTGATCGTACTGGTGGTGATCACCCTATTTTTGGGGTCGTTCCGCGCCGTTATCATCCCTATCGTCACCATTCCACTGTCGTTAATCGGTGTGGCGATGGTGATGCAAGCGATGGGGTTCTCGTGGAACCTAATGACACTGCTGGCGATGGTTTTGGCTATCGGTCTAGTGGTGGATGATGCGATCGTCGTACTAGAAAACGTCGACCGCCACATCAAAGAGGGTGAATCGCCATTCCGCGCAGCCATCATAGGTACACGTGAAATTGCGGTACCGGTTATCGCTATGACGCTCACACTTGGCGCGGTGTACGCCCCGATTGCACTCATGGGCGGGATCACTGGCTCGCTGTTTAAAGAGTTTGCTCTGACTCTCGCGGGTTCGGTATTTGTGTCGGGTATTATCGCGTTAACACTGTCGCCAATGATGTGTTCAAAGATGCTAAAGGCACATGAAAAGCCAAGCAAATTTGAAGAGAAAGTACACCACGTGCTGGACGGCATGACCAACCGCTACGAAAAAATGCTCAAAGCGGTCATGGACCATCGTCCTGTGGTGATCGGTTTCGCACTGATTGTTTTTGGTACGCTCCCGGTTCTATTTAAGTTCATTCCAAGTGAATTGGCGCCTTCAGAAGATAAGGGCGTGGTGATGTTAATGGGTACTGGCCCATCCAACGCAAACTTGGATTACCTACAAAACACCATGAATGACGTAAACAAAATTCTGTCTGATCAGCCAGAGGTTGAGTTTGCTCAGGTGTTTACTGGGGTGCCAAACTCGAACCAAGCCTTTGGTCTAGCAACGTTGAAGCCATGGAGCCAGCGTGAAGCGAGCCAAGCGGAAATCACTAAGCGTGTGGGTGGTTTGGTTTCGAACGTTCCAGGTATGGCAGTGACGGCTTTCCAAATGCCAGAACTTCCAGGCGCAGGCTCTGGTCTACCAATCCAGTTCGTGATTACCACACCAAATAGCTTTGAGAGCTTGTACACCATCGCCAGTGACATTCTGACGGAAGTGACTTCAAGTCCGTTGTTTGTTTATTCAGATTTGGATCTGAAATACGACTCTGCGACGATGAAAATCAAGATCGACAAAGACAAAGCGGGCGCGTATGGCGTTACGATGCAAGATATTGGCATCACACTAGGAACCATGATGGCTGACGGCTATGTCAACCGCATTGACCTTAACGGCCGCTCTTACGAAGTGATCCCGCAAGTGGAACGTAAATGGCGTTTGAACCCTGAGTCGATGAAGAACTACTATGTGCGCGCTGCCGATGGCAAAGCGGTCCCACTAGGTAGCTTGATCACCATCGATGTCATCGCTGAACCTCGTTCATTGCCTCACTTCAACCAATTAAACTCCGCTACCGTCGGCGCAGTACCTTCACCAGGTACAGCGATGGGCGATGCCATCAATTGGTTCGAAAACATTGCTAGCAACAAGCTACCAACTGGCTACAACCATGACTACATGGGTGAAGCTCGTCAGTTTGTTACAGAAGGCAGCGCCTTGTACGCCACCTTTGGTCTTGCTTTGGCGATTATCTTCTTGGTATTGGCGATTCAGTTTGAATCGATTCGCGATCCAATCGTTATCATGGTATCGGTGCCACTGGCGATCTGTGGTGCTTTGATTGCTTTGGCATGGGGTCTTGCGACGATGAACATATACTCGCAAGTGGGCCTGATTACCTTGGTTGGCCTGATCACCAAGCACGGTATCTTGATTTGTGAGGTGGCCAAAGAAGAACAGTTACATAACAAGCGGTCTCGTATCGATGCGGTGATGGAAGCGGCGAAAGTACGTCTGCGTCCAATCCTAATGACGACGGCGGCTATGATTGCTGGTTTGATCCCACTAATGTATGCAACGGGCGCTGGCGCTGCTCAACGCTTCAGCATCGGTATCGTTATCGTCGCAGGTCTAGCGATTGGTACACTGTTTACCTTATTCGTGTTGCCTGTGATTTACAGCTACCTCGCTGAAAAACACAAACCGCTACCTGTGTTTGTAGAAGATAAAGATTTGGAAAAACTCGCTCGAGTGGATGAAGCAAAAGCCGCTCAACGCCAAATCGCAGAACAGTAATTGCGATGCAATATAAACGAAAGGCCGCTTATGCGGCCTTTTTGTTACTTTTCACAGCACATCTGTGTCGCTTTTTTACGCCAGAGATAGCGACTTTCACCAGTCAATTACATAGAATACCAACAAAGAAATCAGGAGCTACCTCATGTTTGACCCAAAGAAAATTGAGCAGATTGCAAAACAAATTCACGACTCTATGCCACAACCCGTTAAGGATTTAGGCGCGGATGTGGATCAAAAAATCCGTCAAGTCATTCAAGGCCAACTCAACAAGCTTGATGTGGTTAGCCGTGAAGAGTTTGATGTGCAAACGCAAGTCTTACTGCGCACTCGTCAAAAGCTCAGTGAGATGGAAAAGAAACTGTCAGAGCTTGAAGCAAAGCTCGCTGATAAGTAATCCCCAAACGCTACAGTTAGGGCGTTTTTCTTCGTTCTAAAGCAGCGATAAGCGAATAAACAAAAGGCTTGGTCAGAGACCAAGCCTTTTAATTACATGTTGTGTTTTCTTTTGTATTTATCACCCCAGTCTGCCTGGAGTTTTGTTAGCGCCCTTTTCTAGACACTAGAATGAGAATAGGTGGAAAGGCGAAACTTAGCCACCAACAGCGATACGTTTCATGTCAGTCATGTAACCACGCAGCTCTTCACCGATGTACTCAACAGGGTGATTGCGGATAGTCTCATTTACGGCAATGAGTGTCGCGTTATCAACTTGATTAGAAGTTTCACCTAACCCCTTACCAATCACATCTGTCCCTACCGAAGGCATAAACTTCTCACGAAGTAGCGGTGTTGCCACATTAGCAAACAGGTAGTTACCATATTCCGCTGTGTCTGAGATAACCACGTTCATCTCGTATAGACGCTTACGTGCAATTGTGTTGGCAATAAGTGGTAACTCATGCAGCGACTCGTAGTAAGCCGATTCGTCAATAATGCCAGAAGCCGTCATTGCTTCAAACGCCAGTTCAACGCCAGCACGAACCATTGCAACCATTAAGATACCGTTGTCAAAGTACTCTTGCTCAGAGATTTCAACATCCGTTGATGGGTAATTTTCGAACGCCGTTTCACCCGTTTCAGCGCGCCAGCCTAGCAGATTCGCATCATCATTCGCCCAGTCAGCCATCATAGTGCTAGAGAAGTGACCTGAGATAATGTCGTCCATGTGTTTGTTGTACAGAGGACGCATCAGATCCTTTAGCTCTTCAGAAAGCTCAAATGCTTTTATCTTCGCTGGGTTTGATAGACGGTCCATCATATGAGTGATACCACCGAACTTCAGTGCTTCAGTAATGGTTTCCCAACCGTACTGCAGTAACTTACCTGCGTAACCTGGGTCAATGCCTTCCGCAACCATCTTCTCGTAACATACGATAGAACCAGCTTGAAGCATGCCACATAGAATAGTTTGCTCACCCATCAAGTCTGATTTCACTTCAGCAACAAAAGAAGACTCAAGACAACCCGCACGATGACCACCAGTCGCAGCCGCCCAAGCTTTCGCAATGTCCCAACCCTCACCTTTTGGATCGTTCTCTGGGTGAACAGCAATCAATGTAGGAACACCAAAGCCACGTTTGTATTCTTCACGAACTTCTGTACCTGGACACTTAGGCGCTACCATAACAACCGTTAGGTCTTTACGGATTTGCATGCCTTCTTCAACAACGTTAAAACCGTGTGAGTAACCAAGAGCCGCGCCTTCTTTCATTAGGGGCATTACGGTTTCAACCACATTGGTGTGCTGTTTATCTGGTGTCAAGTTAACAACAAGATCAGCTTGAGGGATCAGCGTTTCATAACTACCCACTTCAAAACCATTCTCTTTAGCATTTTTGTATGATTGACGCTGCTCATCAATCGCGGCTTGACGTAGTGCGTAAGCAACATCAAGACCGGAGTCACGCATGTTTAGACCTTGGTTTAGGCCTTGCGCACCACAACCTACGATGACGACTTTTTTACCCTTAAGGTAATCCGCCTCTGTAGCGAATTCACTGCGATCCATAAAACGACAACGACCCAATTGGTCTAGTTGCTCACGAAGGTTCAAAGTATTGAAATAGTTCGCCATCAGGGCTCTCCTTAAAATTCATCCATCACGGTCGGTGGTTACTCACCGAATGAATTCATACTAAAACAGACTTTAAGTTGCTCAAAGTGATATATTCACAATTAGTAATTGCAAATAGTGCAACACGGAAAGACATATACAATGAACATCAAAAGCTTACAGCTATTTATTCACCTCTGTGATAGTAAAAACTTTGCCAAGACGGCAGCAGCAATGCACATCAGTCCATCCGCGCTCAGTCGTCAAATTCAAAAGCTAGAAGAAGAAACTAGCCAGCAACTCTTCACTAGAGACAATCGTAGTGTTGAAATAACACCTGCAGGTAAAAAACTGATGCCAGTTGCACTTAAAATGCTTAACGAATGGCAACAGTATCAATTACAAAACCGTTATTCAGAAACCGAACTCAAAGGGGAAATACGCTTATTTTGTTCCGTCACCGCCAGCTATAGCCACTTGCCAGAACTTCTTTCTGAATTTCGACTACAACATCCTTTTATTGAATTCAAAATATCTACCGGTGATCCTGCACAAGCCATGGATAAAATTCTGAACGGAGAGGCTGATATTGCTATTTCCGCCAAACCAGACACAGTACCAGCAAAAGTGGCTTTTGAGCCCATCAGCGAAATTCCACTCTCTGTAATTGCACCTCAAGGAGTGAGCAGTTTCACGGATGAAATGAACCGTGATAAGCCTGATTGGTCTTCGATCCCCTATATAGTTCCTGAAGCAGGTACCGCTAGAGAAAGGGCGAATACTTGGTTTAAAAAGATGAAAATTAAACCCAATATTTATGCTCAGGTTTCAGGTCATGAAGCGATTGTGAGTATGGTAGCTTTGGGGTGTGGTATCGGTATTGCTCCGGATGTTGTGATCAACAACAGCCCAGTCAAAGAGAAAATACAGAGACTAAAAGTCGCTCCCATTAAACCTTTTGAGTTGGGGGTATGCTGCATCAAATCTCAACTCGAAAATCCCCTAATTCAAGCCTTATGGAAAGTTGCTGAAAGTAAGTACATCGTGATTTAAGCAGCAATGCAAAGCCTGTCATACCAACCTAACTAAAAATATGATCTAATTGAGACTGTTACTTCTTCGTGATAAATGACGCTATGGACAGTCTTAATAACATTGATTTCAAAAAACTTGCTAGCCAACAAAAATCTATTCAAATGAAGATGCGATTGCTCGCATTGGCCCATTTTAAAGATGGTCACTCTCGAACCCAAATTGCTAAGTTCCTTAAGGTAAGCAGAAC
>NZ_JAQQBT010000027.1:0-12985 GCF_028570825.1 Vibrio sp. CCUG 15886 | reverse complement strand
TTGCGTTGGGTTTAGTGGTTAAGGTGTTATGCGGTCACTTTTGTATTGCGTGCCCGCGCCCCTTAACGCGGCGTTATGCTTAATCACGTAAAATCAGTGGTTTATGGTTTTTCTTTGTTCCCTCGGCTTGTTAGTTTCGAGTTCATCGGCAAGTTAGCTTCATTGGGCGCTATTTTCTGGACATCAATTCTTTGGCGCTGGAAATTCAGAGAGTTGCCTCAATCAGTTTTCGCGTAAGCGTGAGGTAAGGGCAGTTGGCTCACTCAGAACTTTGAACTTAGGTTTTTGAGTTTTAGTAGCCGAATTTCAAAGTCATACTTTCAAAATCATGAGTCATTTCAGTTTTTTAGGTTTTGCCTTTTGTTAGCTAATTCTAGTCGAGTTAATCTTGGTTTTGGTAAAATGCGGGCGTTGAAGCTTAAGCATAACAAAGCGTTAAAGTGGGATTTGGCACGCGTGGCATTTTCGGTTTGCGTTGGGTTCAGTGATTAAGTCGCTGTGCGGTAGCTTTTATAGTGCGTGCCTGCACCCCTTAACGCGGCGTTATATGCTTTCAAAATCTGTGAGCAAAAGGGAGTTTAAAGTGATTCTAAATCATGTCTCAGTTGGTGTTTCAAATGTTCCATCTGCGGTGGTTTTTTACGACTCAGTTCTATCCGCTTTGTCCATAAAACGGGCTCATTACATCGAGAATGTCGCGGCTGCCTACGGCGAAAACTTTGAGTTTTGGGTAGGTTGCCCATGTGAAAATGCAGCCTCTTCAGGTAATGGAATTCACATTGCTTTCAATGCTCCAAACAAAGAAGCTGTTGACCAGTTTTATGCTACTGCATTAGAGCTTGGTGGCGAGTGTGCCGGTAAGCCAGGCTTGCGTCCAGAGTACGGTGAGACTTACTATGCAGCGTTTGTCCGCGATGTTGACGGTAACAAGATTGAAGCAGTCTTTATGTAGCTGAAGCTACGCATATAACAAGGCGTTCAAGTGGGATTCATGCCGCGTGGCATTTTTGGTATGCAGTGAGTTTTAGTGGTGAAAGTGGTCTGCAGGAAGTTGGTTTGTGCGGCATTCACCCCTTAACGCAGCGTTATACCTTACTGGAGAAAGTAACATGGAGTTAGTTGTACCGTCATTAGAGTTTGAGTCTGCATTTGCTAGTTTCTATGATGACTTTGCTAAAAATGATGCCGAAAATGCAGAATATTACTATGAAGGTAAATCTGATTTTCCAAGGTATGTTCAGCGCTTGTTGGATGAAGCTAAGGGAGTCAACTTACCTGAAGGCTATGTACCATGTAGCCATTTCTGGCTAGTAAACACAGACAAAACTATTCTAGGTGCTATTCGAGTTCGCCATAATATTGAAAATGAGTTCCTCTCTTTAGAGGCAGGGCATATTGGTTATGATATTGCTCCTTCATCTCGTGGCGAAGGTAAAGGGAAATTAATGCTAAAATTGGTTCTACCTAAGGCCAAAGAGTTAGGCATTGACCAAGCATTAGTCACTGCTGACGAGGATAATAACGCCTCAAGAAAAGTCATTGAAGCCAACGGTGGTCAGTTTGAGAAAATCGTAATGGGTAAGGTGTTTCCAAATCCTTTAGCCAGGTATTGGATTAGCTGTAAGTAACGGTATAACAAAGCGTTAAAGAGGGATTTGGCACGCGTGGCATTTTTAGTATGCGTTGGGTTCAGTGTTTAAGGCGCTGTGCGGTAGCTTTTGTATTGCGTGCCTGCACCCCTTAACGCGGCGTTATAGCGCAAAGATATAGGAAACGACATTGAAATACTTAGCTTTATTGGGAAATGTTGATCGTTCTATCTTAAAGATTGACTTTGGAGATGGATTTACCGTTGAGTCTGTAAATGTCGACGACTTTGTTAAGTTTTGCAACGACAACTTATTGTTTCATGACGTTGAAAATAAGATAGAACACCCGTGGAGTTGCTTACCAAGTTACCCAGAACGTCCGTCTAAAAAAGTCTATGTCATCAAAAAGCACTTTAAAGATTACCCCATATATCAAGGTTGTTGGGGGAACTTGGACGATAGAATTAGTAACCTCCCAAAAGAGAGAGCGTTTGAAGCATCTGTGTCAGCTTACATCAATCACCAAATAAATCTCTTACGTTTATTTAATGATGGGGACATAAAATGTGCTTTTGAAGCATACTACCAAGAGAATGACGGCGAAATAGAACCAATGTCCTGCTGTGAGCGTGAAAATACAAGTCGTAACATAATGTTCAGTTTGTTCCATTATGACTACGACCGAATTAACGCCTTTATAAAGTGCAACGCAATTGAATTGCTTCCTAAGTACATTAGATTTGCGTTGAGCAATTATGAAAAGTCGTACTTTACTAACCATTATGAGTTTGACTTTTTAGCTTTAATGATAGCTTTAGAGGCAATTTTTAATGATGCTAAATCCGAGCTAACATTGAGGGTTTCGCGAGGCTGCGCTGTTTTGCTTACTGATAACGAATCAGACGCGAACGCACTCTTTAAGCAAGTTAAACACTTTTATGGGAAGCGCTCAAAGTTGGTTCATACAGGTGACATAAGTACTATTACTTCTGCCGATGTTCACGAGTTAAGGTTCATTGTTCGTAGAGCGCTAGTTAAAGTAATTGAACTGAATTTATCAAAGCAAGAACTCTCCGAAAAATTGATCATGAAAGGGTTCAATGATCGCTTGTAAGTGCGCTATAACAAAGCATTTAAGAGTGATTCGCAACGCTTGGCGCTTTCGCTTCGCTCAAGTATAGCCAAGCGTTGCTCACACCTTAATGCGGCGTTAGGGCTTACAACGAAAAATGTGCAAGGATGGCGAAATGGTAAGGTTTTATCTGGTTCTTACTTTGTTGGGTATATCGCTCCCATACGGGGCGTTTGTTCCTTGGCTAGTTAGCAATGGCTTAGACATTGGTCTTTTGTTCCGTGAAGCGGTGGCAAGCCCCATTAGTATTTTTGCTTGGCTTGATGTTTTGGTAGCGGCGATTGCTTTATTAGGTTTTATCGTGGTGGACGGCCAAAGACATAAAGTGAAGTATCGCTATTTTGCTGTGTTGGGAACTTTGTCAGTTGGAGTATCGTTTGGGTTGCCACTGTATCTTTACTTGAAAGAAAAGCAGCCGCTCCAACCACAGCCCTAACAAAGCGTTAAAGTGGGATTTGGCACGCGTGGCATTTTCAGTTTGCGTTCGGTTCAGTGGTTACGGCACTGTACGGTAGCTTTTGTATTGCGTGCCTGCACCCCTTAACGCGGCGTTATGCCTTTTAGGAGAAATACATGACTATCCCAAAGCATTCCAAGCTTTATGGTTACGCGCAAGGCTCTTATTTTGCTGACAGTTTTTCTCGTGAGATCCCATACACGAATCAGACAGCTTTCGATGTTTATCTAGAAATCGCCAAGCAAACACCGCGCTGGGTTTCATTCTTAATGGAAATGAGAAACCGTATTGTATCCATGCTTGGCCTGAAGCATTTAGGTCGATTTCAGGATACCACTTTGGAGGCCGGTGTTGATAACGTCAAAGTGGGCGATCGGATAGGTATTTTCACGCTCGTAAGTAACGAAGAGCATGAAATTGTTCTCGAGGACAGCGATAAGCATCTCGATGTGAGAGTGTCGTTTATGTTGGACGTAAAAGGTGACAAAGTCACTGTTCATGCGACAACGGTAGTTCATGTCCACAACTTGTTTGGCAAAGCATACATGTTTGTCGTAGCCCCTATCCATAAAGTTATTGTCCCAAGCTCATTGAAAACTTTGGCACAGGCATAACAAAGCGTTAAAGAGGGACTTGGCACGCGTGGCATTTTTGGTTTGCGTTGGGTTTAGTGGTTAAGGTGTGATGCGGTCACTTTTGTATTGCGTGCCTGCGCCCCTTAACGCGGCGTTATATGCTTTCAAAATCTGTGAGCAAAAGGGAGTTTAAAATGATTCTAAATCATGTCTCAGTTGGTGTTTCAAATGTGCCATCTGCGGTGGTTTTTTACGATTCAGTTCTATCTGCTTTGTCCATAAAACGGGCTCATTACATCGAGAATGTCGCGGCTGCCTACGGCGAAAACTTTGAGTTTTGGGTAGGTTGCCCATGTGAAAATGTAGCCTCTTCGGGTAATGGAACTCACATTGCTTTCAACGCGCCAAACAAAGAAGCTGTTGACCAGTTTTATGCTACTGCATTAGAGCTTGGCGGTGAGTGTGCCGGTAAGCCAGGCTTGCGTCCAGAGTACGGTGAGACTTACTATGCAGCGTTTGTTCGCGATGTAGACGGTAACAAACTTGAAGCAGTTTTTATGTAGTTGAAGCTACGCATATAACAAGGCGTTCAAGAGGGATTCATGCCGCGTGGTATTTTTGGTATGCAGTGAGTTTTGGCGGTGAAAGTGGTCTGCGGAAAGTTGGTTTGTGCGGCATTCACCCCTTAACGCAGCGTTATGAGCCTCGTACATATTGAACACAGTTGTAGAAATAGCAGTACCAACGCTAGTGGTACAGCTAAACCAATAGTCATGGAGGACATTGAAGAATGTTGGATAAAGTAGAGCAAGTACTTGATAGAAATGATTTATCTTATAAAACTGTAGGCAACTCACTTCACCTAAAATTGGCTCGAGCAGGCGGAAAAGTCACAATCAAATATGACTATTCGACAAATTCGTACCTATATAGTTGTAATGAATACCTATTAAGTTTCTCTAGCCTCATTTTCTTTGTTCTATCTTTCAACACGTTATATCAGCCTGACAAACAAATGTGGTCTGGCTATGTGGTAGGGTGCATGTTTGCAGCAGCAGTGTTTAATCTATTCCAAATAGTACTGGCTCACATACAAATGCTGGATTTGAAATCTCAATTTAGAGAAGTGGGTGTTTATCTCAAGCCCGGCTCATAACAAAGCGTTAAAGAGGGATTCATGCCGCGTGGCATTTTTGGTATGCAGTGAATTTTGGTGGTGAAAGTGGTCTGCGGAAGGTTGGTTTAGGCGGCATTCACCCCTTAACGCAGCGTTATGTTTAATCACGTAAAATCAGTTACTTGCACTCTTTTTTTCGCGCAGCTTTCAAGTTTTTCCCTTGTCGTCAAGCTAACTTCGGTGGTCGCTGTTTTCTGGACTTCAATTCGTGGGCGCTAAAATTCAGAGAATTGCCTCATTGAAATACAGTGTTTGGGTGAGGTGAGTGTAGCTTGCTCAGTTTCAAAGTTAGATCTTCAGCTTTCGTTTCTCACGTTGAGATTTAATGTAAATTCAATCAATTTTATGAGTTAATTCAGTTTTTTAGCCTATGGTTTTGGTTTGCAAAGGTAAGTCGAGCTAAGCTCTTGGTATCGTAAAACTTAACCCTTTGAGTCTTAAACATAACAAGGCGTTCAAGAGGGATTCATGCCGCGTGGCATTTTTAGTATGCGGTGAGTTTGTTGGTGAAAGAGGTCTACGGAAAGTTGGTTTAGGCGGCATTCACCCCTTAACGCGGCGTTATGTTTAATCACGTAAAATCAGTTGGTTGCATTTTTTCTTTGCTTTCTCGGCTTTCTAATTTTGGTCTTGTCGGCAAGTTGGCTTAATAGGGCGCTGTGTTTTCTAGACATCCATTCTTGGGCGCTGAAAATTTAGGGAGCTGCCTCAGTCAATTTTCGGGTAAGCACGAGGTTAGGGCATCTGGCTCAATCGGAAATTTGAACTTAGGTTTTTGAGTTTTAGCAGCCAAATTCTAAAGTCTGATTTTCAAAAAATTATTAGTCATTTCAGTCTTTTAGATTCTGGTTTTGGTGTGTAAAGGTAAGTCGAGTTAAGCTCTTGGTATCGTAAAACTTAACCCCTTGAGTCTTAAACATAACAAGGCGTTAAAGAGGGATTCGTGCCGCGTGGCGTTTTTGGTATGCGGTGAGTTTTGGTGGTGAAGGTGGTCTGCGAAAGGTTGGTTTATGCGGCACTCACCCCTTAACGCGGCGTTATGCTTAATCACATAAAATCAGTGGGTTATGGTTTTCTTTGTTCCCTCAACTTTTTGGTTTTGTGCTCGTCGGCAAGTTGGCTTCAGTGGGCGCTATTTTCTGGACATCCATTCTTGGGCGCTGGAAATTTAGAGAGTTGCCTCAATCAATTGTCAGGTAAGTGCGCGGTTAGGGCGGCTGGTTCAATCAGTAATTTAATCTTCGGTTTTTGAGTTTTAGCGGCCGAATTTCAAAGCCCGATTTTTAAAACTATGAGTCATTTCGGTTTTCTACGTTTTGGCTTTTGTTTGTAAATCAAAGTCGAGTTAATCTTGGTTTTATTAAAACGTAACCCATTGAAGCTTAAGCATAACAAGGCGTTCAAGAGGGATTCATGCCGCGTGGCATTTTCGGTATGCGGTGAGTTTTGGTGGTGAAAGTAGTCTGCGGGAAGTTGGTTTAGGCGGCATTCACCCCTTAACGCAGCGTTAGGTTTCTCCGCGGGAAACATCGAATTCGAGGATTTTGGGTCATGGATTATGAAACGAAGCTACAACTTGCTCACAAAGAATTAAATGACAAAGGTGTTTGGAAGTCGAACTACAATCCACCAGTTGTAAAGTGGCTACGTAAACTTGGAATGTGTTTTCCGCCACCTTATTACCAAAGCTATTTTGCAAACGTTATGCTTTGTGTTGCTTTCTTCGCTCCTGTATGGGGAATTTTTCAATGGTTTCTCGTGTGGAACGAGCTAGGTAAACCAGTATTAGAAGCAGTTTTCATCTCGTTACTTGCTGGCACTTTGTTTGGTTTGGTTATGGCAACTTTTTACTACATTAGGCGTAAGCAATTAAATCTAACAGATTGGGGTTCATTGGGGGAATAAGCCCGAAACCTAACAAAGCGTTAAAGAGGGATTCGTGCCGCGTCGCATTTTTGGTATGCAGTGAATTTTGGTGGTGAAAGTGGTCTGCGGAAACTTGGTTTATGCGGCACTCACCCCTTAACGCAGCGTTAGGCATCAGTGGCAATTATTTAGAAACTAATATTATGAAAGATATATTTAAACCAGTCTTAGATGACAATGAAGAAATACTCTGGGTGGGAAAGCCTTATTTTATAGCATACATGCTAAATGCTTCTTTTGTGTTCTTTTGCGGAATACTGCTATTTTTATTTTTAGGCAGGTCATCATCGGAACTTTTTTCTACAGACCCCGTGCAGCTTTTATCTGAAGGGTGTGTAATGTGGTTTGGTTTAGCGCTAATACTATACAAGTTGCTAGTATATCCAAACACGTTTTATGCGTATTCTAACAAGCGGCTTCTCTTTCGTAGTGGCTTTATGGGTATTGATTATAAAGTAATTGATTACGATAAGATCACAAATGTTGAAGTTAATATTAATCCTATTGAGAGTTTGTTTAACGTTGGAACGATCAAGGTTTTTTGTGGTGAAGTCGGTGGTAAAGGTCAAAAGATTACTAATGATATGATAGCGATTCCTTACCCAAATGATACGTTCAGAAATATCAAACAAGTTTCTATTGATGTGAAGTCTGACTTACTCTACCCAAACTCACTTCGCCCTGAAGATAACCCCGGTTACGAGACTAAATATAGAAAGTGATTGATTTTGTTGAGTAATGCCTAACAAACTGTTTAAGAGTGATTCGCAACGCGTGGCATTTTCACTATGCGTTGGTTTTAGTGGTTAAGGTGGTATGCGGAAGCATCGGTATTGCGTTGCTCACACCTTAACAGGGCGTTAGGCTTTTGGAGGAAACATGGATATTTCCCTTAGACGGGCGAGCGAGGCAGATATTCCTTTCTTGCAGTCATTACGTGATAAAACGATGAGGCAGTATCTAGAAGAAGTAGGCATGCCAACGAGTGCTGAAGATTATGAAAAGCGAATACGTTTTGAGTTTCCTCATGCGCAAATCGTTGAATTTGATGGCAAGCCTATTGGGCTGTTCAAAGCCACATACACCGAAGAACTTAACTATTGGTATTTGGTTCAAATCCAGATCTCTCCTGAGTTTCAAGGTTTGAAAATAGGCAGTAAGCTAATTCTTGACCTAATTGCTAAAGCGGAAACAACGAAGTCTAAGGTTGGGTTAAGCGTGATTGAAACGAATCCAGCTAAGCAACTGTATTTGAAATTGGGCTTTGAAATCGTGAAAAGCTCTGGGGCTGAGCTGTTGTTGGAACTACAAGCCTAACAAAGCATTTAAGAGTGATTCGCAACGCTTGGCGGTTTCGCTTCGCTCAAGTATAGCCAAGCGTCGCTCACACCTTAATGCGGCGTTATATTTTTAATCAATTTTCGAGTCAAAATCATGGATGAAAGAAGTAGAGTTTACTTGGAACAATATCTGAACTCTTTACCTGGTGAAGCCGCTTCCAAATACACTTCGTTCAGCTCAGACTATTTCTGTGCAGATGAACACAATGCAAATCTCTGTGCCGAGTTAATCCTTCGTGGTGAAAAGCGTGCATCATGCAGCTTAGACTATTGGTACAGTAAAAAAGGCGAGCCAATGCCAGTTGTTGGACACCTTCAAGTGGTGACAAATTGGGATGGTATACCGATTTGTATTATAGAAATGACTTCTGTAACCAAGCAAAAATTCAGCGAAGTAACACCGGAGTTCGCGGCTTTAGAAGGTGAGGGTGACAAGACTTTAGCTTGGTGGCGGGAGGCGCATTGGAACTTCTTCTCAAAAGAGTGCGTAGAGTTAGGAATATCACCGTCGGAAGATATGTTGCTGGTTCTGGAGCAGTTCAAAGTGGTGTACAAATAAAAATATAACAAGGCGTTCAAGTGGGATTTGGCACGCGTGGCATTTTTGGTTTGCGTTGAGTTCGGTGGTTACAGCACTGTGCGGTAGCTTTTGTATTGCGTGCCTGCACCCCTTAACGCGGCGTTATGTTGTTTTATTCGTTTAGAGCAAGTGTCAAATTCATAAATGAGAGGTTTTATGGTTCGGGTTTATAATGCAGATAGGGCAGGCACAAAAAGCCATAGTTTTATCATGAAGCATTTAGGTGTCTCTCCTGTTGCAGCTGCAGAGAGAATTGAGGGGATGTTTGCTCATCAAAGTATGTGTTCTCTGAACTCTGATTGTTCTGTAAATACGTATGATTTAATGGGACGTGTAATCAGCCGTCAACCTCTTTTAGCGCATCTGCATGAATTTTGTAACTATGCGAAAACTTTCGAGATTTCTGAATATTCATTAAAAATTAATAGCCCATTAAGGCTGGTTGATTTGTGGGAGGACGATCCTATAGGCAGCGCAGGTCCAAACGTAGTTGATGCGAATGAGTTGACTCCGTCGTTGCAAAAACAAGTCAAGGAGCTATTCACACCATTTTCAGACGTTATTTATCCGCACCATATTTCTAGAGTATTTTCTCTGAAAGATATCAAAGGAATAAAGCGTAATTATTCTAGTAACAAGTTATTTGCAAGCGAGCTAAAAAAAAGGAAAGAACGTTCAAAAGCTATTGGTGAAGATTTTAATAAATCTCAGTATCAAGAGATTATTTGGCTCTATTTCACTTTTAAATTAAAAAGTTGGGCATTAACAAATGGCTTTGACTCGTTTGTTTATGCAAATCATAAAGAGGGTAATGGCGAGGATACATATGTTACGTTGCTACCTAACCAAGCTAGTTACTCTGGGACATCACTTGAGTTCAATGAAGAAAAGTATCTAGCTGAAATGCCAAAAGAAATAAGTGAAATGATACGTAACATGGGAAATAAGCCCCTACATATTGCTAATCATGTTCTTTGGGCACAGAAAGACCCTATGTGCTTTTGGCAGCGTCGCCAACAAACAACATAACAAACTGTTTAAGAGTGATTCGCAACGCGTGGCATTTTTACTATGCGTTGCGTTTGGTGTTTAAGGTGGTATGCGGAAGCATCGGTATTGCGTTGCTCACACCTTAACAGGGCGTTATGCCTAAGGTGAAATTGATGATCAAGCAGCTTGATTCAAACGAAAAATCAGTGGTTGAACTGTCAGAGCGTTGCTTCGATGAACTTCGTCAAGTTTACAGGCCAACTGAGCTCGCAGTTAGCAATAAAAATAGTGCTAAAAGTGAGTGGAGTTGTTTTGGTTTCCATGTTGATCAGGTTTTAGTCGGAGTAGTTGAAGCTAAACAGGTTGGCTCAGAATTGCAGCTTAGCTCGTTAGCAGTTGCACCAAGTTTTCGCCAAAAAGGTGTAGCTAGAAAGCTCGTCGATTTCGTTGTTACACAGTTTAAGCCTATTAACTCAGTTTCGGTTTGGTGTGTTGAGCAGACAGGTAATGTCGCTGTTTTTAAGGCACTAGGCTTTAATGTGATTCAACGTTTTGATTCAGACTTCTTCATACTTTCCGACGGTTCAAAAGCGGTAGAAGTTCAGTTAAAACAAAAAGTAACGGCATAACAAAGCGTTCAAGAGGGACTTGGCACGCGTGGCATTTTCAATTTGCGTTGGGTTTAGTGGTTAAGGTGCTATGCGGCCACTTTTGTATTGCGTGCCAGCGCCCCTTAACGCGGCGTTATGCTTAATCAAGCAAAATCAGTGGTTTATGGTTTTTCTTTGTTCCATCGGCTTTTCAGTTTTGTGTTTGTCGGCAAGCCGGCTTTTTCGAGCGCTGTTTTTCGGACACTTATTCTTTGGCGCTGGAAATTCAGAGAATTGCCTCTATCAATTTTCGGGCGAGCGTGAGGTTAGGGCAGTTGACTCAATCAGAAATCCATTTCTAGGTTTTCAAGCTTCAAACTAGATTTGCCAAAATTCCGAGCATGAATATCAAAACTATGATTCATTTCGGTTTTCTAAGTTTTTGCTTTTGTTTCTGAATCAAAGTCGAGTTAATCTTGGTTCTGGTTAATCGTAACCCATTGAAGCTTAAGCATAACAAAGCGTTTAAGTGGGATTCATGCCGCGTGGCATTTTTGGTATGCGGTTGGTTTTGGTGGTGAAAGTGGTTTGCGGGAAGTTGGTTTGTGCGGCATTCACCCCTTAACGCAGCGTTATGTGATTATAATGAGGATACAATATGACATTAAAATATTTCTTATGTTGGTGTAAATTTAAAAAAATAAAAAACTATGAAGATCTACGTTATTCATTAGAACACTTCCCATATAGACATATTACAATCGAGCAGGGTAAATCAATAAGGAAAGGAAGGTTAAGAAATAAAAACAACACTCAAGATTATGAGATATATGTGGATGCTAAGAGTTTAAGTGGTCATATAATGACTATAGAAAGCGCTAAAACAAAAAACAAAGTCTGTTCTGTCCATCATCTATCTATTCATTCTGACTTCCGAGGAAAAAAACTAGGTAAACCTTGTATTGAAGGCTTCATTAAGCTTGTTAAATATGAAAAAAGTATAGAAAAAATAAAATTTGAAGAACGCCTTTGGAAACAAAAACATTATCAAACGTTCTTTAATGAAACTCTAAATACAAAGCTTGTTAATAATAAACCTGATATTTGGGAGCTGATGATAGAATAAACACATAACAAGCAATTTAAGAGGGATTCACAACGCTTGGCACTTTTGCTTCTACTTCAAATTTAGTGTTTATGGCACAATGCTTTAGGTTTGGGTGGCGGCGTTGTTCACCCCTTAATTGGGCGTTATGCGACCGGAAGGCAAATTATCTCATGCCTCTTTCTCGATCTCTTTGGCTATTCGTTTTTCGGTGTCGGCAAATCAGCATTATCGGATCAATTTCATGAATCTCTCCAACCGTAAAACAGCCTAGGTTCTAGGGTTGCCTCATTGGTTTTCTGAGCTGGCGCGTGGAAGTTTTGTCAGGCTCAAAGTGTGGAAAGGGCAAGTTCATCGGGGCGTAGCATTTGTTGGTCGTTTGTAGCTGCGAGGTTCATCGGCTTAAAAGCTACATTGTTGCTGAAAGGCCGCATTTCGTGGTTGTTGACATTTCGGCTGTAACATAGTGACTTCGCTGTTTCTTGAATCACAAAAAGTACTTGGTTTGTTTGTAGTTTTTCGTATCTAAGGTAGTCTTCTTTTGGCCAAGTTGGCTTATGCGTAAAAATTCGCATAACAAGCAATTTAAGAGGGATTCACAACGCATGGCACTTTTGCTTCTACTTCGGTTTTAGTGTTTATGGCGCAATGCTTTAGGTTCGGGTGGAGGCGTTGTTCACCCCTTAATTGGGCGTTAGCCGTCATGGAGCTTGCTATACTCAAAGTGATAGAATAGTATCACTTTAGTATTCCTTTGGAGCAGCTCTCATGAAAGTAGAACTAGTTACATCACTCAAACGCCAAGCAACAAAGATCCTTGCCGATCTCCACGTCACTAAGGAACCAGTGTTAATTACCGAACATGGTAAACCATCGGCATATCTGGTTGATGTTGATGATTACGAGTTTATGCAAAATCGTTTGGCGATTCTGGAGGGGATTGCACGAGGTGAACGTGCATTAGCTGATGGTAAAGTGGTGAGTCACGATGAAGCCAAGGACAAAATGTCAAAATGGCTGAAATAATCTGGACTGAGCCAGCGCTATCCGACCTCAATGATATCGCTGAATACATCGCACTTGAAAATATCGTAGCTGCAAAACAATTGGTTCAAACGGTCTTTTCTAAAGTCGAGCGCTTAGAGACTTTCCCTGAATCGGGTCGCATTCCGCCTGAACTAGAACATCTAAGTTATCGTGAAGTTGTAGTTAATCCGTGCCGCGTTTTCTATAAACAAGACGGCGACAAAGTATTTATTCTGTTTGTTATGCGTGCTGAGAGAGACTTGCGTAAGTTCCTACTGAGCAAGCAATAACCTTTGGGAATGAGCGGCTAACAAACTGTTTAAGAGTGATTCGCAACGCGTGGCATTTTTACTATGCGTTGCGTTTAGTGTTTAAGGTGGTATGCGGTGACTTCGGTATTGCGTTGCTCACACCTTAACAGGGCGTTAGGCGACGGGCAGGAACGTTCTTTGTTCTCATCTTCTTTGTTCTCATCTTCTTAGTTCTCATCTTCTTAGT
>NZ_JAQQBT010000026.1:0-19645 GCF_028570825.1 Vibrio sp. CCUG 15886 | reverse complement strand
GCCAAAACGTAGAAAACCGAAATGACTCATAGTTTTGAAAATCTGGGCTTTGAAATTCGGCCGCTAAAACTCAAAAAGCTAAGATCAAATTGCTGATTGAGCCAGCCACCCTAACCTCGCGCTTGCTTGAAAACTGATTGAGGCAATTCTCTGAATTTTCAGCGCCAAAGAATAAGTGTCCGAAAAGCAGCGCCCAATGAAGTCAACTTGCCAACAAGCACAAAACAAATCAGCTAAGGGAACAAAGAAAAACCATAAACCACTGATTTTATTTGATTAAGCATAACGCCCTGTTAAGGGGTGAGCAACGCAATACCAAAGCCGCCGCATACCACCTTAAACACTAAAACCAACTCATAGTAAAAATGCCACGCGTTGCGAATCCCTCTTGAACAGTTTGTTAGGTTTATTCTAGCACTTATCACCAAAATCTCGCCAAAGCTATATTTTAAACAGAAACTAAAAAAATAATTTTTTTTGCCCAGTAAATGCCAACAAATTCCCAGCCAGATCCAACATGATGCCAACTTCGCCCAGATTATTTTTATAAGTTATTGTTTTTAAACGCAAACGTGCGAATTTGACAGAAATTCAACGTGATCATAGTATCGAATTGAAAGCAAAAACGGAGAAGCCAAATGCGTGAATACACCGAATTATTTGTACTAGTTTTAATGGCAATTGAAAGGCTAGTTCGTATAGTAAAGCTACTAAAAACTGGCGGTAAGTAAATATTCCACCTAAAACCCCCAAAACCAACAATACCGCCAAATTCAACTTTGTGCGGTATTGCTTTTCGACTGATAAACCTAACGCCCAATTAAGGGGTGAACAACGCTACCACCCAACCTAAAGCATTGTGACATAAACACTTAATTTGAAGTAGAAGCAAAAGTGCCAAGCGTTGTGAATCCCTCTTAAATTGCTTGTTATGCTTTTCTCAACATTTCTAATAACTTAGCTTCTTTCTCGGGGATAATTTCAGCGTCAATTTTATTATGAACCAGTTCAATACAAGCTTTAAATTGGTTCAAATCAAGCTCATTATGGTTGATGAACTGATTTTCGATGAAGTCACTGTAAACACTTTCAGCGTTTCCATATTCGTCAAAGTTTACCCAGACTCGATCTGTCCCCAACAAATCTAGCTCATTGTGGGCTAAGTACTTGTCACGTAAGTCTATAATTTCCTTGTGGCTGCGTTCCAAGGAAGAACCCTTTGCAAAAAATATTTTTGTATCTAATTTAGGTTTGCCAGAGGTAGCTTTAAACCAGCGTGAATACAGAGTAACGGCATGCATTAGCGCACTTCGCTCGATATACATTGTGTCACCAACGTCTTCTAGAGATACGGAGCCATTATTTATGGACTCTTTGAGTGATATGTTTCTCTCTACAATCGAATGAGCACACCTCAAATCGCGACGAATAGTCATGTAGCTTTTATAAGCCTTGCCAGAGTTAATTACAGGTTTATTAGATTTGTACTTATCTATCTCGAAAAGCTCTTTCATTTACGATTATCTCCTAGAGATCGAACTGAAGCATAACGCTGCGTTAAGGGGTGAATGCCGCTTAAACCAGCTTTGCGCAGACCACTTTCACCACCAAAACTAACCGCATGCCAAAAATGCCATGCGGCATGAATCCCACTTGAACGCCTTGTTATGTGTCTTGGATTCAAGTACGAAGTGCGACACCTCTGAACATAAAAACAGTGAGATGCGATAATCACGAAGTTTGCTCCCGCCAAGAAGTAAAAAACATGAGATACACGCACCTCACTGAGAACGAAAGGTATATGATTTCTGCACTCAGAAAGCAAGGAATTAGTACCGCTAAAATAGCTAAACAACTGGGTCGTCACAAAGCTACTATCTATCGAGAAATTGAACGTAATTCCCGATACAACAGACATTTTAAAAGGTACTCCTATCAAGCATGGAGAGCCCAACAGATGGCTCGCAACCGGCTAAGCCGCTCGCGCAGAAATAAGCGTTACAGCGAAATCAACTTCAGGTTACCTGAAGCCTTGCTACGACTGGATTGGAGCCCTGACCAAATCGTCGGATACCTACGAGTAAGAGGCTATCCAACAATGAGCCACGAGCTCATTTATCAGCATATTTGGAACGACAAAACTCTCGGTGGAACCCTATGGAAACACCTACGCCAATCCACTAAGAAAAGGCGTAAAAGGTATAACTCAAAAGACAGCCGAGGTCGCCTGGCAGCAAAACGTCATATTACCGAAAGACCTGCAAAAGCTGAGCATCGAAAAGAGCCTGGTCATTGGGAAATTGATACCGTCGTTGGCCGCGGAACCAAGCACTGTATCGTGACTTTAGTCGACAGAATGACTGGCTACACTTTTATTGGGCAAATGGACGATAGAACAAGCGAGTCGCTCAACGTAAGAATGAGCAAAATCATGACCCGCTCTGACTTACCTTTTAAGACGATAACTGCGGATAACGGCACTGAATTTCATGGTTATGCACAACTAGAAAAACATCATAACTGTCTGTTTTACTTTGCAAATCCATACCACTCATGGGAACGAGGCACAAATGAAAACACCAATGGCTTGATACGACAATACTTACCAAAACGAACTTCTATGTCACACGTGACACAGAAGCTCTGCAATGAAATTGCACACAAATTAAATACGCGCCCACGCAAAAGGCTTGGGTATAGGACACCAACGGAGTATATTCATGCGCATCTGTAAAAAGTGTCGCACTTCAAACTTGATACTAAGTGTAATTTAAGGGCACTCTTGTGCTACTTTGGGTAACTCAACTTTATCTAAACCAACTCTAGCACCACAATAAAAGACGTACTCAGAACAATGATGATTAGAGTCCTTTATTGTCAATGAGTTATCTTTAAAGGAGACTTCTAGCTCACAATTTATGCTGTATTCGGCCTCACTATGGCTATAAACGAGTTTATTGTCGACATAGTTCATTTGCAGTGGCCCACCAACGCCTTCAATCGGAGAGGCAATATGGCAAACATGAAAATTAGCCCCCCAAACAAGCCCCTCAACTGAGTAGTTTCCCGCAGACCTTGAAATTTTTACGTAAGTAGACTGAATCTCTGACTCTTCAGATGAAAAACTGGTTATCTCATCAGCAACCAAATAACACCCTTCAATTGATTCAGCATACACATAAGGCACACACAGCAAACCTAAAACAGCTACGAATTTTTGCATAGTATCCTCATTACACATAACGCTGCGTTAAGGGGTGAATGCCGCATAAACCAACCTTCCGCAAACCACTTTCACCACAAAAAAATCACCGCATACCAAAAATGCCACGCGGCATGAATCCCTCTTAAACGCCTTGTTATGTGCGCAGCTCATCGATGAAAACCCTAGCCTTTTTCGGGCTAGTTACTCTCACGAACTTTATGTGGCTATACCTCGGGTCATTAAGTAACTCTGTATAACGAATACGATTTGTTTTATACGTTTTCAATGCCCAGAGAATAATCGAATCTTTGCTAAGAAACGACTTTTTGAATGACTCAACATTGCCCGCTTTACCCCACAGTTCCTGTTTAGTCACAATACGAGTTAACGCTCGTTTCACAGCTTGAAATAACGTCCTAGAAAAGGAATAGTCCACCCAAATGATGGTGTCAGCCCTAGCCCATTTGATTTCGGCTGTCCGGTTATAGTTACCATCAAGCACCCAATGTTCGCCACTTAGACTCTCAGTTAGATTTGCGAAGAACTCTTCATCTGTAGACTCTTGCCAATTTGGCTTCCAAAATATCGCATCCATTTCCAAATATGGGTATTTAAGCTTGCTAGCAAGTTGGCGACTGAAAGTACTTTTACCACTACCACTTGTACCTATTACATTAATTCTTTTCATCACCAAACCTGATTTCTTTCCCTAGCACATAACGCCGCGTTAAGGGGTGCAGGCACGCAATACAAAAGCTACCGCACAGTGCCGTAACCACCGAACTCAACGCAAACTGAAAATGCCACGCGTGCCAAATCCCACTTTAACGCTTTGTTATGCTTAAGCTTCAACGCCCACATTTTTACCAAAACTAAGATTAACTCGACTAGGATTAGCTAACAAAAGGCAAAACCTAAAAAACTGAAATAACTCATAATTTTTGAAAATAAGACTTTGAAATTTGGCGGCTCAAACTCAAAAACCTAAGTTCAAATTACTGATTGAGCCAGACGCCCCAACCTCGCGCTTACCTGAAAATTGATTGAGGCAATTCTCCGAATTTCCAGCGCCAAAGAATAAGTGTCCAAAAAACAGCGCCCAATGAAACCGACTTGCCGACAAGCACAAAACCAATCAGCCAAGGGAACAAAGAAAAACCATAAACCACTGATTTTACTTGATTAAGCATAACGCCCAATTAAGGGGTGAACAACGCCTACACCCAAACCTAAAGCATTGTGCCATAAACACTAAAACTGAAGTAGAAACAAAAGTGCCAAGCGTTGTGAATCCCTCTTAAATTGCTTGTTAGGCGTCTTGAACTCACTGAGAACTACCATACTTTCCACCATGGTTTACGCTCTAAATTGAATACATTATTGGCGAGTTTGTTTAGCTCTATAGCCTGACTTTCAGACAGGTAGAACCAGATACTGGCTTGCCCATTATCCTTTGGATAGAAGTCAAATCCCGGCTGACGTAAATCGCTTAGTATAATTTCTATAGTTTTCGCATCTGCCCAATCATCGCCTATTTCAGGCTTTAGCAGCCTATTAACACCATCGACTGAATACCGAAGCTCTGCATAATGTTCTTCTAGGTTTACGCTATCTCGCAACCCTTCTAAATTCTTGGCTCTGCCTGTAATTCGATGGAACTGCTTTACGATTTCAACATAGGAACCGTCGTCTTCAATCGCCTCTACATCGAAGTTCCACGCTTGATCACAAACAAACCGTCCCCATGGTTCTTCTTCAATCTCTATTCCATATACAAAAAGAATTAGATCAAAAGGATTCGATTCATATTCTTCTCTCGAATATGAAAGGAGCAAATCGTTAATAGTCACACCTTCATTCAGCAACAACCCTATGTCTGATAACTTTTCAATTTGTTCTTCGAGTTTCATTAGCTAATACTCCGTAGTCCATTTCATAGGCGCCTAACGCCGCGTTAAGGGGTGCAGGCACGCAATACAAAAGCTACCGCATAGTGCCGTAACCACCGAACTCAACGCAAACTAAAAATGCCACGCGTGCCAAATCCCACTTTAACGCTTTGTTATGCTTAAGCTTCAACGCCCACATTTTTACCAAAACCAAGATTAACTCGGCTAGGATTAGTTAACAAAAGGCAAAACCTAAAAAACTGAAATGACTCATGATTTTTGAAAATCTGACTTTGAAATTTGGCTACTAAAACTCAAAAACCTAAGTTCAAAGTTCTGAATGAGCCAACTGCCCTAACCTCACGCTTACGCCAAAACTGATTGAGGCAATCCTCTGAATTTCCAGCGCCAAAGAATTGATGTCCAGAAAATAGCGCCCTATGAAGCTGACTTGCCGACGAACTCGAAACTAACAAGCCGAGGGAACAAAGAAAAACACTAAATCACTGATTTTACGAGATTAAGCATAACGCCGCGTTAAGGGGTGAACAACGCCACCACCTAGCCTAAACCATTGTGCCGTAATCACTAAAGGTGAATCAAATTGAAAATGCCAAGCGTTGAGAATCCCTCTTAAACGCTTTGTTATGTGCGTACTAAATATTTACGTACAATCTCAGCATGTCTTTGTGTTGAATACCATTTTCATAGATTGGCTCAGAGTAGTTTAGCAAGAAATGGTCTTTGATAATTGAGTCTACTCGAAAACCTAAACGCTGATAATAAGTAAGTTGATAGCCAAATGTACCCGTACCAAGCTCAACACGATTGATCCCCTTACTTGGCAACAGAGATAGAACAAACTTGAGTAACTTAGAGCCAATACCTTGACCTTGTAGCTCTGGAGATACAGATACATTAAATATCTCAGCGAGACTGTTGGTCTGTGCTTTCACGATACAAGCAGCTAAAACTCGACCATTCTCTACTGCTGCAAAACACCATGAATCAGATAGATATGAAGCGATATTAGCTTCACAAGGATCAGCTTCAAGCAATAAATCTAGTGGAATTTCGCTACTTTTGACTTCGATATATTGCATATTTTCTCCAAGCACATAACGCCCTGTTAAGGGGTGAGCAACGCAATACCAAATCCGCCGCATAACACCTTAAACACTAAAACCAACGCATAGTGAAAATGCCACGCGTTGCGAATCCCTCTTGAACAGTTTGTTAGTAGGTGACTTTCGTATAATCATCCAAACTAAAATATTCAAACTTTAGAACC
This sequence comes from Vibrio sp. CCUG 15886, assembly GCF_028570825.1. Taxonomy (NCBI): domain Bacteria; kingdom Pseudomonadati; phylum Pseudomonadota; class Gammaproteobacteria; order Vibrionales; family Vibrionaceae; genus Vibrio; species Vibrio sp. CCUG 15886. The sequence goes on along the minus strand of NZ_JAQQBT010000026.1, from coordinate 13,260 downwards.
ACCCCACTATCAAAAGTAAGGGATAAAAAAATGATATCGCTATCCAAAAACTGTTCAATACGTGTCAAGGCATGGCTACAAATACCTTTAATTTCGCTGAAATTAACTAATGAGCTGTAAGACGAAAAATCACTATTTATTGGCTCTGTTGGCTCAACGCAGACGCGCCAAAAGATACTGATGCCATCGAAGTACAACTGAAACCACTGGGAGTCAAAACGAAAATACGCGACATTCGCTTGATCATGGATAGTTTGCGAACACTGGATTTGCTCAAGAAAAAACTGCTCACAAACTTTACCCACTTGGGGAACATTACCATTTATATAGAGCTCCACCTGAGCCTCCTGTCACCTACTAACGCCGCGTTAAGGGGTGCAGGCACGCAATACAAAAGCTACCGCACAGCGCCGTAATCACTGAACCCAACGCAAACCAAAAATGCCAAGCGTGCTGAATCACTCTTAAATTGTTTGTTAGGAAAATTTTACCAATGAAAATCTTCCATCATATTAATGAAATCGCATCCTCTATCTGTGATTTCATACTCTAACTTTTCACTTTGACTCAATGATTCTGGAGTAAAAGAATAGAAGCCAACAAACTGCAACCTTTGAGCTAACGATGCTTCTGTAGAAGACGACTGATCGCCACCATCTACACAGTGCTTCCTTATATCTCTCACAGAACACGTTGAAGTCACATAAAGATACGCCTCGAAGTCTCTTAAAGATATTTTCTCTTCCACCAACTTCTTGAATAAGTGACCTACAAATTTGCATTTAACAAGATCACTTTGAGAGTCGATATGAAGTACAAGAGTGCTTGCTATTTTTTCCGCAGAGTCCAAATTTTCATTAACCCATGTATTCCACTGGGCGAAAGAATCCCGATTCACATCTGAAAAAGACTCATAAAAGCTAACTACTTTTTTATAGAAAATCTTGTCACTAATCGTTGTTTTAACATTGTAAAGATCAACCAAATTATTAATGATTGGAATGTCTTTCAACAAACCATCGTCCAAGATGCTGTCGAGTACAACCTCAGAATTATTTACAATAATGTCTTTAAAATCGCCGAACTTCATTAATTTTTCCTAACGCCGCATTAAGGGGTGAACAACGTAACCACCCAACCTAAAGCATTGTGCCATAAACACTTAAATTGAAGTAGAACCCAAAATGCCAAGCGTTGAGAATCCCTCTTAAATGCTTTGTTATGTGCGAACTTTGACGTGCGATTCAATAAAGTCGTTCCAAAGCCTGAAACACTCTTCAGCAACTTCAAGTGCATCGTAGTATGCGTAACCTGAGATTAAGGAAAACTTCGATTTTACACCGTTTCCAAACGTATTGTCTTGATGCAGAGAGCCGGAAATACTTGGTTGATGCTTATAGCCTGTAACTTTTTGATGCTTCAATTTACAGTGTTTTGTCGCGTTGGCTAAGTCAGCACAAATACGCAAAACTGTATGAGACTTTACAAACATCTTGATATCTTCTTGGGTGATGCCAACTTGATTTAGTTCTTCAACCCAGTCCTGTAAATGGTGACAATATAAGAAAAAACTATACACATCATCCTCATGATACTTGCGGTTTTCCCATGGTATCCCAGTTTTTCCTGCATATATGGTTCTTATCCTTTCCAAATATCGTTCGACTCTTTCTAATTGCTTCATTTTCCTCCTTAGCACATAACGCCCTGTTAAGGGGTGAGCAACGCAATACCAAAGCTCCCGCATACCACCTTAAACACTAAAACCTACGTATAGTAAAAATGCCACGCGTTGCGAATCCCTCTTGAACAGTTTGTTAGCTAATTTACTACAACGATTGTTTTCGCCAGTTTGTCACCTAATCTCTGTCTTCTTTTACCTAGAATAAAGATCGCGTCAATCATGCCGATTATTGGTGTCAAAACATTGCGGAAAAATGACTGAGGAAAACTACAACTTTTTCCTGTAACTGAATCTATAACTGAGATACCTAGTAGCTTCTTACCGAGGCTTTGACCTTTTGCAAAACCATCAGAAAGTAGGAAATAAAAAGCAGCGGCAGAAAAGGCAATTAAGCCAGATGAGTCTTGGGATAAACCAATTAATGTACCAAGCCAAAGAAAGAAAATGAATATTGCGGCACTTATTGCACCATCAATGATTTGTCCTAAATAACGAAGACCCGGGCTTGCAAGCCTATGCGATTCCATAATCGAACCTTTATCTGTTTTCACTTACTTATCCTCCATGTGAGTTAGATGTCGAATAAATTTGCTAACGCCCGCTTAAGTGGTGAGCAACGCAATACGATGTTTCCGCACACCACATTAATCACTAAAATCAACGCATGACATAAATGCCACGCGTTGCGAATCCGTCTTGAAGCGATTGTTAGGCTTTTATTGACCGTACCGTTGTTCCACGACTTCCATTTGCGCCAATACGCTTGCTGCACTTTTGTTCACTAACTTTTTTTCTTTCTCGGCAAAAAAACAACACACGATCCCACAAAACGTCGCACAAATTGCAGCAGCCCACATAATCACTTGATTGATTTCTTGCTCTTGTGGAAAAGAAGTAAAAAAAGCAGCCAATCCAGTAGAAACTCCTGCTCCGATTAGGGCTGAACCTACCGTATGAAACGTTGAGTTATTATCTTTGATTGATTGCACAGAATTTTTTAACAGATTCCACTCAGGTTTTGGCAGAGCCATTGCTTGTGTTGATGTTGGTTGTTTAATATCCAGTGTTTGGGTTATTTTAAATGGCTGTTGCTCACTCATTACTTTGGCTTCCATTTTTATCAATAGCGCCTGCATAAAGTGCGTTGATCAACATTGTGTAGCCACAGTTTGTACAATTCACCGGAATTACAGGGTGAATTGAGCCAGACATATTGAGATTCCCACCATGAAACTCTCTCATTTCGAAAGCTGTATCTGAGATTGCCCAAGCCGTCACCCCACACATAGGACAACCATTATCTCGCCATTTCTCTTGGATGTGTTTTAGTAGCTTTTCTTGATTGTAATTGCTCATATTAGTAACTTGGTTCTGAAATTTCAGATATTTTACTACATGAAATTTAGTTAGAAAATGTGCTGACCGCTTAAAAGCCTAACGCTGCGTTAAGGGGTGAATGCCGCATAAACCAACTTTCCGCAGACCACTTTCACCACCAAAACTCACTGCATACCAAAAATGCCACGCGGTATGAATCCCTCTTGAACGCCTTGTTATGTTTAAGGCTCAAAGGGTTAAACTTTACGATACCAAGAGCTTAACTCGACTTACCTTTGCACACCAAAACCATAGCCTAAAAAACTGAATTAACTCATAAAATTGATTGAATTTGCATTGAGTCTCAACGTGAAAAACGAAAGCTGAAGCTCTAACTTTGAAACTGAGCAAGCTGCACTCACCTCACCCAAACACTGCATTTCAATGAGGCAACTCTCTGAATTTTTAGCGCCCACGAATTGGAGCAAAGAAAACAGCGACCACTGAAGTCAACTTACCGACAAGACCAAAATTATAAAGCCGAGAAAGCAAAGAAAGAAGCAACCAACTGATTTTAGGTGATTAAACATAACGCCAAATTAAGGTGTGAACAACGCTACCACCTTACTTAAACCATTGTGCCATAAACACTAAACTGGCTTGAAGTGAAAGCGCCAAGCGTTGTGAATCACTCTTAAATTTATTGTTAGAACTCAGTTCCAACATAAGGTAACTGTATTGACATACAGTATATTTATATGCAACATAACTTCGTTCTGGTGAAAGGGTAAACTCATGAGTTTAATTGAAATCGTTCAAATTTTAATGACAATTCTTTTAGCGAGGTATGCTCTTGACCTTAACCCTGAACTTCATTCGAAGGTATCCAATTTCGACAATTCGTTTAAAAACATCATTGATTCATATAGAAAAAATAATACAACCGAACTTTTTCAGGTCACTAAGTCTTTTTTTGGATACTTAAGTCTCTTATTGTTCCTTCTACTCACTATTTCAATGTATCTTTTTGGTGAAGCCAAAAGTATATTTTTCTTTTACCTTGCTATGGCTTTTATCTACGCAATGGCTGTATGGCTTGCTATTACGTGGTTTTCAGATAAAGGTAAGTATGCTTTGGACATGTTTTTACAGTTTTCAAAAATGTCTCTTTGCTGCCTAGCACTTCCATTGCTTGACCTAGCTGCCAACCAAGAGCTCAGTCTCACGAAAATGATGCTACAAATACTACTCTTGCCATTCGAGCCATTGATTGCGGGACTTACCGTAGATCCTGCATCAAGCATATGGTTAGATGGGCTAACAATTTTCTTAATTATTGAAGGAATATTCATAATATATCTTCTTTTAACTACTGTACTATTAGCCCCGATTGCCATCAGTGCATTTGCTTTCCTATATTCAACGATAAAGATAGCTAACTGGGCTACATACCTATCGAGAAATCGACCATTATCGCCAATTTGTTTTGCTATTTTAGTCATAACAACTGTAATAGAAAAACTATTGTGAGTTCTAACGCCGCGTTAAGGGGTGAATGCCGCACAAACCAAGTTTCCGCAGACCACTTTCACCACCAAAAATCACCGCATGCCAAAAATGCCACGCGGCATGAATCCCACTTGAACGCCTTGTTATGTTCACATTGCTCAAATAGTATGCCCACATTTTTGACATTCGATTTTTTTATCTTTTAACGATTGCGTAAAGTTTGATTTCCCACAGTTGTCGCAAAACTTAGCACCACGTATGTTCATAAAAGTTATTAGCGCAACAATGGGGACAATTACAATCCAGAATTGATGTTTAAAAAAGCCCATCAAGTTAACAATAAACAAAAATAAAGCGCCTGTCACGACAGAGAATGCTGGATAATATTTCCTCTTAAACTGTGTATTTTTATTCGCATAGAACAACACATAACCGAGGAGTGAAACACCCGCCCAAACACCAAAAGCTATTTGTACTTTTTCATCCATATCTACAATCCATCTTGTGAACATAACACCGCGTTAAGGGGTGCAGGCACGCAATACAAAAGCTACCGCACAGTGCCGTAACCACCGAACTCAACGCAAACTGAAAATGCCACGCGTGCCAAATCCCACTTGAACGCCTTGTTATGCTTAAGCTTCAATGGGTTACGTTTTAATAGAACCAAGATTAACTCGACTTTGATTCACAAACAAAAGTCAAAACGTAGAAAACCGAAATGACTCATAGATTTGAAAAACACACTTCGAATTTCGGCTATCCAAGACCAAAAACCTAAGATCAAATTGCCGATTGAGCCAGAAGCCCTAACCTCGCGCTTGCCCGAAAGTTGATTGAGGCAATTCTCTGAACTTCCAACGCCAAAGAATAAGTGTCCAGAAAATAGCGCCCACTGAACCCAACTTGCCGACGAGCACATAACCCAAAAGCTGAGGGAACAAAGAAAAACCATAAACCACTGATTTTACGTGATTAAGCATAACGCCGCGTTAAGTAGTGAGCAACGCCACCACTGAACCTAACCTATTGTGCCGTAAACACTAAAGCCGATTAAAACCAAAAATGCCACGCGTTGCGAATCTGCCTTAAACGCTTTGTTATGTGAATTTTTCACGCGCCCAAAAGAGGTAAATGTTTACGATGCTGATAGGTTAAAGCTAACTCTAAACAGGACTTTATTGCTGTTTCTGGTAACGCTTTTGATAAGGACAGAACTATTGCTCTGTTTCCCTGAAACGCCAGTTCTTCACAATACAATTCTCGAAATGTATCGACTAACTTAGTTTGGCAATTAAAGAACAGGTAATAATTGTTGGGAGATTTCAGCTTCCAGTCCATTCTTAGCGGGCTGCCTGTTTTTACACTATAGCTAGGTTCACCCCACTTTAGAGTTTCATCGACTTCACCCAGCTCCAAATCAGATGCGATTTGAAAAACCAGATTTCGTAGCTCCAATAGCCTAACACGAGCATTTTCTGGATATTCATCGAAACGTTCTTTGACTACCTTGTTCACTTGAATCTCCTATTCACATAACGCCCAGTTAAGGGGTGAAGCACGCAATGACTAAGCCGCTGCATGGCACTTCAACACCGAAATCAACGCATACTAAAAATGCCACGCATGCTGAATCCCTCTTAAACTGTTTGTTATGTTTAGACTTTCTCATAAGTGGCAATTTCACTTAGCCACCAATTTAGTTTGTCGTCGATTTGGGCATGATCTCGCAACTCATAGATTTCCGATATAGCATGCTGCTCTGACTCAATGTCAATGGCTTCTAAAACCAGGTTGCCCGTTTCCCACAAAGTTGCTCTAGATAGCAAGCCGTTTCCTTCAATTTCAATGTATTGAGCTTTTACTTCGTCACCAAGTTTCTCTGACAAGTCAACGATTAAACTTTCACCGCTAAATATCTTGGATTTTGATGATGCCCATGAAGCTAAATATTCAAGCATATCTACACCTATAAACATAACGCCGCGTTAAGGGGTGAATGCCGCATAAACCAACTTTACGCACGCCACTTTTACCACCAAAACACACCGCATGCCAGAAACGCCACGCGGCATGAATCCCACTTGAACGCCTTGTTATGCTTAAGCTTCAATGGGTTACGTTTTTCTGGAACCAAGATTAACTCGACTTTGATTTACAACCAAAAGCCAAAACGCAGAAAACTGAAATGACTCATAATTTTTGAAAATCAGACTTTGAAATTTGGCTGCTAAAAACTCAAAAAACCTAAGTTCAAAGTTTTGATTGAGCCAACTTCCCTAACCTCGCGCTTACCCGAAAATTGACTGAGGCAACACTCTGAATTTTCAGCGCCAAAGAATAAGTGTCCGGAAAACAGCGTCCACTGAACCAAACTTGCCGACGAACTAGAAACTAACAAGCCGAGAAAACAAAGAAAAACCATAACCAACTGATTTTAAATGATTAAGCATAACGCCCTGCTAAGGGGTGAGCAATGCACTGCGAAATCTACCGCACACCGCCTAAATCACAAAACCCACCGCATACCAAAAATGCCACGCATTGCGAATCCCTCTTAAGCAGTTTGTTAGCTTCATTGCTGTTTTTTCAGCCTTTCTATTACTCCAGGCTGAACGAACTTAGCTATACAGTAATGGAGTGATGGAATAAACAGAAGGAACAGTGTATTTCCTAACTTTAAATACAAATCTTCTGTCTTAATAAGTGATAGTGCAAACGGTAAAGCCAGCCCGGCTACAACACTAGTCATAGCTACGGTAATAGTGAAACTCCAATGACATATGCTTGATATAATTCGTGCTACAAATTCTTTCGCAGCCTTCCATTTATAGAAGAGGACAAAAAGCGACATCAACGGCAACAACGATAAGAAAAACAAATAAGCTGTATCTATTTGGATAAATTCTCTAGCGACACTTCCTACTAGAGGTAGTTTCCCACCATGATACTTAGCAGAATAACAACTTAACGTAGCTATCAATACAAATGGTAAGAATGACAGTTTGATCTGCTCTGCAATAACTTCATGATACTTCCACTCCCAAAAACGTCGAGATGGTTGACGTAAACTAGTAATAACTTTCCGTACAAACTCTAGCATGATGTTGAACTCCTGAAGCTAACGCTGCGTTAAGGGGTGAATGCCGCCCAAACCAACTTTCCGTAGACCACCTTCACCACCAAAACTAACTGCAAACCAAAAATGCCACGCGGCATGAATCCCTCTTGAACGCCTTGTTATGCTTAAGCTTCAATGGGTTACGTTTTTATGGAAACAAGATTAACTCGGCTTTGATTTACAAACAAAAGCCAAAACGTAGAAAACCGAAATGACTCATAGTTTTGAAAATCGAACTTTGAAATTTGGCTGCTATAACTCAAAAACCTAAGATCAAATTGCTGATTGAGCCAGCCGCCCTAACCTCGCGCTTACCTGAAAATTGATTGAGGCAATTCTCTGAATTTTCAGCGCCAAAGAATAAGTGTCCGAAAAGCAGCGCCCAATGAAGTCAACTTGCCGACAAGCACAAAACAAATCAGCTAAGGGAACAAAGAAAAACATAAACCACTGATTTTATGTGATTAAGCATAACGCCGCGTTAAGTGGTGAACAACGCTACCACCAAAACTAAAGCATTGTACCTTAAACACTTAACCTAACTAGAGCTGAAATCGCCAAGCGTTGTGAATCCGCCTTAAACGCCTTGTTAGCTGTATGCTCCACCGTTAAAGGTCAAACTCCGAGTTATAAACTTTGAAGACATTTACCAAAGGCTCCTCCCAACCAAGACAGATTCGTAGTTGCTCAACTATAGGTTTCACTTGGCTTTTCGCAACGTTGATTTCAACCTTCAGCAGAGGATAGCTTTCCACATTTCCTTTGCCTCCAAATACTGGAGTTGAGCCATCAAGCGCTCGGTGAGAGCCTGTAACTGAACCAATAGCCCAACAATGATCATAGTTTCCGATTTTATCTACACCTGATTCATGTAAAGTACTCAGCACTAGATCTTGTTGCTCAGGCGTACAGAATATTTCTAATTTATACATCCGATTTTAGAACTCCCAAATACTTATTACAGCTAACGCCGCGTTAAGTGGTGAACAACGCCTGCCACCAAACCAAAACCTTTGTACCTTAAACACTAAACCTGACCGGAACTGAAACCGCCAAGCGTTGTGAATCCGTCTTAAACGCCTTGTTATATGCGTAGCTTCGGCTACATAAAGACTGCTTCAATTTTGTTACCGTCAACATCGCGGACAAACGCTGCATAGTAAGTCTCACCGTACTCTGGACGCAAGCCAGGCTTACCGGCACACTCGCCACCAAGCTCTAATGCAGTAGCATAAAACTGGTCAACAGCTTCTTTGTTTGGCGCGTTGAAAGCAATGTGAGTTCCATTACCTGAAGAGGGTGAATTTTCACATGGGCAACCTACCCAAAACTCAAAATTTTCGCCGTAGGCAGCCGCGACATTCTCGATGTAATGAGCTCGTTTTATGGACAAAGTAGATAGAACTGAATCGTAAAAAACCACCGCAGATGGCACATTTGAAACACCAACTGAGACATGATTTAGAATCATTTTAAACTCCCTTTTGCTCACAGATTTTGAAAGCATATAACGCCGCGTTAAGTAGTGAGCAACGCAGACCACCCTACCTAAACCATTGTGCCGTAGACACTAAAGTTGAAGCAAACCAAAAATGCCGAGCGTTGCGAATCTGTCTTAAACGCTTTGTTAGTTGAACTGTTCGACCGACCTACATTTGGGAAATGCCGAACACCCCCAAAACTGTTTACCTTTGTTTTCACCTCGCTTAGTTTCACGAACAACCATTTCTGAGCCACAACGTGAGCACTGCTTTATAGCCTCTTTTGCTGCTACGATTTCTTTCACTTGTTGACGATGCTTAATATCCGTAACAATGCCTTTTTTGAGCTTAACTTCGTTTATCGAGTACACAAGTTGACTATATTCTGATTCAGAGAACACTGGTTGTTCAAACTTTTTGATGTATTCCAAGCAACCACGCGCATAAGTAACGTTTTCAGGCATATCAGTTTTAAAAGTACTGTCACCAATGAAAACAACTACTGAGTGTAATTTTTCACTATCTACAGCCAGTAAGGATTCAAGAGTCTTAACATGTTTGTAATTTTGGTGAAGTGGATTTTGAAATTTTGATGAGTGACGATAGATTTTCTGAGTCCATTGCTTTTGGTTTTTAGAGCCAAAGATCCAGCCTTTCATGTTTTTGGTTTCCACAACGAAAACACCAAACCTTGATACAACAATATGGTCGATTTGTGTTGTGCCATCGTCTGTAGGTAGAGTTACATCCCTCACCAATTTGTAATCTGAATCAGGCAACTGAGATAGTAGTTTGTTTACCAAAAACTCGCCAAATACACCTTTAAACCACCGACTCTTGAATATCGAAACGAAAATCAACAAAGGGATGATGTACCAAACTTGAGCTAATGCACCTAGTAATATTCCGAAAATATCCACCGAACTCTCCTTGTTCAACTAACGCCGCGTTAAGGGGTGCAGGCACGCAATACAAAAGCTACCGCACAGTGCCGTAACCACCGAACTCAACGCAAACTGAAAATGCCACGCGTGCCAAATCCCACTTAAACGCTTTGTTATGCTTAAGCTTCAATGGGTTACGTTTTACGCGAAACAAGATTAACCCGACTTTGATTTACAAACAAAAGCCAAAACGTAGAAAACCGAAATGAATCATAGTTTTGATAATCAGGCTCGGAATTTTGGCAAATCTGGTTTGAAGTTTGAAAACCTAGAAATGGATTTCTGATTTAGCCAACCGCCCTAACCTCGCGCTTACCTGAAAATTGATTGAGGCAACTCACTGAATTTTCAGCGCCAAAGAATATGTGTCCGAAAAATAGCGCCCAATGAAGCCAGCTTGCCGACGAGCACAAAACCAATCAGCCAAGGGAACAAAGAAAAACCATAAACCACTGATTTTACGTGATTAAGCATAACGCTGCGTTAAGGGGTGCAGGCACGCAATACAAAAGCTACCGCACAGTGCCGTAACCACCGAACTCAACGCAAACTAAAAATGCCACGCGGGCCAAATCCCACTTAAACGCCTTGTTATGCTTAAGCTTCAATGGGTTACGTTTTTCTGGAAACAAGATTAACTCGACTTTGATTCACAAACAAAAGCCAAAAGCTAGAAAACTGAAATGACTCATAGTTTTTAAAAATCAGACTTTGAAATTTGGTTGCTAAAACTCAAAAACCTAAGATCAAATTGCTGATTGAGTCAGCCACCCTAACCTCGCGCTTACCTGAGAATTGATTGAGGCAACTCTCTGACTTTCCAACGTCAAAGAATAAGTGTCCGAAAAACAGCGCTCACAGAAGCCAACTTGCCGACAAGCACAAAACCAATCAGCAGAGGGAATAAAGAAAAACCATAAACCACTGATTTTATTTGATTAAGCATAACGCCTTGTTAAGGGGTGAAGCACGCAACACCGATGCTACCGCATGCCGTCTTAATCACTAAAACCAACGCATAGTAAAAATGCCACGCGTGCTGAATCCCTCTTGAACAATTTGTTAGCTGTATTTTTCCATTACAAAGTTTCTTAGTTTTTGACCACGGACTTCCATTTCTTGGGCTTGAACGACTTTAAAACCGAAGTGTTCGTAAAATGGACGAGCAGTGATACTGACTTCAGAAAAATAACGTTTTATACCGCGCGAATTGCCAACCTTAAAAACATGATTCATTAGAGCTTTACCTACACCTTTGCCTTGATACTCATGGTGACAAAAGAAATGGTCTATAAGCCCACTAGCTTGCAAATCTGTGTAGCCAACAATGACACCGTCTATTTCAGCAACAAATGGAGATAACCCTTTCATCCGTTTTTCCCAGACTGACGGATCTAGACGTTCTGGAGCCCAAGCTTCGACTTGAGCTTGAGAATATTCATGAATATTAATATTCCGAATTGTATAAAAGTGAATATCCCATAGTGCTTTGGCATCTTCTACGCTGTAATTTCTAATTGTAATCATCGTGCTTACTCCATAATACAGCTAACGCCCTGTTAAGGGGTGAGCAACGCAATACAAAAGCCGCCGCAAACCGCCTTAAACACCAAAACCAACGCATAGTAAAAATGCCACGCGTTGCGAATCCCTCTTGAACAGTTTGTTATGCCAATTTTTCCCGCTGTGCATAAGCATCATTGATCATTAAAAATGTATGGTGCATCCGCAATTTCGATTGAGCATACAAATCCCGTACTTCAGCTAACGAGAAGAACTTTGCTCGACCTATTTCATGGTTGAATTTCGGCAATATGACCTGGTCTTTAACTTCTGTGCCCCAGACATGACGTAATACTAATTCACCATCATCAAAACGTCCTGCATAGGTATTTAAGTAATTCTCTAGAGCAACTTCTAAACCCGTTTCTTCTGCAATTTCCCTGACCGCTGCCTCTTGAGGAAACTCTGTAGATTCAACACTACCTGACGGTACATGCCATAGACCTTTCTTTGAGCCGGTTAGCTCTTGAACCAATAACACTTCATTGTGTTGATTAAAAATCACAGCTCCAGCAGCTTTTGCTGTAACTTCTATGTGATGCTGAATCCCATATTGCATCTAATTCTATCCTCATCCATGAGAAGTAAAATAAAAGTGGCATAACGCCGCGTTAAGTGGTGAACAACGCCAACCACCAAACCTAGACCATTGCACCTTAAACACTAAAACTGATTTAAGCCGAGATCGCAAAGCGTTGTGAATCCGCCTTAAACGCCTTGTTAGGCGAAGTTTCCCACCTGTGTTTAAGTGACTTTGAAAGCAGATTACCTGAAACCCTTTTGCCAACAAAATACACACGCACTTTTTGCGATTCAAGAACCACAAAACTCACTATGTTTCAGCCTATTTGCCCACAACCACGAAATGTGGCCTTTCAGCGACAAAGTTGCTTTTTAACCTGAGAAACCAACAGCTACAAGCTAGCAGCAAAAACGAAAGCTTCGATTAACTTGCCTTTGCCACACTTTGAGCCAGCGAAATTCGCCACCAACCAGCACCAAAAATGAATGAGGCAACCCACGAACTTTGGCATGTTTTACGGTTGGAGATATTCAAGAACTTTGGCCGACAATGCTGAATTGCCGACTTAGAAAAACGAATGCTCAAAGAGAACTAAGAAGATGAGAACAAAGAACTTTTCTGCCCGTCGCCTAACGCGCAGTTAAGGTGTGAGAGACGCAGATGCTCCCCAACCTAAAATAAACTCTGATAACTCGGTGCCTATTTAGGCACTAAAACCCCAATGCGTTTCGAATCGGCTTGAACGTCTTGTTATTTCGCAACTAAAGTCGCTGATGTTGATGACTAAATGTTTGATATGCTTGGATATTACGGTATGCAGGCAAAAAATCGAAGCCGAAGTATTTGTTATCGCACTACCTTGAGTGCTCTTTCGCGATCTCTTTAATTGCGCGCCATATTAAGGATCGCGAAAGCGCCTCAAGGTTAGCATAGAAATAACCAATATTCGCCCTTTTCGCCGCCTTTCCGCCCTACTACCCAGCCTGTTTCACACCTAGCTTACAACCTTTCGCATTCAGCATGAGAGATCCGTTGCGATAATAACGCCCTGTTAAGGTGTGAGCAACGCAATACCGAAGCTACCGCATACCACCTTAAACACTAAACGCAACGCATAG
>NZ_JAQQBT010000025.1:0-21061 GCF_028570825.1 Vibrio sp. CCUG 15886 | reverse complement strand
ACTAAGAAGATGAGAACTAAGAAGATGAGAACAAAGAAGATGAGAACAAAGAACGTTCCTGCCCGTCGCCTAACGCCGCATTAAGTGGTGAGCAACGCAGACCACTGAACTTAAAGTATTGTGCCGTAAACACCGAAATTGAAGTAAACTAAAAATGCCGAGCGTTGGGAATCCGTCTTAAATGCTTTGTTAAATTTACAAGTTCCTCTGGACTTATTACTTGTACCCCAAACTTCTCTGCTACTAAACGTAGATTGTCAGAATGAAATACAGACTGACTACCAGCATTCCGAGCTTGATCATTTGTACAAAAGTAGTCGTTACCAAATGCATAGTGAGCGGAAATAGAGTCTCCATCAGCCCACTCAGCAACTGAAGCGGCAAATTTCTTGATTTCGGTCTTTGACGCCATTTGAGCTAGCCTTTTATACGGAGACATTTTTATACCATAATGCTCTACAAGCTTGTGGTATGAACTTGAACCACAGCCCAAAGATTCAATAAACTTTGAACATTCATTCAGTCGATCAGCATATACCCAAAATTCATCGATAGATGAGAAGTTAACCTTTGTTTTATCTTGGATTTCTTTTGCTCTAGCCGTTCCAATATTAGTCATCGTGATTACTTTGAAACCTAGTTCAACTGCTTTTGAATACTTGAAAGCTAGTGCAGAATGCATTCCCGGATGAGCATCATTGTCCGGGCCAAAGCCCACCACTCCATGAAAATGATTTCCATCAAATTCTTCTGTGACCACTTCAATTTTTGGTTTGTATGTTGAAGTATGAGACAAGCGATCAGCCTTGAAGATTGATTCAAGGGAAAGAGCAATTTCACAGAAATATGGCTCAATTACATTATTACAAATATCCCGACTTAAACTTTCGTAAACCGATGGTTTATCACTATCTGGAGAAACTATATTTTCCCAAACATTTGAATCAAAAGTTACCTTCATAGTTTCCCCGTAAATTTAACGCTGCGTTAAGGGGTGAATGCCGCCTAAGCCAACTTTCCGCAGACCACTTTCACCACAAAACTCACCGCAAACCAAAAATGCCACACGGCATGAATCCCTCTTGAACGCCTTGTTATGCTTAAGCTTCAATGGGTTACGTTTTTCTGGAAACAAGATTAACTCGGCTTTGATTCACAAACAAAAGCCAAAACGTAGAAAACCGAAATGACTCATAGTTTTGAAAATCAGACTTTGAAATTTGGTAATCAAAACTCAAAAACCTAAGATCAAATTTCTGATTGTGCCAACCGCCCTAACCTCGCGCTTACCTGAAAATTGATTGAGGTAACTCTCTGAATTTTCAGCGCCAAAGAATAAGTGTCCGAAAAACAGCGCCCAATGAAGCCAACTTGCCGACTAACTCGAAACAAATCAGCCGAGGGAACAAAGAAAAGCACTAAACCACTGATTTTACGTAATTAAGCATAACGCCGCGTTAAGGTGTGAGCAACGCTACCACGAAACTGAACCATACCACCTTAAACACAAGACCCAACGATGAAATGAAAAATGCCATGCGTTGGGAATCACTCTTAAATGCTTTGTTATGTTTATATTTTACAAGTACTTATCTTTGCAAGCATTACAAACATAGTGATTTTCTACTAGCTGCCCCGTGTTGGATTGACTACATATTTCGCATACATTAAAAGTAGAGTTGAAACCAAGCTTTAATTTCTTACCTTTCAATTCGCTGATTAATTGCAAATTTACGCTTGATTGAGGTGTTTCTTGATTGTCAATGTTCTCAGAAAGCCCTTCAGGCTTAATATCACTATTTTCCTTCGATAACCTTTCATCTCTATCCTCAGAAAATGAAGGTTCAATTTTTTGATCACTACTAGGTTTAACATTTTCTACTGATTCGACACTATTACTTTTAATTGAATGAACTATAGCCGCTCCAACAATGAAAACTGTACCGTTTAAGATAACAAGCAACGCAACGCCTTCATGAATAGAACTTTTTGCTGTACCAAACACCATAAACCCGAAAAGATAGGCCAGAACACCTAAAACTGAAAACAGTACGACCATTAAATTTCCTCATTAGTTAATTAGATAAACATAACGCCCAATTAAGGTGTGAGGCACGCAATACCAATGCCGCCGCATACCGCCTTAACCACTAAAACCAACGCATATCAAAAATGCCACGCGTGCCGAATCACTCTTAAATTGTTTGTTATGCCGATACTACCAGCCGCCACATAACTGGCTCTCACAAGGGATGCCATCACGGTCGCCGTCTATTTTTACGTTCGGGCAGTTTGACAAATAAAACTTAGCTTCGTCACAAGACACCATTTCGCTACAGTACGTTTTACCTTCACAACTAAAACCCATATTTTCATACGCTGGGTTCAGTTTAGGTTCGATAAGAAACACGTATAATCCAGCACCTAATAAACCTAGGACAGCTGCTGATATTACAACTGAAAGAGAGTTTGTTTTTTGAGGTTCCACGCCAATTAAACGAGCACTTGCTGCACTTAATTTAGGCTGATTATTTGCCAGATGAAACTCTACATGATCACCTACTTGTGGGCGACGATAGCCTTGGGGAAACTTGGATATATGAACAAATACGTCGCCATCAAGCTCATCAGATTTAATGAACCCAAACCCACGTTCATCAACCCAGCGAAGAATCTTCCCTTTCATATATTCTCCCGTTTTCACGTTAAGGCATAACGCCCAATTAAGGGGTGAGCAACGCTACCACCCAACCTAAAGCATTGTGCCATAAACACTAAATTTTAAGTAGAAGCAAAAATGCCAAGCGTTGGGAATCCCTCTTAAATTGCTTGTTATGAGTTTAGATGCGCTGGATTCACTCAATATCTAACGAATCCTTAACTTCAAGGATTAACTTCGCAACAGCTAAATCATGATCCCTCGATAGTTGCAGACCCATATATTGAGTTGACTCTGTTAGATACTTGCAGATTTCTTGTGGTGATTGACTTTGCCTCACCAAGCTAAATAGTTGCGGTAAATAAGACTGGTATTCATCTCGTGCCCAATCACTATCTGATACTCCGATTGGGTCCCACTTGTAATAAAGAATCTCATCAATCCTATTATATAATTCTAGCTGTTCTGGAGGTAATTTATGCCCCATAATTCTTTTTCTCTACAACGTATAGCAGTACGACTGGATACTTTTTAACTCATAACGCTGCGTTAAGGGGTGAATGCCGCATAAACCAACCTTCCGCAGACCACTTTCACCACCAAAAACCACCGCATACCAAAAATGCCACGCGGCATGAATCCTGCTTAAACGCCTTGTTATGTGTTTGCTAACTCTATGAAAATTAGTATTTCTTCGTCAATAGCACATTTTTTGATTCAAAAACGACCAATCATTAGAAAACAATTAGCACTAGCTATAAAGTTATCTGATATTCATTCATTAATAAAACGTTAGCTAAGGTCTAGGTAAATGAAATTCAGTTTAAAAATAGTACTATCATTACTACTTGTTACTTTAACGTCTGGCTGCTCATCGATGGATGCACATGGTTACGGAGGTTATGGCAAACCATTTTCCGGAACGGCATTGTCAGTAGTCCGTCTGCCTTGCTTCTTTCGGGGAACAGCGGTCGACTACGCTTTAAGCCCTTTATCGTTAATGGCAGTACCAATAAATTTAGCTACAGATGTTGTTTTTCTACCCTTTGATTTAGCCATGATATTCACGCCCACAACAAGCTACGGGGAAGTAATTTCAATTGGCTGCCCCAGAGGCCCTATGATCTAGAACTGACGCTGTCTTTCTAGGCTCCAACACCAGTAGATACGCTGGTGTTGGAAGAACACATAACGCCGCGTTAAGGGGTGAATGCCGTTTAAACCGACTTCCCGCAGACCAACTTAACCACAAAACTCTCTGCAAACCAAAAATGCCACGCGGCATGAATCCCGCTTGAACGCTTTGTTATGCTTAAGCTTCAATGGGTGGCGTTTTAATAGAACCAAGATTAACTCGACTTTGATTTACAAACAAAAGCCAAAACGTCGAAAACCAAAATGACTCATAGTTTTGAAAATCGGACTTTGAAATCTGGCCGCTAAAACTCAAAAACCTAAGATCAAATTGCTGATTGAGTCAGCCACCCTAACCTCGCGCTTGCCCGAAAATTGATTGAGGCAACTCTCAGAATTTTTAGCGACCAAGAATGGATGTCCAGAAAATAGCGCACACAAAAGCCAACTTGCCGACAAACATCAAACTGACAAGCTGAGGGAACAAAGAAAAACCATAAACCACTGATTTTACTTGATTAAGCATAACGCTGCGTTAAGGGGTGAATGCCGCCTAAACCAACCTTCTGCAGACCACTTTCACCACCAAAACTCACTGCAAACCAAAAATGCCACGCGGCATGAATCCCTCTTGAACGCCTTGTTAGCCTTTAATCGTTTAGCGAGAAGGCTTGTCCATGAACAGACTTATAATTAATACTTAGCCTTAGTGAGCTGATACTTTCTTCGAGACTACTAACTTCAGCCCAGTCTTTAGCCGGAAAATCCACGGATAGTAAGCGTATTCTTTGATTATGAGCAATAGCGTAGCCTTTAGATAACTCTGTGTAGTTAAAGGCGTCTGATCTGTCGCCGAATAATGCAGTAAGAACATCTCTAGCACTATAGTTTTTGTCACCAAGTGCTACATCAAACGTTTCAATGAACGCTGGGCCTAAACCATTATTTATTAGATAAATTTCAATACGACCCACACCATTTTTAAAAAAGCGTTCTGTAAATAGATCCAGGTGAGGTTTTAGTGAGATACGATTTTGGCGACGCTGACTGCTGGCTTGGTACACAGTTAAAAACAGTGCGCACAACGCAATAATTTCAGATGCATATTTGCTTAGTATTTCCATAACTACCCATATCAAACTTGAAGGCTAACGCCCTGTTAAGGTGTGAGCAACGCAATACCGATGCTTCCGCAAACCACCTTAATCACCAAAACCAACGCATAGTAAAAATGCCACGCGTTGCGAATCACTCTTAAACAGTTTGTTATGTTTGTGCTGACTTAGCTAGATAAACTTATGATTGTATAGCGGTAAAACGTTTATGACTGGTTCTTCGTAAGGATGAACTTTTCGAACAGCATCAAGAGTAGCTTGAACTAAAGGCTCTTGGCATCTAACGTCAATTCTGACCTCTTCACCAAAGTTAATTTTACCTTTCTCGCCGGTAACAGGCTCCGAGGTTTCCGTTGGTCTCCAGAATCCTGAAATTTTCACAATAGAAATAACGCTGTCATAATCACCCACAACACCTGCGCCAACTGAATTAAGTACATCACGAATGGCTATAACTTCTGTTTCAGGTGCATAGATTTCTAGCTTAAATTCCATCGTTTCTCCCAAAAAACATAACGCCCAATTAAGGGGTGAACAACGCCTCCATCCAAACCTAAACATTGTGCCATAAACACTAAATTTGAAGTAGAAGCGAAAATGCCGAGCGTTGTGAATCCCTCTTAAATTGATTGTTATGTTTTACCACAACTGCATGATTTCCTTGAGAAAGAACTGCTACTTCCGACCAGTTTTCTGAAGTAAACCAAAAGGCTGAAACTAACTTGACCACCAAAGGCGACTAACCTAAAACGAGTAATTCCACTTCCCTGCCCAATGAGGCAACACGACCGAGCAACAACAAACACCCTTTCTTTCCAACCAAAGCGCAAAACAATGTTGAATTGCCGAGGCAACTGCCAAGGCAGGATGCTAATTGGCTAAGAACCTCAAAGCGACTTTGAGCCAGTTAAACCCGAAGCCAACCGCCACGACCTGACAATGAAGCAACCCGCGAACATTGGCATGTTTTACGGGCTGAGAGATTCAAGACCTTAGGCCGACAAGGCGGATTTGCTGAGTCTACTAGGGACGAATTGCCAGAGGGACAAAGAACTAAAGCCCAAGACCTTTAAGCCTTTGAAATACAAGTAAACATAACGCCCAGTTAAGGGGTGAAGCACGCAATGACCAAGCCACCGCATTGCACTTCAACACCGAAACCAACGCATACCAAAAATGCCACGCGTGCTGAATCCCTCTTGAACTGTTTGTTAGCATGTTGCTTCCGCTACAAACTCATTCACTTGAGAGCGTGTAGTGAAACGTACTTTAGTACCATGAAAATCTCTTAACAATTGCTGATGGAACTGCCGTGAACTTTTGGATTCGCGAACTGAGTATTCAGAAGCCCATTTTAATAATTCACGAAAATTCTTCTCCGCCTGTTCCTCATTAAGTTGCTTCGAGCTCTCCGAACCACGAGCATAAAGAGAACTTTCACATTCAGACCATTCCAAATCCAAAAACAACAGCATGTCAGCAGAAAAAATAAGCTGTTCGGCTAAAGCACCAAATACTCCCTCAACTACCCAGTTGCATTGAGACTTTATACTAGCAATTTCATTTTCGATTGCTCCGGTGGAGCGTTTTTGATTATAGCCACCTGGCTCCCATACAATCGAGTCCAAGTTAACTTCTTGCAACTGAAGTTTTCGGGATAACTGTTTCGACAACCAACTCTTGCCTGAGCCAGAATTACCGATGATGAGAATTTTCTTCATATTACTCCCGCATGCTAACGCCGCGTTAAGGGGTGAATGCCGCATAAACCAACTTTCCGTAGACCACTTTCACCACCAAACTCACCGCATACCAAAAATGCCACGCGGCATGATTCCCTCTTAAACGCCTTGTTATGTGTGTTGCTCAAACTGAGCCATATGACGTTTATACTTTTTCTCACGCCACTGCCAAACCACTAAACTGAGTGGAATGGCACCAAACGCACCCCAGAAACCACTAAATAATATGTCTGTAGTTTGCGCCCAACTCCAAGCTGTTCCTGACATAAATATTGGGTCAATACTTCGTCCGATCATCACGCCTAAAATAGCGGGAAACGAAGTGCGGGCAACAAATCTAAGAATTCCCTTTTTCCGCTCTAGTTTCCAACTGGAGAATTCAATATCTGGGTCTTTCATTATCTCCTCCATGAGACATTCGCTATGAACACATAACGC
The DNA here is from genome assembly GCF_028570825.1 of Vibrio sp. CCUG 15886. NCBI lineage: Bacteria > Pseudomonadati > Pseudomonadota > Gammaproteobacteria > Vibrionales > Vibrionaceae > Vibrio > Vibrio sp. CCUG 15886. Next base: position 13,973 of record NZ_JAQQBT010000025.1, on the reverse strand, counting down.
CCAGTTAAGGGGTGAAGCACGCAATGACCAAGCCTCTGCATAGCACTTCAACACAAAAGCCACCGCATACCAAAAATGCCGCGCGTGCTGAATCCCACTTGAACTGTTTGTTAGGCTAATTTTACGATCGATGATCTCCAATAAGTGATAAGCACAATCAGTAACATCCATGGCATCGCGTACCACCAAAAGTAAGACGCATCACTATCTGTCAGATAAAAATAGATAACCAAGAAAACACTTAAAAGCAACGATATTGTGTAAGCGAACCATAAAGCCACACACACATCATTACTGAACTGAGACATTGTCACTCCACGCTCAGCACAAGCCGCAAAAACTAAACCAAAACCAATTGCTCCACCAACAGTAATATGAACAAATGAAAGCGGTATTAAAACCCAAAGTGACATCATTCTCTCCCTGATTAGCCTAACGCCGCGTTAAGGGGTGAATGCCGCACAAACCGACTTCCCGCAGGCCACTTTCACCACCAAAACTCACTGCAAACCAAAAATGCCACGCGGCATGAATCCCACTTAAACGCCTTGTTATGTTTAAGCCTCAAAGGGTTGAGTTTGCGATACCAAGAGCTTAACTCGACTTACCTTTGTAAACCAAAATCAGACGCTAAAAAGCTGAATTAAATCATAATTTTGATTGTGCCGACTTTGAGTTTTAACGTGAGAAATCGAAAAACTGGGGCTCTAACTTTGAAATCAAAATCACTTTACGCACCTCGCCTACACTCTGGATTTCAATGAGGCAACTCTCTGAACTTTTCGCGCCCACGAATAGGAGTCCAGAAAACAGCGATCACCGAAAGCCAATTTGCCGACAAGACCAAAATTAGAAAGCCGAGAAAGCAAAGAAAAGATGCAACCAACGATTTTACGTGACTAAACATAACGCTGCGTTAAGGGGTGAATGCCGCACAAACAAACTTCCCGCACACCGCTTTCACCACAAAAACTCGCCGCATACCAAAAATGCCACGCGGCATGAATCCCTCTTTAACGTTTTGTTATGCATCTTGACTGATATTATTCTTGAACTATACCTTAATAATAAAATTATATACAACGTCAGGTGTAACAATGCGTCTAGTACAATCAATTTCAGCATGTGCATTGCTGTTTTGCTCATCTTTTGTAAGTGCGAATCAGGAAAATGATAGTAACTTATATAGCGGCATTGGCTTTATGTTCGCCAACATCGATCTTACTCTCAAAGTAGATGGAGACCAATATGAGACCAGCATTAATGACAACTCACTACTAGGTATGATTATTGGCTATCGACTTACCGAAAACACAGCATTAGAGTTTAGAGGCTTTGGTAATATCTCAAAAGCAACATTTATGGATTACGAAGTATCTCAAGATTCTTACTTTGGTGTTTTTGGCAAACTAATTGTACCCTTCAATGACTATTTTGAAATTTATGGTCTCTTTGGATTTGGACGCCATGAGGTTAGTATCGACTCTATATCCGATGATGACACTGACATAGCCTATGGAGTAGGATTTCAGGTAAAAAATCACTCCCCGATAGCTTTGCAAATTGAATGGTTAAAAACCTATGACGAAAATTATTCAGGTTACGATAGTAACTTGGGGTATTACGTCATTAGTACAGAAGAGACAAATATCTTTATGAATCTTATATATGAGTTTGAGTGATGCATAACGCTGCGTTAAGGAGTGAATGCCGCCTAAACCAACCTTCCGCAGACCACTTTCACCACAAAAACTACCCGCACACTAAAAATGCCACGCGGCATGAATCCCACTTGAACGCCTTGTTATAGCTCAAGCGTAAACGTATTGTTCAACTCTCTTACCCCGATCATCAACTGTAATGGCTTTAACATATATCTGGTGATTTTTAGCCATGTAGACTTGAAGATAAAACTCTTTAAGGCGATCTAAAGAAACATTGTGACTAGCTGCATGTTTTGGAAGCCATTCTCGGTAGTAACCTATTGATTTTCTAATTCTCGGAGTAAGCCTAAACAACTCCTCAGTACGAGCTGGAACCCAAGAAATTTGAACTGGCTTACCTTTGTTCAGGCGAGCTAAAGTATATAAATCTTCAAATATAAATGCGTCATCAACATAGTTGCACCCACCAACAAATGAGTGAGTGAAGTTGTGAGCCATTGATTTAATTAACTTATACTTCATGTTACCCCTGAGCTATAACGCTGCGTTAAGGGGTGAATGCCGCATAAACCAACTTCCCGCAGACCACTTTCATCACCAAAACTCGCCGCATACCAAAAATGCCACGCGGCATGAATCCCTCTTGAACGCCTTGTTATGCTTAAGCTTCAATGGGTTACGTTTTTCTGGAAACAAGATTAACTCGACTTTGATTTACAAACAAAAGCCAAAACGTAGAAAACCGAAATGACTCATAGTTTTGAAAATCAGACTTTGAAATTTGGCTGCTAAAACTCAAAAACCTAAGTTCAAAGTTCTGATTGAGCCAACTGCCCTAACCTCACGCTTACCTGAAAATTGATTGAGGTAACTCTCTGAATTTTCAGCGCCAAAGAATGAGTGTCCGGAAAATAGCGCCCACTGAAGTCAACTTGCCGACGAGCACATAACCCAAAAGCTGAGGGAACAAAGGAAAACCATAAACCACTGATTTTACGTGATTAAGCATAACGCTGCGTTAAGGGGTGAATGCCGCCCAAACCAGTTTTCAGCAAACCACTTTCACCACCAAAACTCACTGCCAACCCAAAATGCCACGCGGCATGAATCCCTCTTGAACGCCTTGTTATGTTTAAGACTCAAAGGACTAAGTTTTACTAGAACCAAGATTAACTCGACTAGGATTAGCTAACAAAAGGCAAAACCTAAAAAACTGAAATGACTCATAATTTTGAAATTTTGACTTTGAGCCTTGGCAGTTAAAACACGAAAACCTGAGATCAAATCTCGGATTGCACCAACCGCCCTAACCTCGCGTTTGCCCAAAAATTGATTGAGGCAATTCTGTGAATTTTCAGCGCCAAAGAATGAGTGTCCGGAAAATAGCGCCTACTGAAGCCAACTTGCCGACAAACTCGAAACTGACCAGCCGAGGGAACAGAGAGAAATATAAACCACTGATTTTACGTGATTAAGCATAACGCTGCGTTAAGGGGTGAATGCCGCCTAAGCCAACTTTCCGCAGACCACTTTCACCACAAAACTCACCGCAAACCAAAAATGCCACACGGCATGAATCCCTCTTGAACGCCTTGTTATGCTTAAGCTTCAATGGGTTACGTTTTTCTGGAAACAAGATTAACTCGGCTTTGATTCACAAACAAAAGCCAAAACGTAGAAAACCGAAATGACTCATAGTTTTGAAAATCAGACTTTGAAATTTGGTAATCAAAACTCAAAAACCTAAGATCAAATTTCTGATTGTGCCAACCGCCCTAACCTCGCGCTTACCTGAAAATTGATTGAGGTAACTCTCTGAATTTTCAGCGCCAAAGAATAAGTGTCCGAAAAACAGCGCCCAATGAAGCCAACTTGCCGACTAACTCGAAACAAATCAGCCGAGGGAACAAAGAAAAGCACTAAACCACTGATTTTACGTAATTAAGCATAACGCCGCGTTAAGGGGTGAATGCCGCATAAACCAGCTTTCCGCAGACCACGTCACCACCAAAACTTACTGCATACCAAAAATGCCACGCGGCATGAATCCCTCTTGAACGCCTTGTTATGTTTAAGACTCAAAGGGTTAAGTTTTACGATACCAAGAGCTTAACTCGACTTACCTTTGCAAACCAAAACCATAGGCTAAAAAACTGAATTAACTCATAAATTCGATTGAATTTGCATTGAATCTCAACGTGAGAAACGAAAGTTGAAGCTCTAGCTTTGAAACTGAGCAAGCTGCGCTCACCTCACCAAAACACTGCATTTCAATGAGGCAACTCTCTGAATTTTTAGCGCCCACGAATTGAAGTCCAGCAAACAGCGATCACTGAAGTCAACTTGCCGACAAGACCAAAATTATAAAGCCGAGAAAGCAAAAAAAGATGCAACCAACTGATTTTACGTGATTAAACATAACGCCGCGTTAAGGGGTGAATGCCGCATAAACCAACTTTCCGCAGACCACTTTCACCACCAAAACTCACCGCATACTAAAAATGCCACGCGGCATGAATCCCTCTTGAACGCTTTGTTATGGCTTACAACTCACGAATAAACAAAAATCTAATCCGTTGTTTTATATAAACTTAACACGTTCATCTAAGCACTCACTAGAACCCATTTCGAATTCGCGGCATATCCAAGGACGATTTTCGTAAATTGCGCACATTAGAGTATTTCTATCTAAAGCCGCACACCAACCATCATTTAATCGCATCATTGTTTCACCTCCATACTGATCACGTGCGATGAACTCTTCTGGCGCGCCGGTATCAGAGATAATCATAACTTCAAGACGACAGCAGCAAGCTTTGCAGTTTGAGCAAGATACATTTGAGGAAGAAGGTGTATTAGTTGGTATAAGCATAAGTAACTACAGTTTAGTCAATTGCGCATGATACCGTAAATTTGATGCGAACAACCTTCATTTCTGAGATTACTTGTCTTGTGAGCCATAACGCCCAATTAAGGGGTGAGCAACGCTACCACCCAACCTAAAGCATTGTGCCATAAACACTAAATTTGAAGTCGAAGAAAAAATGCCGAGCGTTGTGAATCCCTCTTAAATTGCTTGTTAGGCAAATTTCTCAAAGAGTTTCAAAAGCCTATCATAATGCTCTACTCCATCAAGAACATAGTCTTGGAACGCGTCAGGTGATTTCTGCGAACCCGACGCTGAAATATTCGACTCTACGTCCTTTACAGCTAGCTTCTGAAGATCTCGAGTTGCAGGTAACGCTGTGGTTGAGTCGAATGGCGTTGAATATGATTCATGGATAGTTTTTCGACACAAGCACCCAAGAGCAAATAATTGGTTTCGTAATAAAACATCGAGTGTCTCTTTGAGTTCACTCGCTAGCTCTTTTTCAATACCTAGCTCTTTTATTACTCCGTAGATGTACCAGAAATTGTCAATTCTTTCATCTTTGTTAGCCCCTTCGTAATAAAAGCCGCTACTCACTGGGTTTCTGACTAACTTGATGTGCATCTTAAGCATTTCAATCGTCGATGATTTTAAACCCACGACGGTATCTTCGAGCTCCGATTTAACTTCTCGCAGCTTAATGATATTGCCACCAATAGATAACTCAGATACGTCTTTCCAGAAAGCTGCTACTAGTGATAGCAACGCAATCCCGAAAGACAATGCTACGAACTCACTTCCATTTAGATAACCGTGTACTAATAGTAAAAAGGAGAACACTAGACCGCTTCCCCCTATTCCTATCAAAAACATGATACGCAAATACTTCAAATTATCTCCTTTTGCCTAACGCCCAATTAACGTGTGAGCAGCGCAAACACTGAACTTAAACACTGCGCCGTAAACACTTAATTCAACCCGAAGTGAGAGCGCCAAGCGTTGCGAATCACTGTTGAATTGTTTGTTATGAGTGTTCTCTAAGTTGTTCACCAAAACGATTGCTAGCGGTGCCAACATATGTCATGGCATTTAGTTCGAATATCTTGCCACATGTTGAGCACTGAAAAACACACCAAATGATATCTGGCCATTCCCCTGTCCTAATGGAATCGAAGTTTGTGTAGTAAGGCTCATCATTCAATGGAGTTTCCAATAATTCGCCGTTAGCAACGCAACCCCTTATCATTTCAAGAGCACTAGCTAGTTTTGAGGGTGTTGTAGGACGCCTTTCGTTTCTGTGCTTAGAACACTGTTTACAAAACTCTTTCATACATTTCTCTGAAACTCATAACGCTGCGTTAAGGGGTGAATGCCGCACAAACCAACTTCCCGCAGACCACTTTCACCACCAAAACTCGCCGCATACCAAAAATGCCACGCGGCATGAATCCCACTTGAACGCCTTGTTAGGTGAATTTATACCGCTGAAATATAAACACAAACCTCTCGTTCACCACCTTGCATACGAAGTGTTTGATTTTCTATGTAAGTAACGCCAAGTTTATCGATAACTGACTTTGAACGAGCATTACCAACAAGATGCATAACCTTTAACTCTCTCAATCCATGAGATTCTTTTGCGTACTCAATTAGCGCCTTTGAAGCTTCTGTCGCATAACCCTGCCCCCAAAAATCGACACCCAACCAATAACCTAATATACCTTGGCCATCTTTTAAGCTTGGCAAACTCACGGCCCCAATAAGCTCTAACGATTCTTTATGTACAATCGCATAAACAATACTCTCTCCGCTGGCAAAACCAATTTCATGTGTTTCAATCCATGAAATTGCATCTGAAACTTCGTATGGATGCGGTATGTTTGCCGTCATTTCTGCGATTCGTTTATCACCAGCTAATACTGATACTTGCTCAGCATCAGACTGCTTAAATGATCTAAGAATTAAACGTTCAGTTTCCAAAATTTGCTGCATTATTTCCCCAAATTCACCTAACGCTGCGTTAAGGGGTGAATGCCGCCTAAACCAGCTTTCCGCAGACCACTTTCACCACCCAAACTAACCGCATACCAAAAATGCCACGCGGCATGAATCCCTCTTGAACGCCTTGTTATGTTTAAAACTCAAAGGGTTAAGTTTTACGATACCAAGAGCTTAACCCGAACTAGCTTTGAAAACCAAAATCAGAAGCTAAAAAACTGAATTAACTCATAAATTTGATTGTGCTGACATTGAATTTTGACGTCAGAAACCGAAAAGCTGAAGCTCAAATTTTGAAATTGAGCAACCTGCACTCACCTCACCCAAACACTACATTTAAATGAGGCAACTCTCAGAATTTTTTAGCGTTCACGAATTGGAGTCCAGTAAACAGCGGCCACTGAAGTCAACTTGCCGATAAAACCGAAATTAGAAAGCCAAGAAAAGATGCAAGCAACTGATTTTACGTGATTAAACATAACGCCGCATTAAGGTGTGAACAACGCGACCACGAAACTTAACCTTACCACCGTAAACACTGAACTCAACGTTGGAATAAAAATGCCAAGCGTTGAGAATCACTCTTAAATGCTTTGTTATGTGCGTGCTAATTTTTGTAGATCATTTAAATAGATAGACCAATGCTTCCAACACGACTCTGCAAGCTCTAGCACATCGATGATTTCATTTTGGGTAACAACCGAGAATTTACCCGAAATACCAGGAAAATCGGCATTACCATTACTTTGATATTGAGTGCCGGATAAGTGTGGTTTAACTTGTGACCATTGCTTTCTGGTGAGTTTACAATGCTTTGAACGATTAGCTAAATCTGCACAAATTTTAAGTGATTCGTGTGACTCGATAAACTGTTTTAAGTCTTTGTGCGAAATACCCACTACATTCAGGTTTGCGACCCATTCATGGAGATGATGACAGTGAATAAAGAAAGACAAAATATCATCTTCAACTGATTTTCGATCATCCCACAAAATATGATTCTCACCAGAATAAACATTTCTAATTCTTTGTAGATAACGTTCTACTCGGTTGATTTGTTCCATATTTCCTCCAAGTACATAACGCCGCGTTAAGGGGTGAATGCCGCCTAAACCAGCTTTCCGCAGACCACTTTCACCACAAAACTCTCTGCATACCAAAAATGCCATGCGGCATGAATCCCACTTGAACGCCTTGTTATGTTTCAAGTACTTATTGTGAAATACTCTGTTTCCCCAGCTCCTCGATATAACTCATTATTTCTTCATAGCCTTGATACAACTCCGGGGGCATAGCATTTTTGAACTCCTGTTTACTCAGGTATGGGGAATACAGAAAGCACTCTAGAAATGAAACATTTATGGCGTTTAACAATTCATTTCTACTCCGGCAAAACAAAGAGTTAACCCAGAGAAAGCAACTTTCTAGTTCAGCTAACTTCCTCTCTTTGCACAGTTTTTCCGCCACTCTCTGCAAACTAGCCATATCAAGGTGCAACAAACCTTCATTAAACTCTATATCCTCTCGGACTTCTGGATATCGTTTCAGTAATTGGTCATAGAACTCACTGATAAGAACTCTATCACTTACAGACCCATCCCACTCTGGATAATTCAACTTTCCCTCCGGAAACATAACGCTGCGTTAAGGGGTGAATGCCGCATAAAGGAACTTTCCGCACACCACTTTCACCACCAAAACTCACCGCACACCAAAAATGCCACGCGGCATGAATCCCTCTTAAACGCCTTGTTATGCTTGGGCTATCGATAGCCTCATTTTCAAACTCTGCGTCATTTCACCATTAGGCAAAGTAATTTCCTCACCTTCACCTACGTAGCTAAACCCAAACTTTTCGTAAAGTTTTCTAGCTGCAATATTGGACTTGTAAACTTCAAGCCTGAGCTCTTTGTAACCAAACCTTTTGCTGTCTGAAATGACCTGTTTCAGTAACTTTTTTCCCAAACCTTTGCCTCTAAGGTCTGCATGAACTTGAGCACCAACAAATCCAACATCATCGCATTCTAAACCGCACATTGAACCCGGAAATGCCTCAATACTAGCCACTACCTTTCCGGCTGATAAAGCAACAAAATTGGGGAATTTAAGCTGTTCGACTTTACAGAGCACCTTTAAAACTTTCTCTTTTGGTGGTGGAGGATTTCTAAGGTAAGCCCCTTCATCAAATACACCTTGCCAGAGCGCTACAAAGCTATCTAAATCATCCTGATTGATTCTTCTGATTTCCATATTTTCCTCTAAAGCATAACGCCGCGTTAAGGGGTGAATGCCGCCTAAACCAACTTTCTGCAAACCACTTTCACCACCAAAATTCACTGCATACCAAAAATGCCACGCGGCATGAATCCCACTTGAACGCCTTGTTATGCAAATGTTCTAACGGCAAAACGTATCTATATACAAAGCCTCAACCTTGTCTCTCGCCCACTGTGTGCGACGCAAAAACTTAAGAGAAGATTTGATTGATGGATTGCTGTAAAAACAGTTAATTTGAATTTCTCTGTCTAACCCTTCCCAACCATAGTGCTCTTGTAAACGAACAAGGATTTTCTCTAAGGTTAATCCATGTAAAGGGTTGTTTGGTTGCTCTTGGCTCATCGCTTGGATCCTAATAATACCGCTTAGTTTGGTCGCAGTTTACCAGAATGCTGTAGGCAGTTAGCCAATTTATTTTCGCCAATAGCCTAGACCTAAGCACTGGAAAATCAGCTGATTTGAATATTTGCATAACGCTGCGTTAAGGGGTGAATGCCGCCTATACCAACTTTCCGCAGACCGCTTTCACCACAAAAACTCACTGCAAACCAAAAATGCCACACGGCATGAATCCCACTTGAACGCCTTGTTATGCCTGTGCTACCACGCCCCAATTGCCACTGAAATGATAACAAAGCCTATCAAGACAACGCCTATATATTGGAAAATTGACTTCACATAAGTTAGAGCATTGTAGTTTTTGCTACCAAGCTCTTGCTCAGATTTTTGAAGATCGCCCCTTTTCCATGCAAAAAATGCAATACGTACAAAGTTAGTTAGTACAATTGGCCAAGCTAGTATATGACGGACTGCTGTTAGCAGAACCTCACCCCAACTTGGCTGTTTACTATATGGGTGAAGCATTTTTAACAGAACTAACGCAAATTTGAATAGAAAGCCTGTTGCAATATAGGCTGTAAACCAACTCGGCAACTCTGCTAGTTTAGGAATCCAGACATACAATAGATCCCTAATAATTGAGTACCCAGAAAGATAGTCTTCGTATTTATCATGTAATCCTCTGATATTAGATGCTATATCAATTAGAGCATATATGGTCAAAGGTACCGTCGCCCATACGACTAATTTATTAATAGGCTTCTTCATACTCTCACTTTTTGATAAAAGGCATAACGCCGCGTTAAGGGGTGAATGCCGCACAAACTAACTTCCCGCAGACCACTTCCACCACCAAAACTCACCGCATACCAAAAATGCCACGCGGCATGAATCCCGCTTTAACGCCTTGTTATGCAAATGTTCTTAACGGCAAAACGTCTCTATATACAAAGCCTCAACCTTGTCTCTCGCCCACTGTGTGCGACGCAAAAACTTAAGAGAAGATTTGATTGATGGATTGCTGTAAAAACAGTTAATTTGAATTTCTCTGTCTAACCCTTCCCAACCATAGTGCTCTTGTAAACGAACAAGGATCTTCTCTAAGGTTAATCCATGTAAAGGGTTGTTTGGTTGCTCTTGGCTCATCGCTTGGATCCTAATAATACCGCTTAGTTTGGTCGCAGTTTACCAGAATGCTGTAGTCAGTTAGCCAATTTATTTTCGCCAATAGCCTAGACCTGAGCACTGGAAAATCGGCTGATTGAATATTTGCATAACGCTGCGTTAAGGGGTGAATGCCGCACAAACCAACCTTCCGCAGACTACTTTCGCCACCAAAACTCACCGCATACCAAAAATGCCACGCGGCATGAATCCCTCTTGAACGCCTTGTTATGTTTAAGACTCAAAGGGTTGAGTTTACGATACCAAGAGCTTAACTCGACTTACCTTTGCAAACCAAAACCATAGGCTAAAAAACTGAATTAACTCATAAAATTGATTGAATTGGCATTGAATCTCAACGTGAGAAACGAAAGCTGAAGCTCTAACTTTGAAACTGAGCAAGCTGCACTCACCTCACCAAAACACTGCATTGCAATGAGGCAACTCTCTGAATTTTTAGCGCCCACGAATTGAGGTCCAGAAAACTGCAACCAATAAACTCAGCTTGCCGATAAGACCAAAACCAAAAAGCAAAGAAAAGATGCAAGCAACTGATTTTACGTGATTAAACATAACGCTGCGTTAAGGGGTGAATGCCGCACAAACCAACTTCCCGCAGACCACTTTCACCACCAAAACTCGCCGCATACCAAAAATGCCACGCGGCATGAATCCCACTTAAACGCCTTGTTAGTTGCGTAGCTGATGTTTGCCAAAGAACTTAGTCCAAGTAGTCTGGCGTGCTAAGGTTAGTACCACAAACCTTACACTTATAATCACCTGTTGGTTCACCTTCCATCAAAGCACTTGCTATTGCAGCAAATAACCCAGACAAGAAACCTCTTGCTTCAGTTTTAGGTTCTATTTTTGAAAAGCTCTCATACTTATGAACCGTAACTTTTTTGCAGTTACAACAGAACGCTTTTGTTTCCTCAGCGCCGTAAGCATGTACCACCTTGCTTCTCCTTTGATACGAATTTATCTTCTAGCAACTAACGCCCTGTTAAGGTGTGAGCAACGCAATAACGAAGCTCCCGCATACCACCTTAAACACTAAACACAACGCATAGTAAAAATGCCACGCGTTGCGAATCACTCTTAAACAGTTTGTTATACGAATTAATCCAGCTGCCAAATCTCTGTAGATTTAAATGCATACATATACAACGGATACAGGTAAACAAACATTAGTCCCATTCCTGTAACGAAAAAGAACAAGGTTCCCGGGCTTAGATAAGTCAGTAAGAAGAACACACTAAATATCGCAAAGCCCAGCATGGAAAGTGCATTTATCCCAAAGATGATGATCGCTAGCACTTTGCTACCGACAGCAACTCGATAACTGAAGCCGTAGAAGCTGACAAGAGATATTGTGGATATAAATGAGCCTATAAATGCTCCAATACTTAACTCTTCAGAAAACGGGAGTTGAATAATGCTTAAAACCGTTAAGAAACACATTACCCAGAATACAAACTTCCACTTTTTCACGAATCCTCCTCATTCGTATAACGCTGCGTTAAGGGGTGATTGCCGCCTCAACCAACTTTCCGCAGACCACTTTCACCACTAAAACTCACCGCATACAAAAAATGCCACGCGGCATGAATCCCGCTTAAACGCCTTGTTATGTGTGTACACCAAATGCAGCTTACTGCCTACATTTAACCTATTGCCTAAAATTTGACAAATGAATGAATATGTTAATAGTATTGATGGCTATTCAACCAACGGAAGGCTTAAATCGTGAAGGAAATCATCAACAACATAAGTATTTTTGTAGGCAAAAACCTTAGCAGCATTGGGTTTACCTCTGGTGTTCTATTTTACTTGGTAATCAGGTAATTAGCTCAAGAGACAGCAGATAAGCAGATTTATTTGGCCGTTTTACAACTTTGACGCTGTCTTTGGCATTGTTACCCAAACTTTTCCACCCGTGAATAACCTTTCTTTTCAGTGCTTTTATTGGTATCACTTTCGCGCTGCTATCTCCGATTACTTCTTAACACATAACGCCCTGCTAAGGGGTGAGCAACGCAATACCGAAGCCGCTGCATACCACCTTAATCACTTAAACCAACGCATAGTAAAAATGCCACGCGTTGCGAATCCCTCTTGAGCAGTTTGTTAGTTTGCAAACCCAAAGCGTTGATTTTACGTTATTTTAAACTTTGCAAACAACAAACTTTATGTGTGTTGATGCACTTAAGTCAGGCGTAGTCTCAAAGCGGCTACTCAATGAAACCACGTGGAACAAACAACGCCGCAAAAAACGAACTAACAACACCAAAAAGCGCTTTTGGAAAACCAATCTCACAATGCGGACTTTCAACAAAGCCACTGAAACCACATGAACTTACCACACCAGAGAAAACGCTATTTCAGCGAGTAGTACGGCTTTTGTACCGACAAACTCAACGAGCAGAGTTTCAGCAAAAAAGTTCGACTCAGGTAAACCAAAAGTCGCCGCACCAAAAAACAAATCAACCGTTGAAACGATGCCAATTTTGAATTTTCACCACGCTGGTTAACACTGAAATTGAAAGCCAATACGACAACTTAAACTTTGAGCTTTTACCACTAGGTCTTGCGATATAGCTGCGTTTTTCCTCTTGCAAACTAACGCCGCGTTAAGGGGCGCAGGCACGCACTACAAACGTGAACGCATTGCGCCTTAACCACTAAACAAACTGCAAACCAAAAATGCCACGCGTGCCAAGTCCCGCTTTAACGCTTTGTTAGATTAATTGCCCCTTTTAACACTGAACTCTCTTAACATATCCTTTGAGGCACCAACAATATGAGTAGATGCCTGCTCATAAATTGCTGTGTTAAAGTCACCGATAAGAAAACTACTGTCTTTCGAACCTGAACCCATAATTACATTCTTAGATAATGGGAACATAAAGTTCCTGAAGTTAAATAAGCTACTTTCATTTTCAAATAATATAGGGTTGTCACAAGTCAAAACTAACCCTTCGACAGTTTGACTAACATAGAAATAGAAATCTATATAACTATCGTCATAAATTTGGAACGTAACGACAGGGAGAACCATATTCTGAATTAATTTTAAGTTCGCTTCTACATGCCTATTCACATAAAGGTACTTGATGAAACCTTCATCAAATTCAATTGTTGACTTGGTATATTTAGGCAAATTCAAGTACAGTTCATATAGATTTTCAGCATATTTTCTGGCTAACTCGTCTTGAGCAGGCGCGCGCCAAAACTGAAAAGCAACTAGAATTTTCATTAGCTTATGAAAATCCAAATTTTCTTTTAGAGAACGATACATATTGGGGTCATGGCGCAATTTTTCAATTAGTTCAAATGCACCTGCCAACTCACTTTCGACCTCAGAATAAAAATCCTCAATAATTAGAGGGTTATCATACCCTTCTAATGTATACAAATGAAGGTCATACATTACCTGTGCAGGGTGCTTGGAACTGATATTGCCCCATTCCTTATTTAGTACATATAGTTCATTTGAATCACTTTGAGTGAAACCTTTAAGGTAAACTTCAGGTAGAAAATGATGCTTTTTTTTGTTTTGCTTATTCAATTTCATCTCCATTAATCTAACGCCCTGTTAAGGTGTGAGCAACGCAATACCGATGCCGACGCATACCACCTTAAACACTACACGCAACGCATGG
>NZ_JAQQBT010000024.1:0-23674 GCF_028570825.1 Vibrio sp. CCUG 15886 | reverse complement strand
ACTCACTCTTTTCATCGCAATTTCTGAACACTACCTTGTTCATATTGGATTATTTCCTCAAAAGCGTATAACGCCGCATTAAGGGGCAGCCAACGCTACTACCAACTCACCGCATAACAGCGGAATCACAAAAACTCACGCATAATAAAAATGCCACGCGTTGGCTGTCCCTCTTAAATGCTTTGTTAGGTTTTGGACTTCAAGATTGCATGTAGTTCATTTACATACCTACAAACTACCGGCTCTAACCGCTCAAAAGAAGCAGTTAAGTCTGTTAACTCTTCACCACATTGACCATGTTCTGGATAATTTTCTGCTAACTGTTGACTAATTATACCTTCATGTTTAATGGCATTATTTATCAACCGCAACTCGTTTACTGCATCGAACTCCGGCAGATTTTTTACCTCTTGTGGCAATAATTTCACTAGTACATCCCAATTAGAGGCTTTTCTTGCGCTATCTGTAAGATTGAAAAATCTCACCAGTTCTTTGTGCTTAAGTTCAAGCTTCTTATAAAGAGCCAAAATGCACAACTCGCTAGCCAAGTCGACAACACTAAACATATAAATTGCATCATCTTCAATCCATGAACTGTGCATATGCTTATGTTCTTTAGACATAAATTGCATGTCGTCGTGTACAGCACGTGCTTGTTCAATTTTCGAAAACTCGTTGTCCACAGCACTGGAAAAAATTTTCCTAAAGGAGTGGATAATCTCTGTATCTAGAGTGGATATATACTGCTCAACCAAATCCTCAAAAGATGAACTCAACTTACTCTCCTTAAAAACCTAACGCTGCGTTAAGGGGTGAGTGCCGCTCAAACCAACTTTCCGCAGACCACTTTCACCACTAAAACTCACCGCATACCAAAAATGCCACGCGGCATGAATCCCTCTTGAACGCCTTGTTATGTGTGTAGTTCAACTACTCCCACTGCCCTTGTTCACTCACCAAAACTTTTTCATCTTGGGTTACTGTCAGTACACCAGAATCTGAAATCATGTAAACAACGTTACTATTAGTGAACTTATAACCCAAAAATTTTGAAGGAGTACCGTCTGACAAATGAGTATGTAACGTGTGACCTTTAAGAATGATCTCATCACCAGATTTCTTGGACTTGCCATAATAAGTTACATCATCACAAGTAACCTCGCCTTCCATGCAGTTTGATGCTATCGAAACAACATAGTTCTTTGTCACTAAGGTTGTCGCTAAACTTGAAAAACTAGCAAAAAGCAGCATAAACAAAGCTCCATACCTAGCCATGACTATCTCCGAACACATAACGCCGCATTAAGTGGTGAGCAACGCAGACCACCAACCTTAAAGCATTGTGCCGTAAACACTAAAGCCGAAGCAAACCAAAAATGTCGAGCGTTGTGAATCCGTCTTAAATGCTTTGTTAGGCTCGAACTTCAACACGATCTCCATGACTTGGTGGTGTTGAGGTCACTAAAAAATGAAGGTCCTCTTGACTCAAATTGCTGAGTTTATGAGGTGTATTACATGGGACATGAAAGCCTTGATTCGGGTGAATTTTGTGCACTTCCCTACCAACTTCCAAAGTCGCACAACCAGATAAAACGAAGAAGAACTGTTCCGATTTTTCATGCAAATGGCGAATTTCACTACAACCAGAAGGTACTTTTTCTTGAATCACACTAAGAAATTTAGATTTAACCAAGTGCCACCCATCGCACTTTTCGCCCCACACATAGTGCTCTGCATTTTCACGAGCTATGACTGTCAAATTTCCTCCTAGAGCCTAACGCCGCGTTAAGGGGAAATGACAATGCTAACTATCCATTTAATTACAATAACTTAAATAAAAAACACAAAGAAAATAACCTTTTAATGTAGCGAATGTGTAGCATTATAATTTCTCTCTTCACCTAACCCACTTTTGGACAGAACCATCTTAGGGTTAAAGTTCTAACAGCCTTTCGTCCAATAGGTTTTTTGCACGATTAAATGCGACTGTATTGGAATACTCTAAATGCCATGGCCAATTTCAGCGCACCAATGCATTGTGTTGAGTATTGGTCGTAAAAATCAGTCTGAGCATGTCTTAGATATTGTGTTTGCCATTATGTCTAAGTGCCTATCTAAGTGAGTGTCCACCTTAGAGAATGATGCTTCACTCTCAGCACTATGACTATCGACCAGAACATACAAATCTGAAAGTAAAACTTTGACCTGAGCTATACCATCTAAGTTACATGTGGGCTGATACACCTTCGAACTTTGATTACCAGTTCTAATTTCTTCTTTAATGTACTCAATATCTCTACTTATTTTTTGCAAAATAGCTTCTGGTTTCACTTGGTCTTCTTTAGAGGTTAACACCACCAAAACAAATCCAAACGCCAAGGCTAAGCAACCTAATAAAAAACTATAGAACCAAGTCTTAAGGTGCTTATCCATCCATTTCTTTTTTGCTTCGTACTCTTGCAAGATAGTTTTCGTAGGATCAGTTTTGTGATCTATACCAACGGTGAGATTGTAAGACGGTCTTAAGCAGAACAGAAAAAAAATTAATGAAAATAGAATGATATTGTAATCATGCCCAAATGTTGTGTTTATCGTCAACGTAGCAAGAATCGCAAACGAAGATACTGTAAAGAGAAACTTACCTGTGTCGTAGTACCTATTAGCAAATCCAGCAATGTCTTGCTTCACATACTCTACTAGAGCGTCATCCATTGCATCGCTGTATAAGGCTGGTTTTTTTTTGAGAAGTAACATTCACTTTTATACCTTACACGTTCACATCACATACATGGGGTGGCGCAACATAATTACCACACCCTGAACAGATGTATATACCATCAGGAAGCAACCCTAATTCATACACATCATGAGCATATCTTTGCACTTTACGATGAGAAGCTTTCGGCAATAAACGTCCTTTTACTGTCATTTCTGTTCGTAAAGGCTTCGCTATCATACGTAGCTTTTCGTTTCTTTCGATAGCATACCCTGCAATCGTTCCATTTTGAAAAACTGGAGTTATTACGAAGGGTTGTCCAGCAACCTTTCGAACAATGCGCTTTGTTCCAACAGAAATATGCTTGCGTACCAAGTTTCCATTGTTATTCGTACAAGCTATTAATATTGAAGATTTATTTTGTTTTTTGTCTCTCAAAATACCACCTCGAATCTGCGTATTTATCATGCTACTCCAACCGTAGAGACACATTACTGGTGTTAGGAAAAGTAAGTCAAATGATGCTTAGGAGAAGTGTGTGTTCAATCAGCTAAAAGAAGGAATGGGGCACTACTGAACTACGAAGCGCCAGCAGTGAGGGTTCTGGACATAACCACTTCAGTGCTTTTACTAACTAAGCACATTATAGATTTACTGAGCAGTATAGGCACTGCTCACTTGAGTTGAGTAGTGCCTTCATGTTAAATCCGGTACTTATTCTTTCTTGATGTGAAAGCTGGAATAGTTCCTTCTAAAACTTCTACGATTTGAGCTTTAATCGAATTTTCCTCAATTCCTCCAGAACTGAACGAGAATTTGTTCCCATTTTCTTTATCAATACTAACTCTTATTACCTGTTCAGAATCAGAAACAACAGCAAGGTTAGGATTATGGGTAACCATTATTATCTGTCGTTTTTTCTTAGCCTCTTTAATATAAGGCACTAGAACTGTAGCGACACTGTTGTTGTCTAGATTATCCTCAGGTTGGTCAATTATTAGTGGAATGTCCTCTTTATCTAACACTAGATAGAAAACTAGTAACATAGCTCCTTTTTCACCAGGTGAAAGTTGGTCGAGACTCTTGTTGTTTTGGCGCAAATCATAATAAGGAGTTATAAACTTTAGCCCAAACAACATGTCATACAGCTCTTTCGGAGATTTCACAATTTCGGTAATGTGAGTTTTTGCGTTATCTCTTCCTTCTCGCATATCGTTCTCAAGGTAATGAATAACTTGATTTAAGAAATTGGAAACATCATTGCGATCGTTCCAGTTTGTAGGACTAAACAATTCGTCATTAAGTAATATTGCACCCTCACCAGCCCCATAGAAAGAACCAGCGCGATTTTGCTTTATATGTGTGAGGATAAGCGAGTCCAGTGAGGCATCTGGATAGAATGAACTGGTTATATTGAGCCCAGATACGTCAGAGCTATCCAATTTACTATCGATTTCAAGTTTTACTTCATCGTAAAAACTCTTAATTTCTGACTTCACATCAAATATTTCTAGTGATGTAGCAATACGACTAGCACGTAATTTCTCTAGTTCTGTCAAAAGGTCACATTCGATATATCTAATTGACTCATTGATATAGGCTAGAGTATCCGATTGATTTACGTCACCTTTAATTCTAGCTAGCTGTTCTTCCCATATAGCCAAAGAATTCAGGTAATTCTGATATTCGAGTTGTTCGCCAGTAAATTGTTCTTGAATCTGGTTAATCTGAGCTTTACACTTTTTCAATCGCGAAGCTTTTGTGAGTGCTTGGTAATCTTTGGAGTCTATTTCATCATCGATTGATAACTCTAAAGTTAAGTTATCTTGTTGGGCAGTTAGTTGACCTATAAAGGACTCTAAAACCTGCATGTCTACATTCAATGTAATAACATCATCAAGATTCAGACCAAGATGACTATAACTTTCCTTGTTGTATTGGATTAACTCATCGATCTCTGACACTTTACTTGTCAACGTATTCTTAAATCCAACAAGTGAGTTAACCTGCTTTTCGAGATTCCGTATACTATTTTGGCAAATATAAAAATCATCTTCAAATTGGCTAAGCTTATCTTGTAATACTGACAGCGCATCTTTCTTTGCCTTAATCTCTGGATCTAGGCTTTGAGTCGCAGGATCCATAACAGCTTTTGGCTTAGTTGATAGGTGGACAGTTAACTCTTCTTCTTTAATAGCTTTTTGATTACGCAATACTTGAAGATGATCTGGATGAGACTTCTGTTCTAAAGATATGATACTGTCATTTAGTATTGATATCTGTTCAACAAGACGAGAAAGTGAGGCTGTAGTAGTGTTTTTCTTGATCTCAATAAGCTCACTGAACGTGCCTTTATCCATTCGCTTGTGCTCAGGAATATATTGGAACACGACTTTTTCAATTTCGGCTCGAAAAGCTTCAACTTTCCCTATTTCATTACAGACTTTCTCAAAGTAACTTTGGGGTAAGTATCGTACTAATGGCGGCGCAGTAGGATCTATACTGTGACTAAGTGTACGAGCATTTAAAGTTTTCCCACTTTCAAATGTTAGCGATGCGCTAAACCTATCTGCTAGCCCACGCTTCTTGAATTTGTTTTTATGCAAAAATAAAAAGTCTTCTGAATGCTCACTATCAGCACACATTGCTATAATATCTGAAACCGCACTTTTACCATTTCCTTTATGACCAATAATGGTGATTAGTTCCTTATTTAAGGGAATCGTAATCCCTTCAAACCACTTGTTACTAGAGTCATGTGATCCTGTTCTATTTATAGATATCTTACTTAAATATTTCGTACTGTTCGCTTTGACTCTTGTCAAAACTGGTGGTTCAGCACCTATATAAAAACGACTTTCTGGCTCATTTAAGGCATACCTTAGTCCTTCA
This sequence comes from Vibrio sp. CCUG 15886, assembly GCF_028570825.1. Lineage (NCBI taxonomy): Bacteria > Pseudomonadati > Pseudomonadota > Gammaproteobacteria > Vibrionales > Vibrionaceae > Vibrio > Vibrio sp. CCUG 15886. Next base: position 18,066 of record NZ_JAQQBT010000024.1, on the reverse strand, counting down.
AAATTTGTTGAGCCTTTTATCCACATATTCTGTTTAAATTTATAATTATGAATGTGGTGATTGTCTGAACAAATAATCATCGGTATCACTTTACCAATGTGAGGGAACACGTATTTACTATAGCCTTCTTGATCAGATTCTTTACCAAGTTCATAGATGTCTATTGCGCGAGCTATGTTAGACTTTTGCGCTGCATTATGTGGCAGAGAGTGAGTTATGTTCTCCACAGAACCACTTTTTGCTCCAGCATGTATAGTTGTAATTCCACCTAACTCTTTTACCAGTGATATAGTGTTATCTAAATTTACATAGATAGCATTTTCAGCAGTTCCCTCAGACTGAATTTTGTGTAAGTCTGTTTTATGTTGTAGCTGCCCCCAAACGAAATTCAAATCGCAATCCTCTGGAAATATGCCTATGAAATGTACAGGGTCTTTACCTCGTGCATCAGATAAGAACTCAATACCAGGTAATACCGTAATACCTACAGGGGCACCTAAAGCTTGTAAATCAGAAATTCTTTGGATATCGATTAAATGGTGATCAGTGATTGCCACAACAGAGATTGATTTAGCTTTGAGTTCGTCAATGATCTGTTGGTTCGTAACAGTTTTGTCTTTATAGTCATAAGATGATGGACTATGGAAATGTAAATCCCACAAGTGCCACTCAGCACCTCTGTTTTGCATATAAATTACCTTTAATATTAGAGGCCAACTTTATAGGCCTTAGTTTTGTTATGATTCTATATGAATAAACCCTCTCTTTCATTGAGCATAAACACATAAAACTAACGATGTAACTGATAGTTAGGTGAAATTTACTTCCCCTCGGTATATCAAAGATTCATAACGAGTTGTATTAGAAAAGGGGGCAACTTTTAGTAAGTTAAAAGCCCATGAATAGTATGTGAATGAGTAATAGGTCTAACGCATAAAGGGGCAAACACTTGCTATACGACACCCTATCACCCACTACGCCGCACTGATATCCTTGGTATACCGACATCGAGGATATGAAGAACAGCCGTAAAACTGATTACCTTTGTTCTGCCCTCTTTTCGCGGTTCGCATGACCAATGGCGCATGGCAACTTGGACAAAGCGGTGTGGTGCTTTTGGGTGGTGTCACTTCCAAGGTTTTCTCTGTCGGTCGATTGCGCACTTGTTCAATCATGTGAACGAGTTCACCGCCATTGATTAGCCACAGCCGCTTATCAAGCGCATACCTGATTGCCTCGGAGGTAAAGTCACCCGAGGTCACTATAATCATTTTGCTGGCATTGTGTTCTATCATCACGGCGTACATTTCGCGTAAGATTTGAACCCCAACCTTGCGGGCCTTCCAGTGTTTGCACTGGACGAGCGTTAATTGGCCGTCCTTTCTCATCCAGATGTCCACGCCCCCATCCGGCTTTTGCGAAAAGGCTTGTTTGACTTCATAGCCCTGTTGTTTGAAGAACTCGCCAATATACCCTTCAAACTCTAACCATGACAGGTTGTTTAAAGCGGCAGTCGTACCTTGGCTGACTATTTCATTGGTTGTTGTAGAATACTGGCGCTGCCTGCTTAATTGCTTGAAGAGTGCAACAGGAGCAGGAATAAGGAGAGTAAACGCGACATAGGGCGCGAGTATCGGCAGATTTGGCGCAATAGAGTTAAAAATAAAATTTTCTGAGCTCATGGCTAACGCAGGTAGCACAAAGCTCAAGCCAATGTAGGCTATCGCCGCGAAAAGCACACTTACCCACCACGGCGCATCCATAAGATGCCACAAAAGCCCATCGTTCTTTTTTGCCATACTGTTTTTTATTCATTGATTTAATATGAGCATTAAATCATATCAACGGTGTTCTTACTTTGATTTATCGCGCACTTCGCTTTTTAGATGTCAAAAATACAGTTATTCACAGAACTCCAAGTTAAAAAGCGTGACGCATGTTAGATTCGATGCGCCACTTAAACAGACGAGTGATGATTTCACGCCCTTCAATGGCAACCCCTTTCAACGCTCTAACCAACTCACTGGCACAGTACAACGTGGTTTTGATAACGCCTGTCTCTGTGTCGATTGAAAACGCATAGTGCGGTTTAAACACTTGCGCTTTGCGTGTGCTGAACACACCGCCCATGCGCTGCGTGAATCGTTTCCAGTCGCCTTTATCCGCCGCTTCCACAATCTCTTTTGCCACTGCGGGTAAATCTTGCATTTCTTTGAGGCGGCGCAGCTCTCGCCATACCGTCACAGAGCAGCCGCCGAGCTGTTGAAACTGGCGAATACCCCAACATGACGCCCATGCGTCCACTCTTGCGGCGGCGTCTTTCGGGTCTTCCCCGTAAACCCCACAATCAAGATCACTTCCATCAATGTTTTTCGAGATGTATTTGGCAATGTATCCGGTAGCGCTGCCTTTGGCGGGGTCGATTTTCACTTCGGTAAAACGATGCTCCGTTGCGCCCTTTTCCTCTCTATCTTCGCGCATGGCGTAATCACGCATGATTTGCACCATCAGGTCATAGTGTTTGGGCTCGACAAACAGCAGCAAATGCCAGTGCGGTGTACCGTCATGTTGCGGCTCTGCTACACGAAAACCGTAGAAACGCACACCCAAACGATTGAGCGTTGAACGCATCAGTTTCCAAATATCATTCAGGTAGGTTTGCCCGTCCAGCGGGGTATGCCCTGCCCATTTGGGGTTCACCTGTCCCGATGTGGAGTAACTGCGATGGTACTTTGACGGACAGGTAATGGTGAGAAAGGTTGCTACATGACCGAGCTCTTTGGCTAAGTCTTCAAAGCCTCTGGCTCTGACCATCAGCTCACCTTTGCGAATGGTCGGGTCGGAAACGCCTTTTTGTGACAGTTCCAGTAAAGAGAACGACTGCCCTAGCTCGTTGGTGGCGATGGTGTTTTCGAGATACGCCTTTTGATAGGCTTTCTGCTGACGCCTTGCCATCAGCGTGGGCATCGAGCAATAGAGGCTTTTGTGTTTGTTCACTTGGTTGAGGTGATGCAATACCAGCTCGATGTTACGACGTAACGCCTTGCGCAATCCTCGCAGCCACCATTTGCGGTCACTGTATCGAGCCACTTCACCCCTAAGTGAATATTGCCCGTTATAGGGCGTTAACCCTTTTTGCGCGACAAACTCACGCAGCACGCTTAAGGCGCGTTCGTCATTACGAAAACGGCGGCGGCGCTCCAGCACTTCCTTAGCGTGCCTTTCGGCGTTCGCTCTCAAGTCTTCTTCACTGACGTTGAGCGTTATCTTGTCAATCGGCAGCGACAACTTGGCCGCAATCGCCTCCACCGTGGTTCTAAGGTAGGTATTGCGTTCAAACTTGGTCGGATAGCTCAGATATTCCTTGAGCAGTAAACGCTGAATGACGTCTGAAAATGGCAAAAGCCTTTGCTGTACAAAGGCTCTGTCGTCACGGTCAATGCAAGAAAGGTCGAGTGTACCCATCAAATGCCCTTCCCTTTTTCAGTGATGGAAAAGACATCCCAACGCAAACCGTTGAACTGTTGTGGGGTATAGTGGATAAGCCCCTCTTTCATCAGTTTATGGATGGTTTTGTGATGCACCTGTATCGGTAAAAGGGATTTCGGTTGCACATCGCCATTATGGGGACAGTAATCCGAGCACACATCAAAGGTGCGCCCTGCTCTCATCCATTTCAGTAGCGTGATTTGCTCCGGTGTTAAATTAACCATGCAGCCACCCTCCTTGAGAAAGGTGGTTAAGTTTGGTTTGGCTATCAAGCCATGCGTCTAAGTCTTCTTTGAGGTAGCGAACCGCACGACCAATTTTAATGAACGGTGGCGCGAGAGTACGGTTTTTACGCTGCCCTTCCATACGGGCTTGACGTAAGAAAGAACGGCTCATGCCAATGTAAATCGAGGTTTCTTGCTCTGTGTATGCACGTTTATCAAGTGTTTTCATATGTGTGTCACCAACTTTGTTGTTTAGGAAGTGACATTGAAACTACACAGTTTAAAAAATGGATTTGAAATCGGATTTAGAATCGCGTGTTTCGATTTGTTAATCCAATCACAAAACACCCTTTTTGGGGCTCCCAAAAGCACTATGCCAGCATAAAAAACCAAATAGATTGCAGATTGCAGACGTTTTTCTAAATCATGTTCACAATGTTTCTAAATAAAACCCCTACAGATACCCAACCCAATAGAGCAACATTCTAAAAATCATCACAGATTTAACCGATGAGATTCACCGCACTGGCCTTATGCTCAGGAGCCAGATGCGCATAGCGCAGCGTCATTTTTAAATCCGCATGGCCCAACAATTCACGAACCACGTTCAAATCCGCTTCTTTCATCACCAACTTACTGGCGAAATGGTGGCGCAAGTCGTGAAAACGGAAATTCTCGATTCCCGCTTCTTTAAGTAACGACTCCCACTGGTATTGATAAGAGTCGAGCGGTTTGCCATTTCGCTCAAACACCAATTCGGTATCTGGGTTTTGTTCATGCCAAGCCTGTAACATGATATACACCGTGTTATTGAGTGGAATGGTGCGTTTGTTTTTCGATTTGGCATTCTCAGAGCGAATGGTCAAATACCTGTCTTCCATGTTGATGTGTGACCACTTAAGCGACAACATTTCGCCTTTGCGCATACCTGTATTGAGTGCCAGTACAATCAACGGCTCTAAGAAATCCACATAGCGCTGTGACACCAGCCTTTGGGCGCGCTTACCGTACCTTTGCAATGCTTCGTCTTTTAAACGTGCATCACGCGCTTTCAAGCTCTCCAGTAATGCCGCCTCTTCACTCACCGACAGGTAACGAATACGCTTGTTATCAATGCGAGGGATTTTTACATTATCAAGAGAGTGAGAATCGATAAAACCCCACTCCACCGCACGATTGAACACTGCTCTTAGGCGGTTATAGGCATAGGAAATGGTCGCAGGGGCGCGACCTGCTTTGCTACGTTCGGCCACCCACTGCTGAATGTCCCAAGCGGTAATTTCAACCAGTGACTTAGTGGATAAATGTTTGAAGTTGCTTTGAATGCACATCAACGACTTTTGCGCAGTTTTTGCATTAATCGACATGAGATAGGCGGAATAATGTTCCTCAAGGAATTTACTCAGTGTCAGGCTGTTACGCTGCTCTCGCTTTTTCGCTTCATGGCGAGTGACTTGCACATCTTCCCCCGCCGCGACTTGCCCCGCTTTTTCTTTGGCTAAGTCTCGCGCTTGCGCTGGCGTTAAAGCATTGGCTGAACCGAGCAAGAAATTGCGCTGCTTACCGTGAATTCGATAGTAGAGGTAATACTTGATCACCCCTTTGGGGGAAATCCGCGCATGAAATCCGCTGATTTCGGTGTCATTCAATCGCTCGTCTGCGATGGTGAGATTTTTGATAGAGCTGGCGGTAATTTTCTGCTTGATAGCCATGACACAGATTCCTTGTGTAGCGATTATGTAGCAGAATTATTGTATACACAGGCATTTAAATGAACAACAATAAACAACCAATCAACATTTAAAGCATTGATTTAGATTACATTAAACATCCTCTCTGTTCTTTGTTGTTTACTGAGTAATACATACCAATCCCAGCGTTAAGGGGTGAATGCCGCATAAACCAACTTTCCGCAGACCACTTTCACCACCAAAACTCGCCGCATACCAAAAATGCCACGCGGCATGAATCCCTCTTGAACGCCTTGTTATGCTTAAGCTTCAATGGGTTACGTTTTACTCGAAACAAGATTAACTCGACTTTGATTTACAAACAAAAGCCAAAACGTAGAAAACCGAAATGACTCATAGTTTTGAAAGGCAGACTTGGACTTTTAACATTTCAAGCTTGGGCAACTAAGAACTGAAAGCTGATTTCTGATTGAGCCAGTCGCCCTAACCTCGTGCTTACCTGATAATTGATTGAGGCAATTCTCCGAATTTCCAGCGCCAAAGAATGAGTGTCCGAAAAACAGCGCCTACTGAAGCCAACTTGCCAACAAACTCGAAACTAACCAGCCGAGGGAGCAAAGAGAAACATAAACCACTGATTTTACGTGATTAAGCATAACGCCGCGTTAAGGGGTGAATGCCGTTTAAACCGACTTCCCGCAGACCAACTTAACCACAAAACTCTCTGCAAACCAAAAATGCCACGCGGCATGAATCCCGCTTGAACGCTTTGTTATGCTTAAGCTTCAATGGGTGGCGTTTTAATAGAACCAAGATTAACTCGACTTTGATTTACAAACAAAAGCCAAAACGTCGAAAACCAAAATGACTCATAGTTTTGAAAATCGGACTTTGAAATCTGGCCGCTAAAACTCAAAAACCTAAGATCAAATTGCTGATTGAGTCAGCCACCCTAACCTCGCGCTTGCCCGAAAATTGATTGAGGCAACTCTCAGAATTTTTAGCGACCAAGAATGGATGTCCAGAAAATAGCGCACACAAAAGCCAACTTGCCGACAAACATCAAACTGACAAGCTGAGGGAACAAAGAAAAACCATAAACCACTGATTTTACTTGATTAAGCATAACGCCGCGTTAAGGGGTGAATGCCGCACAAACCAACTTTCCGCAAGCCACTTTCACCACTAAAACTCACTGCAAACCAAAAATGCCACGCGGCATGAATCCCACTTGAACGCCTTGTTATGCTTAAGCTTCAATGGGTTACGTTTTTCTGGAAACAAGATTAACTCGACTTTGATTCATAAACAAAAGCCAAAAGCTAGAAAACTGAAATGACTCATAGTTTTTAAAAACCAGACTTTGAAATTTGGCTGCTAAAACTCAAAAACCTAAGATCAAATTGCTGATTGAGCCAGCCACCCTAACCTCGCGCTTACGCGAAAACTGATTGAGGCAACTCTCCGAATTTCCAGCGCCAAAGAATAAGTGTCCGGAAAACAGCGCCCACTGAAGCCAACTTGCCGACGAGCACAAAATCAAAAAGCTGAGGGAACAAAGAAAAACCATAACCAACTGATTTTGCTTGATTAAGCATAACGCCGCGTTAAGGGGCGCAGGCACGCAATACAAAAGTGACCGCATCACACCTTAACCGCTAAACTAACCGCAAACTGAAAATGCCACGCGTGCCAAGTCCCTCTTGAACGCTTTGTTATAAGCACGAAGTCACACGCTCCATTACGCGTTACTAATTACTCTTGAACGCTTTGTTATAGGCACAATTTTTAGGCTTGATCTCTTCAATTCTGGAAACAATAGCCTTTATCTGTCTTTTGTAGTCCGCTTGAATCGTGTCATCAAACTTCCAAATGGACTGCTCTTCATTTGCTAAAAACCTAGTGATATACCAAGAAGTAACGCAAGCGTTTAGATAAGCATTCTCAACCAACTCTACGATGTATTTTGCATCTTCAATACTTGGATTTATCCCCTGCTGATGTATTTGCTTTTGCTTTAGAACGAACTCTCCCTGCCATTGTTCGTTAAATCGGTTCACTAATGCTACATCATGATGGATTTTTTGATATGCAAGTCGATAATCTGACTTAAGATCAAGTAATACCTCTTTGAAAAACTCGTCGTAAATTGGGGTCGCAATGCTCCGAGGTAAAACGCTAGGGTAAGAATCCTGAGAAATAATACTAAACGCATCTTCATAAACAGTTAACTGCTGTTGAAGTTGCTGTTGAATTGCAGATAACTCCAGTTTTAGTTGCTGCTTAATTTTAGACTTGCGCTTCCACTCTTTGATGACAGTGTAAACATGCGTTGCAATAACACCAATAATGGCGCTAGATATCGCGAGAAAGAATTTATCCATTTGACTCCAAACCATCGTGCTTATAACGCTGCGTTAAGGGGTGAATGCCGCTCAAACCAAGTTTCCGCAGACCACTTGCACCACCAAAACTCACCGCATACTAAAAATGCCACGCGGCATGAATCCCTCTTGAACGCCTTGTTATGCTTAAGCTTCAACAGCCGCATTTTTACCAAAACCAAGATTAACTCGGCTAGGATTAGCTAACAAAAGGCAAAATCTAAGAACCTGAAATGACTCATAATTTTGAAAATCAGACTTTGAAATTTGGCGGATCAAACTCAAAAACCTAAGTTCAAATTGCCGATTGAGCCAGACGCCCCAACCTAGCGCTTACCTGAAAATTGATTGAGGCAATTCTCCGATTTTCCAGCGCCAAAGAATAAATGTCCAAAAAAACAGCGCCCAATGAAACCGACTTGCCGACAACCACAAAACCAATCAGCCAAGGGAACAAAGAAAAACCATAAACCACTGATTTTATGTGATTAAGCATAACGCTGCGTTAAGGGGTGAATGCCGCACAAACCAACTTCCCGCAGACCACTTTCACCACCAAAACTCGCCGCATACCAAAAATGCCACGCGGCATGAATCCCTCTTGAACGCCTTGTTATGCTTAAGCTTCAATGGGTTACGCTTTACTAGGAACAAGATTAACTCGACTTTGATTCACAAACAAAAGCCAAAACACGGAAAACTGGAATGACTCATAATTTTTGAAAATCAGACTTTGAAATTTGGCTGCTAAAACTCAAAAACCTAAGTTCAAAGTTCTGATTGAGCCAACAGCCCTAACCTCACGCTTGCCCGAAAATTGATTGAGGCAATTCTCTGAACTTCCAACACCAAAGAATAAGTGTCCAGAAAATAGCGCCCACTGAAGCCAACTTGCCGACGAGCACATAACTCAAAATCGGAGGGAACAAAGAAAAACCATAAACCACTGATTTTACGTGATTAAGCATAACGCCGCGTTAAGGGGCGCTGGCACGCAATACAAAAGTTGTCGCATAACACCTTAACCACTAAACAAACTGCAAACCGAAAATGCCACGCGTGCCAAGTCCCGCTTTAACGCTTTGTTATGCAAATGTTCTTAACGGCAAAACGTATCTATATACAAAGCCTCAACCTTGTCTCTCGCCCACTGTGTGCGACGCAAAAACTTAAGAGAAGATTTGATTGATGGATTGCTGTAAAAACAGTTAATTTGAATTTCTCTGTCTAACCCTTCCCAACCATAGTGCTCTTGTAAACGAACAAGGATTTTCTCTAAGGTTAATCCATGTAAAGGGTTGTTTGGTTGCTCTTGGCTCATCGCTTGGATCCTAATAATACCGCTTAGTTTGGTCGCAGTTTACCAGAATGCTGTAGCCAGTTAGCCAATTTATTTTCGCCAATAGCCTAGACCTAAGCACTGGAAAATCGGCTGATTTGAATATTTGCATAACGCTGCGTTAAGGGGTGAATGCCGCCTAAACCAACTTTCCGCACACCACTTTCACCACCAAAACTCACCGCATACCAAAAATGCCACGCGGCATGAATCCCTCTTTAACGCTTTGTTAGCCCTGTGCCGATTAGTACATATAACCTAACCAGTCCAAATGACCATTTGCCCACTCTTTGCCACTTACTGGTTTGATAAACAGATCATCAATATGCTCAACTGCCACACCATAGTTTGTGTGTTCATTAAGCCGTAACCAAGAATGGATTGTCTCGACTTTGCTATAACCATGCTTCAGATAGAAGCCATCTAGTTCAGAGATTAGCATAATGAAATCAACCCCTTTTCCCTTTGCAAACGACGACACTTCAGAAAGCATAAGTGACCCAATGCCTTTACCTCGATATTGTCCAGCAACACAGAAATCAATGACACCCAAGACTTTGTAAACTTCATCACCGACTTTCACGGCGCGATAATCTAACCCTAAATAGCCCACGAGCATGTCACCTTCATATTGTAAAGCACGCATATGAGGCAGTTGCTTATAGTAGGAGCGATTGGCTTGATGCTCAGGAAAAGACTGATTCCTCAAAGCCTCAATAGCTTTGTGTTGTGCTTCCGTTACATTAATTTCAAATACAATATCCATTGTTTTCCTTGAAAGGGCTAACGCTGCGTTAAGGGGTGAATGCCGCCTAAACCAACTTTCCGCAGACCACTTTCACCACCAAAACTCACCGCATGCCAAAAATGCCACGCGGCATGAATCCCTCTTGAACGCTTTGTTATGCTTAAGCTTCAATGGGTTACGCTTTAATAGAATCAAGATTAACTCGACTTTGATTTACAAACAAAAACCAAAACGTAGAAAAACGAAATGACTCATAGTTTTGAAAATCGGACTTTGAAATTTGGCTGCTAAAACTCCAAAACCTAAGATCAAATTGCTGATTAAGCCAGCCGCCCTAACTTCGTGCTTACCTGAAAATTGATTGAGGCAATTCTCTGAATTTCCAGCGCCAAAGAATAAGTGTCCGGAAAGCAGCGCCCAATGAAGCCAACTTGCCGACTAACTCGAAACTAATCAGCCGAGGGAACAAAGGAAAATCATAAGCCACTGATTTTACGTGATTAAGCATAACGCCCAATTAAGGGGTGAACAACGCCTCCACCCAAACCTAAAGCATTGTGCCATAAACGCTAAAACTGAAGTAGCAGCAAAAGTGCCAAGCGTTGTGAATCCCTCTTAAATTGCTTGTTAGGTAAATCTCAACGCCTTCTTTCAGAGCGGATATGAATAGATTCTAATTGCATAAATTGCTTAAACCGTTGGACAAGTATCACTCTGAATGTTTTGGGGCAAAAGCAGCTCAACTTCAGAAGACAGACCAACTCCCTTAAGTCAAGTAAATGGAAAAAACACCTTGTTTCTCTGAAAGCACTAATTAACTCTTTAACTACATTACTCCAGTCACCATGATGATTAATTTCTGTTACGAGTACGATACAATGATGAGGAGCATCGCGGTTAACTTCTAATTTTTCTCCACCTGAGTCAGAAATTTCTTCTCCTCGACTTAACGCATTACACACTCCTACAAGTTGACCTATCGCCTTATTTACCTGCTTTTGAACTCCAGCAACCCGACGATCCATAGAACGTTCAAAACCTGCTTGTATCACCGATAAATCTTTAGATTCGATTAATATTGCTCCTAACTCATCAAACGCTAAGACGTCAGTAAGCTCTCTACTTTTATCACCAATTCTCACTTGTGGAGACTTGTGCAAGGTAAACGGAAAAACCGATTCCAACGAAGACCATATTGCCCGCTCAAGCATGACTCCTTCATCTTTGTCATCTAAGACCATTGACGAATAATCATTAACTCCCATAAAAACGGTGGTATTTATATTCCAGCCTTTAGCTTCCACATCAAAAGTATACACATCCGCCTTTGGATGATTTTTACTTTTAGCTTTAGTGTCTAGAGTAAAATGCAAACAGTCTAAAGCATATGAACAATCGGAATTAAACTCTCCAATATACGGTCGGCTGCTCTTAAACACTTCAAGTAACTTCAAATTTGGACCGTTTAACTCTACCTCAGACCAACCAATACATATATCTAATTCATTAAAAAGAAATAACTGTGTCGTTTTCTTATCAAGTAATTCAGTGACTGAGGACAATTCCTCTTCGATAGTTATACAACCGGAAATAACTAGCGGACTTTCAGGAACATCGTAAACCCTGTAAGCATACATTAAGACATCATCATGTAGCGCTATGGACACATCAAACTTACATTTAGTGATTATCGCCTTAATCGAAGCAGAGGGAACTTTCATAATGGCAGCTGTTTTATAACTTTCATCAGAAGAAGGAATTATCCACAAGGAAGCAGCTTCTGAATGCATTTCTTTTCGTACTCTTTCACTTAATAATATCACCGTAACTCCTTAGATTTTTCTAACGCTGCGTTAAGGGGTGAATGCCGCTTAAACCAGCTTTCCGCAGACCACTTTCAACCCCAAAAACCACCGCATACTAAAAATGCCACGCGGCATGAATCCCTCTTGAACGCCTTGTTATGTTTAAGACTCAAAGGGTTAAGTTTTACGATACCAAGAGCTTAACTCGACTTACCTTTGCACACCAAAACCATAGGCTAAAAAACTGAATTAACTCATAAATTTGATTGAATTTGCATTGAATCTCAACGTGAGAAACGAAAGTTGAAGCTCTAGCTTTGAAACTGAGCAAGCTGCGCTCACCTCACCAAAACACTGCATTTCAATGAGGCAACTCTCTGAATTTTTAGCGCCCACGAATTGAAGTCCAGCAAACAGCGATCACTGAAGTCAACTTGCCGACAAGACCAAAATTATAAAGCCGAGAAAGCAAAGAAAAGATGCAACCAACTGATTTTACGTGATTAAACATAACGCCCGCCTAAGGGGCTGACAACGCATTACCACTAAACTTAAACACACCAGCCGCAACCACCGCGGCTCATTGGGACTGGAAACGCCGCGCGTTGACAGTCCCTCTTGAGGCGTTTGTTAGCTTCGTAGCCTATTGTTTAATAATGATTTTTAAACACATTTGCTTGAAAGCCATTTTACGCAGAAGCATCACACAAACACACATCCAACGCCAAAAGCTGTGAAGTTGGCTGCCAAAACCTAAAACGATCTAGGTTAAGTTGGCCACGGTTAAGAGTCCGCGACAAAGAAAGCAAGATCACAGCGATGATGCAGCCTTTTGTGAAACCAAACTTTCCGTGTGGAACATCCAACAACCTTGAAGCATCGAGGTTTGATGGTTTTCAGCAACTTTGAAACTGCTGAACATTCAACACTTTCTACCAAGTCAGAATCCGACAAACTCGAAAGCCAAGTTGTGACATTTGAACGCTAAAAGCTGAATTTTCACAGCAAATGAACTTAGATTTTGATGGTTCTAGCCTTTAAGAAGCTAACGCTGCGTTAAGGGGTGAATGCCGCATAAACCAACTTCCCGCAAACCACTTTCACCACCAAAACTCGCCGCATACCAAAAATGCCACGCGGCATGAATCCCTCTTGAACGCCTTGTTATACCAATTTTTGGCCAATCATAAGCAACCTAACTTATAAGCCAAACCCAACTTTAGGGAGTTTACGAACTGAGCGAACACCCCATTGAGATAAATCTGGCTTAGGTTGTCCCGTGAAGTCACCAAGGCAGATATACCCTCTAGACAGATAACGATAAAGGAAATCACCGCCCTCTAAAGAGCCTCTTCTATCATCACCAAATGGTAATTTTATACGATCTACTCGTAGATCTGACGCGGCTTTGAAAGCTGGATAAACGCTGGAATTCACCGAATATGAGCTTAGATCGTTTAGAAGTGCTTTATCAGACATTTGTGATGTTGTACGACTAAAGATCATGATTAGACGTTTCTGCTGTTCTGATGAAACGATGATCATTTCCATTTTGGTTTTCCTTTGAAATAAGGAAGTATATAGAAACCAAGCTTCTCTCGATAGTGTCTTGATTTGGAGCTGATTACGATGAATTGGTATAACGCCGCGTTAAGTGGTGAACAACGCTACCACCCAACCTAAAACATTGTGCCATAAACACTAAATTTGAAGTAGAGGCAAAAGTGCCAAGCGTTGTGAATCCGTCTTAAACGCCTTGTTAGGCGAAGTTTCCCACCAGTGTTCAAGGATGTTTGAAAGCAGATTACCCGAAACCAAATAAGCAACCAAACACCCACTGACTTTTTGTGATTCAAGAACCATAAAAGCCACTATGTTTCAGCCAAGGTTTCAACAACCACGAAATGCTGACCTTCAGCAACAAAGCAGGTTTTGAACCCGTAAAGCCCAAAGGTGCAAACTCACAGCAAATTCAAAAGCCTCAATTGACTTGCCCTTGCCACACTTTGAACCAGTGAAATTCACCGTCAACCAGCCCCATAAAACAATGAGGCAACCCACGAATTTTGGCATGTTTTACGCTTGAAGAAATTCAAGAATTTGAGCCGACAATACGAAATTGCCGACTTAGAAAAACGAATAGCCAAAGAGAACTAAGAAGATGAGAACAAAGAACTTTCCTGCCCGTCGCCTAACGCCCAATTAAGGGGTGAACAACGCTACCACCCAACCTAAAACATTGTGCCATAAACACTAAATTTGAAGTAGAGGCAAAAGTGCCAAGCGTTGTGAATCCGTCTTAAACGCCTTGTTAGGCGAAGTTTCCCACCAGTGTTCAAGGATGTTTGAAAGCAGATTACCCGAAACCAAATAAGCAACCAAACACCCACTGACTTTTTGTGATTCAAGAACCATAAAAGCCACTATGTTTCAGCCAAGGTTTCAACAACCACGAAATGCTGACCTTCAGCAACAAAGCAGGTTTTGAACCCGTAAAGCCCAAAGGTGCAAACTCACAGCAAATTCAAAAGCCTCAATTGACTTGCCCTTGCCACACTTTGAACCAGTGAAATTCACCGCCAACCAGCCCCATAAAACAATGAGGCAACCCACGAATTTTGGCATGTTTTACGCTTGAAGAAATTCAAGAATTTGAGCCGACAATACGAAATTACCGACTTAGAAAAGCGAATAGCCAAAGAGAACTAAGAAGATGAGAACAAAGAACTTTCCTGCCCGTCGCCTAACGCTGCGTTAAGGGGTGAATGCCGCACAAACCAACTTCCCGCAGACCACTTTCACCACCAAAACTCGCCGCATACCAAAAATGCCACGCGGCATGAATCCCTCTTGAACGCCTTGTTATGCTTAAGCTTCAATGGGTTACGCTTTACTAGGAACAAGATTAACTCGACTTTGATTCACAAACAAAAGCCAAAACACGGAAAACTGGAATGACTCATAATTTTTGAAAATCAGACTTTGAAATTTGGCTGCTAAAACTCAAAAACCTAAGTTCAAAGTTCTGATTGAGCCAACAGCCCTAACCTCACGCTTGCCCGAAAATTGATTGAGGCAATTCTCTGAACTTCCAACACCAAAGAATAAGTGTCCAGAAAATAGCGCCCACTGAAGCCAACTTGCCGACGAGCACATAACTCAAAATCGGAGGGAACAAAGAAAAACCATAAACCACTGATTTTACGTGATTAAGCATAACGCTGCGTTAAGGGGTGAATGCCGCCTAAACCAACCTTCCGCAGACCACCTTCACCACCAAAACTCACCGCATGCCAAAAATGCCACGCGGCATGAATCCCACTTGAACGCCTTGTTATGTGTTTGAATTAACAGTTAAAGATTACCTGTTTTGACCACAAAGCGCGATAATTTATGCCCCACCGCGAAACTTACTACCGCCACAGTAACAGCAACTATTATTGAGAAAAAGTAGCCAACCGTTGTCGAGACACCAAAACCCCAAACGAAAGAAAATACCAAACCTTGGAAAGCTTCGTAAGGCCAAACGAGAAGCGGAAAGTGAGACCCGTCCATGATGACGAAAACTAGGGTACTCAAAGACAAAACCGATGATAAGAACCCAATGATATTGTGACGATTCATACTAGTAATCCACTAGAAACATTTTCCGCAATTCTAATTTTTACTTTTTGATTTAGAAAGATAAATTCCGGAAAGACACATAACGCCGCGTTAAGGGGTGAATGCCGCACAAACCAACTTTCCGCAGACCACTTTCACCACTAAAACTCACCGCATACCAAAAATGCCACGCGGCATGAATCCCTCTTGAACGCCTTGTTAGCTGAATTTCTCCATGACAAAGTTGCACAGCTTTTGACCGCGAACTTCTATGGTTTGTTCTTGTATAACTTTGAACCCAAATCTCTCATAAAACGGACGAGCTGTAATACTCACCTCAGAGGAAAACCTAGTAATTCCTTGTAACTCACCCATTCTGAGTACATGTTCCATTAACTGTCGTCCGACGCCTTGACCTTGATGTTCATGGTGACAAAAGAAATGATCAATTAATCCATTTTCTTGAAGATCACTATAACCAACAATTTTTCCACCAATTTCAGCAACAAAAGGTGAAAGAGAGTTCATTTTTCGTTGCCAAATCTCTGAAGAAAATTCATCTGGAGCCCATGCTTCAACTTGGGCTTGCGAATAATCACGTAAGTTCACATTACGAACCGTATGATAAAAAATAGCCCATAAATCATGCGCATCTGATTCTTGATACTTTCTAATTTCGATCATGCTGATATTTACCACCATTCAGCTAACGCTGCGTTAAGGGGTGAATGCCGCCTAAACCAACCTTCCGCAGACCACCTTCACCACCAAAACTAACCGCATACCAAAAATGCCACGCGGCATGAATCCCTCTTTAACGCTTTGTTATATTTTCGATTTCGCTAACACTCAAAATATCTTTACAGCGCTCTTTCTCAATACGCGAAAGTACCACATCTTGATGATCTCTAACCAAGTTCCATAAGTATCCATCTGCCTTTCGATACTCGAACGCTAAATCAATACTACTAAAATACTTCGATTTCAAAAGCGGCTCTGACGGATAGTGTTTTTGAACTTCTGTAAGGCATCTTTCTGCGTTGACTATGTTAACCATCAAATCTATTGCCTCTTCGAGTTCAGAGTTAACAAACTTTTTTTGCGTGATATAAATATCGTGCAGTTGCTCCCAAAGAGTCACCAAATGTAAGCCAACTTTTCTAAGCTCATCAGCTTCAATTTCTGTAGCCAAGTACTCTTTGAACTCAAGAGCATTGTTCGAACTGGATGCCAAAGAAAGAGATGAAAATAGCAGACAAAATAAAATCAGAGTCCTTTCCATGTATCCCTTACCTCGAATGAAAATATAACGCCGCGTTAAGGGGTGAATGCCGCATAAACCAACCTTCCGCAGACCATTTTCACCACCAAAACTCACCGCATACTAAAAATGCCACGCGGCATGAATCCCTCTTGAACGCCTTGTTATGCTTAAGCTTCAATGTGTTACGCTTTTCTGGAACCAAGATTAACTCGACTTTGATTTACAAACAAAAGCCAAAACATAGAAAACCGAAATGACTCATAGTTTTAAAAATCGGACTTTGAAATTTGGCCGCTAAAACTCAAAAACCTAAGATCAAATTGCTGATTAAGCCAACCGGCCTAACCTCTCGCTTACCCGAAAATTGACTGAGGCAAATCCCTGAATTTTCAGCGCCAAAGAATAAGTGTCCGAAAAACAGCGTCCAATGAAGTCAACTTGCCGACAAGCACAAAACCAACAAGCCGAGGAAACAAAGAAAAACACTAAACCACTGATTTTAAGAGATTAAGCATAACGCTGCGTTAAGGGGTGAATGCCGCCTAAACCAACTTTCCGCAAGCCACTTTCACCACAAAAACTCACTGCAAACCAAAAATGCCACGCGGCATGAATCCCACTTGAACGCCTTGTTATGCTTAAGCTTCAAAGGGTTACGTTTTACTCGAAACAAGATTAACTCGACTTTGATTTACAAACAAAAGCCAAAACGTAGAAAACCGAAATGACTCATAGTTTTGAAAGGCAGACTTGGACTTTTAACATTTCAAGCTTGGGCAACTAAGAACTGAAAGCTGATTTCTGATTGAGCCAGCCGCCCTAACCTCGTGCTTACCTGAAAATTGATTGAGGCAATTCTCCGAATTTCCAGCGCCAAAGAATGAGTGTCCGGAAAACAGCGCCTACTGAAGCCAACTTGCCAACAAACTCGAAGCTAACCAGCCGAGGGAGCAAAGAGAAACATAAACCACTGATTTTACGTGATTAAGCATAACGCCTTGTTAAGGTGTGAGGCACGCAATACCGAAGCCTCCGCATACCACCTTAAACACTAAAACCAACGCATAGTAAAAATGCCACGCGTGCCGAATCACTCTTGAACAATTTGTTATAACCACATGTTCTCACGGACTTCATAGTGGCTAACATGACGATCTGGATTCAATTTGTACTTTTCATCCTCTGGATATAATTTGGCGACACTGATGTCTTCACCAGAAAATGCTTTGATACATTCAAGATCTTCCCAATAGGTCAACAACGTGATTTCAGCAATATCACCTAAATCTCGATTTAAAATTTGAGCACCGAGGAAACCTTGTGTACTAGATGTATCTTTGATCCCTGTCTCATACAGGTATGCAATAAACCCTTCTTCATACTCTTTAGGGCAAGTAGCTTTCCATTCCCTTGCTATCATAAATACTCCATTTTATGCCGTGGTTATAACGCTGCGTTAAGGGGTGAATGCCGCACAAACCAACTTCCCGCAGACCACTTTCACCACCAAAACTCGCCG
>NZ_JAQQBT010000023.1:0-34114 GCF_028570825.1 Vibrio sp. CCUG 15886 | reverse complement strand
TTTCTCTCAAAGCGGAGGTGCATTCTAGCGAGTTAATTTGAAGAGTCAAACACTTTTTCAAATTTATTTTCTCAGAAACTTTTGCCTCACCCGACCTTGCTGAAGCCTTACGCTGTCTGCCGTGTCGGTGGATGCGCATTATAGGGAAGGCAGTTTTATTGGCAACCCCTAATTTGAAAAAAAGTCACCAAAAGCGTTTGTTTGATTACAAAGCCAACAATGTGGCGCAAAAGAGAGCAAAACACCCCCTTTCGCGACTAATAAGATGGGGTAAATGATAGGACAAACTTAAATAAAGGCGTATGCATCAGCAAACATTCTTTCACGCTTAGCTTGTTTTTGCTGTGTAAATTGCTCTCTTGCCAAGCCAGCCATCTCAAATCGACCTGCGATGTAAATATCGTAGTTTTCCAAACTACTGAAATCCTCGTGGATGGCTTGTAATACGTTACCCACTTTGCCCTGCCAATTCGCAGGAGACTCTTCCACGACGGGAATAAAATGCACATTCGCATTTTGGCTGGCAATCAAAGCCAACTCTTCGCTCGCGTAAAGTTGTGAATAATCCCTAGCTCCCCAGTAAAGATAAATTGAGTTTGGCTTATTCTGCGCGATACAGTGATCGAGAATAGAACGTACATAACTAAAACCCGTTCCACCAGCAATGAGTAACATCGGTCTTTCGCTCTCTTCACGGATCCACGCATCGCCATGTGGTGCATCGATATCAATATAGCTATCGTTATCCAATGCATTCTGCATCACCTCCACCACTTCAAGTGCATAGGCATTATGTTCGGCCGCACCGATATGTAACTCTAACTCCCCTTCGTGACGACAAGGGCTACTGGCAATGGAAAATGGACGCTTGTCTTTCTCGCCCATCACCACCATGAGATATTGACCTGCTTTAAAGGAGACTGGGTTTTCAGGATGCAATAGGATCTGGTAAGTGTTGCTGGCTAGTGGCTTAATCGACTTTACTTTACATTGAATTGTCATGGTATTCCTCTGACTTACTCTTCGGCGAAGGTAAGTTCTAAATTACTTTCTGTATAGGCCAGACAAGGAAATATCCAGCCTTGTCGTTGTTCTTGTTCAGTTAATAGTGGCTCTAGTTGATAACGAATCTCTCCAGAGACTTTTCGGCACATGCACATGGCACATGAACCCATTTGGCAACGGTTTGGAAACGCAATGTTATTGTTGAGCGCAGCGTCCAAAACCGTTTCACCTTCTCTAACGACAAAAGAGATATCCATAGGAAGAAGGCGTACCATATGGCTCATAGAATACCGAACTCCTGCCAAAGCGCATCGACTTTAGCCACAAGTTTAGGATCTTTTTTAATCGGTTTTCCCCATTCTCTCGTGATTTCTTCAGGGTACTTATTGGTGGCATCAAAAACCAATTTAGCGCTACAACTCTCACTACCGTCTATCTTCAACGTATCGCGTGCTGGATCCATCCGCGTAGTGATCGCCCAGATGATGTCATGCCAATCATCGGCTTTGACATCGTCATCACACACCACGATAAATTTATTGCGCTGTTTAACGCTCCCGACTTGCCATAAGCTTTCTACCACTTCTTTGCATTGCCCAGCATGGGTTTTATTGATTTTAACAACTATAAACTGACCACTCGCAACCGCTGGCACATAGATATCTGATATTAGAGGATGGACCGCTTTAAGAGCATTCACATCGATACCAATCTGCGACGCAAACTCTGTGGACACCGTCGCCCCTTGCAATGCTAACTCCGCCTCCCATTTTATGGTGGCATCTAGGCCCATCTTTGAACCTAACCCAGCCACAGGTGAGGCAAAATCGAGAGAATCTATCGGCGTGCTCTCAATAAATAGAGAGTCGAGTATTGGGTTCATATTTTCCGTCATCGCCTTAACGACATCATCCCAATCACGCGCATTCACTGATTCATCACACACCACTACATACTTGGTGTACATGAACTGACGTAAAAAAGACCAAACGCCCATCATCACGCGTTTCGCATGGCCTGGGTATTGCTTTTTCATCGTCACGACAGCCATTCGGTAAGAGCACCCTTCCGGTGGCAGATAGAAATCTTCTATTTCAGGGAACTGCTTTTGCAAGATTGGCACGAAAACTTCATTGAGGGCCACCCCTAATACCGCGGGTTCATCTGGTGGGCGACCGGTGTAAGTACTATGATAGATAGGCTCTTTACGCATCGTAATATGCGTGATGGTAAAAACGTGGTGCTTTTCCTTTTCATTGTAATAGCCAGTATGGTCACCATAAGGCCCCTCATCGGCATACTCGTTTGGGTCGATATAGCCTTCGAGCACAATCTCTGCACTCGCGGGGATTTCGAGATCATTGCTGACGGACTTAACCACTTCGGTTTTACTCCCACGCAAGAGACCTGCAAAAGCATATTCCGAAAGTGTATCTGGTACTGGTGTCACCGCCCCTAGAATCGTGGCAGGATCCGCACCGAATGCAACCGACACAGGAAAAGGTTTTCCGGGGTACTTTTCCATCCAGTCACGTAGATCCAAAGCCCCACCTCGGTGTGCTAGCCAGCGCATGATGATTTTGTTTTTTGCGATTTTCTGTTGACGGTAGATCCCCAAATTTTGGCGCTTCTTGTGGGGACCTCGCGTAATGGTTAATCCCCAAGTTAACAGTGGCGCAACATCATCTTGCCAGCAGCTCATCACGGGAATCTTGTCCAGATCAACCTCTTCACCTTGCCAAACCACTTCTTGGCATGCTGCTTTGCGTAAACGCTTCACAGGCATATTTAAAACTTGTTTGAACACAGGCAGCTTATCCAAAGCGTCTTTAAAACCTTTAGGTGGCTCAGGTTCTTTGAGATAGGCAAGCCACTGCCCAACCTCACGCAGTTCTTTTACTTGTTCTCTTCCCATCCCCATCGCAACGCGCTCAGCGGTACCAAATAAGTTTGTCAACACTGGGATATCGTAACCAATTGGGTTTTCGAACAGTAAAGCCGGGCCGCCCGCTCGCAGTGTTCGGTCACTGATCTCGGTCATTTCATAAGCGGGATCAACTGGGTGGGTAATGCGCTTTAATTGCCCTTTCTTCTCTAGGTGATTGAGGAAGTCGCGTAAATCCTTAAAACTCATAGGCCTTCTACATGAAGTGGGTAAACTTGAGGCAGTATAACAAAACGCATTTCGATAGGATCCGCTAATTTTGTGAGGCTATTTTGCAACTTTTATTTTAAAGCTTGTGCGATGAGATGACGCTTAACCGGGTAGCCACCCGATAATACCTCTTGCAACCATCCCTCATGACCTTGTTTACTGAGTTCTTTTGCCACTAGCGCAGCCTCATCAGGCAGAGCCATTCTCGTAATAAGAAACTGCTTCACGTCTTGGGAGAGCGGATGTTTACTTGCCAGCGCCTGAATCGCTTGTTCTTTCAGGCTTGGATTCAACGCTGCCGCCATCACTTGTTGCAACGCCTGTTCATCTCCCATAGACGCCAAACGTGTTAACTCTGCTTGGCTGTTGTGATCCGCTTTCATCCGCCACAATAGATGATACACATCTGGACGCTCGCTCACTTGAGCAAAACGCACGACGACGGCGGAAGAAGGTAACCAAGTGGTGATGGGCTTATCGACTAATTGATTCACTAATCGATCTAACGCTTCTGGCGATAAACTGTCCAACTCTTTGAGTAGCAAAGATTCGCGCAATTGAACCTGATGAGTAGAGCCTGAGAGCCACGTCTGCAAATCAAACTTTCCTTGCTCCGCTAATAAAATGAACTCCAACGTGGATTGGTCTTGTTTCCAACGTTTGATAAGTCGACTGGCAATGGCAGGATAGTTAAACGCAGGGACAGTAAACTCGTAACCATCCCCTTTTTCAACCACTTGGTAAGCTGGTGTTTGCTTGATTTGTGACTCGACAAAAAGCGCCATCCGAGGCGTTAAGATCACTTGATTTTTCTCAAGCTTATCGAGCAAGACATAACGCACCACTTCTTGTTGAGGGAGTGCCAATCGTTCTAAAGAAAACTTCAGCTCATTTGTTTTGTCGCGAAGTGCATAATCCAAAAGTTCAGAGACTTTGCTCTCGACTTGTTGATCTTGAAGCCACTGCTGCACCGTGTCGGCTGGCACTTCCTTCGCCAACGCAATCTGCGGCATCCAAAACAGTGATAAAGAGAGGAGTAGCGACGACAACAATCCATGTTGCATATTAACCTCCTGTTAACATTCAAATCCATTCTGAACAGTTATTCAGCTAAATGCAAACAAAAACGCCACTCGAAGTGAGTGGCGTTTTCTTAAAGTGAGTCTTTTATTGACGGCGCATTGCGTCAAAAAATTCATCGTTGGTTTTCGTCATCGCAAGCTTATCGATGAGGAATTCCATCGCGTCTGTTTCGCCCATAGGATGAACAATCTTACGCAGAATCCACATTTTCTGTAGTTCATCTGGCTTCGTTAGCAACTCTTCACGACGAGTACCAGAGCGGTTGAAGTCAATCGCAGGGAATACACGTTTTTCCGCGATCTTACGGTTCAAATGCAGTTCCATGTTACCGGTACCCTTGAACTCTTCGTAGATCACTTCGTCCATCTTAGAACCTGTGTCAACCAACGCAGTCGCGATAATGGTTAAGCTACCGCCTTCCTCAACATTACGCGCCGCACCGAAGAAACGTTTTGGACGGTGCAATGCGTTTGCGTCCACACCACCTGTCAGTACTTTACCTGATGAAGGGACAACGGTGTTGTATGCGCGAGCAAGACGAGTAATTGAGTCAAGTAGAATCACCACATCTTTCTTGTGCTCAACGAGACGCTTCGCTTTCTCGATAACCATTTCTGCAACTTGAACGTGGCGAGATGCTGGCTCATCAAAAGTAGAAGCAACCACTTCACCTTTCACTAGACGCTGCATCTCGGTCACTTCTTCTGGACGCTCGTCAATCAGTAGAACCATCAACACACACTCAGGGTGGTTGTAAGTGATACTCTGCGCAATATTTTGTAGCAGCATGGTTTTACCCGCTTTTGGCGGAGCAACAATCAAACCACGTTGACCTTTACCAATCGGCGATGCCAAATCCAATACACGCGCTGTGATGTCTTCTGTCGAACCATTACCACGCTCCATCACCATACGCTCATTCGCGTGCAGCGGCGTCAAGTTCTCAAATAAGATCTTGTTGCGAGCGTTGTCTGGTCTATCATCGTTAACCGTGTTGACTTTCAACAGTGCAAAGTAACGTTCGCCATCTTTAGGTGGGCGAATTTTCCCTGCAATCGAGTCACCAGTACGTAGGTTGAAACGACGAATTTGGCTTGGTGATACGTAGATATCGTCCGGACCAGCTAGGTACGAACTGTCTGCACTACGTAGGAAACCAAAACCGTCTTGCAGAATTTCCAGAACCCCATCGCCAAAGATATCTTCGCCGCCTTTCGCGTGCGCTTTGAGGATTGCGAAGATGATGTCTTGTTTACGTAAACGCGCCAGGTTTTCCAGACCCAAGCTTTCGCCAAGCTTGACCAGGTCTGATACCGGTTTGTTTTTCAATTCGGTAAGGTTCATGGTGGTGGATTCTTGTTTAGTCAAAATAAGATCTGTTTTCTAGTTAAGATGGATTTGGTCTCAGGATCGACCAAGAAGAGAAAGTTGTTTAATTAACGTGCGATAAATTAGCACTAAATAAAACTCTAGTCCAGAGTTTGAAAAAAACAAAACCGCGCATTTTGATATTGCACGGTTTTGTTACTAATCACTTATGGATTATAGGTTCGCATCCAAAAACTCTTTCAATTGAGTTTTTGACAGTGCGCCCACTTTCGTCGCAGCTACGCTGCCGTTTTTGAAAAGCAGCAGGGTTGGGATGCCACGAATACCAAACTTAGGTGGTGTGCCCGCGTTGTGGTCAATATTCAGTTTGCCGATAGTGAGTTTGCCTTCGTACTCTTCTGCGATTTCGTCCAGGATTGGGGCAATCATCTTACAAGGACCACACCATTCTGCCCAAAAATCAACTAGTACTGGGCCTGCAGCGTTGATAACGTCGTTTTCGAAACCTTCGTCAGACAGCTGCAAAATCTTGTCACTCATCTTCCACTCCAATGTGTTTTTCGAAACTGGTTGGATGATAACCAGTAATTTGATGCTCTATTGGAATGTATTTGCTTTCTTAATGCAAGCTTTAGCTGATATTCTATAGCCATGAAAAAGACGCATATCACAGAGCAAAAGTTCGCCGATTTGGGTTTAAATCCCCAAGTTGTTGAAGGATTGGAAAAAAAAGGGTTTGAGTTTTGTACCCCTATCCAAGCCTTGGCGTTGCCGGTACTGCTCTCCGGCCAAGACATCGCAGGCCAGGCCCAAACCGGGACTGGTAAAACGCTCGCGTTTCTCACTGCTACCTTTAACCATTTGTTGACCACTCCTGCACACGAAGGCCGTCAGCCAACACAGCCACGAGCCATCATCATGGCGCCAACGCGTGAGTTAGCGATTCAGATCTACAACGATGCTGAGCCTCTAATCGCAAGTACTGGCATCAAAGCAGCCCTCGCTTACGGCGGTGAAAGCTATGATAAGCAGTTAGCCAAGCTACAAGGTGGCGTTGACGTTCTGATCGGCACCACTGGTCGTATTATCGATTTTTACAAGCAGCGTGTGTTTAACCTCAATAACATTCAAGCGGTTGTGCTTGATGAAGCCGATCGCATGTTCGATTTGGGTTTCATTAAAGACATTCGTTTCTTGTTCCGCCGTATGCCAGCACCACAAGAGCGTCTGAACATGTTGTTCTCGGCAACGCTTTCTTACCGCGTGCAAGAGTTGGCGTTTGAGCACATGCATAACCCAGAGCACGTTGTGGTTGAGCCTGAACAAAAAACTGGCCACCGTATTCAAGAAGAGTTGTTCTACCCTTCTAATGAAGACAAAATGGCGCTGCTACAAACACTGATTGAAGAAGAATGGCCAGATCGCGCGATTATTTTCGCTAACACTAAATATAAGTGTGAATCCATCTGGGCTCATCTTGCTGCCGATGGTCACCGTGTTGGCCTGCTCACTGGTGATGTTCCACAGAAGAAACGCGAAAAGATTCTTGAGCAATTTACTCAAGGCTCTGTAGATCTCCTCGTGGCAACCGACGTGGCAGCTCGTGGCCTGCACATACCGCAAGTAACGCATGTCTTTAACTACGATTTACCTGATGACTGTGAAGACTACGTTCACCGTATTGGCCGTACTGGCCGTGCTGGGGCAAGTGGCCACTCGATCAGCTTTGCTTGTGAAGACTACGCCATCAACTTGCCAGCAATTGAAGAATACATTGAGCACACCATTCCGGTCTCGGATTACGATTCAAGTGCCTTGATCCAAGATCTACCAGCGCCAGTCCGTACACCTTCTGCGCGTAATCAGCAACGCCGCACGAACACTGGCGGTGCACGTTCAGGTGATCGTAAGTCAAACAACCGTCGTCCACGACAACCGCGTCAACACAAGGAAGCGTAAACCGTTTATGAGTCAGGCAGGCAATTCTCCGCTTTATGCAGCCATCGATCTCGGGTCGAATAGTTTTCATATGCTCGTAGTGCGTCATATCGATGGCAGCGTTCAAACTATGGCTAAAATCAAACGCAAAGTGCGTCTTGCCGCTGGGCTTGATGAACACAATGCGCTCAGTAAAGAAGCGATGCAGCGAGGATGGGATTGCCTGAGCTTATTTGCGGAACGGTTGCAAGATATTCCCGCAGAGCACATTCGTATTGTTGGCACAGCCACACTGCGCACCGCCACTAATGTCGATCTGTTTCTGCAAAAGGCCAATCAAATCCTTGGCCACCCGATTGAAGTCATTTCTGGGGAAGAAGAAGCCGCGACGATTTACAAAGGCGTGGCGCACACCTCTGGGGGAAGCGGCCGACGCTTAGTGGTGGATATTGGTGGTGCGAGCACCGAGCTGATCATCGGTGAGGGGTTTGAAGCCAAAGCGCTGACGAGCCTCAAGATGGGTTGCGTAACTTGGCTGGAAAACTTTTTCAAAGATCGCCAACTCAGTGCACGCAACTTTGAGGCCGCCATTGAAGGGGCCAAGCAAACCTTATTGCCGATCCTGGAGCAATACAAATCACTCGGTTGGGATGTTTGTGTGGGCGCTTCCGGTACCGTACAAGCGCTGCAGGAAATCATGTTGGCGCAAGGCATGGACGAGGTCATTACCCACGCTAAGCTTAAGCGCTTACAAAAACAAGCCATGCTTGCGGATCATCTCGAAGAACTTGAAATTGAAGGATTAACCCTCGAAAGAGCACTGGTCTTCCCTAGTGGTTTATCGATTTTGATTGCTATTTTCGAATTGCTGGAAATCGACGCCATGACGCTTGCTGGCGGTGCTTTGCGTGAAGGCTTGGCATACGAGATGATGAGTGAGTTACGCCAAGATGATATTCGAGCACGCACGATTGGTAGCATCCAGAGTCGTTACCAGCTCGACAGTCAATATGGTCAGCAAGTCGCGAATTTGGCCTTAAAGCTGCTGCAACAAGTGGGCGACGTGATGTGGATCCCTGAACCACAAGGGGCCATGTTGCTGGAGACCACAGCCAAACTGCATGAAATTGGGTTGACCATTGATTTCAAAAAAGGTGGTGAGCACAGTGCGTATCTGATGCAGCATCTGGATCTTCCTGGGTTTACTCGCGCACAGAAATTCTTAATGGGTGAAATTGCCCGTCGTTATCGTGAAGGCTTAACCTCGCTCCCAGAACAGCATGCACTGTCTGGCAACAGCGGCAAGCGCCTGCTGCGTTTATTACGCTTGGCCGTGATATTGTCGCATCGCCGTCAGCCATCCTTAGAGCCTGAGGTGACCCTGAGTGCTGAGGGTGACAAACTCACTTTAGCGATTGATGCGCAATGGTTGGAAAACAATCCACTCACTGCAGCGGAACTGGAACTGGAAGCCAACCGCCAAACCGACATTGGCTGGCCTTTGGTTATAGAAAGTCGCTAGCTCACAGAGAATAAAAAATCCCGAACCATGATGATTCGGGATTTTTTGTTTGTGCCACTCGAAATGAGAGCAACTGGCCATTAACGTGATGCGGAAGCAACCGTAAAGTGAGGATTCACCGCGGTCAACTTCTTAATCAAGTAATTCAATAGCACGCCATACATAGGGACAAACAGACCCAAGCTGATCACCAGTTTAAAGCCATAATCCACCAGCGCAATTTCCGTCCAGTGTTCCGCCATAAACGCGTCTGGGCTTTGATAAAACGCGATAGCAAAGAACGCCAACGTATCCAACGCATTACCAAATAGCGTCGAGCAAGTCGGTGCGACCCACCACTGTTTCATCTGGCGTAGACGGTTGAAGACGTGCACATCGAGGATCTGCCCTAGCAAATACGCCATAAAGCTGGCGATCGCGATGCGTGCAACAAATAAGTTGAACTCACCCAGATGAGCAAAGCCTTGGAACTGCCCTTCAAAGAACAATACCGATAACGCGTAAGAGACAACCAACGCTGGCATCATCACTAAGAATATGATTTTACGTGCCAACTTGGCACCAAAAATGCGGACGGTGAGATCGGTCGCAAGAAAGATAAATGGAAAGGTGAAAGCGCCCCAAGTGGTATGAAAACCAAAAATGGTAAACGGTAGCTGAACAAGGTAATTGCTCGAAGCGATGATGACCAGATGGAACAGGGTCAAATAGATAAGGGCGTTGCGCTGCTGCGCAGGGGTAAAGTTACTCATGCGATACCTTTTTAGTTTGGTTTGGGGGCGAGGGAACCCAAATCGAGTCTTCTCCAACAGGAAAACCACTCTTACCAACAATGTAAAATGAAAATGTTTCCGTTCATCGTTTTGCCGATGAAGCGGCGGGCGATTATACATTAATCAATATCGAGTACAAGCAGTGAGCGGCACGCAAACGATTGAACAGCATTTCGCCGCTAGCCGAGCCAAAATGCATCGATAAAAAAGGGATGTTTCATGTGAAACATCCCTTTGAAAATGAAAGATTTCGCACCTAAAAACCTTTGGCAAAAAGTTGGGCTAAGTAGTCCATTACCTCTCGGCTATCATCCACAGTTAATGACTCAAACCACACCGCCTCACTGTAATGTTCCGCTTTCAGGAACAGATGTGTCTCTTCAAAATCGACCAACCAGCTGTGCACGTCGCCATCCCACTGTTTTTCCACCACTTGAGCAGACAACAGTTTGAGAAGCCGCTCAGCCAGCGCGGGAAAGGTATCAAGATTAAAGCGTGGCGTGCGAATCAACAATCGACCTTCTTGCGCCATGTACTCCGTTAAACCAAATTCCTTGTTGTTCTCATCCATAATGAGTGATGTGCTCCTGAATCAAATCTAAAAACGGATCCGCGTATTTTTCTAGTTTGCGCTGCCCGACGCCGCTCACCGCGAGCATTTCACCATATGAGGTCGGCAATATTTCAGCCATGTCGATCAGCGTGGCATCACTGAACACCACATACGGTGGGATCTCTTCCTCATCGGCAATCGATTTGCGTAGCTTACGCAATTTGGCGAACAGCTTTTTGTCGTAATGTTTGTTCGATAGCTTATCTGCTTTGGCACTGCGCGCGGCAGTATCCAAACGTGGCACCGCCAGCTCCAACGTCATATCACCACGCAGCAATGGCCTTGCTTCTTCGGTTAACTGTAAAGTCGAATTGCGGGTGATGTTTTGAAACAGCAGCCCTTTATGGATCAGTTGGCGAAAAATGCTCACCCAATAGTCATGGCTGTGATCGCGCCCTAAACCGTAAGTCGAAATCTTATCGTGGCCATGTTCCCGGATACGAATGTTTTGCATCCCGCGCAACACTTCCACCACGTAGCCCATACCAAAACTCTGATTAACGCGATAAACACACGACAACGCTTTGCGTGCTTCTTCCGTCGCATCAAAATGCTTCGGCGGATCTAAGCAAATATCGCAATTGCCGCAAGGCTTCTCGCGGTATTCACCGAAATAGTTCAGCAGCACTTGGCGGCGACAGGTTTGCGCCTCAGCAAAGGCACTCATGGCATTGAGCTTATGACTTTCCACTTGTTTTTGCGGACCGTCGTCTTTCTCATCCAACATGCGGCGCAACCAAGTGATGTCTGCCGGATCGTAGAGCATCATTGCTTCGGCGGGCAGGCCATCACGCCCTGCTCGACCCGTCTCTTGATAGTACGATTCGATATTGCGTGGAATATCGAAATGCACCACAAAGCGCACATTGGGTTTGTTGATCCCCATACCAAAGGCCACTGTCGCCACCACAATCTGGATATCATCCCGCTGAAACGCTTCTTGCACATAAGCGCGCTCATCCGCGCCCATTCCCGCGTGATAACCCGCTGCTCGAATATGGTTATTGCACAGTTTCTCGGTCAGCATTTCGACTTTCTTACGGCTACCACAATAAATAATGCCGCAATTCCCTTTTTGGCTTTCCAAATAGCGAATCACTTGAGAGACCGGCTTGTGCTTCTCCACTAGGTCATAGCGAATGTTGGGGCGATCAAAACTGCCGAGATACACGTGAGGCTCATTAAGATGCAAGCGACTTAAAATGTCTTTGCGCGTCGCGTCGTCTGCCGTGGCCGTTAACGCCATAAACGGCACGTGAGGAAAATGATGCTTCAATTGCCCTAACGCGGCGTACTCGGGGCGGAAATCGTGTCCCCACTGAGAGATACAGTGCGCTTCATCGACAGCAATCATCGCCAAGGGCAAATTTTCCAGCCGCTCAATAAAGTCACGCATCAACACCCGCTCTGGTGAAACGTACACCAATTTGAGCTGTCCCGCGTGCATGCGGTTGTAGACGCTGAGTAAAGCGTCACGTGATAAGGTCGAATTGACACATTCTGCCGCCACACCGTTGGCTTTAAGTTGGTCAACCTGATCTTTCATCAGCGAAATCAAAGGGGAGATCACTAAAGTAATGCCCGAACGCACCAGAGCAGGAATTTGATAGCACAGCGATTTACCGCCACCGGTGGGCATGACCACCAAACTGTCTTTTCCCTCAACAGCCGCCTCGATCACCGACAGCTGCCCCTCACGGAAGGTCTGATAGCCAAACACCTGTGATAAGACGCTTTGGGGCGTCATCGAGGCATCGGAAGGGTCGGCAAGCAGCGTGGAAGTCATGAACAGTCTCAGTATTGGTCTTGATGGTGGTCTCGAAAGCACTCAATATTGCGAAATGCCCAAGATAATGAGGGCACATTGTAATGGCGTTTGATGGTGAATTAAACCGCAAAATACTAGGTGATTCCGGACCTCGCTCTTATACTGACCCATCCTTGATAACTAAGTTGGCTATCGTTCAATGACCGCAGAAGAACAACAAAAAGCACGCCAAGGGGTGTTACTCGCCTTAGGTGCTTATACCATGTGGGGCATCGCGCCCATCTATTTTAAGTCGCTCGCGGTGGTCTCTCCACTCGAGATACTCAGCCATCGCGTGGTGTGGTCTTTTTTCTTGCTCGCCGCCCTGCTCCATTTTGGCCGTCATTGGCGCACCGTGCGCGACGTTTTAACCAGCAAGAGCAAAATGCTCTATCTGGTCACGACCGCCATTTTAGTCGGCGCTAACTGGTTAATTTTTATTTGGGCGGTCAATGCCAACCACATGCTCGATGCCAGTCTTGGCTATTACATCAACCCACTGATCAATGTGTTGCTCGGCATGCTGTTTCTTGGCGAGCGATTACGTAAGTTGCAGTGGTTTGCGGTCACCTTAGCGGCTTGTGGCGTGCTGGTGCAGCTTATCGTCTTTGGTTCGGTACCAATCGTCGCGATTGCCCTCGCCTTTAGCTTTGGCTTCTACGGTTTGCTGCGTAAAAAAGTCAGCGTCGATGCCCAAACCGGACTGTTCATTGAAACCTTGGTGATGCTGCCAGCCGCAGCGATTTACCTGTTGTTTATTGCCGACACCCCCACCTCTAATATGTTGGTCAACCCTAGCCAGCTCAATCTTCTGCTCATTGCTGCAGGCGTGGTTACGACGCTGCCTTTGCTCTGCTTTACTGGCGCCGCAACTCGACTCAAGTTGTCCACCTTAGGCTTTTTCCAATACATAGGCCCAAGTTTGATGTTCTTACTGGCCGTGTTGATTTACGGTGAAGCCTTCACCAGTGACAAAGCGCTCACCTTCGCCTTTATCTGGGGGGCACTCGTGGTATTTAGTTTCGATGGCTTACGCTATCGCCGCAATAGCCGAAAAACCGCACTCAGCCACTGATCGTTTTTTACAAGACAAATGCCATTGAGCTCGCTAAGCTTGGTCACAAACTGACCAAGCTTTTTTGTACTCTATGGAGCAGATCCACTACATCCCAACACAAGATGACAAGCTCAGCCTGATTGATGCGAAGTATCAGAAGTTTGCCTTTTCACGGCACTATCATCTGGATTTCCATATCGGGCTGATTACTCATGGCGAACAGCAGTTCCATTCACAGGGTTGTCATCATCACGTTGGTCATGGGCAGATTGTCATCATGCCTCCTGACGAGCTGCACGATGGCCATTCCAAACAACAAGAAGGCTATCAGGTGAATGTCTTTGCGATCGAACCTCATCTGTTAAGCGATCTCGCCGATCTTAAGCAAAATGGTCAAATTATCAGCTTTAATCAGTTGATCATCTCCGATCCTGTGGTTTTTTCACAACTTCGTAACCTGCATGCTTGGTTGCGCAGCAAAAACATCAGTCAACTCGCCCAAGATTGTTTGCCATTTGAAGGATTTAGCACCCTTTTTGATCGCTATGGATCCACTTGCCGCCAAAAAGCCGTACCGCTGGGTCAGCAATCGCAGGCGACACTCAAAGAGTTTCTACTGGCGAATCTCGATCAACCTGTGCGCTTAGAAACACTGGCACAACTCTGCCAACTTTCCCCCACTCAATTTCAGCGCCAGTTCAAAGCGAGGATGGGCATGACACCCTATGCGTGGCTGAGCCGCTTACGTTTAGAACAAGCGATGAAGCTGCTCCAAGCGGGCCAATCCGGCACTGAGGTGGCCTACCAAATTGGCTACTACGATCAAGCACATTTCAGCAAAGCCTTCAAACAGACCTACGGTATTACCCCCTCGCAAATTGTACGTTAGTGCTGCCTGTGTCAGTTTTTTACAAGCGCAAAGTCGCACAACCCGAGACAATCTACACTCGATTTTGATGATGCACGAGAAACACTCATGAACGAACTGACGATTTTACTGACGCTGGCAAGCGTCCACTTTATTGCTTTGATGAGTCCCGGCCCAGACGTGGCACTGGTCGTGCAAAACGCAAGCCGCTATGGCCGCCAAACGGGCCTTTTTATTGCCCTCGGTTTGTCTGTTGGCATTTTGCTGCATTCTCTATTAAGCCTGACGGGCGTGAGTTACTTGGTCCACCAGCAACCGATGTTGTATGCCTTATTGCAACTGCTGGGTGGCAGCTATTTGCTCTATTTGGGTATTGGCGCGTTGCGTTCCGTATTACGTCATTGGCGTCAGCCATCGGTGAATCCCACCGCCACTCAACGGCAGGACGATCCGAACACGAAACGCCAAGCTTTTCTCAAAGGCTTTGCCACCAACATTCTCAATCCCAAGGCGTTAGTGTTTTTTGTCAGCCTGCTATCGAGCTTAATCCCAGCAACCATGTCGCTCTCAGGCAAGGCCACAGCGGTGATGATTTTATTTGCGTTGTCATTTCTTTGGTTTGCCAGCTTAGCGTGGGCGCTCTCTGGTCGCCGAATGCAACAGCATTTACACAAAGCGAGTGTCTATATTGATGGCATTTGCGGCGTTTTATTCTGCTTAATTGGCGCAGGCATCCTCTACAACACGGTGATTCATCAAGTCATCAGCCAAGTTGCATAGCCTTTTGCTCGTTGCCGTGTAAGAGATCTCTCACAAACAAGTAAGCCAATGTCGTTTTTTATGTAAGACACTGGAGTAAAAATAACACTAACCTTATGATTTAATTTAATATGCATGCTTTTTAGCCATGTTATGCATGTAGAAATGTGCGCTGGATCCGTTGTTGGTGCTGGGGAAAAAGTTACTATGAATACGTCGGAAGGATGCTGACACGGAACAGGAAATGACTACGGATTAGGTCATCTTCAGGAAGAAGATACGGTTATTCAGGATGAATAGTCGGCATGGAAAGCAAATTGGACATTGAACGGACGCAATAGTAGCTAGGATGGTTACTACTAAGGAAGGCAATGGACACCTCTGGATGAGGCAAGGACTGAACATCAGGAAGATGTCAGGGACACCGCTCAGGGAACAAGTGATGTGAGCCAACGAGGATTGTTGGTAGACCAGGATAGGTCAAGGACACCGCTAGGAAGGCGACGAAAGGATTAAGCTGACGGATTCAGCATACTATCAAGGATTTGATGCAGGGAGCACTTTAGTAGCTGGATTGCTGCAAGTAAGACCATAACCCCGAAGGGCGTAAGCCCTCGGGGTTTTTCTTTGCTTGCTATTTGTTCCCGCTCACTGAGACATAAAAAACGGCGCCTTCAGCGCCGTTTGCAGATAGATTGGGGATCGATAAACCATCACAGTTTTTCCAACCTCGCGTAAGCGGTCACCAACCACTTAATGCCTTCCCCATTAAAGGCCACTTGAACGCGACTTTGTGGCCCACTGCCTTCAAAGTTGATGATCGTCCCTTCACCAAACTTCGGGTGACGCACACGAGAGCCGAGCGAAAAGCCCGTTTCATTGAAGCTCTCTTTGACCACAGTTTGGCTAAAGCGACCACTGCTGGCAGGACGGCTGACTTGCGCTTTCATGCGCACTTCGTCCAAGCAGCTTTCCGGCAGCTCTCGGATAAAACGTGATGGTTTATGGTATTTGTCTTGCCCATACAAACGACGCATTTCAGCGTAGGTAATATAGAGCTTCTGCATTGCTCGAGTCATGCCCACGTAGCACAAACGGCGCTCTTCTTCTAAGCGGCCCGCTTCTTCGGCAGACATCTGGCTCGGGAACATGCCTTCTTCCACGCCCACCATAAACACCAATGGGAACTCCAATCCTTTGGCGCTGTGTAAGGTCATCAGTTGTACCGCGTCTTCGAAATCGTCCGCTTGACCTTCACCCGCTTCCAAAGCGGCATGGGTTAAGAAAGCAGTGAGCAAACTCATCTCTTCGGCTTCTTCCGGTTTTTCAAACTGACGTGTCGCCGTGACCAGCTCTTCCAAGTTCTCAATGCGAGCCTTGGACTTCTCGCCTTTCTCTTGCTCATACATGGTGTACAAGCCTGAGGATTTGATCACATGGTCGGTTTGAATGTGCAGTGGCATTTCAAAGCTGTCGTCTTCCAGCGCCGTGATCAGCTCGATAAAGCGACTTAACGCACCAGCAGCACGCCCCGTTAACACTTTCTCTTCGATCAAAGCGATACTGGCTTCCCACAAGGTGCAGCCACGATCGCGCGCGGCAAAACGCACCGTTTCCAACGTTTTGTCCCCTAAGCCACGCGTTGGGGTATTGACCACACGTTCAAAGGCCGCGTCGTCATTGCGGTTGGCGATGAGGCGCAGATAGCTCAATGCATCTTTGATCTCTTGGCGCTCGAAGAATCGCATCCCGCCGTAAATGCGATAAGGCAAACCCGCTTGAATCAACGCTTCTTCCAGTACACGCGACTGGGCGTTATTGCGATAAAGCATCGCTGCGTCGTTCAACACGCCGCCTTTGTCTTGCCACTCTTTGATTTTGTTCACCGCAAAACGCGCTTCATCCAATTCGTTGTAAGCGGAGTAAATCGAGATCGGTTCACCTTCGACGCCATCGGTCCACAGCTCTTTACCCATACGCTCGGTATTGTTGGCAATCAAGGCGTTTGAGGCTTCTAGGATGGTTTTGGTCGAACGGTAGTTTTGCTCGAGGCGAATGGTGTTGACGCTCGGAAACTCAAGAGTGAACTTTTCAATGTTTTCCACTTTCGCGCCACGCCAA
The DNA here is from genome assembly GCF_028570825.1 of Vibrio sp. CCUG 15886. Lineage (NCBI taxonomy): Bacteria > Pseudomonadati > Pseudomonadota > Gammaproteobacteria > Vibrionales > Vibrionaceae > Vibrio > Vibrio sp. CCUG 15886. Next base: position 17,084 of record NZ_JAQQBT010000023.1, on the reverse strand, counting down.
CCGTAAATCGACTGGTCATCATCGCCGACGATCATCACATGGCACTCAGGCCCTGCCATCATTCGCAGCCAAGCGTATTGAATGTTGTTGGTATCTTGGAACTCGTCCACCAAGATGTGTTTAAAGCGCGCTTGATAGTGTTCGCGGATAAATTTGTTTTCACGCAGTAGCTCATGCGCACGCAGCAAGATCTCCGCAAAGTCGACCAAGCCTGCGCGATCACACGCTTCTTGATAGGCGGTGTACAACTGTAGGTAGGTTTTGGTCACGGGATCGTGGTAGGCATCGATGTGCGCAGGGCGTAATCCTTCGTCTTTTTTGCCATTGATCCACCAAGCGACTTGGCGCGCTGGCCACTGTTTGTCATCCAGGTTTTGTGCTTTGATCAGTCGCTTAAGCAAACGTTGTTGGTCGTCGCTATCAATAATTTGGAAATCTTCCGGCAGCTTGGCATCCAGATAGTGCGCTCTGAGAATGCGGTGGCAAATACCGTGGAAGGTGCCATTCCACATGCCCGACGCACTGCCCATCATCAACTCTTCGATTCGACCGCGCATCTCCGCCGCCGCCTTATTGGTAAAGGTCACAGACATAATAGAAAACGGCGAAGCCTGCTCGACTGACATTAGCCAAGCAATGCGATGCACAAGAACGCGCGTTTTACCACTGCCTGCGCCTGCCAACACCAGCAAGTTTTCCAAAGGTGCGGCCACAGCCTCACGCTGTTTGTCGTTCAAGCCATCGAGAAGAAGTGAAGGATCGATCATGATAAGAAGCTACTGGTTATTTATACAGAGACAAGGATTATAACCTAAACCGTGCTCGCTTTTCAGGCTAAATTGCAATTTAAGAAAAAGGCATCAACCCATTACAAATCATAGAGATAGTTACAGGCGCGATGAATTTATAAAAAATAATCGCCATTTTTTTGAAAGTTTTTCCCGCAACTTGCTGTCCTTTTAACCAAGCAAGTGAATCCACTCGGAAGCACGAGCTCAATAAGTAAAGGAAAATCAGTCTGAGGAAAGAACCATGAAAAAATCAAATCTTGCTGTTACTGCTGTTGTTACCGGTTTAATCGCAATGGGTGGCACTATGCTGACTGCGGCACCTGCAATGGCGGCAGAAAAAGAGAAATGCTACGGCGTGGCTAAAGCGGGCAAAAATGACTGCGCCACCAAAACCAGCTCTTGCGCTGGTACGGCAAAAGAAGACAACCAAAAAGACGCTTTCGTGGTTGTTCCTAAAGGCTTATGCGGCAAATTGGCCGGTGGTAATACACAATCTTCTTAAACCCCTTATTGAGGTGAACACCACCGCAAAACAGCAGGAGCACAGAGGCTCAACCGTGCTCCTCCTTTCTCACCTCATGTCACACCGTCCGCAAATTTTGCCGTAGGGAGTCTAACGATGTCGAACACTGAGTTTCATCCCCATATTGGTGTTGGGCTTAGACTGCCCCATCATGATCATTTTCATCACCATCGACCTGCGTTGTCTTGGTTGGAGATCCACAGCGAAAATTACTTCCAACCCAATTCTTTCCACCGCCAGCAACTCAACCAAATGGCGGAGCATTACCAAATCAGTTGCCACGGGATTGGTTTGTCACTCGGCTCTGTGGCTGGGGTTAATCCACAACATTTATTACGCTTAAAACAGTTGGTTGATGACTTACAACCTTTTTTGGTTTCGGATCATCTCAGCTGGAGCGAAAACGGTGGCCACTACTTTAATGATTTGCTGCCTTTGCCCTACACAGAGGAAGCACTCGAGGTTTTTTGCCGTAACGTACTGCATGTGCAAGACGCACTAAAACGGCCAATCTTGATTGAGAACCCTTCCAGCTATCTCAAGTATCAACATTCCACCATCAGTGAATGGCAGTTTTTGACTGAGGTGCAGCGTCGTACCGATTGCCGCTTATTGCTCGATCTGAACAATGTCTATGTTTCTGCGTTTAACCATGGTTTTGATTGCCAAACCTACCTTGAGGCGATACCAGCAGCGTGCGTTGACGAAATTCACCTTGCCGGCTTCACCATCAAACCATTAGAGCAAGGCGAGATCTGGATTGATACCCATAGCCAGCCAGTGTCCGCCGAAGTTTGGCAATTGTATCAGCAGTGGATTGCCCAGCACGGTAGCCGACACACCTTGATTGAGTGGGATTTGGATTTGCCCCCCGTCGATGTGCTGCTCAACGAAGCAAAAAAAGCCGACACTCTGTTGCGAGCGTCTCTGCTTCATACCAACCCAATGCCCCCTTCATTAGCGTTAGGTTAACAGGAGGTCAAATGCAACTCGCCGAATTTCAACACCAGTTTCGCCAAGCACTACATTATCAAGCCAGTGCTGAGTCCTGCGGCATTGTCAGTGACCAATTCAGTGCCGAACAGCGGATACAAATTTACCGCAATAACTTTGTCATGAGTCTCAATGAAGTGTTAGCACTTACTTACCCCAAGACCTTAGCGTTGTTGGGAGAAGAATGCTTCGAGCAAATGGCGCGCCAACACGTACTCTCTGTGCCATTACACACTGGGGATGTGTCGCAATACGGGCGGGGATTTGCCAAGACGTTAGAGCGTTTCCCCAATGTGAGCCAAGCGGTACCCTACTGTGTTGAGTTTGCGCGCTTGGAAGATCAGCTCGATGAAAGCCAACAGCAACAAAATGAGTTCCAGATGCCGCAATACTGGCAACCCCTAGAGCAACTTTCACAACTCGAACCAGCACAGCATCAGGCGTTGGTGCTGCACCTTTTTCCCGGTTGCACGGCTTTTCGTTCCCCCTACGCCGTTTTTTCACTCTTTACGGCGATTGAAACACAGCAATTCGATCAACTTGAGATTGCGCAAAGCGAGCAAGGGATATTGCTCTGCCATCAAGCAACACCGCCGCGCTGCATAACGATGACGCCCGCACAATACGAGTTGGTCTGTTTGCTTGAACAACCACTTCCCCTCGCACAGATACCCGCACCTTTGCTTGCTGAACTGGCTTTTCTGTTCGAACTGGGTATTTTCGCGGGTTTTTCTCTCGCACCACAAGGAGGCTCCGATGCGTGAATGGCTGAATCGTTATGACACTACCGTTACCCACTTACAATCTTGGGCGGTGCCCGGAGTATTACTATTTTGTCGCCTTTGGGTGGCGTGGGTTTTCTTCAATGCTGGATTAAGCAAAATCGCCTCATGGGATAGCACTCTCTATCTGTTCGAGTTGGAATATCAGGTGCCTATTTTACCCTGGGAGTTGGCCGCTTATCTCGCCACGGCGGCCGAGCTTAGCTTACCGATCTTACTCGCCCTCGGCGTGTTCACCCGCATCACCAGCCTAGTGCTATTTGCCTTTAACGCGATGGCCGTGATCTCCTACCCGCTTTTGTGGGAGAAAGGGTTTTACGATCATCAACTATGGGGGTTGATGCTGCTGATGACGTTTCTTTGGGGCGCGGGGCGAATTTCGCTCGATCACTGTTTTCGCCAAGAAATAGAGAAACGCTAGAAAGAAAAATCCCCGCTCAAATTGGCGGGGATTCTTTTATTTGTTCTGTAGATAAGCAAGCAGCTCGTCAGCGGAAATACCTTGCTCGGCAAGCTCTTTCGCCATGGATTCAACCTGCTCTCCTTTCCGAGAATTGATAACCTGCTGAAACTGATAAACGATATCTCTGAGAACATGCAGTGGCACCTGTTTTGCTGCACTGCGAATACGCTCTTCACTTTGATTGCCCAGTTCAACGAGCAACTTGCCGAACATAATTTTCTCTGGTGACTCTTCCATTTGTTCAAGGATTCGAGCCATTTCATATGTGGTTAACGACATTACCTATCAATTCCGTTAAGTGTCGAATGGTGGAGTGAGCGACAAATATACACGGCTTCGCCATACAGTAAAACTCTAAATTGGCGTTACCTGGTTAAGCCACCACACCTTTGCTATGCCACTGGCGGCCCAATTTTGAAAACAGAATCACCAATGCCGGAACCAGCAGCCACATTTGAATCGCAATCATCAGTTGAGGTTCTAACGCAAAACGCTGCATGGTGCCCACTAACAGACCCGCGCCACTCATTTGGAATAAGCCCAGTAGTGCGGCGGCCGTACCCGCTTTATCGCCAAATGGCTCTAACGCTTTACCTGCGGCGGCACCAAGAATCCAAGCAAAGCCGACGGATGACAGGAAGATAGGCAACATAAAGGCAAATGGCGTCGCGGTTTCTGCCATCACCAACATGACAACGCCAGCAATCGCCAGAGTCACCACGCCCACCACCAGTGTATTGTGGGTACCCCATTTATCCATGAACTTAGGTGCCAGCATACAAGCCGCGATATTGATCGCCGCGTTGATACCAAACCAGAAAGTAAATTGGTTCATGGTTAGGCCAAGCCCTTCCATCAACACCACAGGTGCCGAAGTCACGTAAGCAAGGATCACCGCCATCGCCAGCAAACACAGCGTGGCATGGAAAACAAATGAAGGGGTACTCAACACGGCCCAGTAGCGGCTAAGTTTAAACACCGCTTGTTTTTCCGTTGCCGGGTTGGTCTCGCGCATGTTAAACAGCATCAGCGTGCCAACGACAACGGCAAAGCCCGCCATAAAACTGAAATTAGCGCGCCAGCCAAACTGCTGGGTTAGCCAGCTACCCAGAATGGGGGCAAGCGCAGGAATGAAACAAATGGCCCCGTTAAGATAGCTGATCATTTTGCCACTCTTCTCTGGGCCGAAAATATCGCGAACTGTCGCAAAGGCTGCTACCGATGTCGCACACGCACCTAAGCCTTGTAGCAGACGGGATACCAACAACCATTCAATATTCTGCGCGCTCCACGCCAATAAAGCGCTCAGTGCATAGATGGTGATACCGCCCAATGCAACAGTTCGACGTCCGAGTTTATCTGCTAACGGACCGGCAAACAGTTGACCGACGCCCATCGCAAATAGGAACCAAGTAATCGTGTCTTGTGCTAATGCGTGTTCAACCGAAAAGGTATTGGAAATAAGTGGCAACGCGGGAAGATAAATATCAATTGCCAACGGGCTGAACAACACAAGCAAGGTTAACAACGCCATTTGTAATTTACTGGTTTGGCTCTGACCTGACACAAAACACTCCAAATTGAACAAGAACTTTGATGAGAGTTTAACCGCCTCGTGATATGAACGGAAATGATGTATATTCATCGCTGATATTCTTATTGGGAAATTCAGAATGAACATCGAAAAACTCTCCCGCCTCGACCTTAATCTTCTGGTCTGCTTGAAAGTGCTGTTCGAGGAACTCAATGTGACTCGCACTGCGCATCGACTTTGTTTAAGTCAATCAGCGGTGAGTAAAGCGCTGGCAAAACTGCGCCAACAGTTCGATGATCCCTTATTCGTTCGACATTCACACGGGCTTACTCCGACAGCGCGAGCGCTGTTTCTCAAACCGAAACTGGATCTGTTGATCAACCAGTTAGAGCACCTTACTTTGCCGGAAGAGTTTCACCCCGAAAGCAGCGAATACCGCTTTCGTATTGCCGCTGTGGAAAGTGTGTATCCCCTGATCTTGCCGCACTTTCTGCCATCGATTTTCCAGCAAGCGCCTAACGTCACCATCAGCACTCATTCATGGTCAGAACAGACCTTCAAAATGTTGCAGCGCGGTGAACTGGATTTGGGCATGACAGGCAAAGACATCGACATCAACGATGCCAAGCTCACCATGCTGCCGCCGTTTGATATTTGTGAGCAGGAAATTTATCGCGACAATCAGATGTGCGTAGTGCGAAAAAACCACCCAGCGCTGCAGCAGCCTTGGCATTTGGAAAACTACTTATCGCTGCGCCACGTGCAAGTACGTTGTGACGGCAATGAACGCTGGCTGTTAGATTATCGCCTCGCAGATATTGGCCGTGAGCGCGATATCGCCATCACCGTACCCGACTTCAATAGCGCCGCGAACCTCTGTTCCTACACCGACTTTGTCTTCACCGCACCCAGCCACTTTGTCTTGCTGGCCGCCAAACAACTCGATTTACAGGTGCTGCCTTTGCCGATCGAATTTCCACCGATGGCATACACTCTGTTTTGGCACAAAGACAGAGAAAATGACCCAGCCTTGAGTTGGCTACGCAACATGATCACACAGAAAACCCTGCATCTTAGGTAAAAATTTCGCCAATTGATTGCGCTGTTGGGCTAAAATGAGTAGCTTAACCGCCGATAGTCCTCCGGGCTCATCTATGGTCTGTGGTCCTTACATGGAAGATAAGGAGCAGCTCCCAACCTGAGCAAACGGAGCAAAAAGAACAAAGGAATCGTACAGATGCACAAATCAACTCACGAGCGTGTTGTTGCCATTCGCACTTGGTTGCAGCAGCACAATATCGACGCCCTACTCGTCCCACACGAAGACGAATACCTAGGTGAATATGTTCCCGACCATAACGAGCGCTTACACTGGCTAACTGGCTTTACCGGTTCTGCCGGCGCTGCCGTTATCACCCAAGAAAAAGCTGCCATGTTTGTTGATGGTCGCTACACCGTTCAGGTGACCAAACAAGTTCCTGCCGATTTGTTTGAGTATCGCCATTTGATTGAAGAGCCAGCTCTTGAATGGTTGCAAGAAAACCTCGCTCGTGGTGCATCGGTGGCCATTGACCCACGCATGCACAGCGCCGCCTGGCTAAACATGGCACAAGCGAAATTAGCGGGTGTGCTTGAGCTTACCATTCTCGACAGCAATCCGATTGATGAGTTGTGGCATGATCGCCCACAACCTGTGGTTTCTGACGTTCGACTGATGTCGACAGAGGCCGTCGGCCAAAGCTCTGCCGATAAACGCGCAAACATCGCACAGCTGATCACAAAGCAAGGCGTTGATAGCGCCGTTATCACCGCGCTGGATTCTATTTGCTGGTTGCTCAACGTACGCGGTTTGGACGTCTCTCGCTTACCTGTATTACTGTCACACGCGATTCTGCATGCAGATGGCCAAGTGGAGTTCTTCCTCGATCCTGCTCGCTTACCTGAAGGGTTTGATGCTCATGTTGGTCAAGGGGTGCAGGTTTTCCATCCTGAGACGCTGCAAGCTCGCCTTGAAAGCTTGACGGGCAAAAAAGTCCTGCTTGATGCCAGCACCAGTAACGCATGGGTTAAACTGGTTCTGCAAAACGCAGGCGCCGTCGTTGTCCCGGGTGCAGATCCTTGTTTGATGCCGAAAGCCGCCAAAAATGCGGTTGAAATTTCTGGCATGAAAGCATGTCACCTGCGCGATGGTGCTGCGATGGTCAAATTCCTAAGTTGGCTTGACGCACAAGTGGCACAAGGTATTTTGCACGATGAAGCAACTTTGGCCGACAAACTGGAAGCCATTCGCCGCCAAGATCCCACTCTGAAGGATTTGAGTTTCGATACCATTTCGGCAGCCGGCAGCAACGCTGCAATGTGTCACTACAATCATCAAAACCAGCCTCAACCCGGCCAACTCAGCATGGATACGCTCTACTTAGTTGACTCTGGCGGCCAATATCTTGATGGCACCACCGACATCACTCGTACGGTTGCTATCGGCCAACCTTCAGCAGAAATGATCAAGCAGTTTACTTTGGCTCTGAAAGGCCATATTGGTGTGGCTCGCGCTCGTTTCCCGAAAGGCACTCGTGGCTATCAAATTGATACCCTAGCTCGTCAACACCTATGGGCGGAAGGCTATGACTATGATCATGGTACTGGTCACGGTGTGGGCCACTTCCTGAGCGTGCATGAAGGACCAGCCAGCATTTCAAAACGTCAAATCGACGTACCCCTTGTCGAAGGGATGGTGCTCTCTAACGAACCGGGTTACTACCGCGCGGATGCGTTTGGTATTCGTATCGAAAACTTGGAACTGGTGGTTGAGAAGCAAACACAAGGTGACTTCCCTATCTTGACCTTTGAATCTCTGACTCGCTGTCCAATCGACAAACGTAACATCAATGTCGATATGCTCACGCGTCCTGAACTCGCTTGGCTAAATGACTACCACCAAAAAGTGTGGGATGACATTAGCCCATTGGTTGAAGGTGACGCACAAGTTTGGCTACGTGAAGCGACGCTACCACTCAGCCACTGATAAGCAATAGACACTGCCATTTGCAAACAATAGAAAAAGGGTTAAGGCAAAATGCCTTAACCCTTTTTGTTTCACGTGAAACACATCCATATGCCACTTTCACCCTTTGCTGACATTATCGAACCGCGCTCAGACTCGCTCGATAGAGACTGAGTTGCCTAAGATAAGATTAGCTGTTTTGGTTAAGAGAACCGAGCCCCAGAATAGGCAGCATGCCAATCACGCCATACGGGATCGAACCCTTTACTCCGAATCATCTGCTCCACTTCCGCCGCACTCCTTTCATCACTGATCTCAAACTGTTCGAGTTCTACATCAGGCATCGCATAACCGCCCGGCTGAGTTTTCGATGCCGCTGACATCGACGTGATACCCAGTGGTAGAACGTTATCACGAAACAGCGCTGACTCGCGTGTAGACAACGACAGCTCGACTTCTGGATTAAACAAACGATAGGCACAAATCAGTTGAACCAGCTGTTTATCACTCATTACCGATTTAGGCTGCAACGCCCCTGCGCAAGGACGCAAGCGAGGAAATGAAATTGAATAGCGTGTCTGCCAATAGGTACGTTCCAAATAGTCCAGATGCGCAGCAACGTAGAAGCAGTCCGTACGCCACTCCTCCAAGCCGATCAGTGCACCAATGCCAATTTTATCGATCCCCGCTCGCGCCAAACGGTCAGGCGTTTCGAGACGATAGTTGAAATTGGTTTTGTTGCCACGCAAGTGATGTTGTGCGTAAGTCGCAGGGTGATACGTTTCCTGATAAACCATCACAGCGTCCAAACCCAAAAGCTTCAACTCTTGATAATGCTCTTGGCTAAGCGGCTGCACTTCCATCGCTAGATAGTTAAAAGCGCGTTTGATTTGCGGCAGCACTTGGCGGAAATAATTCATACCAACCTTGCCTTCATGCTCACCCGTCACCAGCAAAACGCTGTCAAACTTCATTGCCTTAATCGCCGCCATTTCTGCATCGATTTCTTGCACCGTGAGTGTGCGGCGCTTTAGGCGATTCTCCATCGAGAAGCCACAATACGTACACGCATTGGCACAGAGATTGGAAAGATACAGTGGTATATAGAGCGATAACGTATTCCCAAAACGTTTACGGGTTAACGCATAGGAACGCTGCGCCATCGTTTCTAGATAATGCTCCGCGGCTGGCGAAATCAGCGCTTTAAAGTCTTCTAAATCGAGTTTGTTTTTACTCAGCGCTCGCTCGACATCGAGCGCGGTTTTGGCGTAGATCGATAATCTAATATCGTCCCAATTGAGCTGATTAAAATGTTCGACGAAACTCATGGTGTTGCTCCGGTCAACAGACGGCACTTTCTTTTGCTAAGAAAGGCACTCATCGAGAAAAGAGGTCAATGGGCTGGATGCCACCGCATGCGACACTTTGCCAGCAAGCCCCGACTCATACGCCAAGCGCCCTGCCTCCACTGCCAATTTGAACGCACGGGCCATCGCGATGGGATCGCGCGCAGCAGCAATCGCGGTGTTCACCAACACCGCATCGGCACCCAGCTCCATCGCATAGGCAGCATGAGACGGTGCGCCAATCCCTGCATCCACCACAACAGGAACCTTCGCTTGGTCGATGATGATTTGTAAGAAGTCTTGCGAAACCAAGCCTTTGTTTGAGCCAATTGGCGCCCCCAAGGGCATGACGGCAGAGCAACCCACTTCTTCCAATCGCTTACACAACACTGGGTCTGCATGGCAATAAGGCAATACCACAAAGCCGTCTTTGACTAGCTGCTCTGCTGCCGCCAATGTTTCAATCGGATCGGGCATCAGGTATTTCGGATCGGGATGAATTTCCAATTTCAGCCAATTAGTGCCCAATGCTTCACGCGCTAAATGCGCGGCAAAAATGGCGTCTTTGGCGTTTTTGGCACCAGAGGTATTAGGTAGCAAATTAACACCCGCTGACAACAGTGGTGACAAGATGTCATCTTGCTGATTGTGGATATCCACCCTTTTCAGCGCCATAGTGGCGAGCTGTGAACCTGATTGTTCGATGGCTTGTGACATCAATTGGCTGTTGGCAAATTTACCGGTGCCCGTGAACAAGCGAGAATGAAATTGTTTGTCTGCGATTTTGAGCATGTGCTTATCCTCCAGCAATCGCCTGAAATAGTGAGATAGCATCACCACGACTGAGCGTTTTGGTTTGCCATTCGCTGTGTGGGACAACTTGATTATTGATTGCAAACACACAACCCAAGTTAGGTAGTGAGAGATGCTCAATAATGGATGCCAAAGTCGCATTGGTTGGCACCTCGTAGCTTTCGCCGTTGATGCTAATTGCTATGGTGTTCATTGCTTGATTCCTGTTTCTGAACCTGACAAACGCGGCAACTTGGATCTTTCACTACCGCCAATTGCTGCCAACTTAACCTGAGCCCATCAAACAGATGCAACTGATGGCATGTGGTTTGAAACGCGCCCGTTGCCAGCTTTTGAATCGTTGCGATTGCCTGATAATTTCCCATTAGCCCCACGACAGGGCCGATCACCCCAGCATCACTGCACTTGGTCTGCATGGCATTTTCTGCAAATGGAAATAGGCAGTGGTAGCACGGAGGGTTTACTGAACTCGTTACCGACGAGGTATCTTGCTGGGATTGGATTGAGTGGTATGAGCTAAAATCAAACGCAATGAATTGCCCTTTCCAGCCAATTGCCGAGGCCGACACTAATGGGGTACGTTGATTCAGGCAGGCTTGGTTGATCAGTTGGCGCGATGGAAAGTTGTCCGTACAATCGAGCACAATGTCCGCCAACATCACTTCCAAGTTGAGACGTTGCTCATCCAAACGTTGGCTAATGGTGCGAACGCGCAATTCTGCATTGAGCTGCTTCAACTGCTCTGCGAGTGCATCCACTTTGGGGCTGGCGAGATGTTGCTGACGAAAGGCAATTTGACGCTGCAAGTTACTCTCTTCAACCACATCATCGTCAACCAACACTAAATGGCCAACGCCCGCAGCAGCCAAATAAAGCGCCGCTGCGTTACCCAGACCACCGCAACCGACGATCAGCACATGTGCTTGAAGTAAGTTGGCTTGCCCCAACTCACCGATTTCCGTCAATGCAATTTGTCTTTGATAACGAGTAAAGAGCCGATCAACCAACATGATTGGCCTCACTTGTTGGCTCAAGACTATGAGTCGATGCTGAGTCTAAATGCACCTGTGTTGTGTTAGGTGTCATGACTTGCTTGAAGTACTCTATTACCGCTTTCACATCTTTCGCCAAGGTAATCGCTCTTACTACCGCTAATGAAGAGACACCACATTGCCATACTGTCGCCGCATTGCTTTGATCAATACCACCAATGGCTACCGTGGGAACGCCGCTGATGGACTCATCATAAGGCATGGTATCAATCAATTGCTGATAGAGTTTTAATCTCACTAGCCCTTGCGGTAATGAAGGCATTTGTTTAGTGGTGGTCGGGAAAATGTGCCCCAATGCGATGTAACTTGGCTGGAGTTGAACAATGCGTAACAGCTCATAATAACCATGCGTAGATAACCCTAACGCAATGCCTGCATTCGTCAGGGCGGCTAAATCAGCCACCTGCAAATCTTCCTGCCCTAGATGTACGCCGTAGGCTTGATGCTGAATCGCTAACTGCCAGTAGTCGTTGATATAGACTTGCGCGCCATAGTCACGACCTAGCTGGATCGCACGCACTATCTGTTGCTCCAAATCGACTTGGTTTGGATCTTTAATCCGCAATTGGACCGTTTTAATCCCCAAAGGCAATAACTTCTCAATCCAACTGACATCATCAACCACCGGATAGAGCCCTAACTGTTGAGCGATAACCCGCGGAAACGCTTTTGTTAGCCCTTCTAGATTGTGGCTTGGTAAGATGCCGAGCTCATCCAAATGCAACACTGGTGTAGGAAACAAAGCAAAATCCGACACCCATGTTTCACGTGAAACATTCAACATCGCACGCGCCAAAGTAAGGCAATCTTCGATTGGGAAATCAAGAGCACTGAGCGTGACCACCCATGCCAAATGTCGATAAATCGATTCTACGCTCTCGTTTTGAGAGTGGTTTTGTCGTGATAAAAATCGTAGTGCGCGAGTTTCATCGGCTAAAGGATGTTGCCAAACATCAAACGCCTCACCTTGCTCCCCTTCCAAATTGATCAACAGCGTCTTGGCCTTGCACTCTGAGCCCAAATAACTGGATACATCTGTGAGAGCAAGCGAATGATGGTAGTGAAGCGCAAAGTCATGCGCTCCGAGATGACGACTATCGTTATGGATAAGATCCGTCTCGAACACGACTGTTTTAGATGAAGAAATCAGTTGCAGTGTACGAGTTGGGCTGACACCCAACTCTATATGGTCAATGACAAAACCTTGCTGCTTTGCCAAGAGCAAACACTGCTGAATTTCTCCCGTCAGCTCAATAATGGCAGAAGGAATCAGCAGTCTCATACTTAACCCTCTGCCACTTCTTCGTGACTCACTGCAGGGTGATACAACTCCGAACCTGATGCTTTGAATTCCGCGGACTTTTGCTTCATTCCTTCCAATGGGTCATCCAACAGCTTCACTTCTATCGCCTGTCCTGCCTCACCTTGTTGCCCTTTAGCGTACTCACGAACCTCTTGCGAAATCTTCATCGAGCAGAATTTTGGACCACACATCGAACAAAAGTGTGCGACCTTGCCTGATTCCTGAGGTAAGGTTTCATCGTGGAATGCACGCGCCGTATCGGGGTCAAGAGAGAGATTGAACTGATCTTGCCAGCGGAACTCAAAGCGTGCTTTTGACAAGGCATTGTCACGTACTTGTGCACCAGGATGCCCTTTAGCTAAATCCGCCGCGTGTGCAGCCAGTTTGTAGGTTATCAAGCCGGTTTTCACGTCTTCTTTATTAGGTAGACCTAAGTGTTCTTTTGGCGTTACGTAGCAAAGCATGGCACAGCCATACCAACCAATCATCGCGGCACCAATCCCAGAAGTAATGTGGTCATAGCCAGGGGCAATGTCGGTGGTCAGTGGACCCAAGGTATAGAATGGAGCCTCATGACAATGCTTGAGCTGCTCGTCCATGTTCTCTTTAATCATGTGCATCGGTACATGCCCAGGACCTTCAATAATCACTTGGACATCGTACTCCCACGCGATTTTGGTCAGTTCACCCAATGTTCTGAGCTCAGCAAACTGCGCTTCATCATTGGCATCGGCAATCGAGCCAGGACGCAAACCATCGCCTAATGAGAGCGCCACATCGTACTTCGCACAAATCTCACAAATCTCGCGGAAATGGGTATAGAGGAAACTCTCTTGATGATGTGCCAAACACCACTTAGCGATGATCGAACCTCCACGCGAGACAATGCCCGTCACGCGTTTCGCCGTCATTGGGATATAGCGCAGCAGCAAACCTGCATGAATCGTGAAGTAATCCACCCCCTGCTCAGCCTGCTCGATCAACGTATCACGCATCACTTCCCACGTTAGGTTCTCAGCAACGCCATTGACCTTCTCTAGTGCTTGATACATAGGCACGGTTCCAATCGGTACTGGGCTGTTGCGTAGAATCCATTCGCGAGTTTCATGAATGTTTCTCCCCGTCGACAGATCCATCACCGTATCACCGCCCCAACGAGTCGACCATACCAACTTCTCGACTTCTTCTTCAATCGACGAGGTCACCGATGAGTTACCAATGTTGGCGTTAACTTTCACAAGGAAGTTGCGGCCGATGATCATCGGCTCAGATTCTGGGTGATTAATGTTGGAAGGAATGATCGCGCGACCTTCCGCCACTTCACGACGCACAAATTCAGGGGTAATTTCCTTAGGTAGATTCGCACCAAAGCTTTGCCCTGCATGCTGCTGAGTCAAAACTTCATCTTGATATTTGGCGCGCCCCATGTTCTCGCGCAAAGCGATGTATTCCATCTCCGGGGTGATGATTCCCTTACGCGCATAATGCAACTGAGTGACACAATACCCAGCTTTGGCGCGACGGATGCGAGGCAGATTGCCATATCTCAACTCGTCCAGCGTTTCATCTTCTAAGCGCTCTTTCGTGTAGACCGAGCTGACATCATCAAGCACTTCGGTATCAGCACGCTCTGCAATCCACTCTTCTCTTAACTTAGGAAGGCCATTATAGAGATCGATTTGATGGGTCGGATCAGTGTAGACACCCGAAGTGTCATACACTCTTACCGCTTCGTTTGGCTGAAAGATCGGTGCCTCTTTGGTCCCGCCAACTAAGCTGTCTGCCAAGGAGATTTCGCGCATTGGCACTCTAATGTCTGAGCGAGAGCCCTCGACATACACTTTGGTGGAATTGGGATACGGCTGCACAGAGAGTGTATCGATGAATTGTTTAGCTTCCAGTCTCGCTTGCTTGCGATTCGACATAGCATTTTTCCTTTCTTGTTATGCTGGATAAAAAGGTTTTGGACAAAAATGCTTGGCGGAAAGTTGTGACAAGAGGCGTTGAACACACAATTTAGAGTTTCAATTTGTGGATTCAAGCTTTGATAAGACACCAGTTCGCACTGGTACAAGTATCTTCTCTTGTTCCCTTCGCAGGTTCTAACCTGATCAGGTTCAACGGATCCCGAATAAACGGTCTCAGCCCTAAGGCACTCCGACAAGTGAAGCGATTATATGAAATCGGCTTGGTTAAACCAAGCCGACCTGTTTAAAATTTAACTCAATTTCGCCCATTGCTTCACGATTTAAGTAATTGGAAGCCTACCCAAGCAGCAGTGATACTCAAGGTCACGTTTAACACTACGTTTAAGCCCATTTTGAAAAATGCGCCTTGCTGCATCAGCAATACGTTATCCATCGAGAATGTCGAGAACGTTGTTAGTGCACCCAAAAAGCCCAAACCGATTATTTGTCGCCATGGCTCTGTCGCCAACAACTCACTCTCAAAGGCGGCAATTAAGAGACCCATAATAAAAGAACCGACCACGTTTACGGTTAACGTGCCATAAGGAAAACCTCTGCCTAATAGCACAACACAGAGCTCTGACACTAAGTAACGAGAACAAGCGCCAAATGCGCCGCCCAAAGCGATGAAACCCAATATCGCAAATTGACTCATAGCAACCTCACAAATCTAATGGCCACATTGTAGCCACATCCACACAGAGATCGAGTACAAAAAACAATAATTTCATTTAGCCACAATGTATCTGTAAATCGCCAAGATTTAAAAAGTTACAGGAGTCACTTTACTTCAATGTATCCCATTAATCCGGTTTTCATATGTTCAATCACGTGGCAGTGATACATCCAGCGACCGGGGTTGTCCGCAACAAACGCCGCTTTGGCACTGCCATTCTTACCCAGCAAAACAGTATCCGTATGAAACGGTTCTGCGAGCGTCTGGCCATTTAATTCCAATACGGTAAATGTGTGCCCATGCAAATGAATGGGGTGATGGTATTGCGTCACGTTCTTAAGATTAAATATGTAGGTCCGCCCTCGTTCTAACGTCGCTAACGGTGCTGGAATTGAATCTTGGCTCATCCCCTCCCAAGCGCGTTTATTCACCAACCAAAACGTCGGCAGAGCTTGGCCAGATTTATCCATCGGAGTAACAGCACCTTCCCACTCGAAGACAAAATCAATTTGTTCAGCCGTATCTAAATCTAACGGCGCAATAGGGTTGAGCGGCAATGTTGGCAATGTTGGCAATATATTCTGGTTTAATAGGTCCGATTCAACCGATTCGAATGCACAAAGAGGAAACGGAAACTTCCCTTTCATTTGTCGCACATAGAAACGCTCTCCAACACCTGGAGCAATTAACCCGACATCAACCCTCATTCCAGGCCCAATCTTGTGCTCAGAGAGCTTATAAGGGGTTTTTATTGGGTTTCCATCTATTGCTATAACCCATGCGTCCACACCTTCAATAGCGATAGGATAAGTGATGGTATTGTCCACATTTGCGATTCTAAGTCTCGTCATCGCATTCGCTTTCAACGGATAGCTGGGCTCATGGACGCCATTCACAGTTCCCCACTCACCGGGAGTTCCCATACGGGCACTTAAGCGTGGGACCAATAACGATTTCCACTCACCTTTCTCATTGAGATGCCAATGCTTAAGCATTAGAGCATGGTCTTCATCAAAAGAAACTGGCTCTGCTTCATCAACAATGATTAACCCAACTAGCCCCATACCTAGCTGCTTGACACTGTTCATATGCGGGTGATACCAAAATGTCCCTGCGTCAGGTGGAGTAAAGCGATAGGTAAAGCTCTCCCCTGGCATAACGGGTTTTTGACTCAAAAAGGGAACACCATCCATCTCAATAGGTACACGCAAACCATGCCAATGGATTGTCGTTGGCTCGTTGAGTTTGTTGGTGAAGTGAATGATCACTTCTTCTCCTTGTCGACAACGAATCGTAGGGGCAGGGATAGCACCATTAAAGGCGAGCACATCCGTAGCAAAACCAGGCACCACCTCAGCAGTAGCCGGTTCTGCAGTCATCTCATAGACAAACCGCCCATGATGAAGCGATGTTCTACGCGAAAGTGAACACGCAGGGAGAAGCGTTAATGCGGAAAACGCTAATGAAGTTTGAAGAAAGCGGCGGCGAGAAATATCCATATGTGGCCTACTGATTTGATTGACTGGCCTAAGTGTAACTAAATATTAATAATCATTCTCAACAATCTACCAAAGTAATGCTAAAGACTAGTTGATATGCTGACAGATGAGTCAAAACGCAAATGTATTATACCAACCTAACTAAAAATATGATCTAATTGAGGCTGTTACTTCTTCGTGATAAATGACGCTATGGACAGTCTCAATAACATTGATTTCAAAAAACTTGCTAGCCAACAAAAATCTATTCAAATGAAGATACGATTGCTCGCATTGGCCCATTTTAAAGATGGTCACTCTCGAACCCAAATTGCTAAGTTCCTTAAGGTAAGCAGAAC
>NZ_JAQQBT010000022.1:0-34380 GCF_028570825.1 Vibrio sp. CCUG 15886 | reverse complement strand
ACTAGCAAACTAGCAAACTAGCAAACTAGCAAACTAGCAAACTAGCAAACTAGCAAACTAGCAAACTAGCAAACTAGAAAACTAGAAAACTAGAAAACTAGAAAACTAGAAAACTAGAAAACTAGAAAACTAGCAAACTAGCAAACTAGCAAACTAGCAAACTAGCAAACTAGCAAACTAGCAAACTAGCAAACTAGATATAAAAAAACAGCTCGAGAATGTCGAGCTGTTTGAGTTTTGTCTGTTGCTTTGCAAGTTACTTCAACTTGTAGATGATACCTGGATTACAACGAACCATTTCGAAACGGTCTGTCAATCCGGTTAGAGACTCTGATGCCCCTAACAGTAAGTAACCACCTGGGTTCAAGCTGTTCGCCATCTGATTGAGCACTTTTGATTTCATATCTGGTGAAAAGTAAATCAATACATTTCGGCAGAAAATGATGTCAAATTTACCCAGTAACGCATAGCTATCCATCAAGTTTTGTGGCCTAAAGTTCACCAAACGCTTTACGTTGTCTTTGACTTTCATACGGCCATCGCCTGCGTCTTCAAAAAACGTGCGACGTCGCTCAGGAGAAAGACCACGTCCTAGGGCAAGGTTGTCATACACACCAGCGCGGCACATATCCAACATACTGCTAGAAATGTCTGTCGCGGTGATTGACACGCTAGTCAACATGCCAGGCTTGCGTTGTTGAGTCTCTAGCACCGTCATTGCCATCGAATAAGGTTCTTGACCTGAAGAACTTGCCGCTGACCAAATTTTAATAGGGCGACGGCTTGCCGCTACCTCAGGCAAAAGCTTTTCTGCCAACACGGTAAAAGGATAGGTATCACGAAACCACAAGGTTTCGTTTGTCGTCATTGCATCGACTGCTGCCACTCGAAGTTCGCGATTGCGGCCAGTGACCACATCTCTTAGAAGATCTGAGAGTGAAGCTAGTTTGAATTTGGTGACCAATGGACTGAGACGGCTACGGACCAAATACTGCTTACTGTCACCCAATACGATGCCGCACTGGGACTCTAGAAAACGGCTAAAGTCTCGATACTCTTGGTCACTGATTGTAATAGCAGTCATTAACGTCTCTTTATTAGTTTGTTAGTGCAGTTTTCACTGCATTACCCAATTCGTCTGGATTGAACTTCGCGATAAACGCATTTGCGCCGACTCGTTCAACCATGGCTTGGTTAAAGACACCACTGAGAGAGGAGTGCAGGATCACATACAGATCTTTTAGCTCTGCATGGCGGCGAATTTCCGCCGTTAAAGTATAACCATCCATCTCAGGCATTTCGATATCCGAAATCACAAGAGAAATCTGATCTCTAATCGGGCCATCTGCGGCCATTTCAAGCAGCTTCTCGTAAGCCTCTTTACCATCTTTAACCGCCACGCATTCAAAACCAATATTGGTAATGGCGCGCTCTACCTGTTTACGAGCAACGGTTGAGTCGTCAGCAATCAAGATGCGACGTACGATCGCTTTTTCAGTTTCCACCTTGGCAATTTCTTCACCAATAGAAGAATCCATCGTTTCATCCACTGGCGCGATTTCAGCCAAAATTTTCTCAACGTCGAGAATTTCAACTAACTCATTGTCAATGTTGGTTACTGCGGTTAGGTAGTTCGCTTTACCAGCACCATCTGGTGGTGGCAAGATAGCCTCCCAATGCATATTAATAATACGCTCAACAGAAGTTACCAGGAACGCCTGAATGGAACGGTTGAACTCTGCGATAACCACAAAACATTTATCGATATCTTGAGTTGGACGTCCGCCAATTGCTAGGCTTAGGTCAATCACCGACACGGTATGGCCACGAATATGAGCAACACCTTTTACCAGTGGGTGCAGATTAGGCATTGAAGTAAGCTTAGGGCACTGTAGCACTTCTTTGACTTTAAATACGTTAATACCATAACGTTGTCGGCCCATTAAACGAAAGGTCAGCAACTCAAGTCTATTTTGACCTACGAGTTGCGTCCGCTGATTCACTGAATCAAGAATCCCCGTCATAAGCTCATCTCCATCTCAAACTTTTTGATTAAAAGTGATAATCTAATTACAGCTGCATAACACCAGAGAAACAGAATGGCGTATTCTAATACTTATTTATCTTCATTTACCATCTATAAGTGTAGAGCTTTCTATAAAAGTTACGCTAAGTCTATCGGCATTTTGCTAACTTTGTTTAGTTTTTTTGCACATGGCGCGACAGAAAATCAAATAAAACAGATACAGTTAGCTGCAGAAGAACACATTTTAGCCAATGTGGAGGCCCCACTGGGAGGCCAGTTGACTGTCAGTGCCGCTAATATAGATAGTAGAATAAAAGCGACCGATTGCCCGATTGCTTTGGTAACAAGTTCCAATTCAACCAATAGCACTCGAAGTAATATTAATGTTCTTGTGGAATGTCCACCAGATGAATGGCAGATCTATGTTCCTGTGAGACTGTCGATTGCCGTTTCCCTTGTAACGGCAAATCGCTCCCTTAGCCGGGGAGAAATCATCTCCTTCTCAGATGTGAGTACCAATTTGATAGAGTTGCAACGCTTTCGCAAAGAAGGGTATTCCGACATCAATCAAGTCGTTGGGGCGAAAGTAAAACGCGTTTTGCGTCCTGGCGATGTAGTGGAACGAGGAGACATCTGTGTTGTATGCCGCAATGAAAAAGTGGTGATAAAAGCAACAAAGGATGGGATGACAATCACAACTCAAGGCACCTCATTGCAAGATGGCGCAACAGGGGAACAAGTTCGGGTGAAAAATGACAAGTCTCAGCGTATAATCGAAGGAATTGTGACCGGCATTGCTGAAGTGACTGTTTCGTTTTAACATGTTCCTCATGCTTCCTATCGGGGCTCGTCTAAGTTTTAGGCCCGAATCCTGCTAGAAAGAAAATGGAAATTTTTTCTAAAGTATTGGCTAACGTGGTCGATACTGAGAGTACAAATCCCGTACTGTGTAGGTAAGGTTTATATATGGCAAGTATCGATAACATACGTTCAGGTCAAATCATGACGACAAACAGTCGTGGTCCTGCGCGTGCCGATTCAAATTCGGTATCTGATACCCGTAACGAAGCGAAAAAAAGCAACGTCGGGCAAGATGCAGTCTCTTTGAGTCAACAAAGTCGTGATATCGAGCAGCTTCATCAGGAAATGGCGTCTAAGCCAGCATTCGATGCCGCTAAAGTCGCCGCGATCAAAGAAGCGATCGCAAACGGTTCTTATCGTGTCGATCCTGAAAAGCTTGCAGATAACATGATGAAATTTGAAAACGAACTGGCAGACCGCGTTAAAGCATAAGGTCTAGGTAGGTAGTAGTTATGGCTGCTTTAGTTGATTTAGTAAATTTCCAGTTTGAAAATGCTAAAGCTCTCTCTATTGTGTTAGAAAAGGAAAGCAAGATCATTGCTAGCCGTGTTTCAGCAGATATTGAGAAAATTGCCAAAGAAAAGATGACGCTCATTGGTCGTTTACAACAAACTGACCAGCGAATTGCCTCTCACCCGCATGTCAATCAACTTACCGAAGATACTTACTTAAGAGAAACGGTTGCCAGTATTCAATCTATTATTCTTGATTGCCAACAAATCAACCAAATCAACGGCGAAGCGCTTACGCGCGCTCAATCTAGCTTCAACAAACTCAATAATATGCTGCAACATAGCCACGGAAAAATAGGCATGACCTATAATGCCGGTGGTAAAACGCATACCATTTCTACCCTTGGTACGAATATCAAAGCGTAATCACACCGAATAGCACCTTTTTTGGGTATTAATCCAAACCCAATGCCCCTTTTCTCATGCAATACTAAATCGAATCCTCCTTTTTATCCTTCGATAACATCCATCAAAAAATCACGAACGCTGCGCTAAAAACGAATAAAAGAAAAGCGGCCAACCGTGGCCGCTTGATTCTGATTATCTGGAAAACTGAAAGAGATTAGAAAAGTGTTTGCTGCCTTTTTTCAGGGATCTGCTGAACTTCACCGTAGTCACGCAGCTTATCCATCTTACGGATATCTAAACGCAGTTCAGTTACATAGCTGTCGCCCACAGGGTAACTACGCACCACTTCTGCACCACGGATCACACCATCAACCGCACCGGAAGTATTTTCAACACCCAAACGTTGATCTTCCAAATGCGCTCTGCCACTCACTCGCATACCATAAACCTGCTCGGCAAGTTCACGATACGCATCAATTTTAGAAGCACGCATAGCACGAACGCGTTTTTCTTCATCTGTGCGGCCTGTTTGTTCACTAATACTGGCATACCCCACGGCAACCAGCATATCGTCTTGACGCATCTGTTGCAGCGGTTGGCATCCCACTATAAGGAGCATAACGAAAGCGATAAGATACTTTTTCATAGCTCCCCCTATGGACGCAGGATCACGGTATATGGTTGACGAATGGTCGGATCTGAACGAATGATCACCCCATCTTGAGTGCGAATGCTGTTCAATGTATCCAAGTCGCGGCCAATGCGTTCAGCAGGTAAGAAGCCTTGAGCTGAAGCCACTACCACTCGAGTTTGCATCCCCACAACGCGAGCGTTGACTAACACGCCGCCTTCTTGTCGTAGCATGGTCCCTGTTAGTACATATTGGATTTCTTGTTCTTGTGCGAGATCTTTCCAATCACGGCTCAAAGCAAAATCGCCTTGTTGCGTCACTTGAATTGATCCCGTGGTTTTGAAATCCACGACTTTGAAGCCACGACGCTGAAGTTGGTAAATAAAGCCTTCAGACACGGAATTTCCAAGCCAGTTGGTTGAATCCATGTTCTGCAAATCAACAAACGAGGTGACGGCAATCGGCGTGCGAGCAGACACACTGGTATTTGACAGAATCAGATCTTCCGTCAGGCTCTCGACAAAGAAGTCCATAGTATGACGCGGGCTTTCCATCAGCATAAATTGGCTGCCCGAGTACGGTTCTTTACCGTTGTAAATCGGCGAGTAGGCGCATGAACTCAAAGCCATGACGGACGCTACAACAATCCATTTTTTCATGGGGTTAATCTCCAGATAATCTCAGATGTCCATTAAGACTGCTTTTGTTTTCCGACTGGTTTACAATCTTGGAACAGTCTTTGCTTTTGTATCTCTGCAACAAGTTAAAAGCGACATCCATATACAGCTGATAAATGCAAAGCAATATCTATACCCACTTGGGAAATCCACAATGAAAAAAATCACTTTTGGCCTATTTTCAACAATTTGGATGACACTCATTTCTCTGAATGCTCATGCCGCATGGTATGAAGCGACGGGAGTTGCCACCATTGTTTCATCTGAAGAAGTGGCAAGAGTTCACGCCTTAGAGGACGCGTTATATAAAGCCGTCAACTTTTCTGGGGCAGATATCGGCAGCCTCAGTAATCTTCGCCCATTTCTTGAAGAGAGCCGCACAGAGTATCAATTCACTAACCACGAAGTCCGCTACATCCTAGTTCAGTCTCAACGTTCCAAAGGGAATAAGGTCGAAGTACGTGCCAGAATTGATATTTATCCATCGGCAACAGGTTGCCACGTTAGCCAATATAAAAAGACCATTTTGGTTGGCAATATCGATGTTGCCTCCCCCCAACAAGCGGTGATGGGGCAAATCTACAAAGTGGGGGATGATTTCAGCCACGTCATTAACCGACAGTTTGATCAGGAATCAAGAAGTTTTGTTTCGGTCGGCACCACTGATTACGATATTGATCGACGCAACCCCGAGCGTATCAAGATGATTGCCCAAGACACAGGTGCTCAATACATCATCGGTGGTGTCATCACCGACTTAACCGCGACGATCGAATCGAAATTACTGGTGGATGACGTGATCAATCGCCAGTTTGCCCTCGAAATGCAGGTGTACGATGGCAAAACGGGTAATGAAGTGTATTCAAGAAGCTACCGTGAAGTGGCGAAGTGGCCGTTTGCAAAAACCAGCCAAATTGACACTCGCAGTGCGCGCTTCTGGGCTTCAACCTATGGTGAGATGATGCTGCGAGTCAGCCGTAACATCATGTTAGATATGGAATCGGAAGTGTCGTGCAAGATCACCTTGCCAGAAGTTGTGGCTGTTTTTGGCAATACCGTCACGATGGATCTCGGCCGAGTTCATGGTGTGCGCGAAGGCGACAGGTTGCAACTTTGGCACACGGCTTCGTTTATTGATCAGTATGGCTTGCCACGCAATAAAGTATCTCAAAGCGAAATTACCTTAACGGTTTCTCGAGTTTATGAAAACGAAGCCGAGTTGACGGTGGATCAACCGAACTTAGCCTCCAGTATCCAGATTGGCGACGTAATGCACAAACCGCTTTAATATCAAAAGTTAAGGCTTAACATTTGTGTCTATTTCCGTAAGATAATAAGCCTGCTCCCATGGCACAGCTGGATAGCGCGGCCCCCTCCTAAGGGGCAGGTCACAGGTTCAAATCCTGTTGGGAGCGCCATCTTACTCAAGCCAAGCGTCAACGACGCTTGGCTTTTTTTCGTCCAGTACTTTCCTATTGTTCAGAAAAAAATGGGCAACTTTTCATTTTGCTACTTTAATTATTACTAATATTTTCTTACTCTAACCCATATTAATAAAATTATTAGTTACTGTTATGACTAAGAGCAATCTGATAACTAACACTGGGCATCGTTTTATTTCAAAAGGCAAAACTGCCTTTAAAATTCATATCCATACACCTGACGATAAAGTGCTGCATCGTTCGATTGGATTTGTAAAACTTGGGGAAAAGAAAGCGCTACAAAAAGCGATTAAAATGCGTAATGAACTAGGGAGAGAGATGTGGGGGAAATTCTGGCGACGCCTAATGAAAGATCCGTACTTAATGACTCGTCTGCCTCATAGTTTAGAACCAAAGATCGTACACAAACCCAACCCTACTCTGGCGGATCCTAACAACCGAGATACCTGCTACATTGCCAAATGGCGTGTGATGAATGACAAAGGCGAATACAAATACAAAACCGTCGTTCGTTCCATCAGCAAATACGGCAAACTTGCCGCCTACTCACAGACCAAAAAAGCGCTATTGGAAGCGCACAAAGAGAATTTAGAGATCCTCACCTTTATGGGCCGATTGAACAGCATCGGTCTCAAATAACGCGTGCTCTTTTTCGCACTCAAGCAAAGCCAAAAAAAACCGCAGCACTGAGCTGCGGTTTTGTGATTCTCGCTGGCCAATTATGCGTTTGCTTCACGCTCTGCAATAAACGCCAACGCCATCTTAATACGCGCAACAACACGCTCTTTACCGATGAGCTGCATCACCGCATCCACAGAAGGAGACTGACCGCCACCAGTAACAGCAACACGCAGAGGCATACCGATTTTGCCCATACCGATTTCAAGATCAGTACATACATCGGCAATCACTTGGTGTAGGTTTTCTGTTGTCCACTCAGTAAGGGCTTCCACTTTAGCCAGTGCGACTTCTAGCGGCTGCTTCGCCACACCACGTAAGTGTTTTTTCGCTGCATCTGCATCAAATGCGTCAAAATCTTGGTAGAAGTAACCAATTTGATCGGCCAACTCAACCAACGTATTGCAACGCTCACCAACCAGTTTGATCACGTCAGTGATGGCTGGACCATTTTCTGTCTTGATGTCCTTTTGATCCAAGTGCCATTGCAGGTGTTCTGCCACATACTTAGGATCCGATGTTTTGATGTAGTGGTTATTCAACCAAAGCAGCTTATCGGTATTAAACGCAGACGCTGACTTTGAGATAGCATTCAAGCTAAATAGGTTGATCATCTCTTCTTGAGAGAAAATTTCTTGGTCGCCGTGAGACCAACCAAGGCGCACGAGGTAGTTGTTCAATGCCACTGGCAAGTAACCCATATCGCGGTATTGCATCACTGATACCGCACCATGACGCTTAGACAGTTTCGCACCGTCATCACCTAGAATCATGGCACAATGCGCAAACGTAGGGACTGGCGCGCCTAATGCTTCATAGATGTTGATTTGACGAGGCGTGTTGTTGATATGGTCTTCGCCACGAATAACGTGCGTAATGCCCATATCCCAGTCGTCAACCACCACACAGAAGTTGTAGGTTGGTGAGCCGTCAGTGCGACGGATGATGAGATCATCCATTTGGCTGTTGCTGATTTCGATACGACCACGGATTTGATCTTCGAATACCACGCTACCCTCTTTCGGGTTACGGAAACGAATCACGCATGGATCGCCATCTTTTGCCGCTTCATTTGCCGCTTTGATTTTTGGATGCTCAGCGTCGTAGCGAGGCATTTCTTTGTTAGCTTCTTGCTCTGCACGAACTTCATCAAGCAGCTCTTTTGATGCGTAACATTTGTACGCTTTGTCTTCCGCAAGCAGCTTGTCAACCATCTCGTTGTAACGGTCAAAACGCTGAGTTTGGAAATAAGGACCTTCGTTCCATTCCAAACCTAGCCACTGCATACCTTCAAGAATGGCATCTACCGCTTCCTGAGAATTGCGTTCTAAGTCAGTATCTTCGATACGTAGAACGAACTCACCACCTTGGCTTTTCGCGTATAACCAAGAGTAAAGTGCTGTACGAGCACCACCAACGTGTAGGTAGCCAGTTGGGCTAGGAGCAAAACGAGTTTTAACCGTCATCAGAATTCCTTAGGGATAAAATACAGCCTCTATTTCAAGCACTGCGAGTTCAAGGACAAAAGTGGCGACATTTTACCATCATCGAACGAATCTACAACCAGAGAAAATCGCGCAGGCTATCCCAAAAACACATACCCTCAATGCGTTTATCACATTGAGGGTGGAATTCGATTTTTCGCTTGTTAAACGAAGGAAAGACGAAAACTATTTTAAGTTTTGCATTGCCCATTGCATAAAGGCTTGCTGCTCTTGTCGAGTCATTTCTTTAAATGCAGTTTTAAGATCCATTGCTTTTGGATCGTGATTAACGAGTGGTGCGCTGTCCGCCTTTTGTGCTTTCTGCGCGTTGTAATCTGCGACTTCTCGTTCGTAATCACGAAACCCTTGCAGGCCACCTTTATAGAGCTGAACCATGGTAAATGCGACCGGATTTCCTTGAGCATCCGTCAAATGCACCGTTGGGTTGTTTTCAAATTTTTTCGCGTCGTCAATCGTACGGAACTTGCCATACTCTAGTGTCAGCGCTTGTTCTGGCTTGGCGACAAACTCAAGCAATAATGGTTGTGAATCAAATTTGCGGCGTTTACCATCTTCAAAAACAATTTGTCCAATCGTCACCGCAATCTGATTGTGGCCCGGTTTTAATTCGATGCGATTGCCATTATGCACTTCTTGAAGCGTCACGCCTTCACCATTGACGATTTGTGGCGTAATTTCCTTCTGCAGCGTCAGGTTGGCAGCGAACAGTGAGCTGCTAAATAGTGCTAGCGCACTCAGAATCATCATTTTTTTCATATTTCAGTTCCACTTATCAACGAAGAAAGGGCGTTGCCGCCCTTTCTTGATTTCTAACGAGTTAGAAGTAGTATTCAACACCCACTGAGAATTCAGTGTAATCTGCTGACTTCCAGCGAGCGCCTGAACCATCAAGTGCTTCTGCGCCGTCACCAAAGTCTAGAGTACGAGCACGAGCGTACAGTACTGCAGATGGGTCAACAAAGTACATAACTTGTGCAGAAATTACGTTGTCATCTGTGTTGTTGATTGTTTTGCCGTTACGCTCTAGCTCAAAGTTAGCCGCGTAGCCCAATTTGTACTGCCAGTCACCCGTGGTGTACATCAAGCCTGCAGTCATTGCATTTTGCTTCTCGTCAACACCGTTGTTAGCACTTGCTTCCATCATCTTGTATTGAGCGAAGAAAGAAATGCCGTTTTCAAACCAACCTTGAACGCCCACTAGGTAAGTATCGTTGTCCCAAGTTTGACCTTCAGCAACAATATTGCGGTTACCTTCGTACGCCGCGTCTAATTGGATTGGACCAATTTTGTAGTGTGCCGCTAAGCCAGCCCAGAAATCGTCGCCTTCACCAAGGCCAGCCTTGTCACCAGCGCCAGCTGCCACATCTAGAGAGAATGCTTCGCCGTACATTGGAGAGTCCCAACGGATGGTGTTAGATTGGCGATCTTGGTACTTAGCACCACCGATAGCGCCACCCCAGTCGTATACATCACCTAGACCTGGGTTCGATCCTGGCCAGTCAACCACTTCGTAAAGCGGAGTCAATACGCGACCAACACGGACTTGGCCCATTGATTCACTTTCAAAACCAACGAATGTATCACGTTCACCAAGGCCAGCACCTTCACCGCCGAAGCTTGGGTCTACATAGCCACCTTCAATTTGCCAAATGAACGTTGGCCCGAAGTTAGCAAAGTTCTTCTTACCGCGGAAACCAATGCGCGATTCGTTGTTGAACTGCATGCCACCTAGGTTGTCATCTGTTTTTGCGTCACCAGAATCGTAATCGCGGTAAGCGGCCTGCATCGCAATTACACCGTATACTTCGTATGCAAAAGAGTCTTTAGTTAAATAGTTTTTTGCTGCATCGCTGTTCGCACCTTCTGCAAATGCTGCACCACTGAACATTAGGCCAGTCACTGCTGTTGCTAATAAGCTTTTCTTTAGGTAAGACATGTTTAACCCCTATATCTTTTTAGTTTTCCTTGGCTTGCTTACTTCCCTAGGACATAGAACCAAGCTCACCAGTCATGTTTGGACGGGGCAAATATCTCAGACTTTTTTTTCTTTAAAAAATGGCGACACCAACAACCTGAGCCACTTCAAAATCAACCAATAAAAATTAATATAAAAACATTAAAAACAAACACTTAACTTCAAACAAAAAATATAAAAAACGTCAAATTTAGTTTTTTATTGCGACGTGGCGGCAAATATGTTGCCGTATCGTGAAGCGACTCACGCAACTTTTATCTCAATTGACGGAACTTTATATTTCCAAAGAAAAAAGATTGAAGTGCCTCGCAAGGAAATAAGGCGAAATATCGGTACGGCAAAGCCATTTTGACGTAATTGATTGCACGAACCAATGCTTGACCTTCCCCCGGCGGTAAGGTTTATCTTTATTGCCACATTATTTCGTGGGAGATAAAAAGATGAACCAATTTACCCTTGCGCTCTCTGGCCTCAACTGCATGGGTTGCGCTCGTAAGGTCAAGAAAGCACTGCATGCCGAGCACAGTGTCACGATTCAAACGCTTTCTCCCAACGAAATCAGCTTACAAACCCCGTCCACTCTGGTCGAGATTGCTGAGACGATAGAAAAGCTTGGTTATCATGCAGGTCATAATTATCACTTCCAGCTTCAAGGGCTTAACTGTGGTCGCTGCGTCAATAAAGTGAACGCCTTACTCAGTGAGCACAGCGAGGTGATTCGCTTCACCGTGAGTAAAACAGAACTTGCTATCACCACCAGCTTGAGTGAACAAGCGGTCATTGAGCTTATTGCTTCTATTGGCTACCAAGCCCTACCTGGGGATGCCGCAACAACAGAGGTAGCGCAAGCGAGCGCAGTGACTTCTTTACCATTGCCGCAAAGTGAACCCCCACTCGACGCTGACTCCTCTCTCTTATCCACAGAGGCGATCACCTCACCGGAACTTCAGGAAAGCATACCGTTACTGATTCAAGGCATGACCTGTGCAAGTTGCGTTTCGTCGGTCGAAAAAGCGCTGCTTTCTGTCGAAGGAATTGACAAAGCGCAAGTCAATCTTGCAGAGCAAAGCGCACTCGTGTTTACACGCTCAAGCAGAGCGGACTTAACGGACGCATTGCTTGCCGCCGTCAAACAATCGGGTTATCAGGCGGAAGTGGTGCTCGACGCTGAACTGACACAACAAAAGCAAAGTGAACAAATGATGCAAGCGCAGCGAAAACACAAAGTCAGCGCTTTCGCAGGAATAGCCCTTGGTGCTCCACTGATGTTGTGGGGGGTATTAGGTGGCAGCATGAGTATCGCAAACACTCAAGATCAGATCGCATGGGGAATTGTCGGCTTAGTCTGCCTATTGTTGCTTGCTACCGCGGGAAGAAGCTTCTTTACTAATGCGTGGCAAGCATTGACGCACAAACGCGCCACTATGGATACGCTAGTTGCCTTAGGGACTGGAGCAGCTTGGCTCTACTCGATGTTGGTGGTTTTATTTCCGAGTTGGTTTCCGCAAGCCTCACGTCACGTTTATTTTGAAGCCAGCGCGATGATTGTCGGCTTGATTTCACTAGGACACTATATCGAAGCGAAAGCCAAAGCGCGTACAACCCAATCGCTGCAATCGCTGATCAACCTTCAGCCTCAAACCGCAAGTTTGATCACCGACCAAGGCGAGCAAACCATCGCCGTTAAACAGATTCAAGTGGGGATGAAACTGCGCATCAAGCCGGGAGAAAAAATCCCCGTTGATGGTTTGGTGATTTCTGGCGAGTCGTATCTCGACGAATCCATGCTCACAGGTGAACCCGTTCCGGTTTTCAAACAAGCGCAAGACAACGTTTCTGCTGGCACGCTAAATAATGACGGCAGCTTAATTATTCAAGCAACTGGGATCGGTGCTGATACCATGCTGGCTCGTATTATCCGTATGGTGCGTCAGGCGCAAAGCAGTAAGCCCGCTATCGCCAAACTGGCGGATCAGATTTCATCGGTCTTCGTGCCTGTTGTCGTGGCCATTGCCCTTTTCTCTGCGGCAATTTGGTTTTTCGTTGGCCCTGAGCCAAAAGCCAGT
The DNA here is from genome assembly GCF_028570825.1 of Vibrio sp. CCUG 15886. Lineage (NCBI taxonomy): Bacteria > Pseudomonadati > Pseudomonadota > Gammaproteobacteria > Vibrionales > Vibrionaceae > Vibrio > Vibrio sp. CCUG 15886. The sequence goes on along the minus strand of NZ_JAQQBT010000022.1, from coordinate 21,659 downwards.
TACATGTTAGTGGTCACCACCACCGTACTGATCATCGCGTGCCCCTGCGCACTCGGCCTTGCAACCCCATTGTCGGTGACGGTGGGGGTTGGCAAAGCAGCCGAAATGGGCATTTTGATCCGAGATGCGGATGTGCTGCAATCGGCCAGCAAAATCGACACCGTGGTATTCGACAAAACCGGCACCTTGACCCAAGGGGCACCCAAAGTCCAAGCGCTCTATACCTTTGACTACGATCAGCAGCATTTACGTTCACTACTGTTGAGTGCCGAACAGCAATCAGAGCATCCACTCGCCAAAGCGATTGTGGCAGATGCCCAGCAACACAAAGCACCTGCGCTTGAAGTGAGCCAGTTTGAAAATATGCGAGGCAAAGGGGTTCGCGCCGTCATGGCGGGGGATGAACTATTGGTGGTGTCATTAAATCACTTACAAGCACAGCAATTTGATTTGAGCGTCGCCACTGAGGCGATTGACGAATGTGCGCAAAACGCGTGGACGCCAGTCGCTGCCGTGCTTAACCAGCGTTTAATCGGCATGATCGCCATTTCAGACCCAATCAAGAGCGATTCTAAACAAGCTATCCAAGCCTTGAAGAGAGAAGGCATCCACACCGTAATGCTGACGGGTGACAACCAAAGCGTGGCCAACGCCATTGCTCAAGAGTTGGGTATCGATGAAGTCATCGCGCAAGTGCTGCCCGATGAGAAAGCGAGCCATATTGAACGCCTTCAATCGCAAGGTCGCAAAGTCGCCATGGTCGGTGACGGCATTAATGACGCGCCAGCGTTAGCCTTGGCCGATATTGGCATTGCAATGGGCAGCGGCAGTGATGTAGCGATTGAAAGCGCACAGATGACGCTGCTCAACTCATCACCACTTGCCGTTCTCAACGCCATTGAACTGTCCAAAGCGACAGTGAAAAACATGAAGCAAAATCTCTTTGGTGCCTTTATTTACAACTCTTTGGGTATTCCGGTGGCAGCTGGCGTACTGTATCCTGTATCCGGTTTTCTTTTGAGTCCTGTGGTGGCTGGTGCAGCCATGGCACTCTCTTCCATTACCGTGGTCAGCAACGCCAATCGACTACGCTTATTTAAAACGACAACACGCTCTTAGGGGTCACTATGAAACTTAAAACACTTACTCTTATGCTGCTGACAGGTCTGTCAGCAAACGTTTTGGCAGCGGATGTCATCAACCATAAATCGCCTTACTGTGGATGCTGTGGCGAGTGGACCAAACACATGGAAGAGAATGGTTTCACCGTTAAAGAAGAGCTTCATGAAGACATGAACACCGTCAAACAGAGACTCGGTTTGAAAAACGATCAGCTTTACTCTTGTCACACGGCAGAAATCAATGGCTTCGTTTTTGAAGGGCATATTCCTGCAGAAGACATCAAAGCGTTCTTAGAAAACCCACCACGCAATGCGAAAGGTCTTGCGGTTCCGGGCATGCCAATGGGCTCTCCGGGCATGGAATATGGCGACAAAAAAGACAGCTACTCTGTGTATGCCTTTAACGAACAAGGCCAAGTGTTTGAGTATCGCCGCCATGAAGGCAATCAAAAATAGCGATTGAACGATAAAGAGAAAAACCCAGCTGAGCTGGGTTTTTCTTTCTTTACGCGCTAAGCATTACTTCACGCTTGTTACTCGGCTTGCTTTCTCGCCTGTCGCAGACACAGAACGGATAAAGACTTCACCTTCTACGGTTGGACGAGCATCATCCGCGTACGTCAGCCAGTTTTTGCCGTCTAGCGAGTATTGAAGCGTGACGCCAGGGAACTGAACGTTCATAGCTAGCTTACCCTCTTCGACTTTCGCACCCGGTACAGGTAGGCGGTAGTCGATGCCTGATTTTTCCAGTTTCGCCAGTTCACGTTGACCAAGTACGTTGGCAAAGCGGTTGTAGTCTTGGTTTAGTGCTGCTTTGTCTACTAGGTTAGAGTTTTGCGAGTATTCAACGCCCACTTTGTAGTCGTTTTCCCAATCCGCGCGGTGCCATGCACGCTCAGCGGCGGCGAGTACGCGAGGGAATACCATGTACTCGTATTGCTCGTCGTTACGTACTGTCTCAGACCAAAGCTGTGCTGATAGGCCGTAGAAAGGTTTCGCTTCGACTTCACCTTTGCCCGTAAAGCCATTGCCATCACGGTCTAGAGAGGTTTCAGCGTTTTGCGGCATGTTCTCTGGCGCAAAGCCAAACATCTTACGCGTATCCGTTGCACGTGTTGCCCAGTAGTAACCACGCTCTTTCGGGTCCACTTCGTATGGCATGTCCATGTAAACGTAGTCTGGGTTAGACACGATCACGTCGTAACCTTTCTTAGACCACTCGTACACTGAAGATGTACCGCCCCAGTACAGAACGTCCCAGAAGTTTACGCGAGTATTTTCTGTTGCGAACGCGTTCTCACCTTCGCTGTACTTCAAGCCATCTTGCCACGCTTGGAAGTTTGGAATGCCCTTCTCGGCCACAATCTTCGACACTTGCTCTGCAAAGTGGCTAGGCAGATGACCGAAGTCACTGACTGTGCCATCGGTAATGAGCGTCTGACATTGTGGCGACTGGGCAAATGGCTTGTCTTGCTTAGACAGGTCAATCGTGCCTTTCCAGCTTACTTTGTCTTGCGCGTTAACATCTTGGAAACCCGCGCCTAGCTTGATGTTCTTCGCTTCGTCACCACCGAAGTGCCATGTTGTTAGCGGTGCGCCTGCTTCTGCGTGCATTGCTGCCACTTCTGAAATCACTTTATCAACAAAGCGCGTTGACGATTCCATACATGGGTTGATAAAGCTTTGCTTATCGTAGAACTGAACCGTCGTCACGTTCGATGTATCTTGAGGATCCATCAGGCGGAATTCGTTCGCTTGTGCTTCTTTTCCTTCGGCCATAAGACGATCGTAACGTGCCTCCATCGATACAACTGCGGCACGAGCGTGGGCTGGCATGTCGATTTCTGGAATCACTTCGATGTTACGTGCTTTCGCGTACTTCAGGATTTCCACGTAGTCTGCTTTGCTGAAGTAGCCAGAACCAAAGTTGTCTGACGTTGGACCCGAGCCAAGCTGAGGCAGTAAACAGCTTTTCTCTTCAACGTCGAAACAACGATTAGCACCCACTTCTGTCAACTCAGGCAGACCAGGGATTTCCAAACGCCAACCTTCATCATCCGTTAGATGAAGATGAAGTTTGTTCATCTTATACGCCGCCATTTGGTCTAGCGTCGCAAGAATGGCGTCTTTAGAGTGGAAGTTACGAGCCACATCCACCATTACGCCACGGTAATCAAAACGAGGCGCATCTTTGATCGACAGTTGTGGTAGAGAATTAGCATGTTGGCTGTCTATCAGGCCAAAGATAGATTGCACTGCGTAGAAAGCGCCTGCTTGGTCAAACGCTTTAATCGCAATACCGTCGCCTTGGATGCTCATCTCGTAAGCACCCGATTTTGCTAACTCACCAGTGAAGTCCGCTGGAACAACCGTGATGCTAACCGGAACATCACCGCGAACATTCACACCAACCACTTCTGCACGTTCTTGAATTGCTGCAAATTGAGCTGCATCGAATGCGTCTTTAGGCAGCGCAATACCCGCCGCGATATCAATAGTGCCCTTGCCTGCTTCCACAAACAGTGGCGTCGGTAGCAGCGTAGTTGATACATCTTGTTTTGCTAGGTCTTCGTTCTTCTCGAAGCGAGACACAGCACTCGCAAAGACGTTGTTGTCATCTGGCGTACGTTTTAGGTTGTTACCTTCAAGACCAGCCACGAAAGATGCCACATCTTCCGTGTTTAGAGAGGCAATCATCTTTGGCTCTGCGTTTGGCGCAGTGACGAAAGCACCTGGCATGAAATCGGTTTCAAACAACGTCCAGTATTCACCAATCAGAGGCAGTACGACTTCTTCACCTGCGGCAAAACCATCAAATTTATCCGTCGGTTCTAATTTGTGTAGGTCACCTGTTACACGAGAGATTTTAAATTGGTCATTTTCCACATCTAAAATCAGACGGATGCTGTGAAAGTAAATGGCCCAATCTTTGGCATTGACGGCATCACCTTGATTCACCAGCGTCATATTCACTCGGTTACAAGAAGCCCACTCGGCCCCCATATCACCACAGGCTAGCCCCTCGTTCGCACCGTGATTTGTCATAACTTGGTATTGAATATCCAAATTATCCGCTAATGAATTGACGACACGTTGCTCATCACTTTGTAATGTAGAGCAACCCGCTAAAGAAGCGATAACCGACGCAGCAATTAAAGTTTGTTTCAACATCTTACTTACCCTAAAACTTAGAAAACCAATCCAGCCAAAACGGCTGTTACTTACCAATGCACTCAACATACAGCGAGTTTTTTCTAAGCGTGAAATTAATAAGCAGGAGAAGTGATCTACTTCAAACTGCGATCGAAAATGGAAAATATAAAAACTTAAATTTCAATAAGTTAAAAGAGACGTTAAATTCGTAATTTCATTTTTGACGACTTTTTATCAAACACAGATCACAAAAACACCGACACAATGGACACTATTGAAAGAAATTTCCCACAATAGCGACGTGCTTTAAAATTTAAATCATCAGAATTTGACGTTGAAATTGAGTATTTGATCGCACTTTTAGCTCCGTTAACGCTCGTCATTTTTATCAAATCAACAAATTTGCCGGAACATTTTTCAGGAAGTAAAACATGCTCAAGCTCGTTACCCTTATTATTGCGATTGCCACTCTCGTTCCCACGGCACTTGCCGAACCATTAGTGTGGAAAGCCACCAAAGGTAAAACGGAATTCAGGATATTAGGCTCGATTCATGTAGGAAGCGATGCACTGTACCCGCTACCCAATGAGATAGAAAACGCCATCGCTAACAGCCAAGCTCTCATTGTGGAAGCCGATTTATCGCAATTGAATCAAGTGACTTATCCACCTCAACGCTATGTCAGCCAGCAAGTCCTCACCGATGAACAGAAACAGCAGCTGCAACAAATCGCCAATGAGCTCGGCTTGCCCTATCAACAATTGATGCTTGCTCCGCCGTGGGCAAGTGCCTTAACTATCCAAATGGCTCAAGTTCAAAAACTGGGGTACCACTCAGAACTTGGCGTGGATAGCTATCTCATTCAAAAAGCGCATCAACATGGTGTCCCTCTTCATCCGTTGGAAAGTGCGCAATTTCAAATCGATCTACTCACCAAAACACCTCAAGATGGCAAAGAATTGCTGACTAGTGCGCTGTCAGAGTTTAGTGAAAGTGAGCAGTTACTCTCTTGTTTGGTTGAGAGCTGGCAAAAAGGCGACAAACAAAAATTGGTGGAGTTCGCTAACCTGTCAGAGATCTCCCCTGAGTTGGAAAAAGCCATGCTGACGGATAGAAATCACGATTGGGTGCAAAAGCTCTCTCAACTTGCTCAAGAGGAGCCCGGTCATTATGCGGTGGTGGTCGGTGCGTTGCATCTGGTAGGCAAAGAGAATCTCATTGCGCTACTCGAGCAATCCGGTTTTAAAGCCGAGCAACTGACCCAAAGCCAGCCAGCGCAATGTCAGTTCTAATTTTGGCTGTCTCATACAAGGTTCGACATCAGCAAACAAACTTTGCCTCACCCCAAAACGATGAAAGCCTGCTATAAAAGCAGGCTTTCTAAAAGTAGTCGGTGAAGAGCCATATTCTAACGTCAGGCGAACCCCACGAGGTTCGACATCAGCAAACAAACTTTGCCTCACCCAAAAACGACGAAAGCCTGCGATAAATGCAGGCTTTCTAAAAGTGGTCGGTGAAGAGGGATTCGAACCCCCGACCCTCTGGTCCCAAACCAGATGCGCTACCAAGCTGCGCTATTCACCGAGATGTTTCACAGAAGCTTTGTTCCGTCAACGGATGCGTATATTACGGATTCTGGCTGACGACGCAAGAGCTAAGCGCAGTTTTTTTGTAATAATTTATCCGTTTGCTTATTCCGCCACCAGTAGCACATAAAATGTGAGCAGAAACACACCAATAAAAACATGTCGTTAACTTATGCAACACAATTGATCCAGATCAGTGTGCAAAATAGCACCAGCTTTTAACTTTACCCTGTCTTCACACTTTGGAGGAAACCATGGACTTTTGGCTCGATTTGCTATTCGGTAATGCGGTAGGACTTTCTTCAATGATTGTCATATTTGGTGCACTAGGTCTAATGCTGTTTTACGGCGGTTTCATCGTTTACAAGGTCATGAATGACAAATCTCCTCACTAGATATCGCCAAGCTCTATAATCTTTTATAGAAACGCTTTGCACCGGAATGGGTTTTCTGCCTGTTCCGGTTTTTTATTCTCTGGATTGATCGTTTTCCTCCAACCGTTGGTATACTCCTGCAACCATTAATCAAGCTTTGAGATGCCGTTATGTCTCACGACGATGATTTCGAACTTTTCCAACAAATGATGGGGGATGTAAAGCCCATCACTCATGACACTGCTGAGCACAAGAAAAAACACCAAGTCAGTGAATCACAATTGGCGCGGCGCGAAGCGGCGATTTGGCTCACCGAGGATAATCCGGAACACCTCAGTCTTGATCACGCTGAAATGCTCAAGCCAGATGACATGGTTGAGTTTAAAAGAGATGGCGTACAAGATGGTGTCTATCGTAAATTGCGTTTAGGCAAGTACCCCATCCAAGCTAGGCTAGACCTGCATAAGAAATCGCTCAAAGAAGCACGAGATGAACTTGTACGCTTCCTCAAACAATGCATGAAAATGGACATTCGCACCGTCGTGATCGCTCATGGTCGAGGCGAGCTATCCGCTCCCCCCGCCAAGATGAAGAGTTTTGTCACGACATGGTTAATGCAGATTAAAGAAGTGCAATGTTGCCACAGTGCGCAGCGTTTTCATGGCGGAACTGGCGCTCTCTACGTTTTGTTGCAGAAAAGTGCCGACAAAAAACTCGAGAATCGAGAACGTCATCAAAAACGCTTAGGCTAACATTTATTCAGTGCTAGAATGCACGCCCTAATTTCCCTTACAACCAGTAAGGGAGTGATCGATACAACGCCGTTGTGAAACGTTAAGAGAGAACAACATGTCCCAAGATAACGCTAAACGCCTTAATAAATACATCAGTGAAACTGGTTTTTGCTCACGCCGCGAAGCCGATAAACTTATCGAGCAAGGTCGCGTCACCATCAATGGCAAACAGCCAGAAATGGGCACCAAGGTCTTGCCTGGTGACGACGTTTGTGTCGATGGAAAACCCGTTGCTGCAAAGGAAAAACCGGTCTACATCGCACTGAATAAACCCACCGGCATTACCTGTACCACTGAACGCAACATTCCGGGCAATATCGTTGATTTTATTGGGCATAAGAAGCGCATTTTCCCAATTGGTCGATTGGACAAACCTTCAGACGGTCTGATTTTCCTAACCAATGATGGGGATATTGTTAATAAGATTCTCCGTGCGGGTAACCACCACGAAAAAGAGTATGTGGTGCGAGTGGATAAACCCATTACGCCTGAATTTATTAAAGCAATGTCGAGCGGTGTGAATATTCTCGATACCGTAACCTTGCCGTGCAAAGTCACACAGGAAACCAAGTTCTCCTTCCGTATTGTTTTAACTCAAGGCTTGAACCGCCAGATCCGCCGTATGTGTGAAGCACTCGGCTATGAAGTGTTTAAACTGCGTCGTGTGCGCATTATGAACATTTCACTCGACGGCATTCCGAACGGTAAGTGGCGTTATCTCACAGACGATGAGGTGACGGAAATCCTTGCGATGTGTGAAGGCTCGGTTGGCACTGAAGAAGCCTCTCGCGTTGACGCCAAAGGCCGCCGTATTCGTAAAGCCACTGATGCTAAGCTGTTTGACAGCCGCGAGGAAAATCAAACCTCTACTGCACGTCGCAACCAAAAACAGCGCACCTTCAAAGGCAACAATGCCGATGAGTTTCGCCATGCACCCAATTCAAAAAAAGCGCAGCAAAGAAAGCAGCAGGATGGCGATAAACCGCGTTTTGAAAAAACAAAGCGCCCAGAGCAAGCTGGAAAAGCAAAACGCTATGACAATCCCAACGCAGCAAAACCCGTCAAACGCACGGGCGGCACTTTGACTCTTAAGAAATAATATTACTCGCAAGCATTGAAAAGGACGCTCGAACGAGCGTCCTTTTTGTTGGTCAAACGTATTCTATTTTACCCCTCAAAGAACTTAAGCCTCTAAACAGAGTTCAGCAAAATGCCCTCGAGTGAGCATTAGTAAATCTTTGGGTGCTAGCTCAATCTCTAAGCCACGCTTACCAGCACTGACACAAATGGTCTCTTGTTGCTCTGCACTGATATGGAGAAAGGTGGGCAGAGCTTTCTTTTGCCCGAGCGGACTAATGCCGCCCACGACATAGCCTGTGGTTTTTTGCGCGATTTCAGGATCGGCCATATCGGCTTTTTTGCCATTAGCGGCTTTCGCTGCCAATTTTAGATTGAGTTTTTGATCAACGGGGATGATCGCTACCGCCAAGTTTTTTGCTTCGCCATTTAAGCAAAACAGTAATGTTTTAAAGACTTTTTTTGGATCTTGCCCAAGCACTTCTGCCGCTTCCAAACCATAGCTTGTCGCTCGTGGATCGTGCTGATATTCGTGGATGGTATGAGGAACTTTCTTTTTCTTGGCAAGATTGATAGCCGGAGTCATTGTCTTTCTCCTGTATAAACAAAAAGCGCTATCCCAGATCGGAATAGCGCTTTAGTTAAAGATATCAGCGAGATTGAGTCAAACTCTTTCTCTTATCGATTATTTGTAAACAATTTCACCATTTGGCGCGAACTTGTTCACATCGATTGGGCTGTTCTTCTCTAGGAACTCTTTCAGTACTTCAGCATCCACAAAACCAGTGTTCACGTAACCAGGGTGACCAGTCAGTTTAGGGTAACCATCACCACCCGCGGCGTTGTAGCTTGGTACGGTGAAGCGGTAAGTTTCATCTAGACGAAGCTGTTTGCCACCAATGAATACGTTCGATACTTTGCCGTTAGCCACTGTCATTGAGATACCGGCGAATTGCGCGTAAGCACCTGAATCAACAGGTTTCGTTGCAACTACGTTTAGGTAGTCCAGCACTTCTTTACCCGTCATATCGGTGTAAGTCAGGATGTTTGCAAAAGGCTGAACGGTAAGGACGTCTTTGTAAGTCACTTCGCCTGCTTCAATCGAGTCACGCACGCCACCTGAGTTCATCACTGCGAAGTCGGCTTTTGCACGCTCCATGTGTGATACGGCAATCAGACGACCTAGGTTAGTTTGCTGGAAGCGAACCACGTTACGGTCACCTTCAAGCTTGCCATTCGTGTCTGCAATCTTCACATTAAGTTGCTCTTGACCTTTCTCTTGGTAAGGACGTAGGAACTCTAGCAATGCAGTATCTTCTTTAATTTCGCTTTCAATGAAGACGCGCTGGCTCTTACCATCGACTTCCACTTTCTTCTTCAGGTTAACCGGAATCAGATCGTAGCTCACCATGCGTAGCTCACCATTGCGGAACTCGTAATCAGCACGGCCAACGTATTTACCCCACTCGTGCGCTTGCACGATGCAAGTGCCGTTTTGTTGGTCTGGCTTACACTCGTCTGCTGGTTTGAAGTTTTTCTTCACCACATTTGGTGCTTCCATACAAACCGGCTCTTGCGAGTGACCACCGACGATCATGTCTAGGTCACCTTCGTTTAGGTAACGAGCCAGTGCCACATCGCCAGGAGCGTTGATGCCACGCTTACCATCTTCGTAGTGACCCATGTGCGTCACGGCGAAGATCAAATCTGGTTTTTCTGTTTCTTTTAGCTCAGCAATCAGCTTCTTCGCTTCTTCCTTCGGATCACGGAAGTCAATTGCGCCGATGAATTCTGGGTTGCCTAGCTTAGCTGTATCTTCGGTTGTTAGACCGATAACCGCAATTTTGATACCTTGCTTATCGAACATCTCGTAAGCTTGGAACATGCGCTCGCCGGTTTTCTTGTCGTAAATGTTGGCAGACAGCATTGGGAAGTTAGCCCACTCTTTCTGCTTCATCAGTACGTCTAGAGGATTGTCAAACTCGTGGTTACCCAGCGCCATTGCGTCGTAACCGATTTTGCTCATGCCTTTGAAATCTGGCTCAGCATCTTGAAGGTCTGACTCAGGAACACCTGTGTTGATATCACCACCTGAAAGTAGCAGTACGCTGCCGCCTTCCGCTTGGATTTCAGCACGCAACTCATCGATCAGAGTTTTGCGAGCTGCCATACCGTACTCACCGTATTTGTTTTGCCAGAAACGGCCGTGGTGGTCGTTCGTGTGCAGTACTGTCAGTTTGTAAGTTGTATCTGCTGCCCATTCTTGAGTTGGCTGAGTTGCACAACCCGCCAGAGTTGCCAGAATAGCTGCGCTAAGCGCGGTTTTTACAATCAGGCGTTGCTTCATTGTCATACCTTTTGAACTTTTTGGGGATTCCACTGCAAATATCTACAGGCCTTTTTAAACATAAGCTCAATTTATTAAACCGAGTTAGGTTGGCTGTAAAACTTGATACAGTTTAAAGTAACTGGCCAAACCATTTCAGCGCGTTTTCATATTTATGATGCATTGATCACTATAAAAACCACGAAAAACTGTAACAAAGCCTGAGAGTTACAGTGACAAAACTCATGCGATCACAGGCAAACGTTTGACTAAGATATGATGATATCAACTGAAGTTGTGATTAAGTTCACTAATTAAACAGAGTCAGAATAAAAAGCCACCACATCACGAAAGAGAAGCCGACGGAAAAAACAAAAAAGGACCGTTTTATCGGTCCTTTTTTTAATCTCGATAACACGAAAATATTATCGGATATCGATACTCGCGAAGCTTTTCACAAGATCGTCCAGTGCTTTCATTTGCGCAAGGAACGGCTCTAGTTTGTCGAGTGGCAATGCCGATGGGCCATCACAACGTGCTTGGTCTGGATTTGGGTGCGCCTCAATAAACAGACCAGCAATACCCGTTGCCAAACCGGCCTTCGCTAGTTCAACGGTCTGTTCACGGCGACCGCCTGAAGCCGCGCCTGATGGGTCGCGCATTTGCAGTGAGTGCGTCACATCAAAAATGATTGGGCTACCTTTTGACGCTTTTTTCATTACGCCAAAACCCAGCATATCTACGACTAGGTTATCGTAACCATGACAAGAACCACGCTCACAAAGAATGATCTTATCGTTGCCACACTCCGCAAATTTCTCAACGATGTTGCCCACTTGACCAGGGCTCATGAACTGCGGTTTCTTCACGTTGATTACCGCGCCCGTTTTGGCCATCGCTTCCACAAGGTCAGTCTGGCGAGCCAAGAACGCAGGTAGCTGGATAACATCCACCACATCCGCTACAGGCTGCGCTTGTGCTTCTGTGTGAACATCGGTGATGATCTTCACGCCAAACGTGTCTTTCAGCTCTTGGAAGATTTTCATCCCTTCTTCAAGACCTGGGCCACGGTATGAGTGAACAGAACTGCGGTTGGCTTTATCAAAAGATGCTTTGAACACGTAAGGAATACCCAACTTATCGGTCACTTTCACATAGTGCTCACAGATCTGCATCGCCAAATCACGTGACTCTAGTACGTTCATGCCAGCAAACAAAGTAAATGGCTTATCGTTGGCAACTTGGATATCGCCAATCTGAACAATTTTCTGTTCCATCATTATGTCTCTTATTTGATCAATGTAGAGTGACCGCTTTGCCACTCATAACGTTAACTTGTTTTTTTAGCAGCTCTGCCGCTGGGTCATCGGGACACTGATCAATAAAATACTGAAAATCAGACACCGCAATTTGATGACACTCTAGTTGTTGATAGATAAAGCCGCGATCACGAATTTCATAAGGGTCATCTGGCACAAACGTTAACGCCAGATTGGTACAACGTAAAGCCAGAGTATAGCGCTCTTCTCGAAGTAGTGCGCCTTTTAACAAGGCAAGCCAGCGGCCAATCACCGTAGGGTTATCCGCCACCTCAAGATGCTCCGGTTTCAACGTTGCTAACGGCCCTTCGTGGCCAATCAACCAAGCTTGTAAAAGGCGCTCGCCAACAAACTCACCATTAAATGGGTTGATGTATTGAACGCCTCCTTCACACCAATCCACTCGCAAAAGAAACTGGGTTGGAAAGGTGACACCATGCAAGTCGAAGCCAAGCTGGCGACCCAGATAAAGCAGTATCGCTCCTAAACTGACAGGGATGCCTTTCCGACGCTGCAATACTTTATCAATAAAGCTGTTGTCTGAATCAAAATAGGCTTCACGATCACCTTGGAACTGCCATTGGATGAAAAACAGGCGTAGAAAGGCGTCAAAGCGTTGCTTTTCATCTCGCTCGACAAACAGTTCGTTTTCCGCTTCTTTTAACAAACGAGCCAACTCATGCTTTACCCAAAGATCTTCTGTTTCTGGATTAATGGCTTTATTGAGCTCTAACGCCCCTTCCACCAGCTCCATGTTGTCAAAATCTTCGTCAAACAATTCCAGCATTACTGTTATCCGTTTCCTTAATTCACACTAAATATTCTTAACCGAAAAACATCGGTGTCTTTGAAACCGCCAATTTGCCTGCCATCGCTAGCCAACCGAGTGCACCAAAGAAAGAGAAGGTACGTAGCAGCTTGTTTTTACCCAGTTTAAGCGTAAAGAAGCCAAGGGCAATGTAAGCCATTACGCAAGTGAGCTTCTCAGTTAACCACGGCGCTGATGGGGTAAAAGGAATAAATCCGGTCATCACAATCAATGCGATTCCTGAGAGCAACAATAATGAATCGTTGATATGAGGAAAACGCTGTAAAAATGGGTGCTTCAACTTATTTGAATTCATCATCATCAATGCATAGCGAACGGAAAGCAGCAACGCGCTGATGACAATGGTGAGTAAATGAAAGTATTTCAGAGCTTCGTACATAGTGTTCTCTTTGATATCTGGATCTAGTGATCCGTGTTTTCTGGTAAAGCAACGAAGTAACCCAAAGTCACTCGATCATTGCCACCGTAATCCTTTTCGGTTGCTACCTCTTGATATCCCAACGTATCTAGGATTTCTCGAACAGCGATACCTTGGTCATAGCCATGTTCAAACATCAGCCAGCCATGAGGCTCAAGATAATCACGTGCCTGTTGCGCGATATAACGGATGTCAGCCAGGCCAGACTCTTCGGCAACCAGAGCACTTTTCGGCTCAAATCGCACATCTCCTTGATTAAGATGGGGATCATTCTCATCAATATAAGGAGGATTGGAAACGATTAAAGCAAACTTTGTGCCTTGAGCCACAGGTTCAAACCAACTGCCCTGTTTAAAGGTCACATTTTTGATATTCAATGCCAGCGCATTCGACTCAGCAAGCAGCTTCGCTTCCTGCTGCAAATCCACGCCCATCACAGTGCGATGTGGCAGTTCAGACGCCAGTGCAATGGCAATCGCTCCCGTGCCTGTGCCTAAGTCGAGGATAGAGCCCGTTTGCGTCGCAGTTTTTTCTAGCGCCAACTCCACTAAACGCTCGGTATCGGGGCGAGGAATTAACGTCGATGGCGCGACTTTAAAAGGCAAAGACCAAAACTCTCGTTCACCGATGATGTAAGCCACCGGTTCGCCAGACAGTCGACGCGCCACTAAGGCTTCAAACTGCTGCTGCTCTTGTTCGGTGAGTATTTTATCTGGCCAGGTAAACAGATAGCTACGCGGCTTATCCAGTACATGGCAAAGCAATACCGCGGCGTCTAAAGACGGCGAATCATTGCCTAACTCAGAAAAGCGAGATGCCGCCTGTTTAACAGCGGCATCTAGTGTCATCAACTCAGACATGGGATCAGTTGTTTTCCGCCAAAGCAGCCAATTGGTCCGCTTGGTGTTCCTGAATCACAGGATCGATCAAAGACTGAAGATCGCCTTCCATCACTTCAGAAAGACGGTAAATCGTCAAGTTGATGCGGTGATCTGACACACGGCCTTGTGGGTAGTTGTAGGTACGAATACGGTCACTACGATCGCCCGAACCAAGCAGGTTACGACGCGTATCAGACACTTCAGCTGCACGCTTAGCCTCTTCAGCTTGAACAATACGAGCCGCTAGAACAGCCATCGCCTTGGCTTTGTTTTTGTGCTGTGAACGCTCGTCCTGACACTCCACGACAGTACCGGTTGGTAAGTGAGTAATACGGATTGCCGAGTCGGTGGTGTTAACGTGCTGACCGCCCGCGCCAGAAGAGCGGAAAGTATCAATTTTTAGATCGCTTGCTTTGATCTCTGGAATTTCCGCTTCAGGAATTTCAGGCATGATTGCCACGGTACACGCCGAGGTGTGTACGCGACCTTGCGATTCGGTTGCAGGAACACGTTGAACACGGTGACCGCCCGATTCAAACTTCAAGAAACCGTAAGCGCCATCGCCATTCACTTTCGCGATCATCTCTTTGTAGCCGCCATGTTCTGCTTCATTCGCGGACATGACTTCAATACGCCAACCACGTTTTTCTGCAAACTTGCTGTACATTCGGAACAGATCACCAGCAAAGATACCGGCTTCATCACCGCCTGCGCCCGCACGAATTTCGAGGAAACAGTTGCGATCGTCATTCGGATCTTTCGGTAGCAGAAGAATTTGCAACTCTGCAGCCAAATCTTCAATGGCCACTTTTGCCGCTTTGATTTCTTCTTGCGCCATTTCACGCATCTCTGCGTCGTCTTCTTTGGCCATCTCTTCCGCAGCAACTAAATCTTCTTGCGCTTGTTTATAGGCAGTAAAGCACTTAGTGACTTCTTCAAGTTGAGAATACTCTTTTGACAGTGCACGGAATTTGTCTTGGTCACCGATCACTCCCGGATCACCAAGAAGGTGCTGCACTTCTTCATAACGCTCAACCAGCATTTCTAGCTTGGTTAGAATCGAGGCTTTCATCATTTATATATCTTACTGATTGATAGAATTATTTGAGTTCATCCAGCCCTAAGCTTTGGCGAATGACGGTTAATTTTGCGGGCTCACCCTGCTCTGCGGCCAATTGTAGCGCACGTGTGGGTGCATGGATGAGTTTATTTGTCAGGCGATTGCTCAGTTCACGCAGTACTTTCTCTGGCTCACCACCGCTTTCGAGTGATAACAGCGCTTTACTGAGTAATTCCTCACGAATTTCATTGGCCGACTGGCGATACTCACGAATACTGTCCACCGCTTGGAGCGAGCGAAGCCAACTCATAAACGCGGCGCTTTCTTCCGCCACGATCGCTTCTGCTTGGATCGCTTCGACTTTGCGCTGCTCAATATTGCTGTCAATAATCGATTGCAGATCGTCAACAGTATACAAGTAAGCATCATTCAATTCGCCCACTTGCGCTTCCACATCACGCGGGACTGCAATATCCACCAACAACATAGGCTGATGACGACGTTGCTTAAGCGCAGTTTCCACCATGCCTTTACCTATGATCGGCAGCGGGCTCGCCGTTGAGCTGATCACTATGTCCGCTTTGGCAAGGTGATTGGGAATATCTTGCAAGCTGATCACCTGAGCATCAAATTGTTCTGCTAAGGTCAGTGCACGCTCGCGAGTACGGTTTGCCACAATCATTTTACTACAACCATTCGCGTGAAGGTGCTTCGCCACCAACTCGATGGTTTCACCAGCACCGACCAATAGAACCGTCGATTTCTCTAACGATTCAAAAATGTGTTTGGCTAACGTACAAGCAGCATACGCGACCGAAACGGCGTTACCGCCAATGTCGGTTTCAGTGCGGACGCGCTTAGCAACGGAAAAGGTTTTCTGAAACAATTTTTCCAAAGACGCATCCACCGCCTGCTGTTCACGCGAGTCGGAATACGCCTGTTTCACCTGCCCTAATATTTGTGGTTCACCCAGCACCAAAGAATCCAAGCCGCAAGAAACGCGCATCAGATGGCGAATTGCTGCTTGTTCTTCGTACACATACAAACTCGGTTTGAGCTCTTCTAAACCGATTTGATGAAACTGGCTTAACCAATCAATCACCTTGCTGCGTGCACCCGATTTGACATCGCAATACACTTCGGTGCGGTTACAGGTAGAGAGAATCACGCTGCCATTGACTGCTTCATGCTGGCTGAGCTGCTGCAGTGCGTTAGCCAGTTTGTCTGGACCAAACGCCACTTTCTCTCGCAAGTCAACCGACGCGGTGTGGTGATTTATGCCAATAGCAAGCAAAGACATCGATAGTGCTTTCTCTGTACAGAATGGAAAATTAGGAGCCGAATTTTACTTTATGCACGACTTTATTAAAAGGGTGTAGCGGATTTGTTTTCCTTACTTCGTGAGTTCGATGCTATAGTTGAGCGCTCAAAGACTTAAATCAGACAGAAAGTATCCGCCATGTTTCGACGAACTTATTTTTGGTTAATGCTCTTGCCGCTGTTTATGGTTGGCTGTACTGGCCTTCCGGACCATCCCACCAGCGTTGAGTGGCAAAGTCATCAAGCCAAACTGTCACAAATTCAATCATTTCAAGCCGTTGGCAAACTGGGTTACATCTCGCCAGATCAACGACAAAACCTCAATTTCTACTGGAAACACTCTCCAGCGCAAAGCAACCTACGTTTTACGACATTTCTTGGCCAGACCGCATTAAATCTCACCATGACGCCGCAAGGTGCTCGCGTTGAAACCTACGACGATCAGATCTTAACCGCCGCGAATGCGACCGCTTTGGTCCAACAGTTAACCGGGTTGGTTATACCTGTCGAACAACTGAGTGATTGGATCATCGGTTTGCCTAATGGCGCTGACGACTTTCAACTCAATGAGCAAAATACACTCAGCTCATTAGAGAAAGATCTCAATTTTCAGCGTTGGCATATCGCCTACACGCAGTATCGTGATGTGGAATTTCATCAGCAAGTTGTACCGCTGCCAGCCAAGCTTAGCCTGACCCAGCAAGACATCAAATTAAATATCGTTGTGAGTAAGTGGACGCTAAAATAATGATCACCAGCCCAACTACTTGGCCCTCACCGGCCAAACTCAATCTTTTCTTGTACATCAATGGCCGTACTGACAATGGTTATCACGAACTGCAAACGTTATTTCAGTTTCTCGACCATGGCGATCAACTCACGATTACAGTCAATGACAGCGGTCATATCACACTGACGCCAGACATTGTCGATCTCCCCGTAGAACAAAATCTCATTTGGAAAGCGGCCAATGCACTCCAAAAAAAGACGGGATGTACCTTGGGCGCCAACATTCATCTGAACAAAATATTGCCGATGGGCGGCGGTATTGGCGGTGGTTCTTCCAATGCAGCAACGGCATTGGTTGCACTGAATTTTCTTTGGCAACTTGGTCTTTCTGATGATGAATTAGCCGACATTGGCTTAAAACTGGGCGCGGATGTGCCCGTTTTTGTGCGCGGCCATGCGGCATTTGCTGAAGGTGTTGGCGAAAAACTGACTCCAGCACAACCAGAAGAGAAGTGGTATTTGGTGGTGAGACCCGATGTGCACATCGCCACCGTCGATATTTTCACGCATCCACAATTGACGAGAAATACGCCAAAGCGTTCTCTGGAAACGCTTCTTGACAGCGAATACGGAAACGATTGCGAAAAAATTGTCCGAATGATCCACCCAAAGGTTGATAAGCAACTTTCATGGCTGCTACAATACGCGCCGTCAAGATTGACGGGGACCGGATCTTGCGTTTTCGCTGAATTTAACAGCAGATCTGAAGCGGAATCAATCCTTGCCCAACTCTCTGACAATGTCTCGGCATTTGTCGCTCAAGGGCGCAATATTTCGCCGCTAAAAGAGACGTTGGCTGATTATCTTTCAGCCCAAAACCGACCTATTTAAAAACTGGACGCAACCCTGAGGTTTCCACCGTGCCTGATATGAAGCTATTTGCTGGTAACGCAACACCTGAACTAGCCCAACGTATTGCTGATCGTCTCTACATCTCTCTTGGTGACGCCACTGTTTCTCGTTTCTCTGACGGTGAAGTAGCGGTACAAATCAACGAAAATGTACGTGGTAGTGACGTTTTCATTATTCAATCAACCTGTGCGCCGACCAACGACAACCTAATGGAGCTGGTCGTAATGATTGATGCAATGCGCCGCGCTTCAGCGGGCCGTATTACAGCAGTTATTCCTTACTTTGGTTACGCTCGTCAAGACCGCCGTGTGCGTTCGGCGCGTGTGCCAATCACTGCAAAAGTAGTCGCAGACTTCCTTTCAAACGTAGGTGTTGACCGCGTTCTGACGATTGACCTACACGCAGAGCAAATTCAAGGCTTCTTCGATGTGCCAGTAGACAACATCTTCGGTACGCCAGTACTGCTTGAAGATATGCACGCGCGTGGCCTAGAAGATCCTGTTGTCGTATCTCCAGACCTCGGTGGTGTTGTTCGTGCTCGTGCAACGGCAAAAGCGCTTGGTGATATCGATATTGCTATCGTCGATAAGCGTCGTCCACGTGCCAACGTTTCTGAAGTGATGAACCTTATCGGTGATGTTGAAGGTCGTGACTGTGTGATCGTTGATGACATGATCGACACTGGCGGCACGCTATGTAAAGCAGCAGAAGCGCTAAAAGAGCGTGGTGCAAAACGTGTATTTGCTTACGCGACTCACGCCGTCTTCTCAGGCAACGCAGCGAAAAACATTAAAAACTCTGTGCTTGACCAAGTGATCGTCACTGACTCAATCACCCTAAGCAAAGAGATGGCCGCAACCGGTAAAGTGACTCAACTAACTCTATCTGGCATGTTGGCTGAAGCGATTCGTCGTATCAGCAACGAAGAGTCTATCTCTGCGATGTTTAACTAATCACCCTTTTCGATTAGTCCATTTTTAGAACACCCCTTGATTGGGGTGTTTTTATTTGCGATGGGCTTAGCCTCGCCCATCGTTACTTTTCTGTGCTATCATACCGCGCTTTTGAAGATTCCAAAGAGATCCTAACCTTGAGTCAACAGATCAAACTTCTTGTCGGCCTTGCTAATCCTGGGCCTGAATATGCCAAAACTCGCCACAATGCGGGCGCTTGGGTAGTAGAAGAACTGGCACGCGTTCACAACATTACGCTAAAGAATGAAGCAAAGTTCTATGGCTTAACAGGACGTATTGTGATGAATGGTCAGGAACTGCGTTTACTGATTCCTACTACTTTTATGAACCTTTCTGGTAAAGCCATTGCTGCATTGGCAAAGTTTTATCAGATTCAACCAGAAGAGATCATGGTCGCGCATGACGAACTGGATCTTCCTCCTGGTATCGCAAAGTTCAAAAAAGGTGGTGGCCATGGTGGCCACAATGGTTTGCGAGATACCATTAGTAAACTGGGCAACAATAAAGAATTCTACCGTCTACGGATCGGCATTGGCCATCCTGGACACAAAGATAAAGTAGCGGGTTTTGTACTGGGTAAAGCACCTGCTAGTGAACAATCCTTACTCGACGCTACCGTCGACGAATCTGTTCGCTGCTTGGATATTTTGATCAAAGATGGTCTATCCAAAGCACAAAACCGCCTCCACACGTTCAAAGCTGAATAAGGTTACAATCATGGGTTTTAAATGTGGCATCGTTGGCTTGCCAAACGTAGGTAAATCAACTCTGTTTAACGCACTGACTAAAGCGGGTATTGAAGCCGCAAACTTCCCGTTCTGTACAATCGAACCAAACACTGGCGTGGTACCAGTGCCAGATTTGCGTTTAGACGAATTGGCAAAAATCGTAAACCCACAACGTATTCTGCCAACCACGATGGAATTCGTTGACATTGCAGGTCTAGTAGCTGGCGCATCTCGCGGCGAAGGTCTGGGTAATAAATTCCTAGCCAACATCCGCGAAACGGACGCAATTGGTCACGTAGTTCGTTGTTTTGAAAACGAAAATATTGTTCACGTTGCAGGCAAAGTCTCTCCAATCGAAGATATCGAAGTGATCAACCTTGAACTGGCCATGGCTGACCTTGATTCTTGCGAACGCGCCATTCAACGCCAAGCGAAGAAAGCGAAAGGCGGCGATAAAGACGCGAAATTCGAACTGACTGTTCTAGAAAAGCTGCTTCCTGTCCTCACCGAAGGTGGCTCTGCACGTACTGTAGAACTGTCTAAAGAAGAACTTGCCGCCGTTGGTTACCTAAACTTCCTAACACTGAAGCCAACCATGTACATCGCTAACGTGAATGAAGATGGCTTCGAAAACAACCCATACCTAGACGCGGTTCGCGAGTTTGCAGCGAAAGAGAACAACGTGGTTGTTCCTGTTTGTGCCGCGATCGAATCGGAAATGGCAGAGCTGGAAGATGACGAGCGTGCAGAATTCCTAGCGGATATGGGCATTGAAGAACCAGGCCTAAACCGCGTCATCCGTGCAGGTTACGAATTGCTGAGCCTACACACATACTTTACTGCGGGTGTGAAAGAAGTTCGTGCATGGACTATCCCTATCGGTGCGACTGCACCAAAAGCGGCAGGCAAGATCCACACCGATTTTGAGAAAGGCTTCATCCGTGCAGAAGTGATTGCCTATGATGACTTCATCCAATTTAAAGGTGAAAACGGAGCAAAAGACGCAGGTAAGTGGCGTCTAGAAGGCAAAGAGTACATCGTTAAAGATGGCGATGTGGTTCATTTCCGTTTCAACGTTTAATTGTTTGTTTAAACTTTAAACAACTCAATCGAATACAAAGCCAGCCAGATCGCTGGCTTTTTTATTGGCTGAGAAAAAAGTTCATATTAAGTTATTCAAACCAAGTCAATTTGTTAGCACTTTTCGATCACAAACACGCCTCTTTGTTTAAAAAGAAAGCGAACGATTTATTTCCCCCGATTTATTTAAAAAAACTGTTGACGGTTGTGACGCAACTCCTCATAATGCGCCCCGTTCCCAACGAGACAGCGATGAAACGAAAGGAACGGAAAACATGGTTTTGGCTACGTAGCTCAGCTGGTTAGAGCACATCACTCATAATGATGGGGTCACAGGTTCGAATCCCGTCGTAGCCACCATCCCTAAGAACTTTTTTAAAGAGTTATTAGGAATAGTTGCGGAAGTGGCGAAATTGGTAGACGCACCAGATTTAGGTTCTGGCGCCGCAAGGTGTGAGAGTTCGAGTCTCTCCTTCCGCACCATGTTTTCAGCAGGTCTATCGCCAAGCGGTAAGGCAGCGGCTTTTGATGCCGCCATTCCCTGGTTCGAATCCAGGTAGACCTGCCAACTATTTAAGTGAAAACCTTTCATAAAGGGGTTGTCACTGAGAGAGAGAATAGTTATATTGTCTCGCTCCAAAAGATGGCTACGTAGCTCAGCTGGTTAGAGCACATCACTCATAATGATGGGGTCACAGGTTCGAATCCCGTCGTAGCCACCATTCCTAAACATTCTCTTCATTGAGAGTTTTTAGGAATAAATAATGCGGAAGTGGCGAAATTGGTAGACGCACCAGATTTAGGTTCTGGCGCCGCAAGGTGTGAGAGTTCGAGTCTCTCCTTCCGCACCATTATTTAAGTTTCTAGTCGATGATTAGAAACGGATAGTGAAAGCTATCAACTGCAGGTCTATCGCCAAGCGGTAAGGCAGCGGCTTTTGATGCCGCCATTCCCTGGTTCGAATCCAGGTAGACCTGC
>NZ_JAQQBT010000021.1:0-44802 GCF_028570825.1 Vibrio sp. CCUG 15886 | reverse complement strand
CCTAGAACCTAGAACCTAGAACCTAGAACCTAGAACCTAGAACCTAGAACCTAGAACCTAGAACCTAGAACCTAGAAAACTAGTACCTCGCTTTTCCCTTGGTTGGTATACTTTGCTCAGTTATCAGTCAGGATTGAGAATATGCGGGTTTCACCAAAACGTCGCCGGAGATGGAATAATATCCTCATCGCTGGCATTACCTTCTTTATTGTGATCATCAATGCCCCGACGTTGATCAAAACCTATTTACTTGACGATCAGAGCACGACTCAGATTGAAAGTATCAACGGCTATCCTTCTCTATTGAATCCCAAGACTCAGTTACTCTCCATCCAGCTTTCCGATAATAGCTTAGAGTGGCAAAAGGGAATGTGGGTTACCGCGCGTGAGCTCTCCATTTCTCCGCAAGAGTGGGCGCAGAGATGGCAATCGTTACTCGGGACGCAATTGGATGAGGCGACAATGCAAAAATTGGCGCCACAATTGATTGAACCAGAAACCATCGAAGTGTGGTACCAAGATCAGGAAGAGCCACAAAGAATCACGTTTTACCGTCTTACGGATTTTTGGGTCTTTAAGAATTGGCAAGACCAATGGATTGCCATTTCAGTTTCAACCGATTATTTGTTTCCCTACTAGACATTGAGCACTTTGACCTTGGAGCCACCATGCCTGAATTACCAGAAGTGGAAGTGAGCCGAATGGGCATTACGCCGCATTTGCTCAATCAAACCATTCAATCACTGATTTTCCGTACCCCAAAACTGCGCTGGGTCATTCCAAGTGAGCTAAAAAAGCTGCAAGGGCAAGTGATTCGTCATATTGGCCGCCGAGCCAAATATCTGATCATCGAAACCGATGTCGGCAGTGCGATTGTGCATTTAGGCATGTCCGGTTCATTGCGTGTGCTGGACGCTGACTTCCCAGCAGGCAAACACGATCACGTCGATCTCAAACTCTCTAATGGCAAAGTGCTGCGTTACAACGATCCACGTCGCTTTGGTGCTTGGCTTTATGCAGCGCCAGGGGAAGACCATGATGTGTTGGGTAATATTGGTCCAGAGCCGCTAACGGATGCTTTTGATGGGCAATACATGTTTGAAAAAGCGCAAGGTAAACGCGTTGCGGTGAAGCAGTTTATTATGGACAACAAAATCGTAGTGGGCGTGGGGAACATCTATGCCAGCGAATCTTTGTTTCGCTCACGCATCCTGCCGACCAGAGCGACGATGTCACTCAGTGCCGAGGAATGGCAACGCTTGGTGAGCCACATCAAGCAAACCTTGCAAACGGCGATTGAGCAAGGTGGCACGACATTGAAAGACTTTTCCCAAGCCGATGGTAAGCCGGGGTATTTTGCCCAAGAATTGCAAGTGTATGGAAAAGCCGGAGAGCCATGCCCAGAATGCGGCGAAGCGATTCAAGAGCAGAAGATAGGGCAACGCAATACCTTCTACTGTTCTTACTGTCAGTGCTAATGAACCTGAAACGGGTTGAAGGCTGAGATAGAAATGCCGATCGTCCGTGTGTTTGATCACTGCTTTGACACCTAGAGTTGAGGTGCAATTTGCTCTCTATGCTATGATGTGCGCCCTTTAGTGATCACCCGTTAGGTTTTTAGTCAATGGATTTCCAGCAAAATGCGCGCCGAGCGATGCGCATCATTTTCTCTTTAATCGTTGCGGCGTTACTACTGCTTACGGTCTCTCGCGGCCTTTTTTTATTGTTGGCCGCAGATTTCTCTGATCTTACTGGACTAGGCAATGATCTATTCCGAGCCTTTTGGGTGGGGGTGCGTTTTGATGCCAAAATCATTGCGATTGCTTTTGCGCCATTATTTTTAGCCGGGCTGATATTGGCGGTCTTTGCTCGAGGTTTTTCGCTTTGGCAACGCGCCGTTCCCAATTATGCGTTTGTGATTTTCTTTTTACTCACGGCCTTTTCCATCGGCAACTATTACTACTACGTCACTTATGGCAACTATATTGACGTGTTTGCGTTTGGTTTGTTCGACGATGATACCGAGGCGGTATTAGAAAATGCTTTGGAGGATTACCCGATCTTGCGCTCCTTCTTCGTTTCGCTTGCCGTGGCATGGTTGAGCCGAATTGGCGCGCAGTGGCTGGTTGAGCGTTTACAAAAACGCCGTTTCACGCCTCGTCATTGGAGTTATACGACGGCAGTCATTGTGGCGGTGATTCTGCTTTATGTGGTGATCGCAAGAGGATCCATCGGTACCTTGCCACTTAAGCGTTATCACGCCAATGTGTCGGATAACAAGCTACTGAATATCATTACCCCTAATGCCTTTATGGCGCTCGATTGGGCAAAAAGCGATTATAAGAAGCAATCGAAATTTGAGCCTATTTCTGCCCAAGAGGTGGAGGCGCAAATGATGAAAGTGCTTGGACAGCCTACACCTTACTTCGCCACGCCAGAGAACGCCTATCTTGCGGAAAATCCCCCGCATGTGGTGATGGCACTGATGGAGGGGATGGGCACCAACGTGTTAATTGAAGACAATGCTCAAAGTAACGACTTGTTAGGAGCATTACGTGAAGGATTTGAGCAAGATTTTGTTTTCAAACGTTTTATGGCTGGCACTTCGGCAACCATTGATAGCATCGTAATGATGCTAATGCACAGCGATGTTCCGACGATCAGCCACTCCAGTGCACAGAAAAAACCGTTGGCATCCTCTGCGGTGTTACCGTACAAGCAGGCAGGTTATCGTGTGGTGTTTATCTACGGTGGCAATGGGATGTGGCGTAACTTGTCCAATTATTTGCCGGTGCAAGGCTTTGATCAGGTCTACGATGAAAACAGCATTAAAAACGCCTTTCCTGATGCCGCTAAGCATGCCGATACTTGGGGCGTGCCGGATGAGTTTACCTTCAAGTTTGCTCGTAAAGTGCTTGATGAAGCCACGCAACCAACGCTGATTTATATTATGACGGTGACCAATCACTCGCCATTTCGCGCCCCGAGCGATTATCAGGCTAAGCCTGTTAAAGCAAGTGAGCGATTAAAAACCTTGCTGGGTCCAATGGAGGAAGAGGCGGATGATTTGTTGCAAGCGTACCAATACGCGAACGATTCTCTAGGTCAATTTGTCCATGGTGTGAAGCAATCCCCATTGGCCGAGAAAACCGTCATTGCGGCCTCTGGCGATCATCGCGTGCGTTACTTAGCCATCGATGAAGAGGCAGAGTTTGGCTTGACCTTTGGGGTGCCTTTCTATCTCTATGTGCCTGAAAGCATCCTACAGCATGTGGAACATCAATACGATCCAAGTCGTATCGGTTCTCATCGCGATATTTTTCCTACGCTCTACCATTTGAGTTTATCTGCGCAGCAGTATGTCTCTCTTGGTGGGGAAAATATGCTCTCAACTCAGGGCGTGAGTAATACCGGTTTTAATGCATCTCGAGTGATCACAGAGCGTGGGGCGTATAGCACGTCGAAGCCAGAGCGGCTTTACCCATGGGGTGATGGGCTCTATTCGCAAGAAACAACCATTGCTAACCCTCAGCCTGAATGGGCTGCGGATTACCGTAAATTGATGAATGACTATTTGCGTTTGCAGGTCACGCAACCATAGCATTTTCAGCCCACGCAGCAATAAAAAAGAGAAACCCGCTGTCAGGTGCTTCATCGGGCGGGTTTTGTTTTATTTCTCACACTTTTTTCTTTTGATGCAGTGCTTCTGCCACCACGGTGGGAACGAATTGCGTTACATCGCCGCCATGAATGGCCACTTCACGTACGATGGTGGAAGAGATAAAAGCGTGCTCTTCCGAAGGGGTAAGAAAGACGCTTTCAAGCCCTGGCAGCAATCGACGATACATATTGGTTAAGCCAAATTCGTATTCAAAGTCGACGGTGGTGCGTAGGCCGCGAATTAAGACATTAGCATCAACCGCGCGTGCAAAATCAACCATCAAACCGCTAAAGCCTTGTGCGGTGACATTGTCGAGATGACGGGTGACTTGTCTGGCGAAATCAACACGTTCTTCGAGGGTAAACATGGTGTTCTTACTCGGACTGGCCGCCACGGCGATGATCACCTCATCAAACATTTTTGCCGCACGCTCGATTAAATCGAGATGGCCATTAGTAATCGGATCAAAAGTGCCTGGGTAGACAACTCTGGAAAGGGCTTTTTTCGACACGTTGGAATACTCTTCAGCTCAAAATGTCTACATGCTATCAATATGCATGTATCATGACGACATAAAAATCAAACGGCAGCAGAACAATGAAAAAAATACTGGTTATCCGGAATGATAAAATTGGAGACTTTATGCTTGCGTGGCCAAGTTTCGCCATGCTCAAGCAATCGATGCCAGAAGCGCACATTACCGCTTTAGTACCAAGTTATACGCAAGAGTTGGCGCGACTTTGCCCATGGATTGACGATGTATTGTTGGACCCAACTGAAAAGGCAGGCAAAGAAGCCACGAAGCAGTTGGTTCAGGAGATCAAGTCACGTCAGTTTGATGCCTCAATCAACTTGTTTTCGACAACGTATAATGCGTTACTCGTGTGGAAAGCGGGCATTAAGTATCGCTTGGCACCTGCAACAAAAATCGCACAGATTTTTTATAACCGCAGAATTAAGCAGAAACGCTCACAATCCGCCAAACCGGAATATCAGTACAATCTTGATCTGATTCGTGCTTTCTTGAAAGAGCAAAACCTCTCTGCCGTTGAGCCGCAAGCGCCTTTTCTTTCGTTTGACGAAACCGAATTGAGTGTGCAAAAACTCAAGCTCAGCGAACAGCTCAGCATTGAAGCGCATAAGGCTTGGGTGATGGTGCATGCCGGCACGGGTGGCTCAGCCAATAACCTGACATTGGCACAATATGCCGAGTTGCTAAAAGGGATCGAGCAAGATTTTCAACTGATTGTCACGGCGGGGCCGGGGGAAACGGAAAAAGCACAACAGCTATTGAAAGAATACGCTCAGTTAGGTGGCCAAGGGGTGGTGTATGACAAGAATGAAGGCCTTGTCGACTTTACGCGCTCCATTGCCTGCGCTGATCTATTTATTGCTGGCTCAACAGGACCGTTGCATATTGCGGCGACCTTGGATGTTCCAACTGTAGGATTTTTCCCAAGTAAGCGTTCTTCAACGCCATTACGCTGGAGGCCACTTAACTCAGAAGGACGCCATCTGGCGTTTTGCCCATCAAAAGGTGGCGGTGAGGAGATGGAAGCGGATATGAGCCGCATCGATATTGATGCGGCGCTGGTACAGCTTAATCCTTGGGTTTCTCAGTACTTGTCCTGATCCACAAGTCCGCGTACTTCACCAGTGTGGAGTGCGCGGAAAGTAGCGACAGCAGAAAGCCCTGCTTACCATCCAAAAAGCCCGCTTTGACAATGTACATTTTGACAAAGCAAGCAATGGCATGCAGTACGCCTTGAGAGAGACTGCTCTTTTTCCCTCGCTTCTCACGTTGCTCTGCCCATGCTTTGGCATAACCGGCAGACTTCACCAAATAATGGTGCAAGTCGTTGTAAGTATAGTGGATGGCATCCCCTTGTAACTCTTTCACTTTCATTGCTTTGGTGATTTCCACCTTCTCATGCACCAACGCATCGTCGTATTGAGTCAACTTGGTAGGATAGAGACGCACCACACGATCAGGATACCAGCCACAGTGACGGATATAACGACCAAATACCCAGCTTAGGCGACACATGCTGTAAAGGGTATTTGCTTCATTCGATTCTACCGCTTGCTGAATGCTCAACTTCAGCTCAGGCGTGACACGTTCATCGGCATCGAGCCAAAGCACATAATCGGATTCAACATACTGCTGAGCAAGACGGCGTTGTGGGCCAAAGCCGGGCCACTCTTTGTTAATAAAAAATTTGTCGGTGTAGCGTCTGGCAACGGCTTCGGTTTCATCGCTGCTGCCTGAATCCAAAATAACGATCTCATCGACCCAGCCTTCTACCGTTTTTAAGCAGGCATCTAAGTTAGCGGCTTCATTTTTGACAATCAGAGCCACGGCGAGCGTTGGCTTGTTTGCCTTATTTATTGATTCAGACATGCTGATTCCTTTTTCGTGATGTGGTCAAAGCTGCGAATCACATCGTTGACCGAGATTGCTTGCATAATATGATCGCCTTTAACGCGAGTGCTCCAAGGCAGCGTTTCAGCCGCTTTGCCGTGTTGTTCGACAATGAATTGCTCATAGACGCTCACTACCTCGTTGAGGTTATTGTATGGTCCGGTGCGTTTGGGGTTGCTGTGCCCATAAAGGCCAATGACGGGTGTGCCTTGGGTCGTGGCAATGTGTGCGGGACCAGAGTCGGGCGCCAATACTACGGCAGCTTTGTTTAATAGTGCGGTGAGCTGTTTGAGGTTGGTTTTACCCACTAGACTCAGCGCAGGGTGCTGCATGTGGCGCAGAATATCCGCAGCCAAGGCTTTTTCGCGTTCAGCGGGAGAACCACAAATCACCACTTGATAGCCTTGTTCATAAGCATAATCACCTAATGCCGCGTAGCGGTCTGCCAACCAGTTACGCTCATCCTTACTGGCTGCCGGCGAAATGACAAGAGTTGGTTGGTCACCAAGGGTCTCTTGGGCAAAGTGATGATCAGCATCGCTGATGGGCAATTGCCATTGAGGAGGCGTTCGGGGCACACCCAAATATTCGATAAACGAGTAGAAACTGTCTAAGACGTGCGCGGATTCGGTATCAGAGATCTTACGATTGGTGAACAGCCACTGCCCTTCTTTCGCGCGTTTAAAGTTAAAGCCAACCTTATACGTGGCTTTGATGCCAAGAGTGACTATGCTTGCTCTTAGGGCAAGTTGCATATGAACAAGCGCATCAAAACGACGCCCTTTCAACTGGCGCCAAACGGCTTTCATGCCATCGAGCCCCTGTTTTTTATCAAAAACAATAAGATCAACGCCTTCTAAACCTTGTAGCAGTTGCGCTTCGACTTTGCCAATCACCCAGGTCACCTTGGTGGAAGGCCAGTGGCGTTGCAACGCCTGAACGGCAGCGACCGCATGGCAAACATCACCAATGGCGGACAAACGGAGGAAACAGACGGAGTTTGGGGCTTGTTCAAAAAGCGACATAAGTTCTGCTCAAAAAAATATCTGGCTAAATTATGCAGATACCCAAGATAAATGTAAAATACCCCTCTTTCATTGATGGCAACGATAAGGCATTCCTTTCTATGACTCAGCCCAACATAGGCAAGCCAGGCAATACTGGTGTTAAGCGCATAATAAAAGCCACAGGCTACTCGATTCAGGGCTTGAAAGCAGCATTTAAGCATGAGGCTGCGGTTCGTCAGGAGTTTGCTTTGCTCGTCGTTGCGATTGTGCTAGCGACTTGGCTTGATGTATCGATACTCGAACGTATCACGTTGCTTGCGGTGGTTGTGCTGGTGCTGATTGTTGAATTAATGAATTCAGCGGTGGAAGCGGTGGTGGATCGCATCGGCGTGGAGCATCACGAACTCAGTGGCCGAGCTAAAGACATTGGTTCTGCGGCGGTGCTGGTGGCGTTGATTTTCGCTGGTTTTACATGGCTTTATATCGTTGGTAGTCACTATTGGTGGTAAAGCATGATTGGTGGTGGTAAAGCATGATTGAACAACAGCAGTTTGGTCAAAGTCGAATTTGTTACGACAGCGAATGGGTGAGTTCGCCAGAGCTGGCTTTATTTGACCCGCAGTATTGGCAAGCACAAAACAAAGTGGTGGGAAGTGCCACTGGGCGCGGCACCACGTGGTTTGTGCAACTGCCCAAGATCACAGCAGCACTGCGTCACTATCGTCGTGGTGGACTATTCGGCAAGTTGGTGAAAGATCACTATTGGTTTCGAAGCTGGTCTGCAACACGCAGTTTCGCAGAATTTCATCTGCTTAAACAATTACGCGAAGCCGGGGTCAATGTACCGAGACCGATCGCAGCCTATGCGGTGAGAAAAGGGCTTTTTTACCAAGCGGATTTGCTGAGTGAACGCATTGCCAATGCGCAAGATTTAGTGACCATACTGCAAAAACACTCACTGAGTGCGGAGCTTTACCAAAAAATCGGTGTCGAAATTGCGAAAATGCATCGCGTTGGCGTCAATCATACCGATCTTAATATTCACAACATTCTGATTGATGCGCAGGAAACGATGTGGATTATCGATTTTGATAAATGCTATCCGCAAGCTGGGGATGGTTGGAAACAAGAGAACTTAGATAGACTCAAGCGCTCATTTAACAAAGAGCGAGTGAAGCGAAGTATTCACTGGCACGACAAAGATTTTCAAGCCTTACTGACAGGCTACGAAAGTCAACAATAATCGCTATTCTCATTAATAGACGTAAGTCTCAGGAAGTTAGTTACATGTCTTTTAAGCAAAAGCTGCACGCTCACGGCTGGTTTATTTTGATTAACGCTTTGGTGTTAATGTTGATTGCTAGCCGTTATTTCGCCTTTCTGCCAGAGTTCCCGACGGATCCATTAGGCATCACCTTTATTCTTGCTGGTACTTGGGGGCAGATGACGCTGCTTGCTGCGCTCATTGGTTTAGTGACCATTCCCACCTTATTTTTGCCGAAACCATTTCGTAATGGTACCCAAGCTCTAATTGCTTCGTTAGGCGTCGCGACTTTGTTTATTGATACCATCGTGTTTGCACAGTATCGATTCCATATTAATGCGGTGGTGCTAGAGCTCGTGATGTCGGGACAAATTGTTAGCTTCCCGTTGATCACTTGGTTAATGGTGATTGGTGGTGTTGCTTTGTTGTTGGCCGCTCAGTGGTGGACAATTCGCTGGCTAGAAAATGGTGCACCCGTCAGAGCGCTGAAACTTGGCCGCAAATTTGCGTTGTTGACCTTTGCTGCGCTACTGGCCACCAATGCGATTCATATTTGGGCCGCAGCGCATGCCTATCAGCCAGTGACCACGGTGAAGCGCTATTTACCGCTGTTTTATCCTGCTACAGCAGATAAATTTATGCGCAAACAAGGTTGGGTGGATGAAGAGGCGCTTGAGCGTCAAAAGGCACTGGCGTTTAAACGCAAAAATGATTTGAATTACCCATTAGCACCACTTCAAACACAACCTGTAGAGAAACCGCTCAATATTATGTTGCTGGTGGTGGATTCTTGGCGCGCCGATACCTTCAACGCAGACAATACGCCAAACATGTGGAAATACGCGCAGTCGGGTGTGGTTTTCAATAATCACATCGCGACAGGCAACGCGACCCGCACAGGTATCTTTGGTCTTTTCTACGGCATTCCGGGCACCTACTGGCATGGCTTCTTAGCAAACCAACAAAGCCCGGTACTGATCGACCGTCTACAGGCTCTGGACTACCAATTAGGTATTTTCACTGCCGCTCAGTTGCGTAAACCGGAATTCAATCAAACGGTTTTCACCAAAGTAGAAAACTTACGTATTGGTTCTGAAGGTGGTCGCCCGTCTGAGCTGGATGCTGACCTTACTCAAGATTGGTTAGCTTGGTACGATCAACGTGATAAGTCGAAGCCAACGTTCTCTTTCTTGTTTTACGATGCGCCACATGGCTACGACTTCCCTGCAGATTTTGAGCCGAAATACGAACCGATGCTCAAAGAGGTGAATTATCTCAAGCTGAACAACGACACGGATCCGACGCCATTTTTCAATCGCTACAAAACCAGTGTGCGTTATGTCGATTCAATGGCAACAAAAGTGCTCGATAAACTCAAAGAGAGTGGCGATCTGGAAAACACCTTGGTGATCATTACCGGTGACCATGGGCAAGAGATGAATGACAACAAACTCAACTTCTGGGGGCACAACAGCAACTTTACCGATGCGCAGGTCAACGTACCGTTTGCTATCTTTGGCCCTGGCGTTGATCCGGCGAAGATGCAGTGGAGCACCGAAGCGCTCACTAGCCACCAAGATGTTGTACCGACGTTGATGAAGCACTATCTCGGGGTGACCAACGATGTGAAAGATTACTCGGTTGGCGAAGATTTACTCGGTGATGCAGTAAAACGTGATTGGATCATTTCCTCAAACTACAGCGGTTATGCCATTATTACCGATGACAATATCCTAGAAGTGAGTGGCGGTGGCCAGTACCAATTTATGGACAAAACCAATCGCCAGTTGAAAGATCAACAACCGAATTTTACCTATCTGCAGCAAGCCTTGGAGCAGATCAGTCGATTTAGTAAGTAACTATAATTATGAAAATATTAGTAACAGGTGGCGCAGGTTTTATTGGCTCAGCCGTAATAAGACATATTATCAATCACACTCAAGATAGTGTGGTCAATTTAGATAAGCTGACTTACGCGGGTAACCTTGAATCGTTAAGTGACGTTGCCGAGAGCTCGCGATATGTTTTTGAGCAAGTTGATATTTGTGATCGTGCAGAGTTAGATCGTGTTTTTGCTCAGCACAAGCCAGATGCCGTGATGCATTTAGCTGCGGAATCGCATGTGGATCGCTCTATTGATGGACCAGCAGCGTTTATCGAAACCAATATCATTGGCACCTATAACTTGCTTGAAGCAGCACGAGCATATTGGTTGACGCTAGAAGAGAGCGTTAAGGCTCATTTTCGCTTCCATCATATCTCGACAGATGAAGTATATGGCGATCTAGAAGGTACGGATGATTTGTTTACTGAAACGACATCCTATGCTCCGAGTAGCCCTTACTCAGCTTCCAAAGCGTCCAGCGATCATCTTGTGCGTGCGTGGCAGCGTACTTATGGTTTTCCTACATTGGTGACCAACTGCTCGAATAACTACGGGCCTTATCATTTCCCAGAGAAACTGATTCCACTGATGATTTTGAATGCTCTAGATGGCAAGCCGTTGCCTGTGTATGGTGATGGTATGCAAATTCGTGATTGGTTATTCGTCGAAGATCATGCACGCGCACTCTACAAAGTCGTGACGGAAGGTGAGATCGGTGAGACGTACAATATCGGCGGTCACAACGAAAAAGCCAATATCGAAGTGGTGAAAACCATTTGTGACTTACTTGAAGAGCTTCGCCCCAATAAACCTGCAGGCGTCGAGTCCTACGAATCGTTGATTACTTATGTGAAAGACAGGCCGGGTCATGATGTGCGCTATGCAATTGATGCAACAAAGATTGCTCAAGAGCTTAACTGGACACCAGAAGAGACATTCGATAGTGGTATTCGCAAAACCGTTGAATGGTATCTAAACAACCAGCAATGGTGGCAACGTGTGCTTGATGGCTCCTACAGCTTAGAGCGATTAGGAGCGGGTGAATAATGAAAGGTATTATTCTGGCTGGTGGTTCTGGTACGCGTTTATACCCAATTACGCGAGGCGTCTCTAAGCAGCTACTGCCTGTATACGATAAGCCAATGATCTACTACCCACTGTCAGTACTCATGCTTGCTGGTATTCGTGAGATTTTGGTGATTACCACCCCTGAAGATCAAGCGAGCTTTCAGCGATTGCTTGGCGATGGGAGTGATTTTGGCATTTCACTTGAGTATGCAGTTCAAGCATCTCCAGAAGGGCTTGCACAAGCTTTTATCATTGGTGAAGAGTTTATCGGTACTGACTCTGTATGTTTAGTGCTTGGTGACAACATCTTTTATGGTCAAGGCTTCTCTCCAAAGTTAAAGAAAGCGGTTGAGACGGCAGAGAGCGGTAATGGGGCTACGGTGTTTGGCTACCAAGTGAAAGACCCTGAACGCTTTGGTGTGGTTGAGTTTGATGCTGATAGAAAAGCAATCTCTATTGAAGAAAAACCAGCTAAACCAAAGAGTAATTATGCTGTGACTGGGCTGTACTTCTTTGACAACCAAGTCGTGAGTAGAGCTAAGCAAGTAGAACCATCAGAGCGAGGTGAACTGGAAATCACCACATTAAATCAAATGTACCTAACAGCAAACGAACTCAATGTAGAAATGCTAGGGCGTGGGTTTGCTTGGTTAGACACAGGTACTTACGAAAGCTTGCTCGATGCTGCTCAATTTGTTTCGACGATAGAGAAACGACAAGGCTATAAAATTGCATGTTTGGAAGAAATTGCCTTTAACAATGGTTGGATTAGCAAACAGAAGTTAATGGCGGCAGCGGATGCCCTTAAGAAGAACAATTATGGTATCTACCTATCAAGCATTGTGAGCGAAGATGACAATTAAACTTAACAACCCGTTAGCTCCAGACTTAACTAAGCTTTCAAAATATTTATCTCAAGTTAATGAGAGTGGTTGGTATACAAACTTCGGTCCCTTGCACCAGCAGTTAACACAAAGATTAGAAGAGTTTTTAGGTGTGGAAAACCTATTGTTGGTTTCAAATGGGACATTTGCATTGCAAGTCGCCGCGAAAGCGCTTCAAGTTGAGCGTGTATTGACCACACCGTTCAGCTTTGTTGCAACATCAAGTGCTTTATTGTGGCAAAAAATGGATATTAGTTTTTGTGATGTCGATGCAGATAGCTACAACTTGTCACCTGAAGTTGCCCAAAAAGCACTACGACAAGAAAGTTTTGATGGCATTGTAGCGACGCATGTCTATGGTAACCCCTGCGATGTAAAAGCTTTCGAAGCGCTAAGTCAGCAGCATAACGTTAAAGTGATATACGATGCTGCCCATGCATTTGGTGTTGATGTGGAAGGAACATCAGTACTGAATTTCGGTGATGCAAGTACATTAAGCTTCCATGCAACCAAGATCTTTCACACCGTAGAAGGTGGTGCCATTGTTTTTAAACATAGGAATGATTTCGAACGTGCAAAAGAGCTGATTAACTTTGGCATACAGAGTAATGGTTCCTTAGGGCAACCTGGTATCAATGCTAAATTGAATGAATACCAATGTGCGGTAGGGTTAACTCTTTTAGATGAAATTGATGTTGTTATTGCTCATCGAGCGAAGCTTCTGCTTAAATATAGGCATGAACTTGCGGGTATCGTTGAAATGCCTAAATGGCATCAACAAGCTTCATTCAATGGCGCTTATATGCCAATTTATGTAGAAGTTCACGATCAAGATAAACTTCAGCATGCGCTTGATAATAACGGTATTCAGTATCGCCGTTACTTCACTCCTTCATTAGACCTTGCCTACCCAGAGCAGAGAAGTTTTGGGTGTGCAACCAGTCAACTGAAAGCTCAGGGAGTCTTTTGCTTGCCGCTTCATGCTTATATGGCAAAAGCGGATGTTTCTAAGGTGGTCTCAGTCGTTAAGGATGCGCTAAGCCAGTAAATTCGCTCATGCCCCCTTAATTATTGAGGGTGCTTTATTTCAAAAAATTGATTGATGAAAGAACAAGTAAATACAGTAGCTTTGGATAATAACTTAGAGTTACTCTCACCACGTCAGGTGATGGAGCATTGCCATAAGAGCAGCGCATTAGCGGTTCAGACGATTAGACGTAATCGCGATGCGATTAAGCAGATCGTATCAGGGGACGACTCAAGACTATTAGTCGTTGTTGGGCCATGCTCAATTCACAACGTTGAAGAAGCAATAGACTATGCTCAGAAAATTGCTCAAGCACGACAAATGTACTCAGAAACACTTGAAATAGTTATGCGAGTGTATTTTGAAAAGCCAAGAACCACGGTGGGATGGAAAGGGTTGATTAATGACCCATACCTAAATGGTAGCTTTGAAATAAACGACGGAATCAAAATTGCACGTAATTTGCTGGTTTCTCTTACAGAGATGGGTATCCCAGTCGCTTGTGAGTTCTTAGATATGATTACTCCGGGTTACCTTCAAGATTTAGTCTCTTGGGGAGCGATTGGCGCAAGAACCACTGAGTCGCAAATCCACCGTGAGCTTGCTTCAAACCTCCCGTTCCCGATTGGTTTTAAAAATGCGACCAATGGTAACGTCAATGTCGCAATGGATGGCGTAAAGGCAGCTCAAGCAAGGCACTTTCAGTTGACCATAGATCAGCATGGTCAGGCTTCTGTGGCGCATACATTAGGTAATCCACACGGGCATATTATCTTGCGTGGTGGCTTAGAGCCGAACTACCAAGAACACCATGTTACGTCTAGCTTAGAAGAGCTAAAGCAAGGTGGTCTAACACCAAAGTTAATGGTCGATTGCAGTCATGGCAATAGTTCAAAGCAGTACCAGCGCCAGAGAGTGGTAGGACAAGATATTTGTCGACAGCTAGAGAATGGTGGCGATGGTATTATGGGTGTAATGATTGAATCAAATTTAGTCGAAGGCCGACAAGATTTAGCGGACGGTAAGGCTTTAGCCTACGGTCAATCTGTAACAGATGCGTGTATTGACTGGGAAAGTACACTAGAAATGTTGGCAGAGTTGTCCGCTTCTGTATCGCAAAGAAACTCATAGTAATGTAGAAAGATGACCAAGAGTAAAGTCATGAAGTTTTTAGTAATTGGCCCAGGATTAATTGGCCGAAAGCACATTCAATTGATTCAAGAACATCCCAAATGTTCAGTTGAGGCTATCGTTGCCTTACACCCAGAGATGCACAATAACTACGTTACCGAAGCGGGTATTCCGGTTTATGGAACCCTAGAGCTAGCGTTTGAACATCATACATTTGATGCGGTAATTATTAGCTCGCCAAATGAATTTCATTATGAACATGCGTTAAAGTGTATCGACCACAGCTTACCGATATTAGTAGAAAAGCCTCTTACTGATACCTTAGAGCGTGCTGCTAGTTTAATTAAATACGCTGAAGACAAAGGTGTGCCAGTGCTCGTTGGTCATCATCGAACTTACAGCTCGTTTATGCCTATTGCCAAAGAAATTATTGGTAGCGACAAGTTTGGTAAACTGGTGTCAGTACAGGGCAGCGCTCAGTTCTTTAAGCCAGGCCATTACTTTGTTGAAGGTGAATGGCGCACTAAAAAAGGCGGTGGTCCGATCCTAATTAACTTGATCCACGAGATAGGAATTATGCGAGAGCTCTGTGGTGAAATCATCAAAGTCTTCGCTTTTGCTTCGAATACCACTCGTGAGTTTGAAGTGGAAGATACGGTAGCGATCAACTTTGAGTTTGATAAAGGTTGTATTGGTACTTTTATCCTGTCTGATTGCGCAGCCAGCACTAAAAGTTGGGAGATGACAAGCGGTGAAAACCCGGCGTATCCTCATTATCCGAAAGAAGCATGCTATCACTTCGCTGGTACCAATGGTTCACTGGACTTCCCTAGCATGGATCTTACTTACTATCGAGAGGTTGAACATGCCTCTTGGTGGAAGCCTTTTACGCATGAAAACATACCTGTTGAAGCGCAAGATCCTTTACGTTGCCAACTAGACCACTTTGTTGATGTTATTCAAGGTCTAGCAAGTCCACTTGTTAGCGGACGAAGTGGCTATAACAATATGCGAGTGCTGCATGCAATACAGCAGTCGATATTAGAAGAAAAACCGATTTACTTGTAATTAAGCGGGACAACAGTTTGAGTAAAGTATTGCTTTTGGATACAGCCTTTGCGTCTGTACCCATTTATAACTACCTGATTAAACAGGGTCACAGCGTATACGTTATGGGCAACCGAGCAGGTGACGCCTTGGCGATGAGAGCTGGGCCGAAATGGATCAATCAGGATTACAGCCAAATTGAGTCTGTAAAGCACATTGTCGCGGATTACAAGTTTGATTATATCCTGCCAGGATGTACTGATTTATCGATAGAAGTGTGCCAAAAAGTTGTGGATACATATGACTTTTTTGATGCACCAGAAGCTTATCAATACCTGGGAGACAAAGAGCATTTTAGAAAAATGTGTGCGGAGCTGGACTTGTTGTCTCCGCAATGCAAACAACGTGAAGACTTCCCATTTCCTGGCCGCTATATCTGCAAACCAGTGGATGCGTTTAGTGGTCGGGGCGTATCGGTTATTGACGGAATGGACATCGATTCGGTTGCTAATGCTGATGAAGTTGCTCGTTCGGTTAGCCATACTGGAC
This sequence comes from Vibrio sp. CCUG 15886, assembly GCF_028570825.1. Taxonomy (NCBI): domain Bacteria; kingdom Pseudomonadati; phylum Pseudomonadota; class Gammaproteobacteria; order Vibrionales; family Vibrionaceae; genus Vibrio; species Vibrio sp. CCUG 15886. The sequence goes on along the minus strand of NZ_JAQQBT010000021.1, from coordinate 28,857 downwards.
GCTCGCTATTTGAGACGTTTGTTGAAGGGCAGCTGTATAGTTACAGTGCTTTTATTGAACAACGTAAAGTAGTAGAGAGCTTCGTGGTTATTGAAGGCTCATCTTCTAACCCATATGCCGTTGATACCAGTTATGTCGATGATGAGTTCAATGAAGACGCGCGTGCTGTTCTGAAAAAGAGTATCGAAGCGATTGCACAGCACCTTCAGCTTCGTGATGGCCTGGTTCATTTGCAGTTTATTCTTGCGGATGATCAACCATACTTAATCGAGATTACAAGACGATGTCCTGGCGATCTCTATTCTAAGCTGATTGAATACAGTACAGGGTTTGATTACGCAGGTAAGTTCGCGTCTTATTTTATTGGTGACACATACTTTACAGCGGTAAATCAAAGCGTTCCTATCGTCAGACATACCATGGCTTCAAATGAGCTCACACATTATGAAGCCTGTGAATTTGTTGATTCCTTGAAGGTGAAAGCGTTCTATCCATTGTTGAGTCTTGGTTCTGAAGTTCAACCGAATCAAAAAACGCGAGTGGCGATATTGTTCTCACAAGAAGAAGACAAAAAAAATAGCTACGATAAGTATCTAGCAAGAGAACAATATACTTTGTCAAAGGAAGTATAGTTTTAGAGCTACAGACTGATACATGGTGTATTAAGAGTAGCTTCACGAGTTGTAGTAAAGAGTAAAATTAATGAACTCGTATGCCTTGTTGTATTGCATGGCAGCGAGTCTAGGGTTAAATAGGTTTGATATGAGACTGTCAGTAGTAATAGCTGCTTACAATCAACAACATAGCTTGGGTGTATGTGTCGATTCCGTTGTAGAGCAAATCAATAAAGACAACGATGTAGAAATCTTGATTGTGGACGACTGTTCTACAGATAGCACTGCGAGAGTGATCCAGGAATTAGCAGATAAATATCAAAATGTAAAGGGCTTTAAAACCGATACAAACAGTGGGCCAGGTGGCGCTCGCAATGTTGGTATTGAAAACGCAAGTCACGATTGGATTCTCTTTCTTGATAGTGACGACTTACTGGCACCACTTGCTATCAGTAAGTTGTACCAGCACGTCAAGCTGGATGAGTCAAACCTACTTAATCAGAGCGCACTCGATTATGTGGCTTATGATTTTAAGTTTTTGTCTGATGAGTCAAATGAGTCTGGCTCTAGAACCGATCTGGCTTCTCTGAAGCAGCCGAAAGAAAAACTGCTCGAAGACTATTTATCCCTAAAGATGGATGGATCAGTAATATTTACCTTAATGCGTAAGCAGTTTCTTGATGAGAATGGTATCCGCTTTTTCCAGGGTTACCATGAAGACGTTGACTTTATGCTTAAGGTTTACGCGAAAGCACAGCGTTACTCTATCTTGAAGGACGTTATTTATATAAAAGACAACCGGACAGGGTCTATTGTGAATACCATCTCCACTAAACATATTGTCGGGATGTTTAGAGCGTATGCGGAGATGCACAAGTTCATGACTGATGCGGGGCTAACAAGTGTGAACTATCAGCGCTCATATTTGTTGGGAATCATCGGAGTGGTTGCGACTCGAATTCGTCAAATCTGCCTATCAGAAAACAGCGCCGATCTGTACGCCTGCCTACATCAGCAATTGGAACAGTTATCTCGCGACACCAAGGTAGACTTTTCGTTACTTAAAGATGAGTTTGAGACGAAGTACATCAAAATCTTTAATTATTTTGTAAATGCTTTTGATCCGAAAGAACCGCGTTCGGCTGAAAAGGTGAATCAATATCTGGCTGACATACAACCAAAGAGCTGGAGTTGCTACGACTTGCACAACAGTTTGTTCTTTGCCCCAGATCAGGTAAGAACGTGTTGTAAGCGATTTTTCCGTGATGGAGAGATGAAAGGGGATGTTGCTCTTTTGACGCCTTCTGAGTACGCATTCTCAGACTATAACGTTACTAATATCTTTGACGAGAAGAAAAAACTCTTTATTGAAATAAATAAGGGTGAATCTGAACGATGTACAGGATGTGATTTTCTTGAATTCAAAAATTGGGAAAATATTAAGTGTGAGTATATATCTTTTGAGTATCACTCAGTTTGCAATATGAAGTGTGTCTATTGTAGTGATACTTACTATGGTGGAGAACGAAGCCGCTATGATGTTCACTCTCTTCTTAAAGATCTTAAAAATAAAAAATATTTGACTGATTGTAAAGCAATTGTTTGGGGAGGTGGAGAGCCAACGCTCGGTGAAAACTTTGAAATAATGATCAAGCAAATTAGCACTGAATTTCCTAATATACAACAACGAGTGATATCTAATGCAACTAAAATATCACAGAGTATTATTGATGGTTTGAAAAAAAACACAGTGTCCTTAGTTACTAGTATTGATGCAGGTTCAGAAGAGAAATTTATTGAAGTAAGAAAAAATAAGCAATTTGAGCGAGTGCTTAAAAATTTAAAATATTACTCAGAATTTGGTGCAGAAAACATTACAATCAAATATATCTTTTTAGACGATAATAATAGCTTGCACGAGATTATATCCTTTATAAAAGTGATCTCTAAATTTGGATTAACCTGTTGTAATTTCCAAATTAGCTATGATTTTAAAAAAGAGATTGTTTCTGATCATGACCTAGCGTTGATCACTATCATGCATGGTGAATTAGTTAAACTAAATGTACCACTTGTTATTCTAGATGATTTATTAGTTTCTAGAGTAAGAAAGTCTAATGTTGATTATATTAAAGTTAACAATTGGTTGAAGTCATATAACTTCGGAGAATATATTTCGGATGAAAAGTCCAAGAAGGAAATAGTTATTTGGGGGGCTGGTAAGCAAACGGAAATATTGTTAGGTAATAAACGTTTTAATAACCTATATAATGTTGCTTATATTGTAGATAATACCAAAAGCAAGATTGGTTCTAAAATAAACGGATATGATATATATTCTCCTGAAGTACTAGTAAACGATAATAAAAGTGTATTAATATCTGCTGTTCAAAATAGTGCTGCAATAAAGAAGAAATATATCGAACTAGGATCAAATGAAAGCAACCTTATTAAAAATATGATTTTATGACATTTGTCCAACTAGGATATGATATATGGAAAAACTAAATAGAACGTCTTTGCTTCAACCAAAAGTGTCAATTGTATGTATTACTTACAATCAAGAAAATGTTATACAACAAGCACTAGATGGATTTATCAATCAATATGCAAATTTTGATTATGAGATTGTTATACATGATGATTCATCAACAGATAGTACTCCTGACTTATTAAGAGATTTTTATCTTAAATATCCAGAAAAAGTGACTCTTTTGCTTCAGTCGGAAAATCAAAACAGTATTTCGGATGTGGATGTAACCTGTATTTGTGCAAGTCATGCAAGTGGGAAGTACATTGCTCTATGTGAAGGTGATGACTACTGGATAGATCCGTATAAGTTGCAAAAGCAATACGATGTGTTAGAGGCAAACCCCGATTTATCGGCAAGCTTTCATAGCGCATATACTGAAACACCAAATGGTGAAAGGAATTTATTTGCTCACCATAGTGAAGATGAACGAAAATTTACGCCTCAAGAGGTGATTCTAGGTGATGGAGCATTTATGCCAACGTCAGGATTATTTTGCCGCAAAGAGGCTTTTGAGCAGATAACAAGAGACCTCATTCTTACTATGCCATGTGGTGACTATTTCTTTCAGATTATGGCATCAAAAGATGGAGGGGCTTATTATTTCCCAGAGCCGATGTCAGTATATAGGATACAGCATGCAGTTTCTTTTAGTACTAACTTCTCTAATGTCGATTACGAAACGACCGCTAAGTTTTATGAAAGAATGTGTAAAGCTGTAAAGTTAATGGATTCTATTACGGAGTATCAATTTTCATCTTCTTTTGATATTATGTTTAATCGATATAATAGATCTCGAAGAAATAATTTGAAACGACACCATTATTTGAAGTTCAAGAAACTCTTAAAGATGGTTTGATCAAAAGTCTTTCCATTTTTCCTTAGATGTCTTTTTATTAAATGGGTCTAAATATTTCATTTGAATATCTATATGTGATAATAGCAAGAGATCTATTTTATCTTTTAAATTATTTACAATATCAATCTCATTAATGTTATCTATATCAACTAAGAATCGAGAAAGCTCTAAAGTTAAGATCTCAGAAGGGCCATGTGGACAATTAGTACTAACGACAGGAGTTCCTGTGGCTAAACACTCTACGATAACTTGACCAAAACCTTCATAATCGGATGTGAAAGACATAAGCTCAGCACCTTTCATAAAAGGCAGAGGATTTTCAACAAAGCCTTTAAATATAACTCGATCTGTTAAGTTTAATTCTTTGGTTAGACTTTCTAGTTTATCTCTTTCACTTCCTTCTCCCAGAATTAAAAGTAATAAGTCTTCTCGTTCAAGTTTTTGGAAGGCTTTTATCGTTCTTTCAACACGTTTTCCCGGAGCTAAAGAGGACACTGTGATGATATAAGGTGAATCTGGTAGCTCTGCGTGTTCATTTGCTTTTCTGCGAATTTCATCGATATCAATGGGGTTATAAATAACGATTGATTTATTAGAAATGTCCGGGTAAAGCTTAAGCATTTCATTATGAACCCCTTGAGAAACACTAATACAGTGTCTATTTTTAAAGATTAGTTTCAAAGGGATTAGAGATTGGACACCTCGATCCAAGAAAACTTGATTAGGAGAGTTATGTAACACAACACTAAATTTATCCTTTGGGTAGAAAAAGTAGTGTTCTAAGAAATAGTACATATTATGACTGGCGATTTTATCTGGTTTAAACTCAGACATAAACTTTCTCATTACCAAGTATTTGCTAGGGAATGTAAAGAGCTTTAATAGGTACTTTTTCCAATCGTTTATTTTTTGAATGAAAGGATATTTATCTCTTAGCTTTAATTTTTTTTTCGCCTTTTTTTCACTTTTCGCTTTTAAATGTTGTTGAAAGTGCTGGGTGTCACCTTGATAAACAGGAGTTACATCTTTGAGAGAAAAATTCTTGAGATGGTAAACTTTGACATTTTCATGCAAAGGAAATGCAACACGATTTCTATCGATCACAATGGCGACCTTATGGCCTTCTTCTGCCAAATAGTTGCTCAAATTGGTGATGACACGGCTACCGCCAGAGGAAGTCAGAGAAAGAGTGTGAAAGAGAAAGTTCATATCAAGAAGCTTAGTTAACAAAGGTTAATGAGGATACAAGGCATTATGAATGTTTTGAGGTGATAAATACCAGTTTTCCTGCAGTTTTTTTTGCCTTTGCTTTCCCCCATCAATCCCTTGGTTTAAAATCCGACTATTAGTCATAACTCGTAGTCATCTCTTATGAACCCAATTCTACCTCTTATCGGTCGTACCGACGCGCTGTTTACTCAAGACATTGCTCAGCATGAAGCTGAGCTATCTCGTATCGTTTCAGAGTCACGCTTTCTTGTTCTTGGCGGTGCGGGGTCGATTGGCCAAGCGGTCACTAAAGAAATCTTTAAGCGCCATCCGCAGAAGTTGCACGTTGTTGATATCAGTGAGAACAATATGGTGGAGTTGGTCCGCGATATTCGCAGTTCATTCGGTTACATAGATGGCGATTTCCAAACATTCGCGTTGGACATCGGCTCTATTGAGTATGATGCGTTTATTAAGGCGGATGGCCAATATGACTATGTATTGAACTTATCTGCGCTTAAGCATGTTCGCAGTGAGAAAGACCCATTTACCTTAATGCGAATGATCGATGTCAATGTATTCAACACTGATAAGACGATTCAACAGTCGATTGATGCTGGCGTTAAAAAGTACTTCTGTGTCTCGACGGATAAAGCGGCCAACCCAGTCAATATGATGGGGGCGTCCAAACGCATTATGGAAATGTTCTTGATGCGTAAGAGTGAGCAAATTGCCATCTCAACTGCGCGTTTTGCTAACGTGGCCTTTTCTGATGGTTCGCTGCTGCACGGTTTTAACCAACGTATCCAAAAAAATCAGCCGATTGTCGCACCAAACGATATCAAACGTTATTTTGTTACTCCTCAAGAATCGGGTGAGTTGTGTTTGATGTCGTGTATTTTTGGTGAAAATCGCGACATCTTCTTCCCGAAACTCAGTGAAGCATTGCATCTGATTACATTTGCGGATATCGCGGTGAAATACCTAAAGCAAAGGGGCTACGAGCCACATTTATGCGCGAATGAAGATGAAGCGCGTGAGCTCGCCAAAACACTACCCGCACAAGGAAAATGGCCTTGTCTTTTCACCGAAAGTGACACCACAGGTGAGAAGGATTTCGAAGAGTTTTTCACTGATAAAGAAGTGCTTGATATGGCTCGTTTTGAAAATTTGGGCATCATCAAAAATGAACCTCTGTATCAACCGGAGCTGTTGAGTCTTTTTGAAGAACAAATTGCCCAAATGAAAGATCAACGAGCTTGGAGCAAAGAGCAGATTGTAGCGCTCTTCTTTAGGATGATCCCCGATTTTGGTCATAAAGAAACGGGCAAATACCTCGATAGCAAGATGTAAGGGTGAAGAAGAATGAACGCACAGCTACTGGTTGAGTTTGTACGCGACCAATACCAAACCCAAGAATTTATTCCGTTGCATGCCCCTACTTTTGCGGGCAATGAGAAAGCGTATGTAATGGAAACCATTGAAAGCACGTTTGTCTCCAGCGTCGGTAAGTTTGTCGATGAGTTTGAACGTAAAATGGAAGCGTTTACTGGTACTCCAAAGGCGGTGGCGACGGTCAACGGTACCGCAGCTTTGCACGCCGCCCTCTACATGGCAGGGGTTGAACGTGGTGATTTTGTGATCACGCAAGCACTGACGTTTGTTGCTACTTGTAATGCGCTTTATCACATGGGCGCCGAGCCGATTTTTGTTGATGTTTCCCCTGTAAGCTTGGGACTTTGCCCTAAAGCGATGGATGCTTTCTTAGAAGAGAATGCGCAAGTCACTGAGGGAGGTTGCATCCATAAACAAACGGGCAGAAGAATCAAAGCCGTGGTGCCAATGCACACTTTTGGTCATCCGGTAGAATTGGATGAACTGATTGCCGTTTGTTCGAAATGGAACATCACGCTAGTCGAGGACGCAGCAGAAAGTCTAGGCTCGTTTTACAAGGGGAAGCACACGGGAACAATCGGTAATTTTGGTGCGGTGAGTTTCAACGGCAACAAAATCATTACCACAGGTGGTGGCGGTATGGTGCTTTGCGGGAGTGAAGAGGCGGGCAGACGCACTAAGCACGTTACCACAACCGCAAAAGTTCCCCATCCTTATGAGTTCTTCCATGATGAGCCCGGCTTCAACTATCGCATGCCAAACTTAAATGCGGCGCTGGGTTGTGCGCAGATGGAAGTACTTGAACACTATCTGGCGCAAAAACGCCAATTGGCACATAAATACCAAGCGTTTTTTGCGGGCAGCGATGTCACGTTTGTGATCGAGCCAGAATACGCACAGTCAAACTACTGGCTCAATGCCATCATTTGTGCAGATACACAGCAGCGCAATGAACTGCTAGAGCAAACTAATGCCGCTGGCGTAATGACTCGGCCAATTTGGCAGTTAATGCACCGTTTACCAATGTTCGAACAAGCCCTGCGTGGGGATTTGACCCATTCAGAGTTTATTGAAGCACACCTGATTAACTTACCGAGTACGCCGGTTGGCGCTTAGGTGAGGGAGCGAGCATGAGCGAAAATCAGAAAAAAGTCGCCGTTTTTACCGGAACAAGAGCAGAGTATGGTCTGCTCTTTTGGCTTTTAAAAGACATCCAAGCCGATCCTGATCTTCAACTTCAACTGCTGGTATCAGGTATGCATCTATCGCCTGAGTTCGGCGAAACCTATCAGCAAATTGAGCGAGATGGCTTTCATATCGACGAAAAAATCGAAATCCTGCTTTCCTCAGATTCAGCGGTAGGCACCGCCAAAAGCATGGGGCTAGGCGTGTTGGGGTTTGCGGATGCTTTGGCAAGGCTTAAACCAGATGTTCTGGTGATTCTTGGCGATCGTTTTGAAGCTTTGGCCGCGGCGCAAACGGCGATGATTCTGCGTATTCCGGTGATTCATTTGCATGGTGGGGAGATCACCGAGGGCGCGTATGACGACGCCATTCGTCATGCCATCACCAAGCTGAGTTATTTGCATGGCACCTCGACCGAAGCGTATCGTCAACGTGTGATCCAGCTAGGGGAAGCGCCAGAGCGCGTGAAAAATATCGGCGCTATTGGGCTTGACCACCTTAAACGCGCTCAGTTCTTGGATGTGCCGGCTCTGGCTCAATCACTCAACTTCCCTTTGACTCAGCCGTACGTCTTGGTGACCTACCATCCCGTTACCTTAGGTGAAGAAGCGCCCGAAACCAGTTTTCAGGCCTTGCTCGATGCACTTGACACTTGCCCTGAGCATCAAGTGATCCTCACTTATCCGAATGCAGATGATGGTGGACGTCGTATCATTCCAATGCTCGAAGCGTATGCTGCCGCGAATCCACAGCGTGTGCTTGCTATTCCTTCCTTGGGGCAAGTGCGTTATCTCAGTGCTGTTAAGCATGCTAGCGCGGTGATTGGCAACTCTTCCAGTGGCATTATTGAAGTTCCTGCTTTTGATGTACCGACGGTGAATATCGGCGTGCGTCAGAAAGGGCGTTTGGCCGCAAAAAGTGTCTTGCATTGCCGGGCATCTAAAGAAGAGATTGAACAAGCAATTCAAACGGCCATTACCAGAGGCTATAAGGCTGACGGTGAAGTGATCGATAATCCTTATGGCCAAGGTGATAGCAGTGCGCAAGTGATTGCAATGATAAAATCACTTCATTTTGAACCTTGTAAGTCATTCTATGACTTACCCTTTGAACCAATTGAGTGAGGCAGCATGACTCTAATCATTGCAGAAGCGGGTGTAAACCATAATGGCGACGAAGCACTGGCGTTTAAACTCGTCGACGCTGCGCATCAAGCTGGTGCCGATATTGTTAAGTTTCAAACCTTTAAAGCCAAAAACTTAGTGACAGAACAAGCCAAGCAAGCGGATTACCAAGTGGCCAATACGCAAAAGCAAGAGTCGCAGCTAGCCATGCTTAGCCGACTTGAGCTGTCTTACGCGGCTCACCACCAGTTAGTCAAACATTGTGAGTCACTGGGTATTGAGTTCCTTTCGACCGCTTTTGATTCTGAAAGCTTAGATTTCCTCGTCAATGATCTTGGTTTAACGCGACTGAAATTGCCTTCTGGTGAGTTGACCAATGCGCCATTAGTCCTTGAGCATGCGCGCACAGGATGTGATTTAATCGTGTCTACGGGGATGGCGACACTGGCCGAGATTGAAATGGCATTGGGCGTCATCGCTTTTGGCTACACTGCAGCGGATCACGTTGCACCGTCGGTATTGGCTTTTCAGCAAGCTTACGCATCAAATGAAGGGCAGAAAGCTCTGAAAGAGAAAGTGACCATCCTGCATTGCACGACCGAATACCCAGCCCCGATGGCAGAAATTAATCTGAAAGCGATGGACACGCTCGGCAAGGCGTTTGATTTACCAGCAGGCTACTCTGATCACAGCGAAGGGATCACCATACCGATTGCCGCCGTTGCGCGCGGTGCGGTGTTGATCGAAAAACACTTCACGCTGGACAAAAATATGGAAGGGCCAGATCACAAGGCATCACTTGAACCTGATGAACTTACCGCGATGGTGAAGGCCATCCGTCAGGTTGAGTTGGCGCTAGGATCAGCAGTGAAATCGCCAACCGTCTCTGAAGTCAAAAACAAAGCGGTGGCACGCAAAAGCCTGGTGGCAAGTCAAGCGATTCAAGCAGGCGATGCCTTTAGTGCAGATAACGTGACGATTAAGCGCCCGGGTAATGGCATGTCTCCTTATCAGTATTGGGAGATGCTTGAGCGTAAAGCAAGCCGAGATTACCAAATCGGAGATTTGATCATTGAATAAACCGTTACCGCTTGTTTTGATTGGAGGAGGCGGGCACGCCAGTGTTTTGGCTGATATCTTACTTGGCCAAGGACGAGAAATACTTGCCGTCATTTGCCCTGATGATGTTTCATCACGGGCGGTATTGGCAGGCATTCCCCATCTTACCCAAGATGAGGATATTGCACGCTTCTCTCCAGAGAGTGTGCGGCTGGTAAACGGAATTGGCATGATGCCTCGTTCAACTTTTCGTCAGCGTATTAACGAGAAGTTTCTCGCACAAGGGTATGTTTTTGAAACGGTGATTGCGAGTGACGCTAAGGTTTCCTCCTTTGCTGAAGTGAAATCGGGAGCACAGATTTTTCCTGGTGCGAGAGTACACACTGGCGCGATTATTGGCGAGCATACCATAGTGAATAGCGAAGCTTTGATTGAGCACGATTGCAGAATTGGTGCCTACAATCACATCGCGCCTCATGCCACCTTATGTGGCGACGTGTTTACGGCTGAAGACGTGTATATCGGTGCAAATGCAACAGTCATTCAAGGTTTGATTTTAGAATTGCAGAGCGTCGTTGGGGCAGGGGCGATAGTGACTCAATCACTTAAGAAGGGTAGTACATGCTATCCAGCTCGCGTCTATATTAAATAAAACAAATAAAATTCAAGGATATTCCATGAGCTATTGCTGGAACAATGTATTGATTAAACCTGACAACTCAATACGCGATGCGCTGGAGATCATTAATAACGAGGCCTTAAGGGTTGCGTTAGTGGTTGACAACAACCAGCATTTGGTTGGAGTTGTAACCGATGGCGACATTCGCCGTGGCCTGCTCAAGAATTTGACGTTGGCAGAGCCTGTCTCTTTGGTGATGAACCTATCTCCGACGATAGCGAAGATGGGAACCCGTCGAGAAGACTTGATCGAGCTGATGGAGAAAAAAGGCATCCTATCTATTCCGCTTCTTGATGAAGCAGGAAAGGTGGTGGGGCTTGAAACCTTGCATGGCGCATTGCATCGCCCGAAATATCAAAATCCAGTCTTTTTGATGGCGGGCGGATTTGGTACTCGTTTGCGTCCGCTGACGGATAACTGTCCTAAGCCCATGCTCAAAATCGGCAACAAACCGATCCTTGAAACGGTGATCCGTAGTTTTATTAAGGCGGGCTTCGTCAATTTCTATATCTCAACTCACTACATGCCTGAGTTGATCCATGCTCACTTTGGTGATGGTTCAGAGTTCGGTGTCAATATCACGTATGTCCACGAAGAGTCACCATTGGGCACTGGTGGCGCGCTGGGATTATTGCCGAAAGATCTGCCAAAAGATTTGCCGCTTATTATGATGAATGGTGATGTGCTGACCAAGGTCGATTTTCAACGCCTTCTCGATTTTCACGTGAGCCATGACGCCGACGCAACCATGTGTGTTCGCGAATACGACTATCAAATTCCCTACGGCGTGATCAACGGCGAAGGCAACAAAATTACCAGCATGGTGGAGAAGCCGATTCAACGTTTCTTTGTTAATGCAGGGATATACGTGGTTTCTCCGAGAGTCATTCAATCGGTACCCGAAAATCATCGTATTGATATGCCGACGCTTTTAGAGCAACACATGCAGGAAAGAAACAACGTCTTGATGTTCCCAATTCACGAGTATTGGCTGGATATCGGCCGAATGGATGATTTCAATCGAGCGCAAGCAGATATTCATACTTTGGGATTGGACTAATGGAACGAGTTGCTGTTGTTGGGCTAGGAAATATCGCGACTCGCCATCGACGGAATTTAAAACAGTTATTCCCCAACGCACTATTGTATGCGATGTCGGCCAGTGGGCGTGTACCACAAGAAACGGTCAATGATGCAGACTTACTTGTGACGTCTATTAAGGAACTCATCGATCAGCGCGTTCAACTCGTGATCATTGCATCGCCAGCGCCATTTCATGCGGCGCATGCTATCCCTCTAATCGAGGCGGGCATTGCCGTACTGATTGAGAAACCGGTGACGGCTTCACAAGCCGATGAACAGCGATTACAACAGGTGGCTTCGCAGCATGATACTCCCGTCGCTGTGGGGTATTGTTTGCGTTATTTATCTTCAGCGCTTGAAATGAAAGCGTTATTGGCCTCAGGAAAAATCGGTCAGTTGTATCATGCTTATGTCGAGATAGGGCAGTATTTGCCTGATTGGCGACCCAGTAAAGACTACCGCGACAGCGTTTCCGCGAAAGCCAGTTTAGGCGGAGGTGCTTTGTTAGAGCTTAGCCACGAGTTTGATTACACTCAATGGCTACTGGGTGATCTAACGCTCGAACACGCTATTTTGCGCCAAACCAAAGAGCTTGGTCTTGACGTTGAAGACAGTGCAGATCTGTTGTTAAGTACCTCAAAGCAAGCGATCGTACACATGCACCTCGACTTTTTGCAGCGCAAGGCGCATCGGCAATGTCGTTTTGTGGGCAGCAAAGGGGCGCTGGAGTGGGACTTGATTGGCAATGAAATCCGATTTGTTACATCGCAAGGTGTCCAAGTACTTTACAGTGAGCCCAAATGGGATAAAAACCAAATGTACACGGCGATGCTTGCCGACTTTGTCGCGCAAATCCATCAACAACCCAATCAATGTGTCTCTCTTGCTGAAGCAGCTCAAAGTGTTGAACTTATAGAAGAAATCAAACGGCGCTTTCCAATCACATCGGTGTCGGGTGAGTTAAAAGGTGAATAATCGAATGAAAAACTGTGCTTTTATTTTTGCCCGAGGTGGGTCTAAGGGGCTACCAAGAAAAAATATTAAATTACTAGCGGGCAAACCATTACTGCAGTATTCCATTGATACTGCTTTGGCCACCCCTTCAATTGAGCATGTTTTTGTTTCAACTGATGATACTGAAATTGCAGACGTCGCGCGTGCATCGGGCGCGATAGTGATTGAGCGTCCTGCGGAGCTCGCCAGTGATACAAGTCCCGAATGGCTGTCTTGGCGTCATGCTATTGAATGGGTGCAAGCACACTATGGAGAGTTTGATGGATTTATTAGTTTACCTGCCACCAGTCCGTTGAGAAGTATTGATGATGTGGAAGGTGCTATCAATAAACTCTTCACCACCGAAGCAGATATCTGTATCTCAGTGACACCAGCGAGTCGCAGTCCTTTTTTTAATATGGTGAAGCAGACCGAAACTGGGATGGTTGAGCTCGTCAATAAGCCACAAGGTGAAGTGGCTCGTCGTCAAGATGCACCTGCGGTGTTTGATATTACCACGGTTGTGTATGCGACGACGCCTCACTTTGTGCTCAATCACTATGGTATTTTTTCGGGCAAAGTCACCAGTATCGAAGTGCCAAAAGAGCGAGCGGTGGATATTGATGATATTTATGACTTTAAATTAGCCCAAGCGATCCTTGAGGAAACCAACTAATGGAACAATTGCTCAATAATAAAACTATTCTTGTTGCCGGGGCGGGTGGCCTACTTGGAACACGCTTAGTGCCAGCGCTTCTCAAGCAGGGGGCTAAGGTCATAGCAGCCGATATTCAGCCAGATGCAATGCGTGAGCGTTTGTCATCATTAGGTGTTGATATCACAGATCACAACTTGTCTTGCTGTGAGTTAGATGTCACTAAAGAAGAAAGTGTGCAGCACTTTTTTAGTCAACATGACTTACACATCGATGGCGCAGTTAATTCAACCTATCCTCGCAACAAGACTTACGGCAAGCACTTTTTTGACGTGAGTTTAGAAAGCTTCAATGAAAATTTGTCTCTGCATTTAGGCAGTGCTTTTCTTTTCACCCAGCAATGTGCTGCTTACTTTAAGCTGCAGCAACAGCCATTTTCGTTGGTGAATATCTCCTCCATTTATGGGGTTGTAGCACCAAAATTCGAGATTTATAACAATACGCCGATGACGATGCCAGTTGAATACGCAGCGATCAAGTCGGCTATTCAACACCTCAACAAATACGTGGTGTCTTACGTGAATGACAGCCGTTTCCGTATTAACTGTGTTAGCCCTGGCGGCATCTTTGACCATCAACCTGAAGCGTTTTTGCAAGCCTATAAAGAGAAAACGCATGGCGCTGGCATGTTGGATGTGGAAGAAGTGGTTGGTTCTGTACTGTTTTTGCTTTCAGAGCAGTCACGTTATGTGACAGGACAGAACATTGTTGTAGATGATGGTTTTAGTTTGTAGAGAGAAAGAATGAAGATCTCACTTATTTCTCTACATGGAAAAATGCATGGTAGCTCAGCTGGCGCGTCAAAGGTTTTTTTTGCGATGGCTAACTATTTAGCACAGAATCATGATGTTCAAGCGATTTATAGTGACTCTGAACAAGGTGAGCCGTTTTTCTATTCAGAACCTCGAGTTAATTTGATTAATCTGAATGCGCAAAAGAATTTTCCTCGCTTTAAGCTTCAAAAAATACAACGTGAGCTGTATCGAGGCCTAAGTCGAATTGGCCTGATGAAAAACTACTATGATCCAGTGCTTGTTCTTAAACAAAAGTTAGTGGGGAGAGCGTTACGCGAGCCTTTAGATGATTTTTCACCGGATGTCATTGTGGCATTTGGTGTGTCTGATCTCATGTCATTAAATTACAGTGGGGCGCAATATCCTGTGACTTTGATGTGTCACAGTGATGCTCATCGTATATACAGCAACCTCACCGTTTTAGAAAAGAAAGCCTTAAAAACAGTAGAGCGAGTTCAGGTATTACTACCGGAGTATGTTTCTAGTTTGAAGGGACTCAATACCAATGTCGTGGTTATTGGCAATGTTGTTCCTCAGTTTGAAACCGTCACAGACTCTGCTCAAAAGAAAATTATCTATTTAGCTAGAATTGAAAAAAACAAAAACCAACACCTTATCGTCAATGCTTTTGCGTCAGTTGATCCTCAGTTACGTAAAGATTGGCAAGTTGAGTTTTATGGCAGCGTTAGCGATCAAACATACTTGGCTGATATGAACATGCTTATTAGCCAGTATGGTCTTATTGAGCAAATCAGGTACTGTGGTGCGACTGAGCGGCCATATGAGGTGCTTAGTTCAGCGTCTATCTGTGCATTTCCTTCGCTAAATGAAGGTTTTCCTCTTGCAATGACGGAAGCTATGAGTCTGGGGCTTGCTCCGATAGGCCTTAAAAGCTGTAGCGGTGTAAATCAGCTTATTGTGGATGGTCATAATGGCAAGCTGGCGTCAACACCTGATGAGTTTGCAGCGGCCCTTGAAGCGTTGATGAGAGATGACGAACTGCGTAACCGCTTTGGCTTGCAGGCAAAAGAGGATGTGGCGCAGTATAGCGAAGCATCTGTTTGGGCGGCTTGGGAAAGAGAACTTCTAAAGTTTCGCCGCTTAAAATAAATATAATGTTTAAAAATAAAACGCTCCATTGATTGGAGCGTTTTATTTTATTGTTTTCTCTTAAATAGAGCGAAATATGTTTGAAGATATTGCTGAACTCGATTTGCTCTACTTGATTCCTGTATGTCACCAGTTTTCAGTAGTTGAATTTTTGTATCAGGATAAATAATTGATAAGGTATAGAGAGCGGTAGATGCTAGCCCTACAAGGCGGACAGGTTCAATACTTTGTTCTAGCAACTCAATTTCAATAGGAAATTTGGGATGATGATAGGTAACACCTTCAAGCGCTATTATTCTTTTGCTGACTTCTTCAGATTCGGTTCGATGTGGTATATACAGCACAGGGAAGTCACTTTCTCCTAAGATATTTTGCAAAACAGTTAGGTATGCATCGACGCTTACATGCCCCTTTTCACCAATGCAACCTTGCCCTATAAAAACACAATACTTATTTTGCCTAATGTGCTGATTTTGGGCTTTAAGTGCTAATGTTGATAAATGATTAGGACGATAACTTGTTACACAGTCGGGGAAATCAAAGATTGAAAAGATTTCTGTATTTTCAAAAAAGCCTAAATGACCAATAGGTTTAATGCCTTGCAAGCGTAATTGAATGTCTTGGATGAAACGAGGCCGATAGTAAACACTCTTTGGTTCTATATGATCATAATAGTCAAAGAATGTCATGGTACCATCATCGAAGAACACGTGCTTTTTAAATGAAAGGTTGCGTATGATGAGTTTGCTGCGCCAAGCGTTATATTCACTGTAGAACAAGGTATCCAGCTGTCCTTCGCTGAGTCTTTGGACTTCTTTAATTATCTTTGGCGTGACACTAGTTCGCTTATTCCGAGGAAAGCGTAAAACTTTTTTCCAATCATGTTCTTGAACCAACGCTGCCATTTGGCGCTGACCAGTTGGATTATCCTGTTCGATGAGAATCAAAATGTTATCTTGCGTTTGATATGAAATTCGAGCTTCATTTGCACAAATGTACTGAAATGGAGAGGTGACTAAGAAAACATTCATATAATCTTATTCCATACAAATTGAGAGAGCCCGAGTGAGAGCACCTTGATTTTTTCGCACAACGTTCAAGGCTGCATCTGCTACTAACTTTTGTCGATCACTGTGGCAAAGTAGCTGTTGTGTTTTTTGGCCAAGTAGTGAACTTTCGATAACGATAATGCCTTTCGCTTGCACTAACGCGATGGTTATTTCTTTAAAATTATAATAACTTGGCCCAGTTATAACAGGAACTCCCAAAGCTGCTGGCTCTAACACATTATGCCCTCCGACTTTGTCCCCAACTAGGCTTCCACCCATAAAGCAGACATCAGCTGCACCGAGTAAGATCAGCATTTCACCCATTGTGTCACCAAGATACACTTGCGTTGAGTCGGCAACGGAGTTTGTTTGTGTACGCCTTACGGTTTCGAAACCTTGTGTTTGGCATAATTCGAACACCGAGTCAAAACGCTCTGGGTGGCGGGGCACTAATATTAAGAGTGCATTTGGATGCGTTTCTAACACTTGTCTATGAGCATCCAATACTTGTTCATCTTCGCCTTTGTGGGTACTTGCGGCTATCCATACCGGCCTTTGTTGGCCAAGCAGAGTGCGTAATTCCACGCCTTGGCGTTTGATCTCATCGGAGATATGGATATCGAATTTGATCGAGCCCGTCACACTGAGTTTGTTTGTCGGGACGCCAAGTTGAGCGAAACGATCGGCGTCCGCTTGGGATTGGCAAAGGACTTTACTCAAGCAAGGGTGGATAAGATTAAATAGCGGCTGAACTTTGGCGTAGTTTTGCTGAGATTTTTCTGATAAACGAGCATTGACCACGATAATCGGGATATTGGCTTTGTGCACGGTTGCGAGGGTATTCGGCCACAGTTCTGTCTCAATGATCAGCATTTTGGCCGGATTGATCGCTTTAAGGAAACCACGAACCGCAAAGGCGAAGTCGATAGGCATGTAGCGATGTTCAACTAAGTTCCCTAATTTTTCGATTTGTTCTGCACCTGTGCTCGTGGTGGTGGTCACAACAATCACTTGGTCTGGCGTTTTCTCTTTAATTGCTTTAATTAGCGGAATTGCCGCGAGGCTTTCTCCGACAGAAACAGCATGGATCCAAAGTGGTTGGTTTTGCCCATCAAGCTTTGGGGTGATGCCGAAATGCTCTTTCCAACGTTGGCCAAACTTGGGTTTGTTTGGCTTGCTACGATACAAACCAAACAACAGCAAAGGTGCCGCTAAAGCCAGTAGGAGTGTGTAGAGCAATCTCACTAACATGCGTTCACCGCAATGGCGTCGAGTTTACGAATACTATCTAACACTTGTTTTGGTGTCAGTTCAGACAAGCATTTGAGGTGTTGGTATTGGCATTCGCGCTTAAAGCAGGGACGACACTCGATATCGGTGTGAACAATTTCTACGTTTTCTGCCAAAGGCGGTGTGTATTTTGGTGATGTTGAACCATATACCGCGACGACATTGCACCCAACCGCCGCCGCGACGTGCATTAGGCCTGAATCGTTGCTGACAACCGTGTGACAAGCCGCCAGTAGATCCACCGCTTCAATTAAACTGGTTTCGCCAGCCAATACGTGAATTTGGTGATGAAATTCGCTAGGTACGCTTTGTTTAATGCCATTACAGGTATCGCGATCTTTTTGCGAACCAAACAACCATACTTGATGACCTTGTTGACACATTGCGTGGGCGACTTCGGCATAATGATTTTCCGGCCATTTTTTGGCGGGCCCAAATTCAGCACCAGGACAAAGACCGATCACTTTGCTCTGCACCGTAAGACTAAACTTCGCTAGTGTTTGTTGCTGAGCATCAGCATGAATAGACAATTTAGGGCGAGGCAAGGTTTCTAGCCCACCTAACGATGAGGAATCGATCATTTGCTCACGTGGGTGAGCCAAGGCCACATAACGTTCGACCATATACTGAAAAGCTTTCTTGTTTGGTCGAAGATCGTTCAGTAGCCCATAACGCATTTCGCCACGCCAGCCTGTACGTTTGGGAATATTGGCGAACCATGGGATTAAGGCGGATTTCGCTGAATTAGGCAAGACGTAAGCGTGGTCATAACCAAACTCACGTAGGGATTTACCGATTTCACGACGGCCTAACAGGTTGAACTCGCCATGGCCTAGCGGCATTTCAATCGCTCGGTTGACTTCAGGCATCCGCTCCAAGATCGGTTTACACCATCCAGGAGCGATGACGTCAATGAGAGCATCGGGATGTTGCTGTTTTAGCGTGGTATAGAGTGATTGTGACATCACCATATCGCCAACCCAAGAAGGGCCAATGATTAAAATTTTTCTCATGATTCTGCCGTCGGTTTTTTCAGCGCTTCATTATAGTATGGGCTTCTTTCTTCAGGGTTTGGTCGAGTGCGTAGCAGCTGGAAAATCCACATGTACTGCTCGGGATAGCGAGAAACTTGCTCTTCAATAAAGGCATTCATCTGTCTTGCATCAGTATATTCATCTGCAGAAGGAAAGTTGTTCCACATTGGATAAATGTGTATCTCGTAGCGACCAGTTTCAACGTTAAAGCGTGTGAAGCAGGATACGACTTTTGCTTTGCTCACTTTAGCCAACTTACCTAGACCAGGAAGCGTCGCTTTTTGAGTTGCAAAAAAATCGACAAAAATACTTTGCTCTCGCCCATGGTCTTGATCGGGTAGATAGTAGCCAATATAACCTTCACGAATGGATTTCATGTAGGGTTTTATTCCTGCACTGCGCTCATAAATACGGCCACCAAATTGGATGCGTTGTCGGTGCATTAACCAATCACCAATTGGGCTTTTTTGCTCTTTGATCATGGCCACCACTGGGCTTCCTTTTGCGGCCAGTAATATGGGCAGTACGTCAATGGCCCAAGTATGAGGCGTAAGCAATATAACGTTGTGTCCTTGCTCTCTCACCGCTTCAAGGTGTGCTAAACCAATAATGTCACTATTTCTCTCAAGGTAGCGTCGACCAAAAAGTGTAATAAGCGGAAAATTCAGTAAGAAAACGCCGGCAGTGATCAAACAATCACGCAGTATGGTTTCTTTTTCTGCATTCGTTTTGTCTGGGAAGCACAAAGTGAGGTTGGTCCAAATGTTGTGAACCGTGCGAGGTGGTTTGTCGGTGAGTTTGTTGATGATCTTTGTGACTAACCAGCGTTGAAAACGGAGAGGCATCAAAGCAAAGGGTAAGCCCACTAACAAACCTAGCCAAATTCCCCAATGTTTAGGAGCGAGAAAACCCCACTGAAAGGTGGGGTTGTGCGCTTTGGGATCGAAGTCGTTTCGTTCAGTTTTCATGTTTTGTCAATATTCGAGTCATAGCGTCTGCTAAGATTCATGAGTTAGTTCTTTACTCCTAGGCGCCAGAGATACACACTTTAGAACCTAGAACCTAGAACCTAGAACCTAGAACCTAGAACCTAGAACCTAGAACCTAGAACCTAGAACCTAGAACCTAACCATTAACAATCGCCATATACTCCGCGACCCCTTCAGCGACAGTCTTAAACTCAACATCGCACCCAGCGGCGCGCAGTTTTGTCAGATCTGCCTGAGTAAACTCTTGGTAGGCACCCTTTAGATGTTCAGGGAATGGAATAGTTTCAATCTCCCCTTTGCCATGATGCTTGATCACTGCTTTTGCCACTTCTTCAAAAGACTCAGCGTTGCCCGTGCCACAGTTGAAAATGCCAGAAACGCCATTTTGCATAAACCACAAGTTTACCTTACTCACGTCACCAACGTAGATGAAGTCACGTTTGAACTGCTCGCTACCTGCGAACAGTTTTGGATTTTCACCCGCAAGGATTTGGTTGTTAAGGTGGAAAGCAACCGATGCCATGCTGCCTTTATGTTGCTCGCGTGGGCCATAAACATTGAAGTAACGGAACCCTGTGATTTGCGATAGTGTCTCGCCATGTTCTTCGGCATCTTGCCATAAGCGGCGAACGTAGTTATCGAATTGCTGCTTTGAATAGCCGTAAACGTTGAGTGCACCTTCGTATTCGCGTTCTTCTTTAAAGACAGTGGTCTCACCGTAAGTGGCAGCAGAAGAAGCATATAGGAATGGGATTTCACGCTCTAGGCAGTAGTGAAGTAACTCTTTTGAATACTCGTAATTGTTGAGCATCATGTACTTGCCATCCCACTCTGTTGTTGCAGAGCAAGCACCTTCGTGGAAGACCGCTTCGATTGGGCCAAAGTTATCACCCGCCATGATCTGAGTGAGAAAGTCATCTCGATCCATGTAATCGGTAATGTCTAGATCAACCAAGTTTTTGAACTTTCGACCGTTCTTCAGGTTGTCGACAACCAGAATGTCATTGATACCAATCTCGTTTAGGGCTTTAACAATGTTGCTGCCAATCATGCCAGCGCCGCCAGTTACGATGATCATAAATCTTCCACCTAAGGTTACAAAATGCCTAAAAATTTTATCAGGAAAAGAAGGAGGGTGCTAGAACTTGGTCTTAACCTGGGTTCTTCGTATGAAGGCAACTGAATTCCCAATCAGATGAGAATTCAGTTGTCTAGAGGGGAGAAATAAGCAAACTAGACCCTAGACCCTAGACCCTAGACCCTAGACCCTAGACCCTAGACCCTAGACCCTAGACCCTAGACCCTAGACCCTAGACCCTTCTCTCTTAATACCAACGGCTTCTCGCGTTGGTCACTTCAAATAGCTCGTACTTGCGACTCAGTGTTTGACCGCCATCTCGCGTGATTGGTTGCCAAGCAAAAACACCACGCGCCGTGCTTGGTTTGATCGTCATCGCATCAAATGGAATCGAAATATAGAAGCCTTTGTTGTAACTGCCTTCGCCATATTCCTCTGTCGTCAGGTCCGTCACGGTCGCAAATGCACCAACAATCATGCCGGATTTAAACTGTTTGGAGAAATCGACGCGTACCCCGTTGTCGCCGCCCAAGAACTTACCCGCGCTGACTTTAAACAACGTGTTCTCTAGCAAAGACCACTGAGGCATGTAGTAAGCCGAAAGTTGACCCGTTGTGCCTTTATCAAGCACGTAGGCTTGGCAGCCAACATCGTTTGGTTTGCAGTTAGAGGCATCGTAGCCATCGTAATAAACAAACGGCTCATCAAAGGTAGCAAACCAGCTATCTGGGTCACGCTGTGAGATTAAGTTCGCATCCAAGCCCAAAGCCCAGTTTTTACCTAATGGACGGTAAAGCACTTCACCACCTACACCAGCAAACATGGTTTCCAAATAACCGCCGTACATTTGTGTATAGACTTGCTGCGTAGGTTGAGCAAACCAAGTGAGCTGCATATGGTTTAGACGAACAGGGTTATCGCTCACGTAGGAGCGGAACATCGTTCGCACGCGCGGCACGGCGAAGTTCGAAATATGAGGGTTTTTCTCTACGTAGTTGAACTTGTCGTAGTTATCGGCAAGGTTGACGTAGATAGAGCCGCTCGCTTCGATGTTATTGGTTAGCCAATAGTTCGCTTCGGTATTAAAACCAAGGTGGAACAAGTAGAACGCTTCAGGGCCACCTAATGATTGCGCCAACACAGGAGAAATACCTGCGTTCCAGCGCTCGCGATGTGTCGTCAATGGTTTTGCGTTTTCACGGTAATCGGGCTCGCTGGTACTGCCTAGCTCACGGCTATTGGCACCAAGGTATTGATACGTCGCCGCTTGTTTATAAGCTTCTGCATCAAACTCGGTTTGTGTTAAGTCCACGCCATTGCGCGTATCAACAATCTTATAGGTAGTGATGTAGCCTGGTGCGTTATTGGCTAAAATCGCGGCGGCGCGATCTTGCGCTTCTTTTCTATCACGGTATTTAACCTGCTCACCCGCAATCACCAAAGCATCGCCTTGTTCATACAAGGTGCTTTGCTGATAACCCGCGTTGCTGTCTAGTTGCTGGGCGACTGCTTGCCAATCGGTATTGCCTTCGCTTGGTCTTCCCGTAACGGCTTGCTTTGGTTCATCTCGCCAAACGGCTTTGAGATCATCAAAATTGGTGTAGAGATTAAAACCAAATGTCAGTGTATCGCCACGTTGATAACTTAACTTAGCATCGCCCCAATCCCCAAGTTGGTAGAGCACGCCAAAGTTCCAAGGGGTATGTTGTGGCATTGGCTTACCACCTTGAACATAAGGGAAATCTTGGCTGTAATCGTTGGCATCGTATTCCACTTTCAAGCGCAGTGGTTGATACGGTGTTTGATATTCAATGCCGCCGTAGAGGGCAGCAGGGCCTTTAAACCAGCGCTCAAAATCAACGCTGCCACCTGAGCCTTTGAAATCACTTGGCCTTTCACAAAACTTGTCGCTAGCTTTACAAAATGGGTTGGTGAAATTGCCACTTTGGCCGATATAACCCCATCCCATACCTAGGGTAAAGTCGATAGGACCAAACCGTTTGGTCGCGGCAATAAACTCGCCATCAAATAAACCTGTCCCGCCAAAATCTCGAATGCCAATTGAGGTTTCAGGTAACCAGTAGCTCTCTTGCCAAAGGCGTATTTTGAAATCAATCCCTTTGTCGGTATAGAGATTATCGCCGCTGTAATCTGGGTTCGGGTTAAACAGCATATCCGGCACACGCGTGTAACGAATGGTGGTTTCAAACCAATCGAACAACTGCAGCGAGGTGTAATAATGGTGATAGTCGTCGTTGAGGTTAACACCAAAGTTGAATTCACCTTCTTTTGCCATACGGCCAGATGGCATTTGCATTAAACCCACGCCACCAAAATCAGTTTGTGAGGGGCGAAGTGTCACGGTTTCAAGCTCAGAGGCTTGTGAATGCAAAGAAGTTACGCCTGCGAGCGCGGAGAGCACGCCAAGACAAACGGCGGAAACTTGAGAGCGAAAGCCAACGCTTGGGATTTCTGATGAGGAATTGAAGTACGTCATAATTAACCTTTGATCATCCCTAATAGTTTGACGATGTCGCTCTCTAGCGCCTGAAGCTCATCATTACTGGAGTTAAAGCCAATGAAAATCGTAGAGCCAGGTAGCACGGACATATGCTGATTATTCCAGTAGCTATAACCTACTTTGCTACTGTTGCCATTTGGCGCGATCACCCATGCCTCGCTTTTATTGCCATTGTTATTCAATGTGCTGTCCGCGATGTAATCTGCTACGTCGAGATCTGCAGAAAAAGGCACTGTTTTCGGGTCAATCAATCCTAATAAAAACACCTTGTTCTCGCGTGAGGCTTGTTTCAAGGCATAGTGACCCGGTAGGGCAGGGTTGAGATCCGCTTTCAAACGAACCGCATCAATATCCAAATTAATATTTTCGCGATAACCGTATTGATGTTTTTCCAGTAGCGTTAGTAAAAGCTGGCTTGCCTGGCGATAATCTTCATCTTTAGCGAGTTCAATAAGTTGCTGGCGAACTCGCAGTAGCAGTGCATCTGCATCGGCTTGTTTGTTGAGGTTAAACAGCTGGAAGCCTTCATGGAAACTCAATGTTTGTGCATTCAATGAGCCATTTTGTTGGCGATTTTGCTGCTTGGCATCCAAGAGCACTTGCTCAAGACGAACCGGTTGTGGGTAGTTGAGTTGTAAATCGTGATTGAGCAATACCACTTGAGTGGGTTGCTGAATATTGCTCTCTTGTGAACTAGCTACAGCGCTAGGTGAAAGAGTCAATGCCGACGCCACAGTTCCACTCAACAGAGTGACAAAGGAAAAGCCATTTTTCATTGTGCAGCCTCCGCAAACGGTTTCAGGATCTCGAATTCAATGCGCGTCATTTTAGGCCCAAGATATTGAATGCTCTTCATTACTTGACCACTGTCATTAACCCAGTATTGGTTTTGCACTGTGGTATCTAATTGAGGGAAGAAGATGTTCTCTTGCCAGATGGTTAACGTTTGCTGCCAAATAGCGGAAATAACCTCTTCACTCCCCATTTGCGTGAGCGTCACATCGCCAAGATACCCGTAATGCATACCTTTATTGCTATCGGAGCCTTGTGTCTTCCAATCATACTGGCTTTGCCATTGAAGGTTGGCTTGCCAAGATTTTGCTTGTTGAGAGTGCGCTAAATCCACCTCTCTACGTATAAGATTCCCGTAAGGTAGATTAAGCGTTTTAACCACTCGGCCGTTTTCCGTCACAATCATTCCGCCGTCTGAAGAAACCCATTTTAGCTGTAGTTGATTATTGTCTGGGTTTTGCTCAGCGTAGCCGAGCACCATGAAAATGCGCTGGCCGTCATTAATTCTCATATAAGTACTGGCGTAGGGAAGCGCTAACACCTGCTGAGGGGTTTGGGTAATGTCTTCTGCGCCAAAGAAAGCTTCATTTAGCGTGGTGCTCATGTCATCGAAACGTTGCACACAACCGGAAAGGAGAATCAAACTGGCTACGGCTGCACTGCGCATAAGAAAACGAGGCAAAATAGCCTGCTGAAAAGGGAGATTTATCATCGACTAACAACCTTGTTGTTGGTAGGAATCCATAAATAAAAAATAGTGTTCAAGGGTACTATGGAAGGCGTAATGAGAAAAGGAGAGATTAAACAATCGTCAAGTGAAGCCTCTGTCTTGCCATCCTTATTGGCGTAGGAGTTATCCTTCGCATTCGCCGTTGCGTGGGTTAGCGACAGAAGATTTACCATCGATTCTCTCACTCCGCCATCCTCGCGAACGCGGGGACCCATCGTATAGCAAGCGCTGTTGCTCGGTTTTAGCGCTTTATTGTTCGTGTTGCTGGTGGTGCGGATCAGTTCTCTCACCCTGTCATCCTCGCGGACGAGGGGACCCATCGTATAGCGAGCACCGTGGCTCGGTTTTGGCACCTCATTATCCGTGTTGCTGCTGGCTTCGCTTTCGTCGTTGTCTGTCGCGGCAAGTGCATTTCCAAACGCGGCTTCTAGCACGTGCAGATGAATGGATCCCCGTTTGCGCGGGAATGACAGTTGGTGGCGTGGCGGCGGTGTGCTGAGTTTTTTGTTCTTTGCCGCTGAACTTAGCTCTGCTTTTTCTTTTCTTATTTTTGTCATCCTCGCGGACGCGGGGACCCATCGTATAGCGAGTGCCGTGGCTCGGTTTTAGCGCTTTATTGTTCGTGTTGCTGTTGGTTTCGTTTTAGTTGTTGCTTGTCGCGGTGAGTGCATTTCCAAACGCTGCTTCTGGCATGTATGGATGAATTTATCCCCGTATGCACGGGAATGACGGTTGAGGGCGTGGCGGCGGTGTGCTGAGTCTTTTGTTCTTTGCCGCTGAACTTAGCTCTGCTTTTTCTTTTCTTATTTCCGTCATCCTCGCGAACGCGGGGACCCATCGTATAGCGAGCGCCGTGGCTTGGTTTTATCGCTTCATTACTGGTGTTTCTGTTGATTTAGCTACTCTCTCACCTCGTCATCCTCGCGAACGCGGGGATCCATTGTATAGCGAGCGCCGTGGCTCGGTTTTAGCGCTTCATTGCCGGTGTTGTTGTTGGTTTCGCTTTCGTCGTTGTCTGTCGCGGCAAGTGCGTTTCCAAACGTGGCTTCTGACATGTGTGGATGAATAGATCCCCGTTTGCGCGGGAATGACAGTTGGGGGCGTGGCGGCAGTGTGCTGAGTTTTTTGTTCTTTGCCGCTGAACTTAGCTCTGCTTTTTCTTTTCTTGTTTTTGTCATCCTCGCGGACGCGGGGACCCATCGTATAGCGAGCGCCGTGGCACGTTTTTCGCGCTTTATTGTTCGTGTTGCTGGTGGTGCGGATCAATTCTCTCACTCCGTCATCCTCGCGAACGCGGGGACCCATCCGTCAGCACCCGTCTTCACCGTCGTTGTTCACAACAATCCCAGCAACTTACGTTCACTTTCCCTAAAACAAAAAAGCCAACACTCTTTCAAGTGTTGGCTTAGAGACTAAAGCACTAAAACTTAGTTAGTACCAGTAGTACCAGTAGTACCAGTAGTACCAGTAGTGTTGTTTGAAGAAACAACAACCGCTGTTGCCGCTACTGCTGCACCTGCCGCTACTGCTGCAGTTGTTGCTGCACCCGCGCCAGCTGCACCTGCGCCAGCACCTGCTGCTGCGCCTGTAGAAGCAGTTGTACTAGTTGCTGTAGTTGCTGTTGCAGCTTCACCCGCAGCAAATGCAGTAGAAGATACACCTAGTGCAATCAACGCTGCTAATGCGATTTTTTTCATGATTATTCCTTTGTATATATACGTTTTCAAACATCGATGTCGGAACTTTAATAGCTCCGGTGTTTATTTTAGGTAGAATTTGGACGGAATGTAAACAATTAGTTGTAGCTGCAACGATGTGAATTTATGGTTTTTATCTCATTGATAGTACCGTTTGCTTAGCAAAAACAATTGTGCTCTAAGCCACAATATGGATAATAACCGCCCATAAAAAATATTAATAATGACACAATACTCAGTGGTGTCATAAAACGTCAGTACTTTGTTGCAGCAAGCCATTAGAGCTATTGCGCAGCAAATTGTCCCAGCGCTATGTGGTTTTGCGTGCTTACCAAAGGGCGGTAGCGTGTCAAAAAAGCCACAAATATGGGTGGAAAACCACACTTTTAACGGGTTCTTACATTTTCTTACGTTCAGTTAGCGTAGAATGTTGTTCGAAGCTGCTTAAAATCGCAGTCAGTGTGGGAGCTAGGCTATAAAGTATAGTTAAATGCGGTTAAGGAAAACGCCTTTAACTATGTTGAATACCTATGCTTTCAAAAGCGTTAGAAAGAA
This sequence comes from Vibrio sp. CCUG 15886, assembly GCF_028570825.1. NCBI lineage: Bacteria > Pseudomonadati > Pseudomonadota > Gammaproteobacteria > Vibrionales > Vibrionaceae > Vibrio > Vibrio sp. CCUG 15886. The sequence goes on along the minus strand of NZ_JAQQBT010000021.1, from coordinate 1,773 downwards.
ATGGTGTTCAATCGAACCTTTGCTCATTCAAGAGTGCTGCAAACACTCTTAATTTAGACGATTTGGCTTACATGGAACTAAAAACAAAACTTCTGCTAGCGATGCTAGCGCCTGCCTTGCTTGCCGGTTGTACTGTACCCGGCTCACATCTATCCACCGATAATAAAAACCTTGTTGAAGTGAACGATAGCAGCCAAGAAAGTAACCTTTCTGAGGTGGTTAATCTGTATCCGCTAAACGCCCAATCGGTCACGGAATACGCCAAAGCGCAGCATTTTACTTCTCGCGCAAACCCAGAGCTTGATGTGCAGATCGCCCGCTATGAATACAAAGTGGGCCCTGGCGACATTCTTAACGTTACCATTTGGGATCACCCTGAACTGACGATTCCAGCAGGTTCTTACCGTAGTGCATCTGAAGCGGGTAACTGGGTGCATGCAGATGGCACCATTTTCTACCCTTATATTGGCACTGTAGAAGTGGCAGATAAAACCGTGCGTGAGATCCGCGCCGATATCGCTAAACGTCTTGCGAAATTTATCGAAAGCCCACAGGTCGATGTCAACGTTGCCGCGTTCCGCTCGAAGAAAGCTTACATTACCGGTGAAGTTGAAAACCCAGGCCAACAAGCCATCACCAATATCCCTTTAACCATTCTCGATGCGGTAAACCGTGCTGGTGGCCTAGCGGAAGATGCCGATTGGCGCAATGTGACGCTTACTCGCAACGGTGAAGAGCAAGCCATTTCTCTTTACGCGCTTATGCAGCGTGGTGATTTAACGCAAAACCGTTTATTAGAGCCGGGCGATATCATCCACGTGCCACGCAACGACAGCCAAAAAGTGTTTGTAATGGGCGAAGTAAAAGATCCCAAATTGCTTAAAATGGATCGCTCAGGCATGAGCCTGACGGAAGCACTCAGCAGCGTGGGTGGAATCAACGAGCTCTCAGCAGATGCAACTGGCGTATTCGTCATCCGCACGTCAGACAACAAATCTGAACGCATGGCGGACATCTACCAGCTCAATATTAAAGATGCCTCTGCACTAGTGATTGGCACAGAATTCGATCTAAAACCATACGATATCGTTTATGTGACCGCCGCACCGATCTCTCGCTGGAACCGTGTAATTGGTCAGTTATTACCAACTATCAACGGTTTCAACAACCTAACTGAAGGTGCTCTACGCGTGAAAACGTGGCCGTAAGATAATTTAAAAGCGGTCCTATGGCCCTTGGGTCCTAGGGGCTAATGGATTGGATAAGTCTCGTGTAAGCAAGGATGGCTGATGAGGGTTTTGGGATTTGAAAGGCTTGAAGTATGGAAAAAGAGTTCAAGACTTTCTGTTGATATCGTCAAAGCCCTTCATCGCTGTAAAAACTATGCATTGGTTGATCAGATAACGCGAAGTTCCCTTTCCATCCCTTCCAATATTTCAGAAGGTGAGGAAAGGGAAACTGCCAAAGAATCTGCGCGATTCTTATATATTGCTAAGGGTTCTTGTGGAGAAATGATTACTCAACTCTACATCGCGATAGAGCTGGGTTACCTCAGCAAAGAGCAGGGAATGGTATTCGTTCAAGAAGCTAAACATATTTCTGTCATGCTGGCGAAGTTGATCAAAATTCGCAAAGGCACGGTACGATAACACTTGACATAATTGGTGTGGCTGTTGCTCTCCTGTTTTACAGGACCACAGGACCACAGGACCACAGGACCACAGGACCACAGGACCACAGGACCACAGGACCACAGGACCACAGGACCACAGG
>NZ_JAQQBT010000020.1:0-47850 GCF_028570825.1 Vibrio sp. CCUG 15886 | reverse complement strand
CCATGGGGTTCCAATATTCTTCCATTTCAATCCTTGATATGTGGCGTACTCAAATGCGTTATAACGCCCTGTTAAGGTGTGAGCAACGCAATACCGAAAGCTACCGCATACCACCTTAAACACTAAAACAAACGCATAGTAAAAATGCCACGCGTTGCGAATCACTCTTGAACAGTTTGTTATGTACGTGCCAATAGAGTGCAATGATGAAATGCTTCACTCGAATCTGACATATGGTACCAAAGTTCTATACACCCTAACTTTTTAACTACCCGAGAGTAATGAGCAATCTTAGAACTAAACTTCACAGGATCAATATCATAGCCATACACAAGATATATAGCTCGCTCATAACCTACAACATTCAGAAATACAGACAGAGACTCCAAGTCTTTTATTATTCCTCTGGGTTGAGCATTTTGGTGTTTAACCTCAATAATTGCATGGTTTCCTGACATGTAACCCGGTTTGTGTACCAATAAATCAGGCTTTATATGATCAGATTTAAGAGACTTTAAAATTGGATGAGCAGCCTTATCTATCTCTCCATTCAAATGGTACTCCGTTCTGGGCGGCCACTTTAATCTCATTTGATGGTATAACTCGTAGCAATAGACCCGTTCTCTATAAACCGGATCTCCCCCATCAATGTTCAAGTGGAAGTAATTCTGATCAATTTGATTAGTTGCTTGTCGTAAAATTAAACTTAATTCTTTCATTTTCTTCTTAGTACATAACGCTGCGTTAAGGGGTGAATGCCGCATAAACCAACTTTCCGCAGACCACTTTCACCACTAAAACTCACCGCATGCCAAAAATGCCACGCGGCATGAATCCCGCTTGAACGCCTTGTTATGTTACGGAGCTACCAGTGATAGCGCAAACTCTCGCATATGACGTGCATTATCAGCAGTTTCGGCATTGCCACAAGCCTGTCCATAATATTTGATATCTGGTGATGAATAGGCTGGCAACTGCTTCTCTGCATAAGTCATTACCGTCCCCGCTTCATGACACAATGCCCCAAATGCATATCGCTTAATTTGCTTGTGATGCTCTTTTAGAAGCTGCCCTTTTAACCAATGTATTGCTGTGTTGTCGTGCCATGCCCAAGCCAGATGCCCCAACTCATGCTCAAGTACATGAAGTTCTGCATCAGAAGATAGAACCAAAAAACTGCGACTAAAATTTACATGAGCAGTTCCTGCACTGTCTTTTGCAAAAGGAAAGTCTTTAGGAAGAACTAGAACATAATAACTTCCAACTTTTTGCATTGGCTCAAGAACCGAGCTACCAACATTTAGGAGTAACTGTTGATGTAACTTACCACTGTCTTGACTTTTAAAACTGGTCAAATCAAGTTTGGTGATTCCTGAAAGGGTCCTTCTAATTGGAATGCAAGAGTTCTCTAGAACAAGGTTTGAATAGTCAATAAACTCTTCAATTCGTGCCTCACTAATGGAGTCATCTGTGAAAAAATGCACTGGCGTATCAATTTTAGGGACGGAATCACACACGGGGAGCGATAACTCCTCACCACCTCGTTTACCGACAAAAAATAGAGCGGTTACACCGAGTAAACAACCGCCAACTAACAACTTTATATTCATTCAATTACTCGTAAAGTGCAGTAACATAACGCTGCGTTAAGGGGTGAATGCCGCCTAAACCAGCTTTCCGCAGACCACTTTTACTACCAAAACTCACCGCATGCCAAAAATGCCACGCGGCATGAATCCCTCTTGAACGCCTTGTTAGCTTAAATTATGTAGCACCAAGCCACACCGCCCCAAAACAGAATATTCAGAGTCCAAACCATAGCGCTTTGAACTGGAAGCATATGAAAAATTAGCTGGGGACATGCCTTAAGCTCACTTGGAGAGAACAGCATCTGAGGCTGAAAGTCCCAACTAGTCGCTAAGCAAACACCTCTTTTGAATCTAGGATGATTCACCAAATATTCCGCATAGGATGAGTAAATTGTCCATAAACCCAAAAGGCCAAATAACTCGATTGCAGAAATCACTTCCAAACTAAAGGGCAATAGTGAAGGGCCACCAATGAGCAAAATCGCCGCAAAGACCCATTTTTTGTTTCTCATTACACATCCTTGTTAATGATTTAAGCTAACGCTGCGTTAAGGGGTGAGTGCCGCACAAACCAACTTCCCGCAAACCACTTTCACCACCCAAACCAACCGCATACCAAAAATGCCACGCGGCATGAATCCCTCTTGAACGCTTTGTTATGTGCGCAGCTCATCGATGAACACCCTAGCCGTTTTCGGGCTAGTTACTCTAACGAACTTTATGTGGCTATATCTCGGGTCATTAAGTAACTCTGTATAACGAATACGATTTGTTTTATACGTTTTCAATGTCCAGAGAATAATCGAATCTTTGCTAAGAAACGACTTTTTGAATGACTCAACATTGCCCGTTTTACCCCACAGTTCCTGTTTAGTCACAATACGAGTTAACGCTCGTTTCACAGCTTGAAATAACGTCCTAGAAAAGGAATAGTCCACCCAAATGATGGTGTCAGCCCTAGCCCATTTGATTTCGGCTGTCCGGTTATAGTTACCATCAAGCACCCAATGTTCGCCACTTAGACTCTCAGTTAGATTTGCGAAGAACTCTTCATCTGTAGACTCTTGCCAATTTGGCTTCCAAAATATCGCATCCATTTCCAAATATGGGTATTTAAGCTTGCTAGCAAGTTGGCGACTGAAAGTACTTTTACCACTACCACTTGTACCTATTACATTAATTCTTTTCATCACCAAACCTGATTTCTTTCCCTAGCACATAACGCCCGCTTAAGTGGTGAGCAACGCAATGCGATGTTTCCGCACACCACCTAAATCACTAAATTTACCGCAAACCACAAATGCCACGCGTTGCGAATCCGTCTTGAAGCGTTTGTTAGTACGATGCTCAAAACGCCTTTGAAACCACCAAAATAGTGGATGAAATCACGAATGAAAAGGCTGTAAACACCGAAGTGAGATGGACAACGACAAAACAAATCGCTGTGTATTTACCGAAAACTACCGCGAAGAAAAACGTGCTTACTGCCCTACTTTACTCGAATTTAAATTTGCAATGAATACGAGCCTCGCAATTTGACGACAACAACAAAACCAACGAATTTATTCGCCCGAATTTTTCAACGAAAAAGAAACCACGTCAAAGAAATTGCTGAAAAGTTCGAAACCGTCACCGACTGTTTCAACGCGATCACTCCACATCTAGTGCCCCCGGAGAGAACGTTTTAGGTACTTAATTTCAGGTAAATATCTGAGCACAAAATAAGATAAACACCGAAATTTTAACCTTCTGATTTCAAACCAGTACTAACGCCGCGTTAAGTGGTGAGCAACGCTACCACCCTACCTAAATCATTGTGCTGTAAACACTAAATTCAAAGCAAACCGAAAATGCCAAGCGTTGGGAATCCGCCTTAAACGCTTTGTTAGCTGCGTAGCTTTTTGGAGAGCAGGTTCTGTTTTGATTCGAATCCGGCGCTAGTATAAAAACCGATAGCTCCTGTGTTATTTGACCAAACATGCAGGTCAACTGAACTAGCGCCAAGAGCACTAGCCCACTTAGAAAAGTAAGAAACTAGCCCTGTAGCTACACCCAGCTTTCGAGCTTCGCTAGAAACGATTAACTCTTCAATATATCCATACGTTCGTGATTGCGTCCAACGACGCTCTTTAACGTCAGTGAGATTCCCCAATAAAGCTCCGACTACCTTTCCATCGTGCTCGCTAACAATAAGCAACTGATTTTCATCAGATAGAATGTCTTGAAGCTCAGTCTCATTTAGTACATCTTCAGTTTTGCGAACAACATCTGGGGCTAAGTCTGAGTTGTGCTCGTTCTCAGCAATGAAAAGGCTAACCAACACATCTAAATCTTTGATTTGGACTACACGAACCATAAATCTTCTCCAAGCAGCTAACGCCCAATTAAGGTGTGAAGCACGCAACGACCAAGCCGCCGCAGACCACTTTCAACACCCAAAACCACCGCATACCAAAAATGCCACGCGTGCTGAATCACTCTTAAATTGTTTGTTATATCTAATTTTTTATTTGGTTTGAAATTGCTGTGATACAGCGTTTTGCCGAATTACAAACGCCAGACAACTGAAAGAAACCATGAATCACGCCCAAATAACGTTCGCAGTAAGCCTCAACGCCTTGTGAAAGCATCAACTTGTATAAGTGCTCACCCTCATCACGTAGCGGGTCAAACTCCGCGGTAATAATAGTTGTGATGGGCAGACCGCTGAAGTCACTGTTTAAAAGGTTAAGCTCTGGTTCAACAATTTCTTTAGAGCTGCAATTCGCGTATAACTCGAAACCAGAAAGAAGCATATTTGCCGTTATAATATAATCTAAACCATTTTCTCTGTAACTTTTCGAATTGCCTGTTGGATCCAGCATTGGGTAAATAAGAATTTGCTGACGAGGCAACCACTGCTCTAGCTTTTTCAATCTAAGCGTCGTAGCCAAAGCTAATTGCCCTCCGGCGCTATCGCCAACAAATACTAATTGCTCTGAATCACCACCATACTTGTGCGCTTGCTCCTTAATACCGAGTACAGCTTGGTATACATCATCGTGTGCTGCTGGATAAGCATATTCAGGTGCAAGCCTGTATTGAATGCAAATAACTATCGAGTTGGATAGAAGAGCAATTTGTCTTAGCTGAACATCATGTGTACCAAAGCCACCACTGATGAAACAGCCTCCATGAAAATAGACCGTTATAGGTAAGTTCACTTCATCTGTAGGCTTGTAAATCTTAACCGGAATACTATTAATTACATCTAAGTATTCGCTTTCAATTTTAGGACTTTCACCAGCTAGTACAGTGCTACCAATATAGCCAGCCCGGCGATCAGCGATTGTTTGTGCTGAAGGGCAAGGTTTACCATTAGATTGAAATTCTTCGACTAGCTCTCTGATGCCAGCTTCTAGGTACTTGGTCATTTTATAACTCTATAACTAAAAAACCAGTGAATAGTATACCAACACACAGGCATGTACATCCATACAGCTATGAATGTGTGATGTAAATTAGATATAACGCTCTGCTAAGGGGTGAGCAATGCACTGCAAAAGCTACCGCACACCAACTTAATCACAAAACTCACCGCATGCTAAAAATGCCACGCATTGCGAATCCCTCTTAAGCAGTTTGTTATGTTTTGGCCAACCTCAAACGCTTAATCAGCTGTTTCATCGGCATTTCCAACGTCAAAACACCTTTAGAACGACTGAGCTCGCGAAAGCCAACTGAAAAATATTGCTCCTTGGCAGTATTATTTTCAAAAACACAACAACGCACTTTTTGAACCATAGGAGATACGCTTGTTTTTAATAGACTCGATTTTAACAAACGAAAACCCGCTAATCTGTTTTGATACCCTTGAGCCACTTGCAAAGAGTCAATAAAGTGAACATCTTCATTTTGATGGTACGCGATGAATCCAGAGATATGATCTCGCTGTACTTCAACAATAACAGACTTACTTTTATAGTGACGTATGATCGATTCTCGATCCCACTTCAACCCAAGTTCAATCTGCATATTGAGCATATTATCTTCAATAAGTTCGTATATTTGATTCCAATCCGAATCAATCACATCACGTAAGCTCATCATTTCCCTGTAAAAACATAACGCCCAATTAAGGGGTGAGTAACGCAACACCAAAGCCCCTGCATACCACCTTAATCACTAAAACCAACGCATGCCAAAAATGCCACGCGTTACGAATCCCTCTTGAATTGCTTGTTAGTACGCTGCTCGTGAACATTTGGCACATGCCAAGATATTGAAATATAGCACGAAACTTTTGGCTTAAAACACCGAAGCTAAAGGGACAACTGCCAAACTAGAGCTCAATCTCAAAACGCAAGTTGGCTAGAAGAAAAACTTGCTTAACTGCCCTATTTTCGCCGTTTTCAAATTAACAAAGGATACGGGCTGCAGAACTAAACGGTAGCGCCAAAGAAACTCAGTGTTTGACGAGAATTTCCCAGCACCAAAGAAGCCACACCAGAGAAATAGCCCGAAAGTTAGAAACCGTAAACGGTGAAGTCAACGCGAACACAACTCATATAGTGCCACCGGAAAGAAAGTGAAAGGCACATTTGACCAGGTGTAAAACAAGGAAAAGAAACCGATAAACTCCGAAAATTTTACCGTTGATGCCAATCCAGTACTAACGCCGCGTTAAGGGGTGAATGCCGCATAAACAAACTTTCCGTAGAGCACCTTCACCACCTAAACTCACTGCATACCAAAAATGCCACGCGGCATGAATCCCACTTGAACGCCTTGTTATGCTTAAGCTTCAATGAGTTACATTTTACTGGAACCAAGATTAACTCGACTTTGATTTACAAACAAAAGCCAAAACGCAGAAAACTGAAACGACTCATAGTTTTGAAAATCGGACTTTGAAATTTGGCCGCTAAAACTCAAAAACCTAAGATCAAATTGCTGATTGAACCAACTGCCCCAACCTCGTGCTTACCCGAAATTTGATTGAGGCAATACTCTGAATTTCCAGCGCCAAAGAATAAGTGTCCAGAAAACAGCGACCAATGAAGTTAACTTACCGACAAGCGCATAACCGATCAGCCAAGGGAACAAAGAAAAACCATAAACCACTGATTTTATTTGATTAAGCATAACGCCCTGTTAAGGTGTGAGTAACGCAATACTAAAGCCGCCGCATACCACCTTAAACACTGAACGCAACGCATAGTAAAAATGCCACGCGTTGCGAATCACTCTTAAACAGTTTGTTATGTGCGTACTAACCAGTTATGACAAACTCGCTTCAAGTTCAGCATCACTCAAATAACGGTGTCCTTGGTTTAAGCCTTTAATCTTTTTGAACATAAACTTTGGCATATCTGGAGCAAAGATTTCCTTTTCGTTCCAGCACTTCCCACCTAAAAATATATAGCGACCATCACTACCTGAATGGTGTTCTGGGTTGTTGTCGAACGTAGACAATTCAGCGGTAACGTCCTCGATAACACTTACTACCTGACCTTTGATGACACCTAGAACTCGATACACTTCGTGAGCTTTATCTCCACATTTCCATGCTTGTCGAGTTCCCATTTCGTAGCCGTGCTTTGCTACACCATCATGCACATGTACAACAATATTCATCGTAAATTTAGTTAAGCAACAAAGTGAACATTATACTATATGTTTTTGGGTAAGCACATAACGCCGCGTTAAGTAGTGAGCAACGCCACCACCACACCTAAAACATTGTGCCGTAAACACTAGAGCTGAATCAAACCAAAAATGCCAAGCGTTGCGAATCTGCCTTAAACGCTTTGTTAGGGTACTTCTCGCTTGACATGAGTGCTTAAATGCATAGTATAAATTTCAAACGGTTATCCGCGAGGTGTCAGGCAAAATTAAGGTAACTAAATACCAAAAATAAGATACTGAAACTAACATAACTGAATAAAGATTAGAGTATAGAGCTACATAAACTAGACTACTATTTCAATGCTTAAGATGCTAAAGCTCATAAGATTGAAGACAAACACTAATATTAAAACTCTCTCTAATTTAACTTAAAACGACTAATTTCAATATACCTGAAACTCAAAACACACCTTCAAGCCTGATAGTCACCAACCCTTAGAGGCGTTGACTATGAAGATTAGTTTTAGTGTTTCTGCAGCATTTCATGCTTGGTTTCTGAAACTTGAGTTTGCTTTCGACAAAAGTAACTCTAGCCAAGCTGAAGCAGAGGAAGCTTAAATTCCAAGCCCACTGTTGATATGGTGGGCTTTTTTACGTTTGTACCCTAACGCCCAATTAAGGGGTGAACAACGCCTCCCTCAAACCTAAAGCATTGTGCCATAAACACTAAATTTGAAGTAGAAACAAAAGTGCCAAGCGTTGTGAATCCCTCTTAAATTGCTTGTTAGGGCTGTGGTTGAAGGGACTGTTTTTCTTTTAAGTACAGATACATTGGGAGTCCAAAAGATACTCCAACCGACAAAGTTCCCAAGACTGCAAAATATCGATACTTCACTTTATGCTTTTGCCCGTCCACTAAGATAAAGCCTATCAGAGCAATCGCACCAACCAAGACATCAAGCCAAGCCATTATACTAATGGGGTTTGCCACCGCTTCACTGAACAAAAGACTAATATCTAAGCCATTGGCAACTAACCAAGGAACCAACGCTCCATAAGGCAGCAATATACCTAACAAAGTAAGAACTAGATAAAACCTTACCATTTCGCCATCCTTGCAAATTTTTTGTAGTAAGCCCTAACGCTGCGTTAAGGGGTGAATGCCGCTTAAACCAGCTTTCCGCAGCCCACTTTCACCACCAAAACTCACCGCATACCAAAAATGCCACGCGGCATGAATCCCTCTTGAACGCCTTGTTATGTAGCTAGTCAGCGCCACCAAAATCAAGAAAGTTTACTCCACCGGAACTATCTAAAGTCGTGTTCGTAACACTACATTTAGGTGCTGAATTTACCTCTGCATATAACAGGTAGCTTTCAAAAGAAGGAACTTCCGACACGTTAAATAAGATCTCTCCAACAGACTTTTGAAACTCTAACAAGTCGCCTAAGTCTTCTTGTAACTCGATAGCCAACTCTTTGCTGTAAGGCAACAACATGCCATAAGAAACTGACTTATAGAACTGGTCATCACTGCGCTTAATCTCACTCAATGCCCAACTAATTTCCTGAAACGAATAGACGAGCTTTTTCCCAAACTTAGCACACAGTTTAGGAGCTACATCTTTAGCGACTGACTGAACATAAGACTTTTTATTCAAAAAGTTAAGCACACCGTATCTCCTTGCTACATAACGCCCAGTTAAGGGGTGAAGCACGCAATACCTAAACTACTGCATGGCACTTCAACACCGAAGCCACCGCATACCAAAAATGCCACGCGTGCTGAATCCCTCTTAAACTGTTTGTTAGCTAATCAAATTTTCGCATATGTTTAAGCGCATATGTTCTCATAACACGCGCATTATCACCCAAACGTTGGTCACCACATGCTAGGTCACCCACAAATAACTCTGGAGATGAGTAAGCTGGGATCTTTTGGGGTGCAAATGACATTACCGTCCCGTAATTACCGCAGCGCCAACCATAAGCAAATGACTTTATCCGAGGATAAGTCGTTTGCTCAAAAGCATTTAAAGTTGAGTGAGAGGATAAAATTGACTCGTGATCATGATGAGCCCCGCTTAAGTGTCCTATTTCATGTTCCATAACAAAGTCTGCGCAATCTAAAGCAGCGAAGAAAAAGTTACCCGAATCGCTTGATAATCCGCAATTAGACCCGCCAAAACTAGCTTTATAGCTATCAAAAACCACACCAACAAAACTTGGTATAGATCTGTTATTCAATTCAGGTGGTTCGTAGCCAAGGCTTAAAGTAAGCAATACTTTCGCTGCACTTAAAGATTGAAACCAAGTCTCATCAATATCATCGAGAAACTCAACTTTACTTAAATAACGCTCGATTGGGACACATGAGTTGCGTAATACAACATTCGAATAATTAACCCATTTGTTGAGTATTTGGTGAACAGCATCCTTAGTTCGAGTTGCCAGTACTTTTTCGGACAAATAGAGTTGAATCGGCGTTTTTAAACTTTCACTTCGCTCACAATTAGGATACGAAATAACTTCGGCATAAGAAAAGTTATTCCATAGAATCAGAATGAAACAAAGAAAACATTTCCTCGACACACTCAAATCTCCTTGTTAGCTAACGCCCTGCTAAGGGGTGAGCAATGCACTGCAAAAGCTACCGCATACAAACTTAATCACGAAACTCACCGCATGCTAAAAATGCCACGCATTGCGAATCCCGCTTAAGCAGTTTGTTAGCTTAAATTTCAGCACCTTAGATTTGCCAAAAGCTGAGATTAAACCGATTTGGAAAACCAACAAACCACCTGAGTTTTGAAACCCGAATTGGTTCAAACTTTGTGGCCTTTCATGCTATTTGAAAACCCGAAAATTTTGATAAATCACTTTCTGAAAACTCAAAGAGAATGCAAAACTGCCAAAGCGACTTTGCGCCAAATTTGCGAACCTCGCGCAATCCCAAAACTCAATTGAGGCAACTGCTCAAAACTCGCATTGACAAACAATGCTGATTTGCCGAAAAACCTGAGCTAATTGCCGATGGAAGAAAGAAAAAGCCACAAACAATTGATTTTCAATGTTTTAAGCTAACGCCCTGTTAAGGTGTGAGCAACGCAATACTGATGCCTCCGCATACCACCTTTAGCACTAAAACCAACGCATAGTAAAAATGCCACGCGTTGCGAATCACTCTTAAACAGTTTGTTATGCGGTTGCTCGCAAAGTTTAATTTTACCTTACTTTCAGATGAAATAAGCAACCAAGCATACACTTTAAAACTACTCTCAGAAGTAAAATACGGGCACCAATACTGGTGATAGATAGGAAGTACGTTTATGGCAGTAAAACATACACCCACTGGAGTCGTTCATAAAGGCAAAAAAGGAGGAACTACTGGTTGTGGCTTTGACACCAAGAAAGAAGCATCTCATTGGAGTGACTCACACAGTAAGATCACATGTGACAAAAACGGCTGTAAGAACTAAGTAGTAGTTGTTTAATTGGGCTAGAACTCAAGCTCTAGCCCCTTATGCCCCTCTGCCGCATAACGCCGCGTTAAGGGGTGAATGCCGCTTAAACCAACTGTCCGCAGACCACCTTCACCACCAAAACTAACCGCATACTAAAAATGCCACGCGGCATGAATCCCTCTTAAACGCTTTGTTAGGAGCGTTCTTCTAGCACCCAAGGAACACTTAATGACATAAAACTAAAGCACATTACACCAGATATCTCACGAAGCTCAGTAGGAATAACTGGACTTGGGTATGTCACTGCAAATTCAAAACCGTCAGGCAATTTGTCACTATCAATCTTTGGCAAGGATTTACACACAATGTAGTACTCACCGCCATACTTACAATACTCACCTTCTCTATCGTCCATAAAGTAGATATCAACGTCTTTCTCAAGATCAACACCGCAATGAACTAGAAAATCCAATACTTCCTTTTGCAAAGAGAAAGGATGCGCTTTCCTGTAATTCTTGCAATAGATGCAACCACAATCAATTGAACTTGCACTGGTTATTTGGCTATAGATTGCTCGAGTCCTTTCGACGTCCACATCAAGTGCAATCTTCCCCAACTTTACAATTGTCACTAAGCCTCCTAACGCCGCGTTAAGTGGTGAGCAACGCCAACCACCCTACCTAAACCATTGTGACATAAACACTTAAACTGAGGAAAGCCGAAAACGCCATGCGTTGGGAATCCGTCTTGAACGCTTTGTTAGGTTTTGGGCTTATTCTCCCAATGAACCCCAATCTGTTAGATTTAATTGCTTACGTCTAATGTAGTAGAAGGTTGCCATAATAAAGCCAAACAAAGTGCCAGCAAGTAACGAGATGAAAATGGCTTCTAAAACTGGTTTACCTAGCTCGTTCCACACAAGAAACCATTGGAAGATTCCCCATACAGGAGCAAAGAACGTCACACAAAGCATAACGTTTGCAAAATAACTTTGGTAATAAGGTGGCGGAAAACACATTCCAAGTTTACGTAGCCACTTTACAATTGGTGGATTGTAGTTCGACTTCCAAACGCCTTTATCATTTAACTCTTTGTGAGCAAGTCGTAGCTTCGCTTCATAATCCATGATCTAAAATCCTCGAATTCGATGTTTCCCGCGGAGAAACCTAACGCCCAATTAAGGGGTGAACAACGCCTCCACCCAAACCTAAAGCATTGTGCCATAAACACTAAAACTGAAGTAGAAACAAAAGTGCCAAGCGTTGTGAATCCCTCTTAAATTGCTTGTTAGCACATAGGGTTACGCATTAACTAGCCCCAACCGTGAGGCATACCTTCATTGCTATCATGTTCCGCATTACAGACCTTGCACCTGAAGTAACTAACCTGCGACTCTGATTTGCTTGAGCCTAGCAGAACACCAAAAACGATATTGAGAATACGAGACTTGGTACTATTCTTCACTCGCTGCTGAGCTTCGACTTCAGATGCACTTAGCCTTCTATGAGCCGTCTTCTGATTGCAGTTTCCACAATGTAGAAGCGTTTCATCTTTAGACATTTACCTCTTCCTTAATCACGAATGTTGAACCTGTGTGCTAACGCCCAGTTAACGTGTGAGCAGCGCATACACTGAACTTGAATACTGCGCCGTAAACACTTAACTCAACCCGAAGTGAGAGCGCCAAGCGTTGCGAATCACTGTTGAATTGTTTGTTATGTTTTACCACAAATACATGATTTACTTGAGAAAGAACTGCTATTTCTGACCAGTTTTCTGAAGCAAACCACAAGGCAAGAACCGACTTGGCCGCCAAAAGCGACCAACCAGAAACGAGTAATTCCACTTCCCTGCCCAATGAGGCAACCCGACCGAGTAACAACAAGCGCCCTTTCTTTCCAACCAAAGCGTAAAACAATGCTGAATTGCCGACACAACTGCCAAGATGAAATACTAATTGGCTAAGAACCTAGAAGCGACTTTAAGCCAGTTAAACAAGAAGCCAACCGCCACGACCTGACAATGAAGCAACCCACGAACATTGGTATGTTTTACGGGCTGGGAGATTCAAGAATTTAGGCAGATAATACTGATTTGCTGAGTCTACTTGGGACAAATTGCCCGAGGGACAAAGAACTAGAGCCCAAGACCTTTAAACCTTTGAAATACAAGTAAACATAACGCCGCATTAAGGGGTGAACAACGCAAACCACCCTACCTAAACCATTGTGCCGTAAACACTTAAGCTAATTCAAACCAAAACTGCCAAGCGTTGTGAATCCCTCTTGAATGCTTTGTTAGTTGCCAAACCTAAAGCTTTGATTTGATGTTAATTGCTGCTTTGCCAACACTAGCTTGATGTGCTTTGAAAAGATCAGTTCAGGCGCAATTTCAAAGCGCCTGTCAATGAAACCACTTGGAACATACAACTCCGTAGAAAGCGGACTAACAACACCAAAAAAATCTTTTGAGAAAACAATATTACAAAGCTGGCTTTCAACAAACAAATCGGTTTCTGAAACAGAAAATCCAACCACAAAAGAAACCTGAGAACGATTTTCACAAACCCGAACGATTCAAAATTGAAGTACGAAAACCCAACCAAAAACACACTGACTTTAACTCTAAACATTCTGCTTTAGCTGCGTTTTCCTCGTTGGCAACTAACGCTGCGTTAAGGGGTGAATGCCGCTCAAACCAACCTTCCGCAGACCACCTTCATCACCAAAACTCGCCGCATACCAAAAATGCCACGCGGAATGAATCCCTCTTTAACGCCTTGTTAGGCCTAGAGTTTTCGCCACATCAATTGCGCATCAGCACCATAACTTTTGCATACATTTTCCGATAGCGGTTTAAAACCCTGCCTTTGCCAAAACGGCTCTGAGTTCTGGACTGAAACCAACCTAATTTCTTTGAAACCCAAACCAGTTGCAATCCCAACCAGATGCTTCATCAATTTTGAGCCAATGCCTTGGCCAAATGAGGAACTTGCTATTGCCAAGTCATGAAGAAACAAGATATCCCCTTCAGTTTCTTTAGGTAAGGCGTTAAACAACTTCGGAGGCTGCTCTTTATTCCAAGAGTGCGCTAACAAATAACCCTTTAGCTCTTCACAATCACGATAGATAAAGCAGCATTTGGGGGTTCTATTCCATTTGTCCTTTAACACCTCAAGACTTTCGGGTTCGACTAGCAGATAGACCTCTGATTGTAGTTTCAGTATTTCAGGCCACGCCGCTTCCCTGATTATTTCTATCGACATACTCTACTCTAAAATACTCTTGGCCTAACGCCCTGTTAAGGTGTGAGCAACGCAATACCGATGCTTCCGCATACCACCTTAAACACTAAACACAACGCATAGCAAAAATGCCACGCGTTGCGAATCACTCTTAAACAGATTGTTATGCATTTTGAGCTCCCAATCTACTTATCAAGCCTAGTGGAGAGATCACATTTACCGGATATTTGCTCTCTAGCTGCTCAAGGTTTGCCTCAGAAAATATGGACGTTTTACCAGCACCACTAGCTTTGTCATTGGTACAGAAAAAATCGATACCATAACCATAGTTTGCAGCCAGAGCATCTCCATCAACCCATTCGCCAACACCTTTAGCATACTTTTTGTCCGATAAGTTGTGAGCAGCTTTAGTCCTCTGAATAACACCCCCCTCTACCTCTGGTAGCTGTTTCATTAGATGGTCTCTGCCAGCCCCTATACTTTCAATGAATCTTAGGCACTCAAATGAACGCTTCAACCTCTCGCCTAGCTCATATCGTTCATCTGGCGCACGATATTTTTCGTCAATTTCTAGCATCGGAGCTCCGATTCTTGGTAATTTCGTAAACCTGAATCCAAGTTCTAAAGCTTTAGGAATTGCAGTCGCCAAATAATCTGTTAGTTGCGGAGCATCTGAGCCTTTAGAAGCAGACACAACCTCACCGTCAACAGACATAGAAAAAGCGCCTTTATAATTTGCTATATACTCTTTTCTATCGGTTTTTTTCAATGTCTCGATAGTTGCGAGACCCTCAAAGAAAAAAGGAATAATAGCCTTCGATTTTATTAACTCAAAAAGCTGAGTATAAACTTGATCTGCGTTGGCTCTTTTATTCTCATCTACTATTATTTCCCATACATTCGAATCAAATGTGACCCAAACTTCCATAATCACTCCAATTTCATAAAATGCATAACGCCGCGTTAAGGGGTGAATGCCGCATAAACCAACCTTCCGCAAGCCACTTTCACCACCAAAACTAACCGCATACCAAAAATGCCACGCGGCATGAATCCCTCTTGAACGCCTTGTTAGCTGGCTAACTGCCAACGGTTAAGGTGATAGAATAACAAACCTTGAACAGAACCGAGCAAGCCTACAGAAACACTGATTGGCAAGGCGAAAAGCAGCACATACTTTATGATGTCGTTTAAATCTGCGCCATCAAGTACAGTTCCGGCTGCAAAAGCTTGGTTAGAGATAGTTAACCCAAAAAACACGATGCACACAGTAAAACCGACCAAAAAACCTTCTACTGCGTAGGCCTTGACAGTCACACATTGCTTGGCAAGGTTGCAACCCAATTTCGCGCTACGCCATGCGACCACTAAAGAAATTGGGAATAAATATGCTGCAAACAATGGGATAGCAATACGCCAATCAGAAACTAAAAGTAGCCCGACGCATAACCAAAATACGAATACAATGATGCCATTTTGAATACCAATCAATCTCGGGCTCACTTGTTCTCCTTTGCCAGCTAACGCTGCGTTAAGGGGTGAATGCCCCCTAAACCAACTTTCCGCAAACCACTTTCACCACTAAAACCAACCGCATACCAAAAATGCCACGCGGCATGAATCCCTCTTAAACGCCTTGTTATGTTTAAGGCACAAAGGGTTAAGTTTTACGAAACTGAGAGCTTAACTCGACTTAACTTTGAAAACCAAAACCAGACGCTAAAAAGTTGAATTAATTCATAAATTTGATTCTAATGATTTTGAGTTTTAGCGTGAGAAACCGAAAACTGGAGTTCAAACTTTGAAACTAAGACGCTTTATTCGACTTACAAACGCAACGAGCTTTAATGAGGCAACTCTCAGAATTTTTCGCGCCCGCGAATTGGAGTCCAAAAAACAGCGACCACTGAAGTTAACTTGCCGACAAGACCAAAATTAGAAAGCCGAGAATGCAAAGAAAAGATGCAACCAACTGATTTTACGTGATTAAACATAACGCTGCGTTAAGGGGTGAATGCCGCCTAAACCAGCTTTCCGCAGACCACTTTCACCGCCAAAACTCACCGCATGCCAAAAATGCCACGCGGCATGAATCCCTCTTAAACGCCTTGTTATGTAGCTAGTCAGCGCCACCAAAATCAAGAAAGTTTACTCCACCGGAACTATCTAGAGTCGTGTTCGTAACACTACATTTAGGTGCTGAATTTACCTCTGCATATAACAGGTAGCTTTCAAACGATGGAACTTCCGACACGTTAAATAAGATCTCTCCGACAGACTTTTGAAACTCTAACAAGTCACCTAAGTCTTCTTGTAACTCGATAGCCAACTCTTTACTGTAAGGCAACAACATGCTATAAGAAACTGACCTATAGAACTGGTCATCACTACGCTTAATCTCACTCAATGCCCAACTAATTTCCTGAAACGAATAGACTAGCTTTTTCCCAAACTTAGCACACAGTTTAGGAGCTACATCTTTAGCAACTGACTGAACATAAGACTTTTTATTCAAAAAGTTAAGCACACCGTATCTCCTTGCTACATAACGCTGCGTTAAGGGGTGAATGCCGCACAAACCAACTTCCCGCAGACCACTTTCACCACTAAAACTAACCGCATACTAAAAATGCCACGCGGCATGAATCCCTCTTGAACGCCTTGTTATGCTTAAGCTTCAATGGATTACGTTTTTCTGAAAACAAGATTAACTCGACTTTGATTTACAAACAAAAGCCAAAGCGTAGAAAACCGAAATGACTCATAGTTTTGAAAATAGGACTTTGAAATTTGGCTGCTAAAACTCAAAAACCTAAGATCAAATTGCTGATTGAGCCAACCGCCCTAACCTCGCGCTTGCCCGAAAGTTGATTGAGGCAACTCTGTGAATTTTCAGCGCCAAAGAATAAGTGTCCAGAAAACAGCACCCACTGGAGCCAACTTGCCGACGCGCACAAAACCCAAAAGCAGAGGAAACAAAGAAAAACCATAAACCACTGATTTTATTTGATTAAGCATAACGCCCTGTTAAGGGGTGAGCAACGCAATACAAAAGTATCCGCATACCACCATAACCACCAAACTCAACGCATAATAAAAATGCCACGCGTTGCGAATCCCTCTTAAACAGTTTGTTATGTTTGCACCATCAACGTTCAAAAGTAGAAAGATATCATTGCCCATTTTTTCGGATATACTTATCAATATATTCACTCTTTGCTTTATGGTATTCTTTCATTAGCTTATCGCTGACAGGGCGCTGTTTCTCATAATAATGCTTTCCTGATGAACTACGTGCCGAATCAGAAAGTTCGTGAATTACTTCCTCTCCAAGTTTTAAATAACGAGAAACTTCATCCTCCTTTAATAAAAAAGTAGCTGTTTCCTCTCCAATGCCATAATCACATCTTGAATTTAGGATATAACTTTCCCCATCACTATATAAAAGCCAGTTATTATGTGTAGCCACAACTTTCATACTCTTAATTTCCCTATTATATATCATATTGTACTTTCGCTGTTACCAACATTGGCAAACATAACGCTGCGTTAAGGGGTGAATGCCGCATAAACCAAGTATCCGCAGACCACTTTCACCACCAAAACTAACTGCATACCAAAAATGCCACGCGGCATGAATCCCACTTGAACGCCTTGTTATGCCTTATATGCCAACAGCTTCTCAATGCCTTTTTTTGAACCTTTTACTCGATATTTCTTACCAAGTACATCCGTTAAAAAATAGTTCTTAAAAAGCACCCCATCATGATCAATGGCGTATAACTTTGTATAGTCATCATGCCTGATACGATATTCGTAAATTTCTCCATCATCTAATCTCACTGCGACATCATGGACAAATCCACTAGATACCACTGATGGAGCTCCATTTTTATCAAAAACTACTGGTACTTCTTTTAAAGCCCAAGAGCTTGATGCTCTTCTTGAAACATAACCACATAAATCAGACAGAAAGATTGCCCTCTTGCCTGTATTTACAGCATAGATACGCAGAAAAGGAGGCGGGTTATCCAAGTTTTCCGATTGATCTTTGGAACAGTCGTAAACTACTTTACAGAAAACTTTGACCCGACTTCTATCACGATAAATTGCATATGCACTAACCAACAGACTGACAACTGAAATAAATACAGCTAACCACGAAACAACACTTTCCAAACTCATTTATTTCCTCATAAGGCATAACGCCGCGTTAAGGGGTGAATGCCGCACAAACCAAGTTTCCGCAGACCACTTTCACCACCAAAACTCACCGCATACCAAAAATGCCACGCGGCATGAATCCCTCTTGAACGCCTTGTTATGTACGTTTTACGGCAATCACTGAAAAGATATGCCAATGCTTAGGATATCCAATCCTTGTTGCGCCAGGCTCATCACGCTCTTTGAAACTGACTATTTCAAACTCTTTAAACAAGAGCTCAACTTGTTTCTTACTCAACGGCGCCGTAGGTAAACGATAATTCGTTGCCCAACTATCTCTAGGCCCCATAAAATCACCGACAAAGACACCACCAACCGCAATAGAAGAGGCAATTTTACGCCATGTATTTTTAAACTCTAGCGGGTCAGCAAAGAACAAACTTGAGTTTGCTATCACTATACCAGCAGAAGGATATTTGAAAGACTCAAATGAACACTCTGAAAGTTTAACCAGTGGTTTGGAACTAAACCTTTCAGAACATATCGCAACAGAGTCTGGGTTAATATCAAAGCCATACACCTGATAACCTTGCTGCTCTAGATACGCTATCTCACTTCCCGTTCCACAACCGCAATCGACAGCGGTTTGCAGTCCAGACTGATTCAACTCAATTGCGATTTCAGTGCGCGAATTGTGGGGGCGTAACAATGATTTTTCGTAGTATTGACGCCAAGTTGCTGAGCTATCATCCATAAAGTTCAATATTCCAATAAAGTACATAACGCTGCGTTAAGGGGTGAATGCCGTCTAAACCAACTTTCCGCAGACCACCTTCACCACCAAAACTAACCGCATGCCAAAAATGCCACGCGGCATGAATCCCTCTTGAACGCCTTGTTAGGTTTGGTGTGGGGGAACTATTCTTTACTCTCTCTTAGTGCTTGTAAGTTATCATTAATCTTGAACAAAACGATCATTAGCTCAAACCAGACCCTTGAGACTAATACACCGACCAATATTGCACCTATACCAAGAAAAACGTCTGTAGGCGTAATGCCTTGATAGCCTGAGTTCATCGCAGTTATTCCAGAAAAAACTACGGCGACAAGTGTGAACCAGTAACACACTGTAATTAGCCTTGGTGTCAACATTGAGTCAAAGAAAAAAAACGATTTCATATTGAATATGCCCTCTAAAATAATCATATGTAGATTCGAATTAAGTAGAATCCGCTGACCGCGGTAACTCATTATTCAACATGGCCTCATGCTTTCAATGTCTATATATAGGTTTATTTTTAATTAGATACATGCATCTAAAAATGAGACTAACGTATTGATACTAAGGTAATAAACCTAACGCCGCGTTAAGGGGTGCAGGCACGCAATACAAAAGCTACCGCACAGTGCCGTAACCACCGAACTCAACGCAAACTAAAAATGCCACGCGTGCCAAATCCCACTTTAACGCTTTGTTATGCTTAAGCTTCAATGGGTTACGTTTTTCTGGAAACAAGATTAACTCGGCTTTGATTAACAAACAAAAGCCAAAACGTAGAAAACCGAAATGACTCATAGTTTTGAAAATCGGGCTTTGAAATTTGGCCGCTAAAACTCAAAAACCGAAGATCAAATTGCTGATTGAGCCAGCTACCCTAACCTCGCGATTACCTGAAAATTGATAGAGGCAACTCTCTGAATTTTCAGCGCCAAAGAATAAGTGTCCGAAAAACAGCGCCCAATGAAGTCAACTTGCCGACAAACTCGAAACCAACCAGCCGAGGGAACAAAGAAAAACCATAAACCACTGATTTTACGTGATTAAGCATAACGCTGCGTTAAGGGGTGAATGCCGCCTAAACCAACCTTCCGCAGACCACCTTCACCACCAAAACTCACCGCATGCCAAAAATGCCACGCGGCATGAATCCCACTTGAACGCCTTGTTATGTGTTTGAATTAACAGTTAAAGATTACCTGTTTTGACCACAAAGCGCGATAATTTATGCCCCACCGCGAAACTTACTACCGCCACAGTAACAGCAACTATTATTGAGAAAAAGTAGCCAACCGTTGTCGAGACATCAAAACCCCAAACGAAAGAAAATACCAAACCTTGGAAAGCTTCGTAAGGCCAAACGAGAAGCGGAAAGTGAGACCCGTCCATGATGACGAAAACTAGGGTACTCAAAGACAAAACCGATGATAAGAACCCAATGATATTGTGACGATTCATACTAGTAATCCACTAGAAACATTTTCCGCAATTCTAATTTTTATTTTTTGATTTAGAAAGATAAATTCCGGAAAGACACATAACGCCCAATTAAGTTGTGAGCAACGCTGCCACATTGCCTAAGCACTTCACCGTAATCACCAAACTAATTGAAACCGAAAGCGCCGAGCGTTGCGAATCAGCTTGAATTGCTTGTTAGTTTATCTTTAACCACGTATGAATAACCGTTTTTTTCGAAGTGCCAAATAAATTGTTCTAGTTCAACAACATTAGCAAAATCGAACTTCAAGCGGTTTTGTGTAGTTCTAAGCCACTTCTGGATTGTAAGGTAGTCACTGTATAGTTTTTCAAATTCATCTTCATTCCTAGCTATAACATTCGTCCACGCAGCCCAAGTCCTTGGCACATTGTCGCAATGTGAGAGGACCAAACTATCTAGCACTGCATGAAAATTATTTATCTGTGAGGGTGTTACTTGGTCAAACGCCCAGAGATCTTTAAGGAACAAGTTTAAACACTTTTGAGCTAGACCAATTGCATAATGTTCTGCTCCGCAATTATTATGAAGCCTCTTAGCTGCGATAAGTTGGGATATTGTCTTGATTTGAGACTTAAACCAACATTCAAATTCAATAGGGTCAGATGGGATGCTATTACGAATGGTCCAAAGCTGATCAAAATGCAAATTCCACAAAACCGGTCCACTCATACAAGTTTTATGTATACGGGATGTACCATGTATACCAGCCATTCTAAATTTAGCTTCGTCATGCTCATGATAAGCTAAACTGCTGAAACCACTATCACTCTTGTACTGCTTCTTTAAGTCTGCTATTTCCATTTTTGAACTTGTCCGATATAAACTAACGCCCAATTAAGGGGTGAACAACGCCAACACCCAAACCTAAAGCATTGTGCCATAAACACTAAATTTGAAGTAGATGCAAAAATGCCGAGCGTTGTGAATCCCTCTTAAATTGCTTGTTAGTTTACCCTTCGCACAAATCGCACGATTTAATTATATTGACCATTTTGTGCGACAAACTATAATCTTACTGTACTTCCAAATTTGGAGATTGAGCATGCACACACTAACAGCAAATGATGCAAAGCGTAACTTTGGTGAGCTGCTTCTAAGCGCCCAACGTGAACCAGTAAAGATTAGCAAAAACAGTAAAGATGCCGTAGTGGTAATGTCTATCAAAGACTATGAAGAACTAGAGGCAATGAAAGCTGATTACCTTAAACATTGTTTCGAGTCAGCTAAACAAGACTTAGCACAAGGCAATGTAGTTGATGGTGAAGATTTCCTAAGCACCTTGTAACCCACTATGCAAAAGAACAAATACAAACTAAGTAAATTGGCTCAGGCTCATTTACGAAAAATTAAAAGCTATACCGTCAACAACTTTTCTGAAATGCAGTGGAACAACTATAAAGATACATTGCTAACTGGGTTTCAAATGCTTGCCGACAATCCAGCCGTAGGTCGCAGTTGTGATGAGATTTATCCAAGCGGTTTCTATTTTCCGGTAGGAAAACACACGGCTTACTTTACAAAAGAAGACGGTTTTATCTTAGTTGTGGCTGTACTTGGTCAATCACAACTCCCCCAAAACCACTTGTAGCTAAGACATCACCCGAAATAAAAACTAGGGTGATGATCTTGATTAGTAAACTAACGCCCAATTAAGGGGTGAACAACGCCACCACCCAACCTAACGCATTGTACCGTAAACACTAAATTTGAAGTAGAAGCAAAAGTGCCAAGCGTTGAGAATCCCTCTTAAATTGCTTGTTATGCTCGTGCTCAAAGAAATTGAAGGACTAAACAAGCTATAAACGCTGGCAGACCGGCTATAAAGAAAACTAAACCTGTCTGGTAGTTCATTCGGTAGTGCTCGCGTTCGTCTTTTTCGAAATCATGCCCTTCTACCATTTTGTAGACTTTGTCTGTTCTAGGGTCATCTAACCGAGTCGTCTTACTATGAACTCCACCTTCCCACATTAGCTTCGCCAAAATCCATATGACTATGACAACAAAGAAGAGAAAATCGACCAACTGAGTGGTAGCAAAGAATGGAACAAACTGGGCTAGAACGATCACAACAAGAGCCGCAGAGAGGTTAATTAGAACCACTTTTTTGAGTAAATCGAGCAAAATTACCTCCTAGAGCATAACGCCCAATTAAGTTGTGAGCAACGCTGCCACCACATTAAAACACAGCACCGTAATCACCAAACCAATTGAAACCGAAAGCGCCGAGCGTTGCGAATCAGCTTGAATTGCTTGTTATATGCGTACTTGAATATGAAAATACGACTTCTTTAAGTGGCACTTACCTACCTTTCAGACGATTCCCTATGTATTTACGAAAACAAAGCATTAATTGCAGATACAATAAGGCCCAATGCTGGTGCAAACAAACATAGAATGGCAACAACGAAGAGTAAGATAATACGCTTCCAAGACTTTGCTGCTTCCTGGGCAAATTTGACTGTAAACCAAGAATCCGAAGCAACTAACATCGCGTCTTCTTGCTGCGAATTGCTATTTCGTTTCTCATAGAGTGACATAAGTTCTATTCCTTCTACTGACGGAAGCATATAACGCCGCGTTAAGTGGTGAACAACGCCTGCCACCAAACCAAAACCTTTGTACCTTAAACACTAAACCTGACCGGAACTGAAACCGCCAAGCGTTGTGAATCCGTCTTAAACGCCTTGTTATATGCGTAGCTTCGGCTACATAAAGACTGCTTCAATTTTGTTACCGTCAACATCGCGGACAAACGCTGCATAGTAAGTCTCACCGTACTCTGGACGCAAGCCAGGCTTACCGGCACACTCGCCACCAAGCTCTAATGCAGTAGCATAAAACTGGTCAACAGCTTCTTTGTTTGGCGCGTTGAAAGCAATGTGAGTTCCATTACCTGAAGAGGCTGAATTTTCACATGGGCAACCTACCCAAAACTCAAAATTTTCGCCGTAGGCAGCCGCGACATTCTCGATGTAATGAGCTCGTTTTATGGACAAAGTAGATAGAACTGAATCGTAAAAAACCACCGCAGATGGCACATTTGAAACACCAACTGAGACATGATTTAGAATCATTTTAAACTCCCTTTTGCTCACAGATTTTGAAAGCATATAACGCCCAATTAAGTTGTGAGCAACGCTGCCACCTTACCCGAACACTTCACCTTAATCACTAAACCAATTGAAACCGAAAGTGCCGAGCGTTGCGAATCAGCTTGAATTGCTTGTTAGTTGCGTAACCAAACTCGCGCTACATACCATTGAATACAGCGATTCCTAGAAGAACTAAAGCAATATTAGCAAGCCCAATATAGCTGACTTTTCCGCGTTCTGATTCCGTTACCTCTGAAGATGGGAAACGCCCGAATGTAACCGATTTCGATACCACCCAACCTACACCGTAACCAATACGATCAATAATGACTGACTGAACAATTGTCTTTAATAAGGAACCTAGCATTCGAAAAAATGCCAAAACTGACTCTTCCACATGCACTCTCCTTTAATACTGGATTCTAGATTTTTTCGGAGCAAACTAACGCCGCGTTAAGTGGTGAACAACGCCTACCACCAAACCTAAACCATTGTACCTTAAACACTAAACCTGACTGGAACTAAAACTGCCAAGCGTTGTGAATCCGCCTTAAACGCCTTGTTATAAACGTACTATACACAATAGAGTTACTTATTTTCGGACATTGAGAAAACCGTCATTTTTAACCCATTTTTCCTTTTAACCCATTGCTTATAAAAGGGGTATGCTAATAGTGCAGAAATTGCACCATAGATAGGAGAAATTACAAACTCACTTAGATTGACGATAAGATAGTGTATAGGGAACTCATCCCAAGAGTGAGTAAGTGCTGTATATATAACGCCAATATATTCCAACACTGCCCCACCAAAACCAACAATTAGACCTATTGACACTAATTCCGACAAAGGCAAATAAGACGACTCAAAGTCTTGTTTTTTGTACATTTTTTATCCTAGTTTATAACGCCGCGTTAAGGGGTGAATGCCGCACAAACCAACTTCTTGCAGACCACTTTCACCACCAAAAATTACCGCATGCCAAAAATGCCACGCGGCATGAATCCCTCTTGAACGCCTTGTTATGTTTAAGACTCAAAGGGTTAAGTTCTACGATACCAAGAGCTTAACTCGACTTACCTTTGCAAACCAAAACCATAGGCTAAAAACTGAATTAACTCATAAAATTGATTGAATTTGCATTGAATCTCAACGTGAGAAGCGAAAGCTGAAGCTCTAACTTTGAAACTGAGCAAGCTGCACTCACCTCACCAAAACACTGCATTTCAATGAGGCAACTCTCTGAATTTTTAGCGCCCACGAATTGAAGTCCAGCAAACAGCTATCACTGAAGTCAACTTGCCGACAAGACCAAAATTATAACGCCGAGAAAGCAAAAAAAGATGCAACCAACTGATTTTACGTGATTAAACATAACGCCCAATTAACGTGTGAGCAGCGCAGACACTGAACTTGAACACTGCGCCGTAAACACTAAACTCAACCCGAAGTGAGAGCGCCAAGCGTTGCGAATCACTGTTGAATTGTTTGTTATGTTTTACCACAAACACATGATTTACTTGAGAAAGAACTGCTATTTCAAGCCAGTTTTCTGAACCAAACCACAAGGCAAGAACCAACTTGACCGCCAAAAGCGACTAACCCAAAACCAGTAATTCCACTTCCCTGCCCAATGAGGCAACCCAACTAAGCTCCAACAAGCGCCCTATCTTTCCAACCAAAGCGTAAAACAATGGCAAATTTCCGAGACAACTGCCAAGCCGAAATGCTACTTGGCAAAGAACCTAAAAGCGACTTTAAGCCAGTTAAACTAAAAACCGACCGCCACGACCTGACAATGAAGCAACCCACGAATATTGGCATGTTTTACGGGCTGAGTGGTTCAAGAACTTAGACCGATAATACTGATTTGCTGAGTCTACTAGGAACGAATTGCCAGAGGGAGAAAGAACTAGAGCCTAAGACCTTTAAGCCTTTGAATTTAAGTTAAACATAACGCTGCGTTAAGGGGTGAATGCCGCCTAAACCAACCTTCCGCAGACCACTTTCACCACAAAAACTACCCGCACACTAAAAATGCCACGCAGCATGAATCCCTCTTGAACGCCTTGTTATGTGTTTGAACTTAAAGGGATCTCCATTTCAATCAACCCGTTGACGTCAGATGCTCTAACAAACCCCTTTGACTCATACAGGTTGATTGCTGGATTTTCACTAAACACACGCAGAACTAGCTTAGTGGATTGTCTGTCGAGCGCATGCCTAAAAACTAGCTCAAGACACTTAGCACCGATTCCTCTACCCTGAAACTCGGGCAAAATTTGAAAATCTCTCAAGAAGGTCTTGTTGCTACTGTAACTCAAACGCAACACACCAACACGAACCTGGTCTAGATAGATTTCGTAGTTGTCTAACTCATCCCAACTACTTAGAAACAGATTATGGTCCCAGATTATCCCACGGGCTTGATAGTAACTTGCCATATTTGACTTTGTTAAAGACTCTGCAAATAAGGGGTCACTACCAACTTTTAGCTTCACTTCCATGCATTCTCCTCTGGTGACACATAACGCCGCGTTAAGTGGTGAACAACGCTACCACCAAAACTAAAGCATTGTACCTTAAACACTTAACCTAACTAGAGCTGAAATCGCCAAGCGTTGTGAATCCGCCTTAAACGCCTTGTTAGCTGTATGCTCCACCGTTAAAGGTCAAACTCCGAGTTATAAACTTTGAAGACATTTACCAAAGGCTCCTCCCAACCAAGACAGATTCGTAGTTGCTCAACTATAGGTTTCACTTGGCTTTTCGCAACGTTGATTTCAACCTTCAGCAGAGGATAGCTTTCCACATTTCCTTTGCCTCCAAATACTGGAGTTGAGCCATCAAGCGCTCGGTGAGAGCCTGTAACTGAACCAATAGCCCAACAATGATCATAGTTTCCGATTTTATCTACACCTGATTCATGTAAAGTACTCAGCACTAGATCTTGTTGCTCAGGCGTACAGAATATTTCTAATTTATACATCCGATTTTAGAACTCCCAAATACTTATTACAGCTAACGCTGCGTTAAGGGGTGAATGCCGCTCAAACCAACCTTCCGCAGACCGCCTTCACCACAAAACTCACTGCAAACCCAAAATGCCACGCGGCATAAATCCCACTTGAACGCCTTGTTATGTTCACATTGCTCAAATAGTATGCCCACATTTTTGACATTCGATTTTTCTATCTTTTAACGATTGCGTAAAGTTTGATTTCCCACAGTTGTCGCAAAACTTAGCACCACGTATGTTCATAAAAGTTATTAGCGCAACAATTGGGACAATTACAATCCAGAATTGATGTTTGAAAAAGCCCATCAAGTTAACAATGAACAAAAATAAAGCGCCTGTCACGACAGAGAATGCTGGATAATATTTCCTCTTAAACTGTGTATTTTTATTCGCATAGAACAACACATAACCGAGGAGTGAAACACCCGCCCAAACACCAAAAGCTATTTGTACTTTTTCATCCATATCTACAATCCATCTTGTGAACATAACGCCAAATTAAGGTGTGAACAACGCTAACACCTTACCTAACGCATTGTGCCATAAACACTAAACTGGCTTGAAGTGAAAGCGCCGAGCGTTGTGAATCACTCTTAAATTTATTGTTATGTCTCTGGTCGCCACTCTTGAATACTTAGCTTCAGAGCAGTTAATAAAGAGTAATAGTTGAGCTTATTGGGATATTGATTAGCAGGATGCCAAAAATCAACGAAGTAATGTCTGTCACTTTTATACAACCACTCGCCGCACTTTTCATGAGGTATTTTTGACTTAATCAACGGCCAAGTGGAGCCACAAACTATCAGGTCAGGCTTCAACTCATCAATTTGTGCCTCAATCAAGTCCCAGTCACTCTCGACATACTGGCGAAGATCAGCATTGTTAGATGAACTATAGCCTGAACTTTTCTTTAAATTTATGACAGCACAACCACGAAGTGCGTCATCAAACTCCATATTTCCCTTGTAACTTTCATCAAAAATGCAGACTTCGCCCGAGATCACTAATTTTTGGATACCTAAACACCA
This sequence comes from Vibrio sp. CCUG 15886, assembly GCF_028570825.1. NCBI lineage: Bacteria > Pseudomonadati > Pseudomonadota > Gammaproteobacteria > Vibrionales > Vibrionaceae > Vibrio > Vibrio sp. CCUG 15886. The sequence continues at coordinate 20,367 of NZ_JAQQBT010000020.1, read as the reverse complement.
TTGGGATACTGTTTTCCACATTTTACCTCGCAAGGCATGTAAGCCTTGATTCAGATAACTAGCTAAGTCCCATTCTCCTTCCGAGTCTGGAGTACCACTGTATGCTTCTTTCAGTATAAATAGGATTTTAAAACTTGACTGTTCCCACCTATCGATATCGATAACCCCATCGGTGATGAAAAATTTTCCTTTGTGGATTTCTCTATTTTTCCATTCGTCAAAAATCATACCATTCCTACTGAGACATAACGCCCAATTAAGGTGTGAAGCACGCTACCACAATACTTGATTAGATCACCGTAAACACTGAACTAGACCCAAACCAAAAATGCCAAGCGTGCTGAATCACTCTTAAATTGTTTGTTATACGTTGCTTGCCGCTACACTAGAGTGGTTGTTAGTAATCTGTTCTATAAACGGCTCCATTCGTCTGTATGCACGCTTAGAAAGATCTAACTGATACTCCAAACTTTTTCTAATTTCGGCGTGTATATGAATAGCATTTCTAGCTTCATAAAACTCAATAATCTCATCCCTTAACCACTCATCAATTAAACCAAGCTTGAAAGCACATTCCGCTTTGCTGTCAAATCTTACCTTTGTAATATCAGTACGACCGATTCCGATATAAGTTGGGATGATCTTCTTACCATCGTGCTCAAGCTCTTTTTCTAAGGTTGCCAACTTATTGGCAGGAATACTGATGACTTTTTTGGCTTGGAACTCTGTTAAGGCAATTACTTCTGGGTGAGTTTTAAAGTCCTCAAACAAAATATGATGAATAACGGCTTCGTAAATTGATGCGTATGAAAGCACTTGAATTCTTATTTGCGCTCTAAGTAACCAATCATCAGCAGCCATACCCTCTAGTAACTTATATATGTATCTAGCGGACATAAATTCGTCAGCTAACCTATCTCTTAATGTTTCGTCACTGATGATATTAAATCTAGCTTGATGCCAATCCCAGTCAGCTAAATGACCTTCAATATAGTTTTGTATTTGTTTTTTTGTCTCAATTTCAAATGCCATGTTGGCTCCATTTTTTAAAACGTATAACGCCGCATTAAGGGGTGAACAACGCCACCACCCTGCCTAAACCATTGTGCCGTAAACACTTAAGCTAATTCAAACCAAAACTGCCAAGCGTTGTGAATCCCTCTTGAATGCTTTGTTAGTTGCCAAACCTAAAGCTTTGATTTGAAGTTAATTACCGCTTTGCCAACACTTGCTTTACGTATGTTGGAAAACTCAAATCAGGCGCAGTTTCAAAGCGTTTGTCGCTGAAACCACTTGGAACACGCAACGCCGTAGAAAACGAACTAACAACACCCAAAAGACCTTTTGGAGAAACAATGCCACAAAGCTGACTTTCAACAAGTATATCGGCTTCTGAAACGGCCAATCAAACTAGGAAAAGAACGAAGCTCAATTTCCGCGAACCAAGATCCCGATAGTTCGAAGTGCAAAATAGAGCAAAGCACACGTGCGATCAGACCTACACATTCTGTTTTAGCTGCGTTTTCCTCGTTGGCAACTAACGCCGCATTAAGGTGTGAGCAACGCTGCCAGCAAGCCTAAACCATTGCGCCGTAAACACAAAACCCAACCTTAAACTGAAAATGCCAAGCGTTGGGAATCACTCTTAAATGCTTTGTTATGTGCGTACTAAACTTTCTGCTCTAATTTGCAATATGCATCAACTACTTCTTTCATATTGGCTGGTAAGTTTTTCATATTATCAATGATACATTTTAACAACTTTAGCCTTTGCTGTTCTTTAGCTGTCTGTTGAGTCTCCTCGTAGTTTCGTGCATTAACGACCTTATCGAGTTCACTACTAACTACTTTTGAATTATGTTCATCAGCATAGGCTTTAGTGATGTCAGAGTTTAGCTCGCCAGCTTTGAATTTAGACAAGGTTTGCTCAAAGGACATCGATTTTACTGATGCAACTTCAGACAAATAAATTGCTAATATGCTACGCAATACGTCTAACTTATCTGCATTGCTCCATTCCTCTGAGGCTAAGCTGGCATCAATTTGCTGAAATATTGGTCTTACTACGTCTTTATTTTCTGGAGTAACAAGTTCTGGGTACGAAACATTTTCAAAAAATAACCGATTGAAAAAGCTCTCGCTATCCGCAAACACTGAAGACGACACCAACAGTAAAATTAAGATGATTTTGTTCATTTTTCCTCTAAGCACATAACGCTGCGTTAAGGGGTGAATGCCGCTCAAACCAACCTTCAGCAGACCACTTTCACCACCAAAACTCGCCGCATACCAAAAATGCCACGCGGCATGAATCCCTCTTAAACGCCTTGTTATGTTTAAGACTCAAAGGGTTAAGTTTTGCGATACTAAGAGCTTAACTCGACTTATCTTTGAAAACCAAAATCAGGAGCTAAAAAACTGAATTAACTCATAAATTTGATTGTACTGACATTGAACTTTGAAGTCAGAAACCGAAAAGCTGAGGCTTTAACTTTGAAATCAAAATCACTTCACTCACCTCGCCAGAACTCTGGATTTCAATGAGGCAACTCTCTGAATTTTTTGCGCCCACAAATTGGAGTCCAGAAAACAGCGGCCACTGAAGTCAACTTGCCGACAAAGCCAAAATTAGAAAGCTAAGAAAAGATGCAAGCAACTGATTTTAAGTGATTAAACATAACGCTGCGTTAAGGGGTGAATGCCGCTCAAACCAACCTTCAGCAGACCACTTTCACCACCAAAACTCGCCGCATGCCAAAAATGCCACGCGGCATGAATCCCTCTTGAACGCCTTGTTATATGCAATTTTCTGGCGCTTGCTAAATCGGCTTAATTCTTAACTTAAACGAATCGATTTGCTCGACTTGCGACGGTACAAATGCACATTTGATCTCAAGATAAGAGGTTTCCTTTGGCTGCATAATGAAAAGTTCATTTTCGCCGATACAATTGCCAATAAAATTACCATTTACATCAAACGCAGATGCTAAAACTTCACGAGAATATAATGCGTCTTCCGTAAGGTTTTCTTGTACAACAGCTAAACGCACGTCGTCGCCATCTTTGAAGACATTTTTCAATGTTAAACCATAGGCAGTTTTGAAATCCGCCAAATACTCAATTGCTTTGTCGTCGATTTCTTTGTCTTCAAGAATATTTCCGAGCGAAGGTTCAACGAACTTTGTATAGACCAACCCACTAAGAATGATTGCAACTGAGAAACCGATTCCCCAGGAAAAACCATTTAAGATTCCATTTAATCCTTTCATAAACATTCCAATCCATTGCATATAACGCCCAATTAAGTAGTGAGCAACGCAATACAAAAGCCACCGCATTACGCCTTAAACACAAAACTCACCGCAAACCAAAACTGCCACGCGTTGCGAATCTGCTTAAATTGTTTGTTATGCGATTTTTCGGCAATGCTAAAATAGGCTAACGAAAACATTACCTTAAACACGAGAAACTACAAACGCGCAGATAACTTTTTGTGATTCAAGAACCAACGGGTTCAACATTTAATAAAAAGGCAGCCACGAGCGCGGAACACGGCTTTAAAGCGAAGATTTGGCTTTTGCTTACACGAAACTCAACGAGCCGCAATTTCAGCAAATACCGGCTTTCCATAAACTTGCAATTTCCACACTTTACGCCCGAAAAACTTTCCCCGACCAAATACAATTTTGAATGAGGCAACTTCACGAACTTTGGCATGTTTTTCGGTTTGAACGATTCAAGAATTTGAGCCGAAAATGCTGATTTGCCGAAACCAAAAAACGAATGGCCAAAGAGATTAAATTAGAAGAAACCCAAAATTTTGCCTTGTCGCATAACGCCCAATTAACGTGTGAGCAGCGCAAGCAATGAACTTGACCACTGCGCCGTAAACACTTAACTCAACCCGAAGTGAGAGCGCCAAGCGTTGCGAATCACTGTTGAATTGTTTGTTATGTTTTACCACAAACACATGATTTAATTGAGAAAGAACTACTATTTCTGACTAGTTTTCTGAAGTAAACCACAAGGCTAGAACCAACTTGACCGCCAAAGGCGACCAACCAGAAACGAGCAATTCCACTTCCCTGCCCAATGAGGCAACCCGACCAAGTAACAACAAGCGCCCTTTCTTTCCAATCAAAGCGCAAAACAATGCTGAATTGCCGAGGCAACTGACAAGCCGAAATACTAATTGGCAAAAAACCTAAAAGCGACTTTAAGCCAGTTACACAAACAGCCAACCGCCACGACCTGACAATGAAGCAACCCGCGAACATTGGCATGTTTTACGGCCAAAGAGATTCAAGAACTTAGGGCGACAATACTGATTTGCTGAGTCTACTAGGGACGAGTTGCCTGAGGGACAAAGAACTAGAGCCTAAGATATTTAAGCCTTTGAATTTCAAGTAAACATAACGCCCAATTAAGGGGTGAGCAACGCTACCACCTAACCTAAAGCATTGTACCGTAACCACTAAAATTGAAGTAGAAACAAAAATGCCAAGCGTTGGGAATCCCTCTTAAATTGTTTGTTATAAAACACTTACTTTCATATGCATATGAGGATTACTGTCAACTATTTGAAGGTACTTATCAATATTTTGGAAATCATCAGAGAAACATTCAGAAAATGAGCAGTAATTGCATAGAGCCCTCATTATAAGTACCAAAGCCTCTTCTTTAATGTGACCGTTTACTATCGGATCAAATACACCCTTAGAATCAGGATGCTTAACTGCATTCTTTGTTTTGTTTAGAACATTAATGACATCCTTTTCATTGTAATCAGGAAAAACTTTACGATTAAGCAAGCGAGTAACTTGCCTTAAAGCCGGATCTTTCTGCGTATGCTTTCTAATAAATCCAGAAAAAATTTCTTCTGATGCTCCTGCAAGCGTTAAAGCTGAGCTATATTTTTCGCTCAAAAACAGATCTATCGCACACTGAAGATGCTCTTTTGCAACAAGAAATTTATGATGCTGCACAATGAAAAACTCCACCTGTTTTATAACGCCGCGTTAAGGGGTGAGTGCCGCTCAAACCAACTTTCCGCAGACCACTTTCACCACCAAAACCAACCGCATACCAAAAATGCCACGCGGCACGAATCCCTCTTGAACGCCTTGTTATGTTTAAGACTCAAAGGGTTAAGTTTTACGATACCAAGAGCTTAACTCGACTTAACTTTGAAAACCAAAACCAGACGCTAAAATGCTGAATTAAATCATAAATTTTATTCCAATAATCTTGAGTTTTAGCGTGAAAAACCGAAAACTGGAGCTCAAACTTTGAAACTAAGACGCTTTATTCGACTCACAAACGCCCTGAACTTTAATGAGGCAACTCTCAGAATTTTTCGCGCCCACGAATTGGAGTCCAGAAAACAGCGCCCAATGAGGTTAACTTGCCGACAAGACCAAAATTAGAAAGCCGAGAATGCAAAGAAGATATGCAACCAACTGATTTTACATGATTAAACATAACGCTGCGTTAAGGGGTGAGTGCCGCACAAACCAAGTTTCCGCAGACCACTTTCACCACCAAAACTCACCGCATACCAAAAACGCCACGCGGCACAAATCCCTCTTTAACGCCTTGTTATATTTAGGGCTCATAGCGGAAGTGACCCGTAATTTGGAAGTCAAACAACATATCCTCAAGCACTGGACCTGAACCAATATTGTGGACTATTAGAGGCCGTTTCCCATCCTGCGACAAGTCGTTTGTTACGATACCGATATGAGGCAAATTACCTGGGAGCATCCATGTCACGATGTCACCAGCTTTATAATCCAAACCTTCATCACTAATCGTTAAACTTTGGCCATGTCGTTTGAAGAAAATCTGTAAATTCGGCACTCGACGATGGTCTATGTTGCGATCCGGTTTTGACAAACCCCAAATTCTGTTTGAGGGATACAGTGAAAAGTTGTCACGCATATCTTCATGAACTAAGACTTGTAAATCTACGCCCAGTTTTCTGTAACTACGAATAATTACATCGGTACAAACCCCGAGACTAGGCGGCACATCTCCATTGGGATAGGCAATTTTTATATAGCTTCCATCATAAATTACAGTATGTGTTGTTCTTTCTTTTGCAGCTTCAACCAAATCTGACAATGAGTTGCCTGCGCTTACACTCGCACTCAACAACACGAGCAGGAGAAAAAATAGTCGTTCCATGACAGTTACCTAAAAAATATAACGCTGCGTTAAGGGGTGAATGCCGCCCAAAACAACCTTCCGCAGACCACCTTCACCACCAAAACTCACCGCATGCCAAAAATGCCACGCGGCATGAATCCCACTTGAACGCCTTATTATGCTTAAGCTTCAATGGGTTACGTTTTTCTGGAAACAAGACTAACTCGACTTTGATTTACACACAAAAGCCAAAACGTAGAAAACCGAAATGACTCATAGTTTTGAAAATCTGGGCTTTGAAATTCGGCCGCTAAAACTCAAAAACCTAAGATAAAATTGCTGATTGAGCCAGCCACCCTAACCTCGCGCTTACCTGAAAATTGATTGAGGTAACTCTCTGAATTTTCAGCGCCAAAGAATAAGGGTCCGAAAAACAGCGCCCAATGAAGTCAACTTGCCGACATACACCAAACTGAAAAGCTAAGGGAACAAAGAAAAACCATAAACCACTGATTTTACGTGATTAAGCATAACGCCAAATTAAGGTGTGAACAACGCTGACACCTTACCTAAAGCATTGTGCCATAAACACTAAACTGGCTTGAAGTGAAAGCGCCGAGCGTTGTGAATCACTCTTAAATTTATTGTTATGTGTTTGAACTTAAAGGGACTTCCATTTCCACCAACCCTTTGACTTCAGATGTTCTAACAAAGCCTTTGGACTCATACAGATTGATTGCTGGGTTTTCACTAAACACACGTAGAACGAGCTTAGTGGATTGGCGATTGAGTGCATGCCCTACGACTAGATCAAGGCACTTAGTCCCAACTCCTTTACCTTGAAACTCCCGTAAAAGCTGAAAGTCTCTCAGATAGGTCGTTTCGCCACTATAGCTAAAACGAAGAACACCTACACGAGTTTGGTTTAGGTGAATCTCGTAGTTTTCTAGTTCTTCCCAACTGTTTAGAAACTGATTGTGATCCCAGATAATCCCACGAGTTAGATAGTAACTTGCCATATTTGTCTTGGTTAAAGACTCTGCGAATAAGGGGTCGCTACCGATTTTAAGCTGTACTTCCATACCTTTTCCTCTGGCAACACATAACGCCGCATTAAGGGGTGAACAACGCAACCACCTAACCTAAGGCATTGTGCCATAAACACTTAAGCTAAATTTTTTACCAAAACTGCCAAGCGTTGAGAATCCCTCTTAAATGCTTTGTTATGCATTTAGTTAAATAGGTCACCGTTGGTTTGTTCGAGCGCTTCCAAGTGGGACACAATAAGTTTTGGTCGTTTCGCTGCAATTCGACCTTTTTCATCTAAACGGCTAACGGTACCGACTAGCTTACAGCGCAAGAACAGAAGAGGTTTATATTTAACGACACTACCCACATCAGGATAAGCAGTAAGAATGTGCCCTAAGTATTTAAAGCCTAAGGAGTTGGATGTTTTATTTTCCCTCGTAACTTCGCCTTCAATCACAACCGTTGCACCATGCACTAGCTCAGGTAAAACTAAGACTTCATCGTCATCTTCACTGTCATCCTTACAGAAGATTGCTTTGTCTTGTTTACCAATAGTAACTTCGTCCTTAACCCCATCGCTGTATGTTCCTATTTTCAACGAGCGTCCTTCAGCTATATTACGAGCCAATTCTTCTAGCAATTTTGAGTTGGAATCTAGATAAAGATCTAACGCAGGCTTTGGAACATATATGTACTCTCCACGATTGTTAGGAATACCGATAAGTTCGTTATTATTTTTAAACTTAAGGTTGGAAAGATCTTTTTTACCCGTTTCTCCTAGATGTTTGCTGATTCGTGCAAACCACTTTAACCCATCTAGTGCTTTCGAGAATATTGAGGTGAAGCCGAAGTTCTCAAAATCTTTCTCAGCCATTTTTGATGCAGCTTTACTAAAATAAGCGGTCGCAACAACCCCAAGTCCAGCTTGCGCCCACCCAGCAACTGTTTCTGGAACTAAAGCTTCCCAAGAACCCTTTTGGACCCTCATTGGAATTTCAAAATCAATATGCTTCAAGTCTGGTGCTTGTTTAGAAATAAGCTCTCTAATTGCGCCATCATATGCGAGTAGAGCTTTAGCTTGTCTTCTGGCATCCATTAACCCATCTTCTACTAACTCACCATCGTACTTTATATAACCTAAGTACTTTTCTTGTTCCATTGTTAAACCTCAAAGTCATACTGATTTGAGACTGATATAGCAACGAACTAAAGTAGTAGCTATATCAGTGTCATAGAGCAAAATCGCCCTTATGATACTACTTTTGTATGAAATTGAGCGCAATAATAGAAGCGTGATGTGCTCTGCGAATTGTGATGAGAGCGCTTAAAATGCATAACGCTGCGTTAAGGGGTGAGTGCCGCTCAAACCAACTTTCCGCAGACCACTTTCACCACTAAAACTCACCGCATACCAAAAATGCCACGCGGCATGAATCCCTCTTGAACGCCTTGTTATGTGTGTAGTTCAACTACTCCCACTGCCCTTGTTCACTCACCAAAACTTTTTCATCTTGGGTTACTGTCAGTACACCAGAATCTGAAATCATGTAAACAACGTTACTATTAGTGAACTTATAACCCAAAAATTTTGAAGGAGTACCGTCTGACAAATGAGTATGTAACGTGTGACCTTTAAGAATGATCTCATCACCAGATTTCTTGGACTTGCCATAATAAGTTACATCATCACAAGTAACCTCGCCTTCCATGCAGTTTGATGCTATCGAAACAACATAGTTCTTTGTCACTAAGGTTGTCGCTAAACTTGAAAAACTAGCAAAAAGCAGCATAAACAAAGCTCCATACCTAGCCATGACTATCTCCGAACACATAACGCCCAATTAAGGTGTGAAGCACGCGACCACGACTCTCAATTTGACCACCGTAAACTCTCAACTCAACCCAAATCAAGAATGCCAAGCGTGCTGAATCACTCTTAAATTGTTTGTTATATTTAAAGTTCCTCTACATTTACTCGTCTTGGTGAGTAAGTATAGTTACCGTAGTAAATATCTTTATTTCCTGGATGTGGTGCGTAATCGTTTATACCGTCAACACCTATGATGTAGTTATTTTTACCCATTAAGTGATGTTTAAAGTGAGAAAATTTTTTAGGGAATTTGTACCCACCTTGATTTTTTAGCTTACCAAAGACAAGCAGAAAGTCTGTATTTTCCTTTAAAATTCGCCGAACCTTTCGCTCAGAATCCAAGCGTAGTAGATCGACCTTAAATTCTTTTGCAGTATCAAACCTTGTATATAAGTTGAGCATTACAATCTTCGAGTACTGTGGCATTCGTTCATAAACAAATCGCTCTAGAAAATGCAGGGTTTTATCTGCACAAAGCTGATTAGCTTTACTCGGGTTTTGTCCAATAATACATAGGGTTTTATTTGTAGATCTATCTAAAAGAGGGATTGTTAGAGATACCCTGTGCTTATTATCATCAGAAAGGTCGGCTATGATTCTAGCATTATCCACTTTATAAAAATGTTCAATTCTCATGGAAGCCTCAAATAAATATAACGCCGCGTTAAGGGGTGAATGCCGCATAAACCAACTTTCCGCAGACCACTTACACCACCAAAACTCACCGCATACCAAAAATGCCACGCGGCATGAATCCCTCTTGAACGCCTTGTTATGTTTTGTTTGCCAACTTGATCTGAGCATTACATACATCTAACGAATACATTTCAGCCAAATACTCTAAGAGGTTGTATAGTAGTTCTTTTTGTTGTTCGTTTAAAAAATCCAGGTCGAAGCTGTACCCTACCTCTCCTAACTCAATATACAAGGGGATCTTATCAGCAAATGCTTTATGAGCAGCTTTTCTCTGAAGTACATATTTACACACTACTGGTAGTAACCAAGTCATTCCCACTGTACTGACAATCATATACTCATCGCAGATAGCGTTAAGACTAGCTTTGCTCGCACTTAACATACCAACGGGTATTTTTTCTTCAATTATCCGTCTCGTGATATCAGTTGTAGAGACTGAGAAAAACTTATCTGCTTCAGGGCACGTGATTGGTGGAAACTCTTTTTCAAACATCTCTAAATGTTGTTCTCTCGTCAAATAACCCCAATATTTCAACAATGTACCCTCTAAAAACATAACGCTGCGTTAAGGGGCGCAGGCACGCAATACAAAAGTGACCGCATCACACCTTAACCACTGAACCCAACGCAAATTGAAAATGCCACGCGTGCCAAGTCCCTCTTGAACGCCTTGTTATGCTTACTTTAGCTTCACGACTTTACCCGTCAATGCAACGCCAGCGACCATTGTCCCAGCACCACATTGAAAAGTGTCAACGCTTGAAGTTAGGTTGTTTTTGTAGTTGGATTTGATATCAACGACCGCGTTACCACCTTCTTTAATTGCTCTTTCTTTCAGTACTATCATGGCCGATAAAAAGACCCAGTTACACGCCTCTTCATCTGTTTTATTAAATGCATTTGTCTTTTTGTTCGTTTTGAACTCGCCAAATTCTGCCACAACTTTAGGAAATTTCTGTTCTCCAAAGTAAAACTTTACATCTGTACCTAGCTTGTTTTTTGCGGCTTCTGAGCTCAGAGCGTTTTCTATGGAATATGAGCCAATATCATCTCTAGCAAAAGTGTAAGAAGAAAAGAGCATTAGAGAAGATAGTGTCAGTATTGCTATATTTTTCATATTGTTAAACAACCTTAGTTAATAAAAATTTGATTGTAAGCATAACGCTGCGTTAAGGGGTGAGTGCCGCCTAAACCAACTTTCCGCAGACCACTTTCACCACCAAAACTCTCTGCAAGCCAAAAATGCCACGCGGCATGAATCCCACTTAAACGCCTTGTTAGGTTAATCGTTTTTCTGCTAATTGTCCGCGCTCACCAATATCACCTACATCAGTCCAACCATGCTTATGATAAAAACTAACTGCTTGTAAATTTGCTGGTATATAGCGCAGCTGCGCATACGCACATTGCTCGTGTTTGAACTGAGCAAATATAAAGCCTTCTAGCTCACTACCTAAACCTTTGTTGCGAAATTCTGGTAACAAATACAGCAAGTTAATGTAGCCAAACTTTACTCCTTGCTCATCCAACAAGCCATTTCTGAATTCTATTTGACCGATAACCTTATTGTTTTTGAAAACATGATAAAAGCCAGAATTGTCAAATGTATTTAGCCTTGTAAACCACGCTTTAGTCTCGCCGACATTAAAGCTGGCGTCATCTCCAAAACTTACGAGATGTGCATCACGACGAAATTGAATACACAAATCGAGAGTACCGTCCGTTTCGAGATTTACGGGGACAAATTCCATTTATACTCCCTACGTTGAATAGATTAACCTAACGCCGCGTTAAGTGGTGAGCAACGCAACCACCAAACCTAAATCATTGTGCCGTAAACACTAAAACTAAGCCAAACAAAAAATGCCACGCGTGCTGAATCACTCTTAAATTGTTTGTTAGGCGACTCAGTACGTTTCAAACTTTATAACACCAATTTCTATTGCTTCTTCATTTACGAATTTGAACCAAATGTTATTGGTAATATCAGCAACAGTCATTTCTTCAGATAAATTCAACTTCTGTTTTTCCTCTTCTGTCAATTCCCTTGTCAACCAGAAGCTTTTCACGTAACTATTACTGCCATCATTTGTAAGATCTAAAACTCCTCCTAAAAGGCTTTCAGATTTATTTTTTGAAACACCTAAACAAAATTCACCAATACAAGTAGGTAACTCTAGCTTGCTTGGGCTACATTTCAATCCTGGATTGTCCAAATGAATACTCATTCTGGTAATAATGGATTGGGCTCCCATTGGGCCTGAACTAAAAACCGCATAAATACCATTATCAGAAACATAACAATAACCATTTTCATGGTGACCATATGGGATACTTTGAAATTGAGATTTACCGAGTTTTTTAGACACGTCATCAATTGTAGATTGATATATTTCAATTCCAACATAATCAGATGGTAAATTTACGGCTGCAACTGACCATAATGGCAATAATAAAAACAGGAATAAGATTCTATACATGACTTCCCTCGCCTAACGCCTTGTTAAGGTGTGAGGCACGCAATACCTAAGCCGCCGCATACCACCTTAACCACTAAAACCAACGCATAGTAAAAATGCCACGCGTGCCGAATCACTCTTGAACAATTTGTTATGCTCGTTCTTTTAGGGTTTGTAAAAGACTTACAAGATCCAAAACTGCGGTAGTTTCAAAGCGATCTAGTTTTGGTAAGACATAACTATCGTTCACCGTTTTTAAAGTAATTTCTTTGATCACTGCACCGTCCCTTGAGTAAGTCGTATCATAGGACTCAACATCACATACACTCAAATGCCAAAGTGCGCTATTTCCCAGTTTAAGACTAATACGCCCACCTAGAACCTCGATGCTGTAAAGACCATTTTTATCCGGAAACTTTTGCTGTAACAATAAGCTAATTGCGGCTATCGAGCTCAAACCTAGCGCTACAAATAAGCTTCCTGATGCAATAGAAATAACGATAATACCTATAGTGCCGATTAAAATTGCACCTTTATTCAAAGCTTTATCTTTTTCCCTGAGATACACAACTCCCTCCTGAGAGCATAACGCCCAGTTAAGGGGTGAAGCACGCAATGACTAAGCCGCTGCATTCCACTTCAACACCGAAATCAACGCATACCAAAAATGCCACGCGTGCTGAATCCCACTTGAACTGTTTGTTATGTGCGTACATTTAACGAAAGCACATCCCTTACATCACGAGAGTCAGACTCTTTCCAACGAGATACTGTTTTACCTTGTGAAGTAGTATCTACAAGTACTTCGATTGTGTAGTTTGATTTATATTTTCGTTTTTCGAACTGTTGGTGCAAAAAGGCTGCAAACTGTTCTGCTAACTCTATTGAATCAAGGTAAATGCTCTTCCCACGCAATCGTCCGGCAGGTGAAGCACTGACAGTAATCATTGAATTATCATCATGCTCCCAATGATAAGAGCGCAGGTTTTGAGGTAGAAGATCATTTCTCACGCGAATAAGTACTGTCGCATACTCTACGACACTCCTATTCGGAAAGTCTCCCAGCTTTCTAAGCATGTTACTTTTTCTCCCTAAGCACATAACGCTGCGTTAAGGGGCGCAGGCGCGCACTACAAATGTGACCGCATTCCGCCTTAATCACTAAACAAACTGCAAACCCAAAATGCCACGCGTGCCAAGTCCCTCTTTAACGCTTTGTTAGCTGAATTTCTCCATGACAAAGTTGCACAGCTTTTGACCGCGAACTTCTATGGTTTGTTCTTGTATAACTTTGAACCCAAATCTCTCATAAAACGGACGAGCTGTAATACTCACCTCAGAGTAAGACCTTGTAATTCCTTGTAACTCACCCATTCTGAGTACATGTTCCATTAACTGTCGTCCGACTCCTTTACCTTGATGTTCATGGTGACAAAAGAAATGATCAATTAATCCATTTTCTTGAAGATCACTATAACCAACAATTTTTCCATCAATTTCAGCCACAAAAGGTGACAGCGAGTTCATTTTTCGTTGCCAAATCTCTGAAGAAAAATCATCTGGAGCCCATGCTTCAACTTGGTCTTGTGAATAATCACGTAAGTTCACATTACGAACCGTATGATAAAAAATAGCCCATAAATCATGCGCATCTGATTCTTGATACTTTCTAATTTCGATCATGCTGATATTTACCACCATTCAGCTAACGCCGCGTTAAGTGGTGAGCAACGCTAACCAACCTACCTAAACCATTGTGACATAAACACTAAAACCAAAGTAAGCCGAAAACGCCATGCGTTGGGAATCCGTCTTAAACGCTTTGTTAGCAGCAACTTACAACGCGAGTTTAAACCCTTCATGTGTTGCTTTAAATCCAAGTTTCTCATAGAACCTGATTGCATCAGGACGCTGCTTGTCACTTGTTAGCTGAACGATTGTACAGCCTTTATTCTTTGCCAATTCGATGGCATGTGCGAACATTTGCTCACCGAAACCTTGTCCACGATAGTCACTATGGATTCGAACACCTTCGATAAGACAACGCCAACTACCAATATGCGTTAGGTAAGGAATAAAAGTAATTTGAAGCATCCCAACTAGAGAGTTTTCCAGCTCAACAACAAGTAATTCGTTATTTGGATCTCTTACAATTGCTTCGAACGCTTCAAGATACCCACTATTTAACGGAACAGATGCATCTTCTCTTTTACTACCAAGTGGGTCATTTGAGAGCAAAGCTACAAGACTTTCCAAATCTTCAAAATCAGCTGAACGATACTTTAATTCCATTTATGGCTCCTTATTACTTCTTGCTGCTAACGCCGCGTTAAGGGGTGCAGGCACGCTATACAAAAGCTACCGCACAGTGACTTAATCACCGAACCCAACGCAAACCAAAAATGCCACGCGTGCCAAATCCCTCTTAAACGCTTTGTTATGCTTAAGCTTCAATGGCTTACGTTTTAATTGAATTAAGATTAACTCGACTTTGATTTACAAACAAAAACCAAAACGTAGAAAACCGAAATGACTCATAGTTTTAAAAATCGGACTTTGAAATTTGGCCGCTAAAACTCAAAAACCTAAGATCAAATTACTGATTAAGCCAACCGCATACCAAAAATGCCACGCGGCACGAATCCCACTTGAACGCCTTGTTATAACGCAGTTTTAGACCTTAGGTTTTTCACCTAAGTACTGCGAAAACCTTAACAAATAACCGTCAGGATCTTGGACAAGGAACTCCTTTTGTCCAGACAAACACTCACCCACGTCGTACCAAGTTTCTTTTAGTTCTCTGAAGAGTGTAATATTTGAAGCCTTAACTCGTTCATACACCTGCGCAATATCAGAAAGCTCAATCTGAAAATTCACACCCCTTCCAAGTGGCCAAACCAACTCACCTGTCACCCATGCTTCATCGTGGATTTGCTCCAACATAATTTGGATTTGCTCAAGCTCAAGGTAAGCAAAATCTGGTTCTTTTCTCTGATTTCTAATTTTGAAGCCAATGATTTCACAATAAAAATCTATAGAGTTAGCAAAGTTTGATACCGACAACTCAGGCACCATGGGATTCCAATATTCTTCCATTTCAATCCTTGATATGTGGCGTACTCAAATGCGTTATAACGCTCTGTTAAGGGGTGAGCAACGCAATACAAAAGCCACTGCATACCACCTTAAACACTAAAATCAGCGCATAGTGAAAATGCCACGCGTTGCGAATCCTTCTTAAACAGTTTGTTATGCCACATAGTTGATAAGGAATGATTCAATATCCCTGATCATATTTCTAACATCTTGCTCAGAGAATAGCTCAGGTTTGCCATGAGCAGCACTATTACGAATATCAGCAATAGCTGTGATCTGCTTTTGTTGAAGCTTATTGTATATACCTGCTTTCGCTAGTTGAGAGTTCATGGTGTCCAGCTTTCCATGTGCAATGTTATTGTTGGTACATAAATCACGTAATGCCGTTTCAAGCACAACGCCCGCAATTACTGCTGATGCTAACTTATAACCACTATCCAATAACTCCTGCGCTTGTTCTAACTCACTTTCAAAGACTTCAGCTTGAACAAGTTGTTTTAGCGAGGTTAAGTATCCACCTTCAAAGTCTTCTTTTGCAGCTTCAAAGATCGCACCTATACGCTTTTTGACATCATAGTTAGATTCCATTGTTCGGTAGTCTTCGCCTTTTACAAAAGCGATAAAGTGTTGTGACTGCTCCCCACAAGCTGTTACCAGCAAGTTCTTTACCTTAACTTTCCAACTAGTGAGCAACTCTTCATTTACACTTGGAATTGGACCATACAAACCATCTACCATATGCTTGGTTGCCTCGATAGTATCTAGCTGATCTTGCAGCTCATTAAAACGCTGTGCTAATTTTTTATTCATTTTTTCTCCTAGGCCAAATCCTGCCGTGTGGCATAACGCCGCGTTAAGGGGCGCCGGCACGCACTACAAAAGTGACCGCATCACGCCGTAACCACTAAACTTACCGCAAATTGAAAATGCCACGCGTGCTAAGTCCCTCTTTAACGCTTTGTTATGCTTTTTTTGATTTACTATCTCGAGCAACACAAAGAATCCCACCAATAACAGCGCTCGCTATGCAAATTTGTTGAAGCACGGCTATGCTGACCATCCCATGAAACGGATTGCCATCGAATAAGGGAGAAAAAGGTAAAACATCTACATGCATTATGGCGTCAATAAAAACATGGCTGTATGTACCTAGAAAGGAACTTAGATAAGCAGTTCTCCACTTTATTGGAAGAAAGCGCTGCCACCGAATAATAAACAATCCACTTTCACTCAGATACTTACCCGTTATTGCTGATAACAGACCTAGCAAAGTAGCTCCTAGAATCGTGTGACTCCAGCCATGCAACTCTCCTGAGTCAGTCAACATCACAACTAAAGGTTGAATATCCATAACTATTTGAGACCAACCAAAAACAGTTAATGAAAAACTTGCACTAGCCGCCGATTTCAAAACTAACGCTGGCCCCATATGCAAAGGTGTAAACGGCATATTTACTCTCTTAACTAATCCTTAAGTCACCAAAAAGCATAACGCTGCGTTAAGGGGTGAATGCCGCATAAACCAAGCTTCCGCATACCACTTTCACCACCAAAACTCACTGCAAACCAAAAATGCCACGCGGCATGAATCCCGCTTAAACGCCTTGTTATGCTTAAGCTTCAATGGTTTACGTTTTAATAAAACCAAGATTAACTCGACTTTGATTTACAAACAAAAGCCACAGCGTAGAAAACTGAAATGACTCATAGTTTTGATGATCAGACTCGGGATTCTGACCACCCAAACTTGGAAACCTAAAAACGAATTCCTAATTGAGCCAACTGCCCTAACCTCGCACTTGCCCGAAAATTGATTGAGGCAATTCTCAGAATTTTCAGCTCCAAAGAATAAATGTCCAGAAAACAGCGACCAATGAAGTCAATTTGCCGACAAGCACAAAAACAATCAGCCGAGGGAACAAAGAAAAACCATAAACTACTGATTTTATTTGATTAAGCATAACGCTGCGTTAAGGGGTGAATGCCGCCAAAATCAACCTTCCGCAGACCACCTTGACCACAAAAACTCACTGCATACCAAAAATGCCACGCGGCATGAATCCCGCTTAAACGCCTTGTTATGTGTTTGCTAACTCTATGAAAATTAGTATTTCTTCGTCAATAGCACATTTTTTGATTCAAAAACAACCAATCATTAGAAAACAATTAGCACTAGCTATAAAGTTGTCTGATATTCATTCATTAATAAAACGTTAGCTAAGGTCTAGGTAAATGAAATTCAGTTTAAAAATAGTACTATCATTACTACTTGTTACTTTAACATCTGGCTGCTCATCGATGGATGCACATGGTTACGGAGGTTATGGTAAACCATTTTCCGGAACGGCATTGTCAGTAGTCCGTCTGCCTTGCTTCTTTCGGGGAACAGCGGTCGACTACGCTTTAAGCCCTTTATCGTTAATGGCAGTACCAATAAATTTAGCTACAGATGTTGTTTTTCTACCCTTTGATTTAGCTATGATATTCACGCCCACAACAAGCTACGGGGAAGTAATTTCAATTGGCTGTCCCAGAGGCCCTATGATCTAGAACTGACGCTGTCTTTCTAGGCTCCAACACCAGTAGATACGCTGGTGTTGGAAGAACACATAACGCCGCGTTAAGTGGTGAACAACGCAAACCACCAAACCTAAACCATTGTACCTTAAACACTTAACCTAACTTTAACCGAGAACGCCACGCGTTGTGAATCCGCCTTAAACGCCTTGTTATACAAATGGTTAATTGGATTCTACTGTCTCTTTAAAGACCAGATTCAAAGGTTTAACTAAAGAGTAAATCCACAAACCAAATGCCACAAAGCACCACATAAACAGTGTTAAGAAAAAACTAAATATTGGCCACATTGCTAAGGCTAGTAACAGACCAGATATACCCGTTACTGGTGTTTCTTCCCACTTTACAGTCTCCGCACCAAATATGGATGCGATGCCACAGATTAAAAAGAAAACAAAGAAACTTAGGCTAAAGCCGATAAAGAGCATTTTGAAAAGAGACCTTTTCGAGATTTTCTTAATTGTAATTTCCATTTTCATCCCTGTATTTGTATAACGCCAAATTAAGGTGTGAACAACGCTGACACCTTACCTAAAGCATTGTGCCTTAAACACTAAACTGACTTGAAGTGATGGCGCCAAGCGTTGTGAATCACTCTTAAATTTATTGTTATGCGTATCTATCGACAAGCTCCGCCACAAAAGGCCAAGAGTAACGGCAAAGTTCAACATCTCGCTCTCTACTTGGAGATTTACCTCCGTGAACGAGATTGCAACGAACTTGGTATGCAATCATGAGTATTGATTTCAATTTCGCTATAAAACTATCGGACTCGTTATATGCATTAATATCAATCTGAGTATCTCTTTCACTATTCCTCAGGTTTATAACCGCTTGAGACATAAAATACTCAATCTCAGTGTCATGCAGGTTTATTATCTCCTCAGCATCGCCCTCAGTAACATTGGCGTCAACAAAATTACGGATAGAGCTACGCTCACTATTAGACGGATAGTTGTTGTATAAATTATTAAACCCTATCCAACAACTAGAAAAAGAATCCATAGGGTCTTCGTGGTTTAAGCTTCTATCTAGCCATTCACTTGCTGTCATTTTTATCTCTCTAAAATACGCATAACGCCTTGTTAAGGTGTGAGGCACGCAATACTGATGCCTCCGCATACCAGCTTAATCACTAGAACCAACGCATAGTAAAAATGCCACGCGTGCCGAATCACTCTTGAACAATTTGTTATAAGCCTATTTGCCTAACCAATCAGGTTTAGAGTTTTCAGAGACCCACCCCCAATCTTTCAACGTTTCTATAAACCTACTACGGTCGTATTTGTCGTAGTAAATGGGGTTTAACCCTGAATTGTAATAACCAACCAATTTTGTTGATTCAAATACAGACTCATCATCATCTTTACGAGAGACAATTAGTGTACCGTATTTGCTCCCAAACTGAGGTAATAAACCCGTAACTTCATGCTCTTTACCATCACTTCCCATGAATTTAAAAGGTGATACAAACTCAATACTGAGATCTTTAGATGCATCTAACCATGCTTGTTGAGGACGGTTAAATAATAATTCCAATAACTCAGCGTTTTCATTGTCAGGTGCGCCAATGTCTTTAAATATTCTGAAATCAACAAAACCATCCTCATCGAATGACACTATCCAACGTTCTGTGAATGCATTAACATCGACATCTACGCAGCCCGACAACTCAATGTAATTGATTTGAAATGGAAACTTTTCTTTCGTTATTCTTTCAAGAAATTCAAATAATTTCATCATATCCTCTAAGGCTTATAACGCCCAATTAACGTGTGAGCAGCGCAAACACTGAACTTAAACACTGCGCCGTAAACACAAAACTCAACCTGAAGTGAGAGCGCCAAGCGTTGCAAATCACTGTTGAATTGTTTGTTATACAAATAATTACAGCGCAAAAAAGCTACCTAATATCGCAACAATTAATCCAATAAGGATTTCCTTACCGTAATCACGGTACAAACGCTTGTACCAAACATCTTTAACTTTTAATGGTATGGGATATTTAGTATTTAACCACAACGCTAAATTAGCCGAAGACTCCCCGATATGGTAGAGCGTGCCTGTATGTATCCAATTTTTAGAGCCATTTTCGTCTATTTCGTACCCAGACGTGCCAATTTCATATGATGATGTATGCTTTTTAAGCATTCTGTACCATGCACATTGAGGTCTCTCACCAGAAATGATATTTCCATATTCACTTTCCGACTTTAGTAACTCGATTAACTGCTCACCTGCTAACTCACAGAGTAACTCAAACTCCTCGACTGATTTGCAAGGTTGACCAGCGACACGCCACCACTCTCCTGCCGCTCCAGTTTGATCATCCAATCGATGATATTGAAGTGCAGGTGCTAATGTTCGAAACCTATGCTCAAAGTCTAGCCACGAGTTCATTTATTACTCCATTTGTATAACGCCGCGTTAAGGGGCGCGGGCACGCAATACAAAAGTGACCGCATAACACCTTAACCACTAAACCCAACGCAA